>NZ_OMOQ01000003.1 GCF_900302475.1 Defluviimonas aquaemixtae
GATACTCGATCAGAAGATCCCGCCGCCGCGGACCATCCCCCAACAGCGCCCGAACCTCCGCCCAGGCCCCGTCCTCCAGCTGACGACCCTTCGGAACCCGACGACCCCGGCCCCGACCAGACTTCCAGACACCGCTCCGATCATCCAAGGACATCTTTGCCGTCCATCTCCCTCACGTCGCCTTAGCGAGTCCACACCTTCGGACCGGTCCTGTCAAATCGGCCGGACAGCCGACCGTCGGAAAAGGAGCCGCTGCGATTTCCGATCGGCGTCAGGCCGACGCCCATGTGTCGCACGGGGGCACCGGGGCCGATGGACAGGAAGCGTCGTTTTCAGTATCCGCAGCGCCATGGACTGGGATCAGGAACTCGATGCGCGCGGGCTGTTGTGCCCGCTGCCCGTGCTCAAGGCGCGCAAGCGGCTGGCCGGCATGGCGCCGGGCGCGATTCTCAGGCTCGTCTCGACCGATCCGGCGGCGGTGATCGACGTTCCGCATTTCTGCGTCGAGGCGGGGCACGAGCTGATCGGGACGTCCGAGCACGATGGCGAGCAGGCCTATCTCATCCGGCGCGGTGGCTCGAAGGGCTGAGGCGGCCCGTCAGAGGCCGAAGGCGGAATAGGGAAGGAACATGACCGGCGTGCCCGGCGCGATGTCCATCGCGTCGTCGGGCAGTTCCACCAGCCCTTCCGCCCAGCTCAGCCCGCTGATCCGGCCCGAGCCTTCCGAGGCGAAGACTTCCGCCCTGCCGTCGCTGCCGATCCTGGCGCGCAGATATTCGCGCCGGCCTGCCTTCTTGGCCTTCGTGAAGCCCGCCGGCACCGTGAAGGCCAGAGGCCCCGTCCATCCCGCGCCGGACATGAGCGCCACGGCGGGCCGCGCGAAGATCAGCGCGCAGACGAAGGCCGCGACCGGGTTGCCGGGCAGGCCGAAGACGGGAACGCCCTGCCAGAGCGCGAGTGCGAGGGGGCGGCCGGGCTTCATCGCGATTCGCCAGCTCGTGAGCTTGCCCTCGGCGCGGAGGAGAGCGGAGACGTGATCCTCGTCCCCCGCCGAGGCGCCGCCGGAGGTCAGGATCAGGTCCGCCTCCGCCGAGCCGCGGTCCAGCGCGCGCCGGATCGCGGCGGGATCGTCGCCGGCATGGCCGAGGTCGACGGGATCGGCGTCCCACTTCCGCGCGAGCGCCAGAAGCATCGGCCGGTTCGCATCGTAGATCTGGTGCGGAAGGGCGGTGCGGGAGGGATCCGCCACGATCTCGTCGCCGGTCGAGAGGACCGCGATGCGCAGCTTACGGAAGACCCGGACGCGCGCGATGCCGAGCGCGGAGAGAAGGGCGAGGTCGGGGGCGCGGAGCACGCGGCCCGTGGGAAGCGCGACTGCGCCTTCGGAGACGTCCTCGCCTGCCTTGCGCGTGTTCGCGCGCGGCTTCGCCGGGCCGTCGAAGGCGACCGTGGCGCCGTCGGTGGCGCAATCCTCCTCGAGCACGACCGTGTCGACGCCCTCGGGCAGAATCGCGCCGGTGAGGATGCGGATGGCGTGGCCCGCCGGCACCGTGCCGTCGTACGGCTGGCCGGCCGCCGCGCGGCCCGCGACGAGCGGCAGGCGCTGAACGCCCTCACCCGTGGCGGCATGCGCGAAGCCGTAGCCGTCGACCGCCGAATTCGCGCGCGGCGGGTTCGAGCGGTGCGCGAGGGCAGGCTCGGCGAGGACGCGGCCGAGGCCATCGGCGACGGCGATCTCCTCGACCTGTTCGACGGGCACGAGCGCCGCGCGCAGCCGCGCCAGCGCGTCCTCGACCGGCACCCAATCCACGCCCTGCGGCATCGCGAAGCAGTCGTCGCGCAGGCGCGGGGGGATCAGGTGACCGCTCATGCGGCCGCCTCGGCTTGCGGAGCCGGCAGGCCGAAGATCCAGCCCTCCTCGCGCCGCGCCGGGGCGGGCACATCCGCGAGTGTCGCTTGCAGCGTTGCGGTCCGCTGCATCGCCGCGATCCGAGCCGCGAGGACACGCACCTGCACCGCGTCCTTGATGTCGCCGGGATCCGTCTCAGCGGCGATTTCTCTGGCGTGGAGCGATGGCCAGACCTCGACGACCGCGATGGGTGCCGTGAGCTTTTCAAACGGCCAGACCGCGACCTGTCCGGCGAACCTGGCGCGCAGGCGCGACAGGCAGGCCAGACCGGTCATCACTTGGCCGCCCACCGCGCCCGCGCCGCCCATCTGCCAGCAGGTGAAGGCGCCGGTCGCCAGCTGTTCGCAGCGCCGCCGTTCCGGCATCCCGTGGCCGGAGCGCGCACGGCCCTTGCGCGGCAGGCCCGCGATCTCCTCCCGCAGGCCGTTGAACCAGAACGGGCCAGTGCCCGGGAACATCTCGTTGAGCCGCCCGGCGAGGTGGAAGCGGTTGTTACCTTCGGGCCCGTCGGCGAGGTTCGCCGCAAACCAGTCCCAGAGCGCGAACGGATCGTCGCGGCCCGTGACGCGCCGCGCGAAGCCGTCAGGATAGCCGAAGGGAAAGTCAAAGCCCGCGAAGGTGCGCCGACCCGCCGCCGCTTCTTCCTCGAACAGACGGATCAGCCAGTCCTCGGCCACCTGCCGGTTGCGGAGGTAAACGGGGGCTTCCGCCTCGCCTTCGCGGGTGACGGCGGCCCAGATTGCGTCCTTGCGGGGGCGCGGGCCGGTGTCCCGACCGCCCGTCCAGTCGATGACGGCAATGGTGTCGAACCCGGTCACAGCCCGACCTCAGCCAACACGAAATCGGCGATCGCGGCGGTGTCGTTCAGGTCGAGGACAGGCACTTCGCTGCCCTCGGGGCTTGTGTCCGACGCCACCGCCCGGATCGTGGGATTGGCGCGCGCGAGAAGCGGATGGCCCGTCCCGGCCCGGTGCGTCTCGATCTTCGGATGGGCCTCGCGCTTGTAGCCCTCGATCAGCACCAGATCGACCGGCGAAAGCCGCGCCAGCAGGTCGCCGAGGGGCGGTTCGGGCGCGCCCCGCAGCTCGTGCAGGAGCGCCCAGCGGATGGGCGAGGCAACGAGAACCTCCTGCGCCCCGGCTTCGCGGTGGCGGTAGCTGTCGCGTCCCGGCTGGTCCAGATCGGCCGCATGGTGGGCATGCTTCACGGTCGAAACCGAGATCCCTCGCCGCGTGATCTCGGCCACGAGCCGTTCCACTAGGTGGGTCTTGCCGGAATTCTTCCAGCCGGTGACGCCGTAGAGCCTCATGCGATGAGCCTCTCGGCAGTTTCGATGTCTTCCGGCGTGTTGACGTTGAAGAACGGATCGAACGGGTCCGAGGCGAATTCGGCGGTGCCCGCGCCGTGGCGGTCGGTCCAGAGGACGATCTTCCTCAGCCCGCCGTCGAGCGCGGCGCGCAGGTCGTCCCTCAGCGCAACCGGCCAGAGCCCGAAGGTGGGGTGCTGGCGCAGCCGCCCCTCGGCATCGGGGCTTGCGGCGAGCGCGAGGCCGGACGGGCCTGCGGCGGCACGCAGCCGCGCGGCGAGGTCTGAGGGGAAGAACGGCGTGTCGGCGGCGACCGTGACGATGGCCTCCGCCCCGAGGCTCTCGGCCCAGTCGAGCCCGGCGAGCACACCGGCGAGTGGGCCGGGATGGTCCGGCAGGCTGTCGGACAGCACCGGCAGGCCAAACTCGGCGAATCGAGCAGGGTCGCCGTTCGCGTTGATGGCGACGGGCGCGCATTGCGGGGCGAGGCGGGCGATAACCCGGTCGAGCAGTCGCTCGCCCGCGATCTCGCGCAGGCCCTTGTCGCCGCCGCCCATCCGCGTCGCGCGGCCGCCGGCGAGGATGATTCCGGGCAGGTCAGTCATCGCCCGCTGCCTTCCGGCGGTGCTTGGCGCCTTCCTCTGGCACCGCCGCCGGATCGGCGTCGCGCACCAGCCGCTCCTCGCCCGAGAGGCAGACGAAGCGCTGGCCCCGCATCCGCCCGATGAGCGTCAGCCCGACTTCGCGCGCGATCTCCACGCCCCAGGCGGTGAAGCCCGACCGCGAGGCGAGGACCGGAATGCCCATGAGCGCCGTCTTGATCACCATCTCGGAGGTCAGCCGCCCGGTCGTGTAGAGGATCTTGTCCGCCGCGCTCACGCCATGGCGGAACATGAAGCCTGCGATCTTGTCCACGGCGTTGTGGCGGCCGACATCCTCCATGTAGACGAGCGGCCGGTCGCGTTCGCAGAGGACCGTGCCGTGGATCGCACCCGCCTCGAGATAGAGTGACGGCGTCGTGTTGATCGCCTTGGCGAGCGCATAAAGCCAGCTCGTGCGCACTTCGGCATCAGGCAGGGTCAGCCCCTCGAGTCCCTCCATCATGTCGCCGAAAACGGTGCCGACCGCGCAGCCCGAGGTGCGGGTCTTCTTCCTGACCTTCTCCTCGTAGGAGGTCTGGCGCTCGGTCCTGACGACGACCGTCTCGATCTCCTCGTCGTAATCGACACCGGTCACGACATCGTCCGACCGAAGCATCCCCTGATTGCGCAGGAACCCGAGCGCGAGGTAGTCGGGATAGTCGCCGATCGTCATCGCGGTGACGATCTCCTGCGCGTTCAGGTAAATCGTGAGCGGCCGCTCCTCGACGACCGAAATCCGCGCCTCGGCGCCGGTGTGGTCGGTTCCGCTGACCACCCGCGTCAGCCGCGGGTCGGCGGGATCGGGCAGGATCGGCAGGGAAGGAGGCATCGCGCGGCTTTCGATTTGGCACGGCATCTTGTATGCCGGTCTTCCGAGTTTCAAGAGGATGCGGGCGGAACATGCTGGGCTACGTGGTCTCCGAGGGGCGCGGTGCGGCAGATCGCTGCCTCGCCGCCGTGGCGGAGCGTCTGCTGGCCGAGGGCTGGCGACTCGCCGGCGCCATTCAGGTCAATTCCGACCGTGCGGACTCGGCGCGGTGCGACATGGACCTGCACGTGCTCGGCCCCGACCGCATTGTCCGGATCAGCCAGAACCTCGGCGCGCTGTCCCAGGGCTGCCGGCTCGATCCGGCGGGCCTCGAACAGGCGGTTGGGCTGGTGGAACGCGCGCTCGACGCGGGGCCCGAGCTTCTGATCGTGAACAAGTACGGCAAGCAGGAAATCGATGGCCGGGGCTTCCGGCCCGTGATCGGGCGTTCGCTCGCTCAAGGCGTGCCGGTCCTCACGGCTGTCAATCAGGCGAGCCTCGACGGCTTCAACGCCTTCGCGCACGACATGTCGGAGCGGATCGCGCTCGACCGCGACGCGGTCCTCGGCTGGTGCAGGCGGGTCGCACGGTCGGCAGCCTAGGCGTCGCGTCTCAGCCGAGTACCGAGAGCCAGAAGGACACCGTCAGCACCGACAGCGCCGTCGCGAGCAGCACCGACGTGGCCGCGACGCGTTTCGCCACGCCGTACATGTTCGCGAAGATGTAGCTGTTGACGCCGGGCGCCATGGCGGCTGTTACGACCGCCGACCGGAGCGGCGCCTGATCGAGCGCGAAGCCCGTCCCGAGCGCCCACGTGATCGCCGGATGGAGCAGAAGCGCGACGGCACAGATGAAGAGGACGGTCATGAGGTCGCCCTCGGGCCGGTAGCGCACGAGCACCCCGCCCAGCCCGAACAGAGCGGCAGGGAGGGCCGCACGAACCATCAGATCCACCGCATCCGTGAAAACGCCCGGCAGGCTGACGCCCGACAGGTTGACCGCGAAACCCGCCGCGATGCCGATCATCAGCGCGTTGCGGAACATCGCCGTAAGGACATTGTGCACCATGCGAAAGACGCCGCTTCCGCCATGCCGCACGATCTCCATCACAGTGATGCCGAGCGCGTAGCAGAAGGGCGCGTGCAGCGCGACAATGGCGTAGTTGGCCGCCAAGGCGTCCGTCCCGTAGGCGCGTTCGGTGATCGGCAGGCCGAGCAGGACGGAGTTGGAGAAGAGGCAGCAGAAGCCGATGGCGACGCTGTCGGCCCAGGGCCGGGCGAAGAGGATGCGCGCGCCGAAGAGACCCGCGACGAAGCCCGCCGTGGCCCCGGTGTAGAACGACATAAGAAGCGGCCACTGGAAGGTCTGGCCCAGATCGAGCGTCGAGATCGCGCGAAACAGCAAGCAGGGGATCGCGAAGCCTTGGGTGAACTTCATCAGCCCCTCGACACCGGAATCACTGAAGACGCCGAACCAGACCGCAAGATAGCCGAAGCCGATGACCAGGAAGACGGGCAGCGTGACGTCGAGCAGCACGTCGATCGGCAGGATCACGTCAGACCTCGTATTCCAGCACCATCCCGTCATAGGCGGCGCTGACGTCGTCGGGCGTCTCGGCCTCCACCTTCGCGTGGTCGATGTCGATATGCATGTTTGTGAGAACCGCGCGTTTTGGCCGGGCGCGCTCGATCCACTCGAGAGTCAGTGCCAGATGGGCGTGGGTCGGATGCGGCCTGCGTCGGAGCGCGTCGACGATCCAGCAGTCGAGCCCGTCTAGATGGCTCTGCCAGACCGGCTCGGGGATCTTCAGGACGTCCGGCAAGTAGACCACGCCGCCGATCCGGAAGCCCAGCGCGTCGATGTCGCCGTGATCGACCTCGAACGGATCGAAGGTGATCTTGCCGCCGTTGCCGTCGATCACGACTGGCCCCTTGATTGTGTGCAGGTCGCAGATCGGCGGGTAGGAGGAGCCTTCGGGCTGCACGAACGCATAGGCGAACCGCGCCATCAACTCGTGCTGGGTCGCGCCGTCCGCCCAGACGGGGACGCGCGTCCGCGTCAAGAAAACGATCTGGCGAAGATCGTCGAGCCCGTTGACGTGGTCGGAATGCGAATGGGTGTAGAGGACCGCGTCTAGGGCGCTCACCTCCTCGCGCAGAAGCTGTTCGCGCATGTCGGGCGAGGTGTCGATCAAGACGCGAGTGACGCCGCCGCCGTCGATGCGCTCGACGAGGAGCGAGCAGCGCGTGCGCCGGTTCTTCGGGTTCCCGGGGTCGCATTCGCCCCAGAGCCCACCGATGCGGGGAACGCCCCCCGACGACCCGCAGCCGAGGATCGTGAACCGCATCCGCGCCATGTCAGGCCGCCTTCGCGGCGCGCGCCGCCTTGGTGAAGAGCCGTTCGAAGTTTGCCTCGGTCCGCGCCGCGAACTCGGCGTAGTCGAGGCCGAAGAGCTCGGCGCCGACCTTGGCGGTATGGACGGTGTAGGCGGGTTCGTTCCGCTTGCCGCGATGCGGCGGCGGGGCGAGGTAGGGGGCGTCGGTCTCGACGAGGATGCGGTCAACTGGAGCGGCGGCGAAGATGTCCCGCAGGTAGCCGCTTTTCGGGAAGGCCGCGATCCCCGACATCGAGAGGTAGAAGCCGAGATCGAGCGCGGTGCCGGCCAGTTCAGCGCCCGACGAGTAGCAGTGCATCACGCAAGGATAGGCGCCGTTGCGGTGTTCCTCGGTCAGAATTCGCGCCATGTCCTCGTCGGCCGCCCGAGCGTGGATAATCAGCGGCAGTCCCGTTTCCCGCGCCGCCGCGATATGGACGCGCAGCGACTTTTGCTGCACCTCGGCGCTCTCGGCCGTGTAGTGGTAGTCGAGCCCGCTTTCGCCGATGCCGACGAATTTCGGATGACACGCCAGAGCGACCAACTCGTCGACTGAAGCCATAGGTTCGTCCGCGGCGTTCATCGGATGCGTGCCGGCGGCATAGAACACCCCGTCTTGCGCCTCGGCGATCGCGCGGACCTGCGGCTCGTGCTTGAGCCGTGTGCAGATGGTGACCATCCGGTGGACGCCGGCCCGCTTCGCGTTACCGACGACCTCATCCAACTCGCCGGCGAAGTCGGAAAAGTCGAGATGGCAATGGCTGTCGGTGATGCGCGGGCTGTCGGTCATGACCTGCCTTTAGCCTGTTTTCTCGGCGATGAAAATCGCATTGCGGCGGCTGGGCATAGACGCCGCGAGGCGCTGCAGACGTCAGGCCGACACGAGTTCGCGCGCGGTCTCGTCGATCTTCAGGATCACGTCGAGGATCAGCGTCGCGGGATCGAGATTGACCGCCCTCCCATGCCGCGCCCGTGCGCCGAGTGTCTGCTGAAGCTCCGCCCACCGTCGGCCCGCGACTGGATCGGGTGCGAGGCGGGCGAGCAGCTCGGTTTCGCCCGGTGCCGCCTCGGATCCCGCCGCGCCGAGCGCGCCCCTGCGGGCGAGACGGGCGAGGAAGAGGTCGATCAGGGACAGAAGAAGGTCGAGCCGCTCCTCCGCGCCGCGCCGCGCGGCGGCTTCGGCCAGTTTCAGCGCCCTTGGCCGGTCGAGACGCGGGACCGAGCGGATCAGGTCCACGATCGCGGCATAGGTCTCGATCCCATCGAGATTGACCAGCCGGATCGCCTCGCCCACGGAGCCGCCCGACAGGGCCGACAGCGCCTCTCCGTCGCCCAGTTCGGCACCAGCCTGCCGCATCGCCTCCACCAGGTCGCTGGACGCGAGCGTTCCGAGCTTCAGCGCGCGGCAGCGGGACCGGATCGTGGGCAGAAGCCGCGAGGGCTGGTGGCTGACGAGCAGAAAGGTGACGCCGGCCGGCGGCTCTTCGAGCATCTTCAATAGCGCGTTCGCGGCGGCAATGTTCATCTCGTCGGCCGCGTCGACGATCACGACCCGGTGCCCGCCATCGGCTGCCGAGAGCTGAAGGAAGCTTCTGAGCTTCCGAACCTCGTCCACGGTGATCACTGTCTTCAGGCGCTTCCTGTCCTCGTCCCACGCCCGGCGCAGCAGGAAGAGCCGCGGCTCGGCCCCGGCATGGATGCGGCGCGCGACGGGGTGGCCAGCGTCAATGTCGAGCGACTGGGGCGCGGGTGGAGGCCCGGCATCTGCGAATAGGCCGCCTTCGCCGTCATCCGCTTTCGTGGCAAGCAGGAAGCGTGCGACCCGCCAGGCGAGCGTCGCCTTGCCGACGCCGAAGGGCCCCGTCAGAAGCCATGCGTGATGAAGCCGGCCGCCTGCATGGGCGTCGAGGAAGGCGGCCTCGGCCGTTGCCTGTCCGATCAGCCGGCCGGTGTCGCGCGGATGCGGTGCGCCTTCCACGCGGTCGGGTTCGGGAAGTGCATCGTCCGTCATGACAGGGCCCGTACCGCGATGCTGGCAACGTCGGCAGCGATTTCATCAGGAGCGCGATTGCCGTCGATCACGCGGCACCGTTCGGGAAACTCGTCCGCGAGCGCGAGGAAGCCCTCGCGCATGCGCTTTTGCAGATCGGCGCCGAAATCCTCGAACCTTTCCTCGTGGCCGTTGCGGCCTTTCGCGCGCGAGAGACCGGTCTCGGGATCCATGTCGATAATGAAGGTCAGGTCGGGCTCGCGCCGGATCATTAAGTCGTGAAGCTTGTCAACGACCTCCCGCAGATCGCCCCTAGACATGCCCTGATACATCCGAGTCGAATCGGCGAAGCGGTCGCAGATGACCACCTTTCCGGCCTTCAGAGCCGGCTCGATGACGCGCTCCAAATGGTCGCGCCGGGCAGCGGTGAAAAGCAGGATCTCCGTTTCCGCCGACCAGCGTTCGGGATCGCCCTCTAGGACCAGCCGCCGGATTTCCTCGGCGCCCGCGCTGCCGCCAGGCTCCCGCGTGAGAACGACGTCATGCCCCGCCGCGCGCAGAACATCCGCCAGGCGGCGGGCCTGGGTCGACTTGCCCGAGCCGTCGATCCCCTCGAACGTGATGAACATTGCCCGCGTCAGATGCCGATCTCGGCAAGAACGCGTTTCGACAGGACGCCGAAGGCGGTCCGGAGCCGCGTCGTGAAGCCGCCCCGCGGCACGGCCCGCTCGGCCACCAGCGGAATCGACACGGGCTCCACGCCCGGGATCTCCACGATCATTTCGGCGAGCTTCTGTCCTTCCTCCACGGGAGCCTCGATCGGGCCAGTGTAGACAATATTAGCCTTCAGCTTCTCGCGCGCGAGCGAAGGCAGGAGCAGCGACAGATCTTCCTCAACGACAAGCCCGACGCGCGAGATTTCGCCCAGCCAGATGTCAGCCTCCGAGATGCGCGTTCCCTTCGGCGCGATCGTTTTCTGAACGAATTCGCGAAACGCCCAGGTCACGATGCGCTCCGACTCCTCTGCGCGCTCACGCTCATTGGCCAGGCCGTTGACGGCAAAGACAATCCGGCGCCCGTCCTGAATGGCCGAACCGACAAGGCCGTACCCTGCCTCTTCGGTGTGGCCGGTCTTCAGACCGTCGGCACCGATGCCAAGCTTGAGAAGCGGATTGCGGTTGAACCGGTTGTCCGGCGAACGGCCGTCATAGGGAAATTCCGTCAGCGCGAAATAGCCATAGTATTCGGGAAACTCCTCGATCAGCCGGACAGAGAGTTGGCCGAGATCGTGCATGCTCATCCGCTGGTTGGGATGGGGCCAGCCATGAGAATTGGCGAAGGTCGAATGCTCAAGTCCCAGCGATTTCGCGCGTTCGTTCATCTTGCGCGCGAAGTCCTCCTCGGTGCCGGCCAGCCCTTCTGCCACGACGACGCAGGCATCGTTGCCCGAGAGAACGACGATGCCCTTGATCAGTTCCTCGACTGTGGGCCGGTCGGTTTCGTTCAGGAACATGGTTGATCCGCCCATTGCCTTCGCACGCGCCGAGACGGCGAAGCGTTCGTCGAGCCGCACCCGGCCGTCGCGCAAGGCTTCGAAGAGCATGTTCAGCGTCATCAGCTTCGACATAGACGCGGGCGGTAGCATCTCATCCGCGTTCTTCGAGAGAAGCACTGTGCCGGTCGTGACGTCATAGACCCAGGCGGCGCCCGCACGAGTCTCAAAGGCGCCGGCCGGCAGGGCAGTCGTGAGCGCGAGGATCAGAAGGGCGGCGAGACGGATCATGTTCGGGACCTGCGGCTCTTTCAATTCGTGACGGGATAGGCGTCGGGATAACCGATGCCCTTGACCCGCGCGGCCAGGGCGTCGCGTTCGGCCCCGCTGGCGGCCGGTCCGACGATCACGCGCCAGTAGGTCTTGCCCTGGCTTTCGTCGGGGATGATGGTTGCGGTCATGCCTGCAGCTTTCATCTGGCCCCCTGCGCGGTTGGCATTCGCCTCGGTGCTGAAAATGCCAATCTGCACATAGGCGCGCTGCAGCGAGGACGGCGCAGGGGCGGCAGGTGCGGCCGCGACGGCTGTGTCCACGTCTTCGGCGCGATCGATCGCGGCAGAGGCGGTGGCCGTGACGTCCTCGAGCGGGGCCTGCTCGATCGAACCCGACGCGACGCCAGCGGCCACGGGTTCATCCGTCACAGGCTCCTGCTTCGGCTTCTTCCGGAACAGTCCGAATAGACCGCGCTTGGCGGGCTTCGGCGCGGCAGCCGCGGGCGCAGGCAACGCCGCAGCATCGGTGGCACTCGCTGCGACGGCGCTTTCCGGATCAGGCGTGGCGGCGTCTGTGGGCGCCGCGTCTTCGGCAACCTCCGTCGCAGGTTCCGGCGCTGCAGGAGCTGGTGCCTGCGGCTCCTCGCGTCTCAGCGCCACGACGTTCAAATCGGCGGGCTGACCTGCGAGCATCCCAAGGGCTTCGGCAGCGTCGGACGAGACCTGGAGGCTCGGCCCGGGAGTGTCGCGCTCACGCCTGAAAAGCGCGCCCACCACCGATTTGCCATTCGTCGGGTTGCGGATCATAACGCGTTCCGGATCGATGACAGACGAATGCGCGACCCAGACACCGCCGAGCGAGGGGCGCCCGTCCCAGAGGCCCTCGCCGGACAATTGGAAGACGTCTGGCGCCTCAACATCCGCGCCCGCCGAGGCGCGCGACATTTCGGGCGGCACGATATTGTCAGATGAGCTGTTCGCTGCGCCGAAAGGCGAGGGTCCGCCCTCGCAACCTGCGACCGCCAAGATCACTGCCGCTGCCAGTGAGGCCCGCACCATTCCACGCCCTGTCATTCCTGCCCCCGTCCGCGCACGCCTGCCGCGCAGCGCTCAAACTGCCCCGATGATGAGATTGCCGGCAGACCCTGCGACCATACCCGCCAACCCTCACGCTCAACCGTCGCGCCTTCTGTCGCGCTTGGCGCGAGTTTAGCTGCTCCAACAGCGCAAGAAAAGGCTCGCAGGGCCATCTGGCGGAATTCGGCCCGACGCGCCTTTCAGAATCGCCCGCCGCTCGCTAAGTCGTCCGTGTCGGAGGAGTGGCAGAGTGGTTGAATGCACCGGTCTTGAAAACCGACGTAGGTCAAAAGCCTACCGTGGGTTCGAATCCCACCTCCTCCGCCACGAGTCGAACGAGCTTGCCATCGAACCGGAGCGGCATGCGCGCCGACCGATCCATCATCCCGCGACCGGTCATTGCGCCCCTTGTCGGCGCTTCGGACAAGACTGCCGCTCCCGCCTTTTCAAGGATCCGCTGCCTCAGAATGACAAAGTCGCGGCCCCATTCTTGATCTCCTCGTGAACGGCGCTGGCTCCCACGATCATGACGCCCGAGAGAAGGTCATCTTGCGTATAGCCGCGGGACTTCACACAGGGAGGGCATGCCCATATCGTGCCGCCGCGCTGCTGGAAGTCCGCGATCAGTTGCGCCAGCGGATCCAGCGGGGGGACATGCGTCATTGACTGCCCGTTGCGGCGTACCAGGTCGATGGCGGTGCTTGATAGAAATACACACACTTTCAGGCCCGCAGTAATCCCTCCGTTGGCGACGGTAAATGCGACGGAGGACAGTTCGGAGTCGATTCCCCTAGTGACCAGTACGACGAGTTTGTCGGTTTTAGCGTTCATGTTAACCTCGAAGTTGGGTATGTTTATTCGTACGGGCATGTAGCGCCACTTCGAGTGGTTTGGCTTTGGCTGGACGTCCAGAAGACTTGACCCCGAATCCGAACCAAGTGCGCAGAGACCCCGGCGCCCTGATTGCCTTGCTGTTGCGACGCGTGCGCATCACCGATTCGATGCAATATTGCTTCGTGCCATCCGGCGATTGGGAGACCGATGCCTCTCCGGCGCCTTACAAGCCGAAGGATGCGATCGGATTCCACATTCTCGCCGGGGGCTCTTGCTGGCTTGAGATCGGAAGTGAGCGCACGATGCTCCGCGAAGGCGATATAGCTGCGTTCCCGTTCGGAACCCTGCACAGGATCGGCGCTGGTTCGGGCGGATCGGAGATCGATCCCGGCGGCGCGCTTCCTCCAACGCCGTGGATCGAGACACCCGTCCTGCGATTCGGCAATTCCAAAAGGGTCGTCCGCATGCTCTGTGGTTACGTGCGTTGCGAGGCAACGCACTTTCGACCGTTCCGACGTTCGTTGCCGGAGTTCATCCATGTGTCGACCGCCAATGACGGCGATTGGCTCAGCGGCATCATCGCTCAGATCGTGCGCGAAGTGGATGTGCCCAGGCGCGGAGGGACAGCGATGCTTGAGCGATTGACCGAAATCGCCCTCCTCGAAGTGCTGCGTCGGCAGTTCCTGCAAGGCAGCGCCGGCTATGCCGGATGGCTCGAGGCAATTCAGGACCCCGTCGTCGGTCGTTGCTTAGACTTGCTTCATGGCGAACCGATGCGACCATGGACGCTCAACATTCTCGCTCGTGACGTCGGCGCGTCCCGCAGCGTTGTCGCAGACCGTTTCGCCGAGAAGTTGGGCATCGCACCCATCGCATATCTCCGCGACTGGCGGTTGTTTCTCGCACGCGAACGGCTGGTGCAAACCAACGTTCCGATAGCCTTGCTCGCCGCCGAGGCAGGCTACGCCTCCGAGGCAGCCTTCAACCGCGCCTTCGGGAGAGCGAACGGCCTTCCACCTGCTGCCTTTCGGAGGCAGAACAAGCCATCCTAGGCAGAGTCATACGCGGCCCCATAGCGCCTCAGTTGGAGATCACTAGACGCGGGTCATTGATCCCATCGTCACCGTCCCACGGTCTCCCTTCCAGACGTCGAATATTTGCTGATCGCCCGCGGGATTTCCCTGACGTTTCATTGTCGAATTCCTCAAGGATGCGTAGCCTTCGCGTTTGTCGCCAAAACGGTGCTGGTCGCCTTTGTAGACAGAATAGCGGGTCCAGCATCACCCAGAACTTACTCGCCAACGCGGAAATCGGGTGAATTGAGCCGATCTTCCACGGTTCTGGGCGAGGGCGACGAATGAAATCAAAGAGTTGGAGGGCAGTTGCAGAGACACTGAACGGGGAGTGCGTGCATCCCGAGCAGGTGCATTCTCGCGCCGATCGACGAACCCGAGCAAGAAGAATGAAAAACGCTGTCAGGATGCAAACACGAAGCACCGTGTCTTGTCGCGCCGGCCGAGCGGCGCTGCGGGGCGGACGATTGAGTCGAGAGTGAGACGCTCGAGTCCAGCACCGGCGGGGAGGACGCGCCGGATAAAAGATGCCGCCCCTGCTCGGTGGACACGACCCTGCCGGTTCGAGATGCACGAGGCGTGTTTCATTCCTTCTTCCTGCAACCTCTCAACAGTGCTAGTATTTCTCGGTTTCCAATTTGCGCCGAGACACTGCTCGCGATAACAGAGAACATCCTGGCTTGCCACGAGCCGATCAACCATCGAGTCCTTCCGAGGAACTGGCCGAGCGCCGCGGCTGGAGAGGTCCAACCTTAGCCAACGGCGTGCTCACTCCCGACCTCGCGGAGTTTTGCCAAAGCGGGATCAGCATCGTCATGGCAAGCCGTGATTCCTCCGGGCGACCGATCGTCGCCCGCGGTCTCGCCTGCCGCATCGACGGCGAGGGGCGAATTCGGGTGATGTTCCGTGAGCCGCCCAATCTGGACTTGCAGCGGGCGGTTGCGGCGGGGGCGCCGATCGCCGCGACATTCACAAAGCCCTATTCGCACCGCTCGATCCAGCTCAAGGCCGATCGCGCCGAAATTGTTCGCCCGGCTCCTCCGGATGGTCCTGCGGCATTCGCCCAGACACGCGCCTTCCGCGAAGAACTGGTCAGCGTTGGTTACGCCGAGACGCTTGCCTCCGGTTACACACGGTTCGAACTACATGAGCTTGCCGCTCTGGAATTCGTACCCGAGAGCGCCTTCGTGCAGACGCCCGGCCCGAGCGCAGGGAGCTCGTTGTCGCCATGACTAGTCCCTCGCTCGACGTTATTCGAAATTGCTTTGAAGGCATCGTGCCCGCAGTGCTCGCGACTTGCGATGCCGAGGGCGCGCCGAATGTCTCTCTCGTGTCGCAGGTCCACTACGTCGATTGCACGCGCGTGGCGCTGAGCTACCAATTCTTCAACAAGACGCGGCGCAACATTCTCGACACGGGCCTTGCAGCTGTGTCGGTCCTGGACCCCGAGAGCGTGACAGACTACCGGCTCGACCTCGTCTACAAGGAAACCCAGTCCGAGGGCCCGCTTTTCGAGATCATGAAAGCTAAACTGGCAGGTATCGCCTCGCATACCGGCATGGAAGGCGTGTTCCAATTGCTCGGCGCGGACATCTTCAGCGTCGTCTCGGTGGAAGCCACCTCGGGGCCATTTGTCTTGCCTCCGAGCTCGCCGCGAAATCTACTCTCCGCAGTCCGGCGAAGCTGGGGCGAACTGGGCGAAGCCCGCGAACTCGGAGCGCTCTTCGACCGCGCGCTCGATTGCCTCGGGCGCTACTTCAGCATCGAACACGCAATGATCCTTATGCACGACGAGGCGGCCGGCAGGCTCTTCACGGTCGCCTCTACGGGCTATGCCCTGTCAGGGATCGGATCGGAGATCGCGCTCGGCCACGGCGTCATCGGCGTCGCTGCGAGAGAGCGCGTGCCGATTCGGGTCGGCCATATGACCTCGGACTACAGCTATGGCGCTGCACTGCGCGACCAGGCGCTTGACCATGGCATCGAAGCCATGGACGCAACCCAGATACCCTATCCCGGCCTCCCCGCACCCGAGAGCCAAATCGCGCTTCCAATCGTAGTTGGGGGCCGCACCGCTGGCGTACTTTTCGCCGAAAGCCCTGAGCCGATGCGGTTTCGCTACGACGACGAGGACGCGTTGGCGCTCATCGCCGCGCGGGTCGGGGAGTTGATGGGCGCGGGCCTCGATGCCGTTGGGACGGAGAATGGCGCTCGTTCCGCGGCAGGAACGGCCGCACAGCCCATAAACGTGCGCCACTACGCTGCCGACAACAGTGTCTTCATCGACCATGACTACCTGATCAAGGGCGTCGCGGGCGCGATCTTCTGGAAACTCGTCTCCGAGCATCGCCAGACAGGGCGGTCCGAATTCACGAACCGCGAGCTACGTCTCGATCCCGCGCTGCGTCTGCCAGAGTTCGCCGAGAACCTCGAGGCGCGGCTTGTACTTCTGCAGAGGCGGCTAGTAGAGCGTTCCTGCCCGATCCGGATCGAAAAGGCTGGTCGCGGCCGCCTGAGGCTTTGCGTTCCCGGCACGTTGGTCCTCGAGGATATTCCCGCCGAAGACGGGAAGCTGACCGCTTAGTAAAAATTTAGCATTCCGTGCAGGGACTCTTACCGAGCCTCAGCGAAGGCATTGGTCTATTTCACTGCCCAGCGAGACCGGTCGCCGGTTTCGTTCTCCTTTCAAACCGAGTGATTGAAATGACCTTGCTCAAAAATTCCATTGTTGCTTCCGGGCCGGTTTACTCGGCCATCGAGATTCGTGAAGCCACGCGCGCCGATATCAGCGCGGTGGCGCGGATCATGTATGAGGCGTTCCGTAGGTTCCATGAGAGCCGTGGTTTTGCTCCGGATTTTCCTGACCTTGAAACGGCGACCGGGATCGCGGCGGGGCAGATCGAAGACCCGGCCTCCTACGCGATTGTTGCGGTGGCTGGCGACCGCGTTGTCGGGTCAAATTTCCTCACCGAAGGCGATCCGATCCGCGGGATCGGGCCGATCTCGGTCGATCCCGACTTCCAGGATGCGGGCGTTGGCCGGCTGCTGATGCACGCAGTGATCCGTCGTTCAATCTCGGCCCGGGGCGTCCGGCTCTTGCAGGACGCATTCAACACCAAGTCGATGGCGCTTTACGCGTCACTCGGCTTCCGAGTACGCGAACCCGTCGTCGTCGTGACTGGGCGCCCGCGCGACAACGTGCCGGCAGGATTGCAAGTCCGGCCGATGACGCCCACGGACCTGTTCGCCGCCGACACCCTTGCGCGGCGTGTGCATGGCTATGCGCGTGGGGCAGAGCTGCGCTCGGCGCTCGCACGCGGCACGCCGGTCGTGCTCGAGCGCGGCGGCAGGATCACCGGTTACATGACCATGCCGAAACTGTGGCTGCTCAACCACGCAGTCGCGGAGACGCAAGCTGACATGATGGCGCTAATACTTGGTGCCGGCGCGGTCACGGCTGAACCGATCAGCTTTCTCGTGCCAATCCGCTACGCCGAGTTCTTCCGCTGGTGCCTCGGCCAAGTGTTCGCAATCGTCAAGCCGATGACGCTCATGACGCGCGGCGAATACAGCGAGCCTCGGGGCGCCTGGGTTCCATCCGTACTCTACTGAATATTAATCATTTCTCGGAGAACCGAAATGAATTCGGACGCGATTGACTGGCCGCGTAAGACGCGGGAGATGCACAGTCACCACTTCGACTCGACGATCTGGAATGACTTCCGTTTCCGCCCCGACGACATCGTCATCGGCACCTATGCCAAGTCGGGCACGACGTGGATGCAGCAGATCGTGGGTCAGCTGATCTTCGCGGGTGCCGAGGATGTGAATGTGCCGGAACTTTCGCCCTGGCTCGATCTCCGCGTGCCCCCGAAGGACGTGAAGCTTCGGGCCGTCGAGGCGCAGGCTCACAGGCGGTTTCTCAAGACTCACCTGCCGGTCGATGCGCTCGTCTTCTCGCCCGAGGCCAAGTACGTCTATATTGGCCGCGACGGACGCGACGTGCTGTGGAGCATGTACAATCACCACGCGCGCGCCAACGCGGAATGGTACCGCGCTCTGAACGAGACGCCGGGCCTTGTTGGCGATCCGATCGCGCCGCCCCCCGTCTCGATCCGCGAATATTTTCACAATTGGCTCGACCGCGACGGGCACCCGTTCTGGCCATTTTGGGAGAACATCCGGAGCTGGTGGAAAGTGCGCAACCTGCCGAACGTGCTTTTGGTCCATTTCGCCGATCTGAAGACCGACATGGCAGGCGAGATCGCCCGTATCGCGAATTTCCTCGGCATCGAGGTGAATCCCGATCGTTGGTCCGCGATCCTCGAACATTGCAGCTTCGACTACATGAAGCGCAATGCCGCGAGGAGCGCACCGCTCGGTGGCGTCTTCTGGGATGGCGGAGCGGAGACCTTCATCCACAAGGGCACAAATGGCCGGTGGCGCGATGTGCTGACGCGAGCGGAAAGCGCGAAGTACGAGCGCATGGCGAACGATAAGCTCGGCTTCGAGGCCGCCTACTGGCTGGCTCACGGAATGCGTGCGAACCGTGTGAACGTCGCCTGAACGCACTGTCCGAATCCACCACATCCCGCATGCGGCGGAACTAATTTTCACCACCTGCGCCCCGGCGATGTGCACCGGGGCGTGCGGAGCCATCGTGTCGCTCTAAGAGTTTTCTCAGGATCCATCTCATGCGGAGCATTTTTCATTCGCTCAGGTTGGCTGCGACATTTTTGACTGGCCTGGCAGCGGTTCTCCTGTCCCTGCCATCGCAGGTATTGGAAGCAGGTGAACTCCCGACCGCTACAAGTCAGAACACGCCCGCCACGCTTTTCGAGACTGGCCTCTATTCAGATCCGGTCGCGCTAATCGTCGATCCGGGACATATCGCCTTCACGCCGCAATATCCGCTCTGGACCGACGGCGCGGAGAAGCGCCGATGGATTTCGCTGCCGGCGGGTAGTGCGATCGACGCGAGCGACCCGGACGCCTGGGACTTCCCGGTTGGCACACGATTCTGGAAGGAGTTTTCATTCGACGGCAAGAAGGTCGAGACGCGCTATATGCAGCGGCTGGCGGACGGCACATGGCTGTTCGCGAGCTATGGCTGGAGCGAGAACGGCCGCAGCGCCGAACTCGTGCCGGAAAAAGGCCGGAAGGGCGCCTATCCTCTCGGGGATGGGCGGTCACATGCAATCCCGGCCGCCGTCGATTGTCGTATCTGTCACCTATCCGGCCCGGTGCCTGTTCTGGGTTTCAGCGCGCGTCAACTCGCGACAGACGAGGATCCCGGTGCAGTCGAAGGTGATCCGACGCCGCATCTGAACCGGACTCTCGACGCGTTCGTCGCACGCGGCACCATCGCCGGGCTCGACGACCGGCTGCGCTGGGCGCAGTCGCCCGGCGGCTCACGGCTCGAACGCGCTGCGCTCGGCTATCTGCATGGCAATTGCGGGCATTGCCACAACAGGCAAGGGCCGCTTGCAGGCCTAGGGCTCGACCTGCGGCAATCTGTGGCAAACCCCCAAGAAGGCGCACTAGCAAGCGCGGTCGGATGGCCGCTCAAATCTCCGCCGCCCGGCCTCGTGCCCGGCACCGGTCTCCGCATCGCGCCCGGCCATCCGCAGCTCAGCGCCATCCCGCAGCGCATGGCCTCGCGAACACCCGCTCTGCAGATGCCGCCGCTCGGCACCACACTCGGCGACGCCGAGGGTATCGCACTCATCAATCGCTGGATCGCCGAGATGGAGACGGTCTCCACCGAGGCCCAGCACAAAGAAGGAGAAGAGAAATGATGAAGCAGCTTTTTCCGGCTATCGCCGTCGCCGTCACGGCGCCGGCGGCCGCATGGGCCCAGACCGCGTCAGCAGACGACAAGGTCAAACGGGGCGAGTATCTCGTCGCCACATCTGCCTGCCAAGACTGCCACACGCCGTTCAAGATGGGTGACAACGGCCCGGAATGGGACATGGACCGGATGCTGTCCGGGCATCCCGAGAGTGAGGTTATCACTGAGGGCGCGGCGCTTGCCGGACCCTGGGCGGCGGCCTCTTCGATGACCAACACTGCCTGGTCGGGTCCTTGGGGCGTGAGCTTCACCGCGAACCTTACGCCCGATCCGGAAACCGGGGTTCTGCGCGACTATAGCGAAGAGCAATTCATCCAAATGATGCGCACCGGGCGGCAATTGGGGCAGGGGCGGCCAATTCTGCCGCCGATGCCGTGGCCGGTCTACGGCCAGATGACGGATGAGGATCTGGGCGCGATCTACGCCTATCTGCGCCAGATCCCGGCCGTGCGCAACAAGGTGGCTGAACCTTTGCCGGCCGCAGCACCGGTCAATTGAACGGGACGCCGCCGCGCCCGCCAATCCCTTGCGGACGATCGCGGTGGCGTTCAAGCCCACTCACAACGACGGAGACGAAAGATGACGCTCAAAGACACGATCGCGGCGGGGCGGCCCGCCGGCGCGGCACCCGCCGTCTTGTCAGGTACCTGCTTCTGCGGAGAGGTGGGGATCTGCGTGTCCGGCGCGCCGGTCGAGATGGGCTATTGCCATTGTGCGTCCTGCAGGACCTATTCCGGCGCTCCATTCGTGACCTATGCGCTCTTTACCGAAGATCAGTTCACCGTGACAGCGGGCATGGATCTTCTTGGCAGCTGCAACAAGACTGGCATGAGCGCCCGGCGCTTCTGCCTGCGTTGCGGCGGCCACGTGATGACCGAACATCCGGGCATGGGCTTCACCGACATCCACGCCCCGATTCTGCCGGACCTTCATTTCCGGCCCGTCTGGCATCTCAACTATGCCGAGGCAGTGCTGCCAGTTCGTGACGGGCTGCCTAAGCTGCGGGACTTTCCGGCCCATGCCGGCGGCTCTGGCGAGAGGCTTACGGAATAGGTGCACAGCCTCCAAAGCCGCACTGCAGGATACTCGAAAGAGATGGAGAACGACGGCATGCGTCTTGGAACAATGGAGCGATGTGTCGTGCTGCTGAACTATAAAGGTGACCGGGCTATTGGCAATGCATGGCGCGAGTAGCGTATCGGCCCAATGCCTGCCCAAGGTTTTTTGCTCAACGTCTTTGAAGCGAGAGTGCCGACAGTCCGTGAACAACCGGAAGGCCCAGGCTTAGGGCCTTCCGCTTCTTTCGCCAGTACTTGTTGCGGGCATCACGCGGGTTCGCCGAGCCGATTGAGGATTTCAATCAAGGCCGGCGAAAGATCCGTGTGGTGATGCGCCAATTTCCACTCTCCACTCTCCCGCCGATAGACATTCGTCACGCGGTGATGGATCGGCGCCTCGCGACCACCGATGATCAGGGTCCCGGTCTCCACGCCCGATTCGACGGCCATGTCAGACCCTGCGTCGATCGATTGGTCGACGAGACGGATCTCTCCTCCGCCAGCGATTTCCGCGAGCTTGGAAAAGGAAGCGATCACGGTGTCATATCCGGCGTCACGACCCCCAATGGGGTGCTGCGCGGATACACTGCCACCACGCGCCCAGACATGCGCCATAGGCGCAGCATCGCCGTTGGTCATGCGGTTCAGCGCGGCGTAGAATCTTTCGGAAGCGCTGCAGATATCGTTCTTTGCGGACATGGTTGAACCTCCTGGCTCGGGGTGAGCGATGCCGTTCCCGGCTTGTGTCGGATGCAGTCTCACCAAGTGATGACGTGTGTTCGTTTCAGGTTGCGGGCTCTTCGGTCCCTGACTTGACCGCGGCGAAGAACTCCGCGCGCGGGTTTGTCTTCGGATAGGGCTCATCCGGGACCTCAACCGAAAGAAAGCGACAGAGCGGCTCCCAGCCGTCGCGTGCATCGAAAACGAGCGTCTGGCCGCTGGCCTCCAGATCACGTGCCGCCGCCACATTTGCGCGATAAGCCGCCAGAACACCCTCCCGATCCGTCGCGCCGCCCAGCGCCTTGCCGACAATCACCTTTTCGATCATCTTAAACCACGGACGCGCTCCATCTGGCCATGAGGCCTTGTCGAGGATCAGCGGCAGGATGGTCTGGGAAAAGCTCGCGTACCAGTCCTCGGGATCGCGATGCGAAAGGATGACCCTCGCGCTCGGATTGGCCGCAAGCGCGTCCGGCCAGAAAGCCGCGACCGGAAAGTCCACGGCCGAGCGGAAACTTGAGAATATCCGGGCGAAGTCCGGGCGCCCGTCTGCGGCTTCCGACCAAAGCCGGACCTGCTTGGGGTCGCCGATCACTTCGGACATGTGATGGCAGGGGCCGTAGCCCAACCGCTCCAGCGCCGACTTCAGGGAATAAGTCCCCGTCCGCCCGAAGCCCGCACCGATGATATCGAGTGCCATGGCGTCTGATCTCCTATATGAATACGATCAATTGCGATCGCTTGATGGACTCCAAGTAAAGGAAGCGTGGCCCAAATGTGCTATGTTTGTCGAACGAAACGATTTCATATCACATGAACGAAATCGATTTACATCGCGTGGACCTCAATCTCCTCGTCGTGTTCGAGGTGCTCATGGAGACTCGGAGTGTCACCGCAACCGCTGAAAAGATCGGGCGCACGCAGTCGGCCGTGAGCCACTCCCTCGCGAGGCTGCGGCAGCAGCTTCGCGATCCGCTGCTGGTCCGGGTCGGCGGGAAGATGGTGCCAAGCCCGTTCGCCGAGACGCTCATCGAGGATGTTCGGCCCATCCTTCGCGGCATCCGACGTGTGATCGCGCCGCGAAGCCTGTTCGATCCTGCCACGAGCGACCGTGTCTTTCGGATCGCCATGCCGACGCTCACGAAGGTCATCGCGGAGGTATCCGCCCGGGTCGAGGCCGAAGCGCCCAATGTGAAGGTTGAATGGCTGCCCGCACACCATGACGTCTACGCCGCGCTGAGCGAGGGGCTCATTGACCTCGCCCACCTCGGCGGCGAGCCGCGTCTGCCCGACGGGCTTGAAGAGCAGATCATGGAGCCGTTCTCCTGGGTGACTTTCGCGCGGCGTGGTCACCCGGCGTGCGACGCGTGGGGGATCGATGCCTGGCGCCGCTACCCACATCTCATGGTAAACGTGACGCGGTCGTCGCAGAGCCCGTTCCCGGTTTCCATTCAGGCGGATGTCGGTGCGCGTCGCGTCAGCGCCATGATCGGGGATTCCGCGGGCGTCGCCTCGCTGCTCGCGAACTCCGACTTCCTTGCGACTTTCCCGGCGATACTGCTTGCCTGGGAGTTGGAACCCCATGGGCTTCGCGCGATGAGGCCGCCCGTCGATCTGGGCCCGGTTCTCGTCCGGTTCTTTTGGAGCTCTCGGCTGGCCAACGATGCCGGAGGTATCTGGATAAGGTCGATCGTGATCGAGGCCTATCGGCGATTGCAGGCTGAGGCAGAGGCAATGCTGAATGTGGACAATCTGCTTCAGACCACAACCGATTGAAGGGCCTGTAGCCTCCGTCTCTTGGCACTGAGGGTACGCAGTGAGTTGCTGAACAAGCGGGCCCCAATCTCGCGGCGCGCGACCTGACGTCGCACTTTGCGGGCCTGCAGGCACAATTCGGCAGCCGAAATCGCATCTAGCACCCGGTTTTTGGTAATTTTTTTTGACCGGTTCGCGTAAGTGCATTAATCATGCGGCATCGCCTTCGATCCACAGAGGGGTGGCTTGGAGGGCAGGCCGTTCATCCCAAAGACCGGCTTTGCCTCTCCGTCGGGACCATTGCCCGATTGCTGCCGATAGGATGAAATGGACAGGGCGGTTAACCGAAGACCGGGCTGTTTAAGGGAGGTAAGTATGACGGAACAGAAACTGGACCGCAGGTCCTTTCTGAGAAAATCGGCGTTTGTCGGGACCGCATCTGCCAGTGCGCTTGCTGCGCCGGCGGTGCTCGCGCAGTCGCCGCTTGTGGTGAAGATGCAGACGTCCTGGCCGGCCTCTGACATCTGGATGGACTTCGCGCGCCAGTACACTACGCGTGTCGAGGAGATGTCGGGGGGACGACTGTCGGTCGACCTGCTGCCGGCAGGCGCGGTCGTAGCGGCGTTCCAGGTGATGGACGGCGTCAATGACGGCGTCCTCGATGCTGCGCATACCGTGCCGGTCTACTGGTACGGAAAGCATAAGGCGGCGTCGTTCTTCGGGACGGGTCCCGTCTGGGGCGGTTCTGCCACGACGATGCTGAGCTGGTTCTACCAGGGCGGCGGCGACGAACTTTACCGCGAGTTGACGCAGGACATCCTGGGCCTGAACGTCTACGGCTTCATGGGCTTCCCAATGTTCGCGCAGCCGTTCGGCTGGTTCAAAGGTGAAGTGAATACTGTGGCTGACCTTCAGGGCTTCAAGTACCGCACCGTGGGTCTCGCCGCCGACCTCATGCAGGCGATGGGCATGTCGGTCGCCCAGCTTCCGGGCGGTGAGATCGTTCCGGCGATGGAGCGCGGCGTGATCGACGCCTTCGAGTTCAACAACCCGTCTTCGGACATGCGCTTCGGCGCCCAGGACGTCGCGAAGAACTACTACCTGTCGTCCTACCATCAGGCCTCGGAGAGCTTCGAGTTCCTGTTCAACAAGGACTTCTTCGACGATCTGGAACCGGACCTTCAGGCAATCTTGAAATACGGTGTGGAGGCTGCCTCTACCGCCAACACCGCAAGCGCGATGGACAACTACTCGTCCGACCTGCAGAAGCTTGTGAGCGAGCATGGCGTGAAGGTCCACCGCACCTCCAAGGACATTCTCGACGGAGAGCTGAAGGCCTGGGACGGTCTGATCGAGGAACTGGGCAAGGATGAGTACATGAAGCGCGTGATGGACAGCCAGCGCGCCTGGGTCGAACGTGTGACCTACTACGAACTCATGAACGCGCCCGACTACGCGCTAGCCTATGATCACTACTTCCCGGGCAAGATCGCGCTCTGATCGGATTTGACGCTGCACGATAAAAGGCCCGGCGGTTCTTCCGCCGGGCTTGCCAACGAAACTGGCGCGGAAATCTGATCGATGCTGAGATTCATCCGGTTCGCGGACACGCTGTCCGCCTGGTTCGGCAAGGCCTTCGCCTGGCTTATCGTCTTGATGGCGGTGGGGACGGGATACGAGGTCTTCGTCCGCTACGTCTTGAACAGCCCGACGGCCTGGGCGCTCGACGTCTCGTTCATCATGTACGGAACGCTGTTCATGATGGGCGGCGCCTATACGCTGTCGCGCGGCGGCCATGTCCGGGGCGATTTTCTCTACCGGCTCTGGCAGCCCAGAACCCAAGCAAAGGTCGATCTGGTCCTGTATTTCATCTTCTTCTTCCCCGGCGTGACCGCGCTTATTCTCACCGGCTGGAAATACGCCGCGCGCAGCTGGAGTTACACCGAGGTTTCGGTCAACAGCCCGGCCGGGGTTCCGATCTTCCAGTTCAAGTCGGTGATGGTCGCCGCCGGCATTTTGCTGTTCATTCAGGGCATTGCCCAGATCTGCCGCTGCATTATCGCCATCCGCACCAATGAATGGGTCGAGGCAGAAGAGGATGTGATGGAAACCGAGGACATTCTCATCAAGAAAGCCCATGAGGCTGAGTCCGGAGGCCACATATGACCGACCCTCACGTGGCCATCATGATGCTAGGGTTGTTCATCCTGATCGTCTTCCTCGGCTTCCCCATCGCCTTCACGCTGATGGCGATGGGCATCGGATTCGGTTACTACGCCTATTTCGACGAGGGCCGGATGTGGCGGTCCTACAACCGGCTGGACGAAACAGCGAGCTGGTGGGACTCGACGTCGCTCTGGATCGAGGGGTTCCTCAACAACCGGATCTTCGACCTCTTCATAAACCAGACCTACACGGTGATGTCGAACGAAGTCCTGACGGCCGTGCCCTTGTTTCTTTTCATGGGCTATATCGTTGAACGCGCGAATATCGTCGATCGGCTGTTCTCGACGCTGAACATCGCGTCGAAGAACGTTCCCGGTTCGATGGGCGTCGCTGCGCTGATCACCTGCGCGCTCTTCGCGACTGCGACAGGGATTGTCGGCGCGGTTGTGACGCTCATGGGGCTATTGGCATTGCCTGCGATGCTGAAGGCACGCTACAACCCGTCCTTCGCCTCAGGCATCATTTGCGCAGGCGGGACGCTCGGCATCCTCATTCCGCCTTCGATCATGCTGATCGTCTATGCTGCTGCTTCGGGCGTTTCGATCGTTCGGCTCTACGCGGGTGCGTTGCTTCCGGGCTTCACGCTCGTGGGACTCTATCTCGTCTATGTGATGGGCCGGTCGATCCTGCAGCCGTCGGTCGCGCCCCGACCGACGAGTGACGAGGTGCCGGACGTTCGGTTCGGAAAGCTCCTCGTAATGCTGCTGACCTCGTTCTTCCCGCTGGCCTTCCTGATTCTCGCGGTGCTGGGTTCGATCCTCTTCGGCCTCGCCACCCCGACCGAGGCCGCCTCGATTGGCGCGCTCGGCGGTATTCTCCTTGCCTTCGCTTACCGGGCGATGACCTGGGACCGGATGCGCGAAAGCGTGTATCTGACGGTGCGCACCACAGCGATGGTTTGCTGGCTCTTCGTGGGCTCCTACACTTTCTCGTCGGTCTTCTCCTATCTCGGCGGCGAGCAGGTGATCTCCGAATTCGTCACGGGACTCAATCTGTCGCCGGTCATGTTCCTGATCTTGGCGCAGTTCATCATCTTCCTTCTCGGCTGGCCGCTGGAATGGTCCGAGATCATCATCATCTTCGTCCCGATCTTCCTGCCGCTTCTGCCGCATTTCGGGATCGATCCCCTGTTCTTCGGCATCCTCGTGGCGCTGAACCTCCAGACGTCGTTCCTGACTCCGCCAATGGCGATGTCGGCCTATTACTTAAAGGGGATCGCGCCGCCCGAAGTGCGATTGACGCAGATCTTTGCGGGCGTCATGCCGTTCCTCTTCTGCGTTCTGCTCTCGATGGTGTTGATGTACATCTTCCCCGAAATCGTCTTTGTCCTGCCGGAGCTGTTCTATGGCGGGTGACGGAAAGATCCGGCCAAGCGACTTGCCCGCCGCTGCGCTGCGCGAGCGGCTCGCGAGCGGGTCTTTGAAGGCGGTCGATCTGGCGAGAGATTGCCTGGAGCGCGTCAAGGCCGAAGAACCGGGGATCGGCGCATGGGCCTGGCTGGATCCGGATTTCGTGATGCATCAGGCGGAGGCGCTGGATCGGTATCGCGCGACCGGTCGAGCGATCGGCGCGCTGCACGGGTTGCCAGTGGGGCTGAAGGACATCATCGACACCGCGCGGATTCCCACCGAGAACGGCACGGCCATCGACAAGGGGCGCGTACCAGAAAAGGATGCCTTCGTCGTCGAGCGCCTGAAGGCCGCGGGCGCGGTGATCATGGGAAAGACAGTGACCACCGAACTGGCCTATATGAACCCCGCCGGAACCCGTAATCCGCATGCGGCCGAACACACGCCCGGCGGATCGTCCTCAGGCTCGGCCGCGGCGGTCGCGGCGGGCATGGTGCCGCTGGCGATCGGGACGCAGACGGGCGGCTCGGTCATACGTCCGGCGGCGTACTGCGGCGTCACCGGATTCAAGCCAACCTTCGGGGCGATCCCACGCACTGGCATCCTGAAGCAGTCGCAGACGCTCGACACGGTCGGCGTGTTCGGTCGCGATCCGCGCGATGCCGCGCTTCTGGCCGAAGCGCTGTTCGGGCACGACCCCGCCGATCCGGTGACGCAGCCTTCGCCGCGCCCGAAACTTTTCGAGACGGCCTCGTCCGCGCCGCCCCTCCCGCCGGTCCTCGCCCTCGTGAAGCCACCGGGCTGGGACGATGCGGATGCCGATACCAGGGCCGCGTTCGAAGAGCTGGCGCAGGCCCTGGGCGAGGAACAGTGCTTCGAAGTTCCGCTCCCGGCACACTTCGCCGATGCGGCCGATCTGCGCCGACGCATCAACTTCGCCGAGATGGCGCGGAACTACTATCACTACGCGAAGGCGGGGCGCGCGCAGCTTTCCGAGACGCTGCAGGAGGCGCTGCAGGAAGGCAGCGCGACGCTTGCGAAGGATTACCTCGCCGCGCTCGACTGGCGCGACGTGCTCTATGCCGGTCTCGCCGAAATCTTCTCGCACGCCGACGCGATCCTTGCACCAGCCGCGCCCGGACCCGCGCCCGAGGGGCTCGAGACGACGGGAGATCCGATATTCAACGGGCTGTGGACATTCGTCGGCACACCAACCGTTACCGTCCCGGTTTTCACCGCCGGGAACGGCCTTCCGATGGGCGCGCAGCTTGTCGGAGCACGCGGCGGCGATGCGCGCCTCTTGCGAACCGCCACTTGGCTTTATGACTGGCTCGACCGGCCGAGCTGACATTCGGAGGACGTCATGGACAAGATCATGTCACTCTTTGCCTTTCTGGTCCTCGCGGCATTTCTCGCCATCCTCGCGTGGTATGTGCCTTCGATGGACCTAATCGCGGTGATTACGCTCACCGTCAGCCTCATGGGCTATGACATGCTGAGTTCGGCATGGAAGAAGAAGGAGTGAGGACTTATTCGTCCGGTGATGCGTGGATCGCGAACTGGTCGAGGCCGGCGTCCGTCGCCTCGATGAAACGGTACTGTTCGCGCACCCCGGCATCGGTTAGCTCTCGCATCACGGTCAAGACGGTGTTCGGTGTATGCTCGGCGCAAATCTCGGTCATCTGCGCCAACTCCTCCGTGGCTACCGGGATCGCCGCCTCGAGCGAAGGCGCACCATAAACGTCGACGAAATGCTGCGCGAGGCGACCGGCGAGGGCGTCAAGTTCTGCCGCCTCGATCCGGGTGACGGCGACAAAGGTCACGCGCCCGAAGGTCTCGATTCCAAGCCAGCCGTTGGCGAACGCCTGCCGCGCCTTGCCGACGAGATCGGCCTCGGTCCAGTTGGAAAATTCGAAACCGCCCGAGATCGCCCATTCGCCGGTCCGCGCCGGGTTATGAAAGACGTTCCGGTCGCTTTCGTCGAAGTGGATGGCGCGGGCTAACAGCATGTCAGCCCTCTTCGATCAGGCTTGAGAGCGGGACCAGACGGGTGCCTTCTGCTGTCTCGAGCAGCATTCCGAAGTGTTCGTCGATGCCCAGTATTATGCCCTGCACTGGCTCTCCGCCGATCGGTGTCGAAACGGTTTCGCCGATTTGCCAGACGAGCCCGCCGTATTCACGATGAAGATTGGCGCGTCCATCCGCCTCGTCAAGTGCGTTCAGCCAGACGAGCGTGTGCCGCCCCCAGGCTTCGAGGAGCCGCATCGGGTCGACGTCACCGCAGCCTTCCTGCGATAGGGCGGTCTGGTCAGGCATGTGGCCGGGTTCTTGGTCGGCAGGAAAATCCAGGGTGAGGTCGAGGCCGATGACAAGCCAGCCGGGGATCACATCCGGTGCGCATTCGGGGCCGAACGCACCGATACGCCCGCACGGTGCGCCGTTCACGCGAATGCCTCCAAACCACTCGAGGTGAACTGCCGTTTCCGGTGGGGCCAGCGCGCCGAGCGCGTTCTGGAACCCGACCGCGGCCGCGATTTGCCCGGCCATCGCGGATTCCAACGGCACGTCCGGCGCAAGGACGAGGGCCGCGCGCAATCGCTCGGGCGAGAGCGACCAAGCGATCAGACCGGCATCGACGCCTTCCTGCGCCTTGTTGCATGCGACGGCTACCGGATCGGCTCGCCCAACGGCGAGCCCGGTCATCAGCGGTGGAAAGACGGGCTCTGTCGTCATGCCAATCCGTCTGAAACCAGCCGCCGGGCGAGCTCGCGGAAGGCGCGCGCCTGTGGCGAGGCCGCATGCGACACCACCACCGGGGCTCCACCGTCCGCTGCAGTCCGGATATCGAGGTGCAGGGGGATCTCGGCCAGAAGCGGCACACCAATCTTCTCGGCTTCGACGCGGACACCGCCATGGCCGAAGATATGCTCTTCGTTCCCGCACTTCGAACAGACATGCACCGCCATGTTCTCGATCATGCCCAGGATCGGCGTGCCCATCTTGCGGAACATGTTGATTCCCTTGCGCGCGTCGAGAAGAGCGATGTCCTGTGGCGTGGACACGATGATAGCGCCATCCACCTCGGCCTTCTGCGCCAGGGTCATCTGCACGTCCCCGGTGCCAGGCGGCAGATCGACGAGCAGCACGTCGAGTGCGCCCCACTGAACCTGGAACAGCATCTGCTGCAGTGCGCCCATCAGCATCGGGCCGCGCCAGACGACGGCCTCGTCCTCCTGCGTGAGAAGGCCGAGCGACATGAGCGTCACACCGTGGTTCCTGAGCGGCAGGATCGTCTTTCCGTCCGGGGAGGCGGGGCGGCCTGAGACGCCGAGCATCCTTGGCTGCGACGGCCCGTAGACGTCGGCGTCGAGCAGCCCGACGCGCCGACCCTCGGCGGCGAGGGCGGCAGCGAGATTGGCGGCAACGGTGGATTTTCCAACTCCGCCCTTGCCCGAGGCGATCGCGATGATGTGGTCGACCCCGGCGATCTTTTCCGGCCCCTGGGGTTTCGCCGACGCGCTCGGCTTCAGGTCGGGCGGCGTGGGGGCGCTGTGTGCCGTCATTACGACAGAGACGTTTTCTACGCCCGGAATGGCGCGCAGCCGCGCTTCGGCTTCGACGCGGGCGGGCTCCATCCTCCTTGCACGCGCCGGATCGATTTCCAGGACGAAGCGGATCGTGCCGCCTTCGACGGTGAGCGCCCGCACCATGCCCGCCGAGACGATGTCCTTGCCTCCGACGGGGTCTGCGACGTCCTTTAGGACCTCAAGCACATCGTTGCGCGATGGCGTCATGCGGCGGGACCTTTGATCTTGCCCGTCACGACGTGCTGCATATCCAGCCCATCAATGGTCAGGACCACCTTCGCGTCGAAGGTCTTGCCCGCAGCCGCAGAACCGGCATCACGCATCGCTTCTTCGATTGCCTGCTGCGATGTCACGCCGACTTGTTTGAGGAACTTGCGCATCGACATGTTGAAGTCGGAATCCATCGGGATCTCCTTTACTTGAGGTGTTGACCGGCGCGCGGACATCCCTAGCCTTTAGCGAAGGGAGGGCGGCGCCATGCCGGTCTGGGTTGCATTGGTCATCATCATCGCGCTTCTCGCGCTGCCGGCCAAGGCCGACGAGCAGCTCGAATTCACGCTTGAGGTCGCTCCCGAAGTCGCCGCGTCGGGATTGATGGACTACATCCTGCCACGCTTCGCCCTGAAGACCGGGCGTCGCGCCGTGATGGTGGAGGATGGCGCGGACGCGCGACTCGTTTCCGAGAGTGGCTCGGGAATGCACGTGATCGCTCGTGGTGAAGCGGTCTATGCGCTTATCCTCGACACCGGCAATCCCGCGGCGGAACGCTTCGCCGACTGGCTGAGTTCTGAGATCGGGCAGAACACGGTCGCGGCCTTCGTCCCGGAGGACGGGCCCAGCTTCGCGCCGCCGCCTAAAACCGAAGCGGTGGTCGATATCGTACTCGAAGGCGATGCCAAGCTTGGCCGCAAGGTGGCCGAGACGCATTGCGCGCGCTGTCACCGTGTCTCGCCAGAAGGGACGGCGATGAATATCGGCTCCACGCCCTCCTTCGCGGCGCTCAGGTCTCTGCCGGACTGGGACGCGCGCTTCGCGGCCTTCTTCACGCTCAACCCCCATCCCGCCTTCCTCCTGGTCACCGGAGTCAGTCCACCATTCGATCCGGCGCGTCCGCCGCCGATCGTACCGGTCGAAATCACGCCGGCAGAGGTTGATGCCCTCGGTGCCTATGTTGCCCGGATGGCGCCGGCGGACCTTGGCGCCGAGATCATCAGCCGTTGAACCGGGCATCAGTGGTCCCGGCGCTTGCTGAGGTAATCGTCCGTAGTCCGGACGCGTGGCCGTTCGCCACCGGCCAAAGGATTGCCGCTGGCGTGATACTGCGCCCTGATGCGGCAGTCGTCACACATTTGAATCAGGCGACCGGCGTTCGTATCGGCAAACATCGCATGCTTTCCGGCGAGTTTCTCCATGATCTTCTCGACAGTGGACTTCACGCCAAACGGATTGCCGCATTCGATGCAGCAGAAAGGTTCCTCCTCATGCAGCACCTTCTGCGCGAGCGCGGCATCAGTCGGGTCGAAACGGGGCTGAAGCGTGATCGCATCCTCAGGGCAGACGGTGGCGCAGATGCCGCATTGCAGGCAGGCGTCCTCCTGAAACCGAAGCTGCGGCTTGTCGGGATTGTCGAGGATCGCACCTGACGGGCAAAGTGACGCGCAGGACAAGCAGAGCGTGCAGAGGTCGGTATCGACTAGAACCGCGCCGTAGGGTGCGCCGTCCGGCAGCGGGACTGGTTCGGCGGCATCCGGCTTCAGCGCCTTCGCGGCAAGCCGCGCGACCTGACGGCGGTTACCGAGCGGCAGGATTGGCTCGATCCCGAGCGCGCCCGGGTGGTCGCCGTAGAGCGTGTCCGACAGGGCGTCGGGGTCGGTCAGGTCGAGAAGCCGGAGACGACTATCACCGCCCATCGCATTGGCCAGTTTCCGTTCCCGCTCGATCGGCTCGATCTCGGTTTTCGGGGCAAGCAGAATGTCGACGCCCGTGAAGCCGAGCGCGAGGGCCGCGAGCATCTCCGCGTGACCGAAGGCGCCGAGTGCGGCGACTTCCATCGGGATTACATCGGCCGGCAATCCCCGTCCGAACCGCGCGGCGAGGGCGATCATGTCGCGACCGTGCGGCGCATCATGAACCAGAAGCCGCGGATCGCAGCCGCCTGCGGCGAGGAACGTATCGCTCAGCACCCGGATGCGCCGAAGCACCTCGGCGACGGGCGGGGCGTCGTACTGCACCGCGCCGGAAGGGCACAGCGCCGAACACGCCCCGCAGCCGGCACAGATCATCGGGTCGATCGCGACGTGGTCGCCGTCCGGCCGGATCGCGCCGGTCGGGCAGATGTCGAGACAGCGGGTGCAGCCCGTCTGGCCCGCGCGGGAATGCGCGCAGAGGCCGGCGTCGAGCGCGACGTGGAGCGGTTTCTCGAACGTGCCGACATGCTGCGCCGCCTCAAAGACCGCCGCCGCGACGGCGTTCGGATCGCCGGGGTCGGCGCGCAGATAGCCATCGCGCTTCTCGGGCGAGGGGAAGAGCGGCGCGCCGCCCGATAGATCGAGGATCACGTCGCATTGCGTCTCCGCACCGTCACGTGGCGCACCGAAGGTGAAGGCTCCGCGCCCGCCAGGCTGCATCTGCTGCAGTCCATCCAGCCGCAGAGCGAAGTTGCCCAGCGTGCCTGTCGTGCCGCGCAATTGACCGCGTATCACCTCGAACGCACGCGAAACCGGCATATCCGCGCCGTCGGTCAGAAGCACCGTCACCGCGAGGACGTCGGCCAGCCGTTCAGCCGCCGGAAGCGCTGCGTCGCCGCGTCCAATGATCAGGCAGAGCCCCTCCGACACCACGTCGATGGTCTTAGTGGGCGAGTGAGGCAGCAGGGCATCGGCTATCAGCGCGGCCATTTTTGGCGCGCATTCCGGGTCGTCGGACCAGCCGGCCCGGTCGCGAATATCGACGCAGTCGGGCGCGGGTTGGTTCAGTTCGGCGGCAACCGCAGCGAACCGCTCGGCTTCCTGCGCACATGCGAAGACCGCCTCACCCCGTTTTATGGCCTCGGCCGCGGCGCCAAGCTCTGTCATGCAAAGCGCTGTGTGGACGCGCGAGCATTTGAGGCCGGTCGCCTTCGAGAGCGTTGCGGCATCGATATTTTGACTGCCCAGGCAGTCGCAGAGGATAAGGCGCTTGGGCATGCTTCTCCCGCTACTTTGGCCGTCGACGCGGCGCCGATCGGCCATGAGCACCCCGATGCTAGGCACGAAAGCGGCGGTTCGGTAAAGCCCCAATCGGCCGGATCGGACGATGATTCGGCGGAATCGGCTTGCCGCGATCCGTGCCGCTTTGTCCGGCGTCCGTCTTCGATCCGAGGTGGATCAACCCCCGGAGTTGCCCTTCCCAACCCAGATTGGGCACTCATTCGCGTACAAATATAGACGAATAATGCAAATTTGACTTGGCCGGTGAGGCGGAACGCATAAGAATGTTCCTTGAAGACGTGTCGCAAGACCGTTTGCACATACGCGCCGGACTTGGATGCGATCACGCGCTCCGGCAACCGGCGCCCGGGGAGGAACGCACAGCCCGATGACGCTTGTCCGCGCCACGATGCCCGTAGGAATTGTTGTCCGCAGGACTCCCGGGGTGACTCGCTGGGCGAAATGGGCGTGGAGGGTCGCCGCAGTTCTTCCCGGGGCGGCTCCGGCGCACTGGCGCGAGTTGCGCCGCGAAGGTGGGGCGGTCGAATACCACGCCGCGACGCTGGCACTCGATCTCTGGTCGTCGGACACCGAGAGCTACAAGGTCACGCTGGGCGCGAAGACACCGGGCCTCGTCGTCGTGCTGCGCGACAATCCCGATCCGGCGGCCGAGGTTCCCTGGATTCCTGCGGTCGTCACCGCGTCCACCTACGAGGGGCAGGACTACCTGGACAGCGGCGACGGGCTGGTGGAGTTGGTGCCGATGCCTGATGGCCTGATTGCCTGGATTCGCGACTTTGTCGACGCGCATCATGTCGAAGAGCCGTTCGTGAAGCGCAAGCGCGACGCGCTGCGTGTCGATTTGGTCGAAGAGGGGCGCGGCGATCCGCGCATCCGGCAATCCTCCGACGTCTACCGTGCTCCGAGCGTGGCGCGGGGAGGGGCATGATGGCGCGGTTTTCTGACACCGCCGATTTCTGGTCCCGCCGCCGCGCGGCTGTCCGCGCCGAAGCCGAGGCTGCGGAGGCGGCGCGCCTCTCGGCCGCGGCCGCCGCGGAGCAAGAAGCCCTCAGATCCGCGCGCGACGGAAAATCGGAGGCGGACATGCTTGAGGAGCTAGGCCTGCCTGATCCTGATGCCCTTGAACAGGGCGACGACTTCAAGGCGTTCCTGCAGGCCGCCGTTCCGGAGCATATCCGCCGCCGTGCGCTCAGGCGACTTTGGCGCTCGAACCCGGTGCTCGCCAATCTCGACGGGCTGGTGGATCACGGCGAGGATTTCAGCGATGCCGCGACCGTGTCGCCGGGCATGGCCACGGCCTACGAGGTCGGGCGCGGCATGATCCGCCGCGCAGCAGAATTGGTGGAAGCCACGCCTGCCAACGAAGAAGAAGCCGCGGAATTCGATGCCGCCGGAGCGCCTACATGCGCACGCACCGATCCGCCAGAAGTCGAAGTCGCGTCCGAACCCACTCAGTCAGAAGTCGACGACCCGGTGGCCGCCGCGCTGCCCCGACGCCACATGCGTTTCACCTTTGTCACATGAGCGCACCAAGGGAGAAGGAATGACCGACGTCACCGCCCAAACGCTGAGCATCATCGAAGAGGACCGGCAGCGTGCCGATCTCTACGGTTTTCTCTCGGCACTTCTGTCAGGTCCGCCGGATCGCGCCTTGCTGGCACGCTGTGCGGATTTAACGGGCGACGATACCGATCTTGGACACGCGGTGACAACGCTGTCGAAACTCGCACGGGCGGCGGCGCCCGCTTCGGTGGAGAGGGAGTTCACTGCGCTCTTCATCGGCCTCGGAAGGGGCGAGCTTCTGCCCTATGCCAGCTATTATCTGACAGGGTTCCTGCACGAAAAGCCGCTCGCCCTTCTCAGGCGCGATATGGTGGCGCTGCAGATTCGCCGCGCGCCTAATGTCCATGAGCCCGAAGACAACATCGCGAGCCTCATGGAGATGATGGCCGGATTGATCGAGGGCCGCTTCGGGTCACCGGTTCCACTCGCGCGGCAACGTGAGTTCTTCAACCGGCACATGGCGCCGTGGGCCGGCCACTTCTTCGCCGATCTCGAAGGCGCGAAGGGGTCACTCTTCTATGCGCCGGTCGGCGCGATTGGCCGGCTGTTCATGGGGATCGAACGCGAAGCATTCCGCTTGAGCGCGGCATGACGATGGGATGAAGGCAGGCGGGGGCCTGCGACGCAATTGGCGGGAACATCCGCCGCAACGAAAAAAAGGGAGGAAGCGCAGATGGGTAAGACCGACGACGCGAAGAAAGCGAGCCGGCGTGATTTCCTGAAACTCGCCGCCACCACGGCTCCGGCCGCGGCAGCCGCCACGGCCCTGTCGGGAACCGAGGTAGAAGCAACGGAACTGACGAAGGCAGAGGGCCTTCAAGATACCGCCCACACCCGCGCCTACTACAAGAGCGCCAGGTTCTGAGGCCACGGGGCCGCCGCACCGGCGGCGCGGACCCTGAAGATCAACCCAGCAGCCGGCAGAGGCCGGGCAAGCAAGGGAGAATAGAATGCTCAGGAAAAAGACAAGCGGAGTCTCCGGTCAGGCGCAGCGCGCTCCGATCCTTTCGGCCGTGAGCGACGCAAGGGTCGATCGGCGCGCCTTTCTGCGCGGATCGGGGCTCGCCATCGGCGGTCTCGCCGCAATCGGCGCGACCGGGGCAACGGTGCGACGCGCCGAGGCGCAGGAAACGGTTGCCGGCGCGGTCACGACGGCGAAATCGGTCTGCACGCACTGCTCGGTCGGTTGCACGGTCATTGCCGAAGTCGACAACGGCGTCTGGATCGGCCAAGAGCCCGGCTGGGACAGCGCCTTCAACCTTGGTGCGCACTGCGCCAAGGGCGCCTCGGTTCGTGAGCATGCGCATGGCGAACGCCGGCTGAAATACCCGATGAAAAAGGAAGGCGGCGAGTGGAAACGGATCAGCTGGGAGGACGCGATCAACGAGATCGGCGACAAGATGCTGGCTGTGCGCGAAGAGAGCGGGGCCGACAGCGTCTATTGGCTGGGCTCTGCCAAGCATTCCAACGAGGGCGCCTATCTCTTCCGCAAGTTCGCGGCGTACTGGGGCACGAACAACGTCGATCACCAGGCGCGGATCTGCCATTCGACGACGGTTGCGGGCGTTGCGAACACATGGGGCTACGGCGCCATGACAAACAGCTACAACGACATCCACAAGTCGAAGGCGATCTTCCTCATCGGCGGCAATCCTGCCGAGGCGCATCCCGTCTCGCTGATGCACATCCTGAAGGCCAAGGAAGAGAACAACGCGCCGCTTATCGTCGTGGATCCGCGCTTCACGCGGACGGCCGCCCATGCCGACGAATATGTGCGGCTGCGCCCCGGCTCTGACGTGGCGCTGATCTGGGGCCTTCTCTGGCATCTCTTCGAAAACGGCTGGGAGGACAAGGAATTCATCCGCACGCGCGTCTGGGGCATGGACCAGATCCGCGAAGAGGTGAAGAAGTGGACCCCCGAAGAGACGGAGCGCGTGACCGGTGTGCCCGGAAGCCAGCTCCGCCGTGTGGCTTACACGCTGGCGAACAACCGTCCGGGCACCGTTATCTGGTGCATGGGTGGCACCCAGCACACGACGGGCAACAACAACACGCGGGCCTATTGCGTGCTGCAACTCGCGCTCGGCAATATGGGGACGTCGGGTGGCGGCACGAACATTTTCCGTGGCCATGACAACGTGCAGGGCGCCACCGATCTTGGCGTGCTGAGCCACGATTTGCCCGGCTACTACGGACTGTCTGCCGGTGCCTGGACGCACTGGTCCAAGGTCTGGGGCGAGGATCTCGATTGGCTTAAGGGCCAGTTCGCGTTTCTGAAGGATGCCGACGGAAACGTCGCCAAGGATGCCGATGGCAACGAACGGAGCCTGATGAACGAGAACGGCATTCCGGTGTCGCGTTGGATCGATGGCGTTTTGGAAGACCCGGCGAATATCGATCAGAACGACAATGTCCGGGTGATGGTGCTTTGGGGCCACGCGCCCAACTCGCAGACCCGTCAGGTCGAGATGAAGGCGGCGATGGAAAAGCTCGACACGCTTGTCGTGGTCGACCCCTATCCCACGGTCTCGGCGGTGCTGCACGACCGGACCGATGGCGTCTATCTGTTGCCGGCCTCGACCCAGTTCGAGACGTCGGGATCGGTTACCGCCTCCAACCGCTCGCTCCAGTGGCGCGAGAAGGTGGTGGAACCCGTTTTCGAGTCGCTGCCGGACCACACGATCATCCGCATGTTCGCGGACAAGTTCGGCTTTGCCGACCGGCTGTTCCGCAACATCGAGATCAAGGACGGCGAGCCTGTGATCGAGGACATCACCCGCGAGTTCAATCGCGGCATGTGGACGATCGGCTATACCGGCCAGTCGCCCGAGCGGCTGAAGCTCCACATGGCCAATCAGCACACGTTCGACAAGACAACGCTTCGCGCGGTAGGCGGGCCGGCCGATGGCGAGTTCTACGGTCTGCCTTGGCCCTGTTGGGGCACCGCCGAAATGGGGCACCCCGGCACGGCGAACCTCTACGACATGTCGTTGCCGGTCTCGCAGGGCGGCCTGACCTTCCGCGCCCGGTTCGGCGTTGAGCGCGACGGCCAGAACCTTCTGGCCGAGGGCGTCTACTCGAAAGACTCGGAGATTCAGGACGGATACCCAGAGTTTACGATGCAGATGCTGATGGACCTCGGCTGGGACGGCGACCTGACCGACGAGGAGCGTGCCGCGATCGAAGCGGCGGGCGGGCCGAAGGCCAACTGGAAGACCGACCTGTCGGGCGGCATCCAGCGCGTCGCGATCAAGCACGAATGCGCGCCCTTCGGCAACGCGAAGGCTCGCGCCGTGGTCTGGACTTTCCCCGACCCGGTGCCGCTGCATCGAGAGCCGCTCTACACGAACCGGCGCGATCTCGTGGCGGACTATCCCACCTACGAGGACCGCAAGTTCTACCGGTTGCCGACGATGTATGCTTCGATCCAGGAAAAGGACTTCTCGAAGGACTACCCGATCATCCTGACCTCAGGACGTCTGGTCGAGTACGAGGGCGGCGGCGACGAAAGCCGGTCGAACCCCTGGCTCGCCGAGCTTCAGCAGGATATGTTCGTCGAGATAAATCCGCGCGATGCCAACAACATCGGCATTCGCGACCGGACGCAGGTCTGGGTCGAGGGCCCTGAGGGCGGCAAGGTGAAGGTGATGGCGCTGATCACCGAAAGGGTTGGGGAAGGCGTGGCCTTCATGCCCTTCCATTTCGGCGGCCATTTCCAGGGCGAGGACTTGCGCGGCAAGTATCCCGAAGGAGCCGATCCCTACGTTCTGGGCGAGGCGTCGAACACTGCGCAAACCTACGGCTACGACTCCGTGACCCAGATGCAGGAGACGAAAGCCACTCTCTGCAAGATCACCGCAGCATGAAGGAGTGACAGATATGGCAAGAGCAAAATTCCTCTGTGACGCCGAACGCTGCATCGAATGCAACGCCTGCGTCACCGCCTGCAAGAACGAGCACGAAGTGCCGTGGGGCATTAACCGGCGCCGCGTTGTGACGATCAATGACGGCACGCCGGGCGAGCGGTCGATCTCGGTCGCCTGCATGCACTGCTCCGACGCGCCCTGCATGGCGGTCTGTCCGGTCGACTGCTTCTACCAGACCGAAGACGGGATCGTCCTGCATTCCAAGGATCTGTGCATCGGCTGCGGCTACTGCTTCTACGCGTGCCCGTTCGGTGCGCCGCAGTATCCGCAGGCAGGCAATTTCGGCTCACGCGGCAAGATGGACAAGTGCACCTTCTGCGCCGGTGGGCCGGAAGAAACCCACTCGGCCGCCGAGTTCGCGAAGTACGGCCGCAACCGGATCGCGGAAGGTAAGCTGCCGATCTGCGCTGAGATGTGCTCCACAAAGGCGCTTCTCGCAGGCGACGGCGACGTCGTTTCGGCTATCTACCGCGAGCGGGTCGTCGCCCGAGGCTTCGGATCCGGCGCCTGGGGCTGGGGTACTGCCTACGACCAGAAGGCGGCGAACTAGTCGCATTGAAACGGACCGATGGCACGCGAGCGTCGACATCAACCTGCAGCGCTGCGGCGCTACGGGATGGTTCTGTGACGAAGCTTACGAGACGGGGACGAACATGATTGCCCTTCGCATGATGCTGGCCGCAGCCGCGATCGCAGTCCTCACGCTGCCGGGGGCACCCGCGCAGGCGCAGGCCGTTCCCGACTCGGAGGCGGTCGACACCAGGGCCGCAACTGGAGGCGCGCAGACGCTCGAGGACATTCTGGCGCGGCAGAAGGGCCTCAAGATCGACGACAGTTTCCGCCGAGGCGCGGTGGGCGATTCCGCAACTGCGCCCGCCTCGATCGACCCGCTCGGAACGCTTGGCGGTGTCTCCGACCCCGAACTGTGGCGCGCGCTGCGCTACGGTGCGGCCAACGTCACGACCTCGTCCCGCTCTCCCGCAGCCGGAGTCATCATTCAGGATGGCGGCTTGCGATGGCTTCAGTTCCGCGAGGGGCCACTGGCGCATTATGGCGGCTATCTGCTTCTCGGCATGGTCATCGTGCTGGTGCTCTTCTACCTGATCCGCGGGAAAATCCGCATCGAAGGCGAGAAGACGGGTGAAAAGATCCTGCGATTCAATGCGGTGGAGCGGTTCGGACACTGGCTCATGGCGGGGTCGTTCGTCGTCCTCGCGCTGACCGGGCTCGTCCTGCTCTTTGGGCGTCTCGCGCTGATCCCGCTTCTTGGCAAGGAGGCGTATGCGCCGATCGCCGCAGCGGGGAAGTGGATCCACAACAACATTGCCTGGGCTTTCATGCTGGGCTTAATGATTGCCATCGTGGTCTGGATCTCGCACAACTTCCCCAACAAGCACGACCTGAAATGGCTCGCCAAGGGCGGTGGGTTGTTCTCCAAGGGTGTCCATCCGCCGGCGCGCAAGTTCAATGCGGGTCAGAAGATCATCTTCTGGGCGGTCGTTCTTCTCGGCATATCGATCTCTATCTCGGGCCTCTCGCTTTTGTTCCCGTTCGAACTGCCGATGTTTGCGAAGACCTTCGACATCCTGAATGCGCTCGGCCTTCCGCAGATAATGGGTCTGGGCGAACTGCCTTCAGCGCTCACGCCGCATCAGGAAATGCAGCTGTCGCAGGTCTGGCACGGGATCGTTGCCTTCATTTTCATGGCGATCATCATTGCGCATATCTATCTCGGCTCCATCGGGATGGAGGGAGCGTTCGATGCCGTGGGCACGGGCGAGGTCGAAGTGCAGTGGGCGAAGGAGCATCATTCCCTTTGGTACGAGGAAGTCACCGGTGCCGACGCACATGCATCGGCGTCGCCGGCGGAATGAGAGGCGCGTGCGAACACTCGATACGATAGGCAGCAGGATACGGGGAGCGCGACGATGAAGGTCATGCTTCTTGCGTTCGTCTCGGCAGCCCTCATCGCAGTGCTGGCCGATGTCGCGCTTCAGCGCGCCGGCCTTTCGGCGCAGGACGTCGCGAGCGGTCCCGACGTTCGCGTCGACTGACGGTTTCCTTCGCGTTCATCGTCCTTTTTCGCATTGCTGCGGACTCGCGCAGGGGGACGTCGCTTGCCGCTGGTGGGGCTTGGCTGCATTCCGTGACGAGCCCTGAAGAATGTCTACCCGACTTCGTCGCCCGACTCACCTCTCGGAGACTGGCCGCAGATTGGTGTATTGTGGGGCGAAGGCCCGCAACCATGAGTGGAACAAGGTGTGCTTTCGGGACCGCTTCCAGACGTATCCGGACTGTTCTACGCCGTCGACGTCGTCCGATCCGGCGATGCGACGATCAGCGCGACCGGGATCGATGAGACGCCAGCAGGTGCACTCAGGCTTTGTGCATCGGAACTGGTCGAGCGGCTCGCGTGTTCCGGGTCGAACGTGGAGCCGGCAGATACTGCCGGGCGCCGTGTTTCAGGAATGGGGATTGCCGCAGGCCCGACCCAAGCATTCGCGCGCGAGCGCGCGCTCCTCGAGGCGCTTGAGCGCCTGGCGGGGTGCATGTGGTGGAACGGACGGCTCGCCTCCGCCGCCCCGTCGTCTGACACAGTGGCCGCCGCGGCCGGCCTGCGTCGCCGTTGGCGGCGGCGCAAGACACGGCGAACCGATATTCTGGAATTGCCGCTGACGGGATGCGCAAGGATCGTAGCGGCGGTATCCTCGACCGCCGACGGACGCGGTATTTGTATCGGGCTCGCCGCCCGTCGGACCGGCTCGGAGGCCGCACGTGGAGCACTGAAAGAACTGCTGCAGATGGAGTTCGGCCTGCAAGTGATCAGCTATCGCCAGGCGAACGGAATCGCGCCCTCTGCGCGGGAGGCTGCGATCTTGGAGAGAGCGGACAATCTGCTGCACGCGGACTGCGCGCCGCTGATTCAAATGGTTCCGCGGATGCCTGCACCCGATGTGACCGACCAGAAGGAAGAACTCTACGAACGATTGCGAGAAGAGGGCTACATCGCCGAGACACGGAGGATCGCAAGACGGAACGGGCTTTTCGTGACTCAGGCCACGGTTGCCCGCCATTGGGACGTGCCGGCCGGGGCGCCAGGGCCTTGGGCACGCTGGGCTCTCTACCTATGACCGATCGGCGCAAGATGTATATCAATGTTACGACGCTCGGGGAGTTTCGGGCGAAGATTGGGGGCCGGGACGTCACGCCGGCCTCCGAGGCGGGACGGCTTCTCCTTGCCATAATGACGCTGTCCCCTGAGCGAAGGGAGAACCGAGGGCGGCTGGCCGCGATGCTGTGGGAGGATACCGGTGAGCAGCAGGCCCGCGCCCGGTTGAGGCAGGCGCTATACACGTTGCGTTCTGATCTCGGGCCAGACTGGGACGGACTCGCGGCGAGCCGCACTGTTGTCGCACTCGCGCCCGGTTCCATCCGAAGCGACATAGAGGCACTGGAAGCAGAGCTCGCGGAGGGCGATGTCCCCGACACGATATTTCTTGGCGATGCGTCGCCTTCGTCGCTTCTTGAAGCGCTACCCGAGCCAGGCCGCCTTTACGCGAGCTGGCTGGCGATACGTCGGCAGGCGCTGGAAAACCGGCTGCGCGAGCGTCTCACGGCGCTCGTGCGCGAAGGTGACGCGCATGAGAAAGCCGCGCGTGCGCTTCTGAACCTCGATCCTTCGGATGAATTCGCGGCTCGGCATCTGATCGGCCACCACGCGCACGAGGGGGATACCGGACGGGCGCTGAAGGTCTATTCCGATCTCTGGGATCACCTTGACGACGTCTATGGCATGGAGCCAAGCCAGACGACCCAGGATCTGATCGCCGCAGTGAAGATCGGAAAGATTGCACCGACTGCGACAGCGCAGCTGCCACCGGCTGCCCCAGTGCGGCTCGTAATCCCGCCGGTCGCCGCTCCGGCTGCCTACGACGAGGCGGGGCAACTCGCCGAACTCTTTCGTGCGGAATTGATCGGCCGGCTGTGTCGCTTTCGCGAGTTCGACGTGCTGGACGCGGCGCTGGTTGACGACGTCACCGGTGCGTATCGGCTGCAGCTCGCCGCCGCGTGGGTCGCTGGCCGGGCACGCCTGCGACTGACGCTGACGCGCACCCGGGACGGCCGCGTTCTGTGGAGCGACGACCGCAAAGACATCGCCGAACACTGGTCCGAACGAATCGCATCGGTTGCGGACAGCGTTGCGGCGGCATGCAGCCTTAACCTGTCGCGCGCGCGGCTCGCCGACATTCGCCGGTCCGGCCCGACGGAACGGACACTCGACCACTGGCTGCTCGGCCAGACGCTGCTCGACGAGTTCCGACCGAAATCGTGGGACGAGGCCACGCAGGCTTTCCGGCGCGCGATCGCGCTCGATCCGGATTTCTCCGGCGCTTACAGCAGCCTGTCGCAGGTCGAGAACATCCGCCATCTTGTCCATCCCGGACGCCTGCCGGATCCCGTCGGACTGGCCGAGAGCCGCGACCTGGCGAACCGCGCCATCGCGCTTGACCCAGGCGACAGCCGGGCACTGCTCTGCCGCGCCTGGGCGAGTATGCTGCTTGGGGACTTCGACCGCGCCGAAAGCGCATTCGCCGACGCCTACGATTGCAATCCGAACGACCCGTGGACGGTCATCTCCTGCGCCCTAGGCGCAGCGTTCGGAGGCGATCAGGTGCGGGCGGACGCGCTTGCCTGCCGGGCGCTAGAGGAGCGATGGACCCATGCACCGTCGGTCTGGGGATATCACGCGACGATCCGATTTCTGGGCGGCGACTACGCGGGCTGCGTCGCAGCGGCGGGCAATGCCGGTGACGGAATTCTTAACATCCCGGCCTGGGAAGCGGCGGCAGAGTTCCGACAGGGAAGGCTCGACGCTGCCGCCGCTGCCTGGAGCCGGTTCGAGAGCGCGGCACGGAAGCACTGGGCAGGCCAAGGAGCCCCCACGACGGCACGGCTTCTGGACTGGTTCGGCGGCTCGTTTCCGATCCGGTCACGACAGGCGCGGCATCTCTTGCGCGACAGCGCGACCGGGGCCGCGCAGGCCTACTTGCACTGCATGCAGCAATAAGATGCTAGATAGGGGTCCAGGAAGGTCTGAAGCGGGTCTTCGCCCAACCTGACGTCATAGGTTGCCGGGCCGGGGTCATTCACAGCATGTGTGATCGGGGCGCTGCCGGTTCTGCCTGCATCGGCATAAAGCGCGGGCACACGGATCTTGTCGCCGGCGGCAATCGTTGACTGTTCCTTCATGATCTCGACTTCGGGCATCAGAAAGGCCACCCGATCAGGTCGGCGAAAGACCAACTCCAAGTCGTCGATTCCATCGCGTAGGTGGTAGTCGTTCTGGTCGGGGTCGGGGCCTTCTGTCAGCCCGGTCAGCGCAGCGCGGAAGGCGTCAATGGGGATGACGCATGTGCGGTCGCCCTCCATGCGGTGGCCCTCGGGTCGCGTCTCGGGATCGAGAGACCAATCGCGGATAAGCGCGCCCAATACGCCCGCAGCCCGGTTCGTCCAAAGCGTCAGCGGGTTATCCATGACCAAACTCCTTTCGTGAAAATTGCGGGTTTTTATGCGCAGAAAGGATAGCACCGCTCGGACGCTCTCCAAAGTCTGCAGCCGGGAGCGCGCCGCTCCTATGACGTTTCTCTGACGTTTCGCAGTACGGACATGCGCTTTCCTGCGGTCGCGATAATTAGCGGCACATTATTCATTCTTGAGGATTGAACGCATGAAACATCATTTGCTTGTCGCCATGTCCTTAGCGGTGATCGCGGGTTTCATCGGCGCGGCGTCTCCGGCGAAAGAGACTCAGATCCCGGACGGGCGGGTCTTCAGCTTGGACGCAGCCGGCGACGAGGCGCCGGAAAACTTCGCGATCGACGCATCCCAGCCGAAGAAGGTGGTGATCACGTTCCCCGACGGAACCGCCATTACCGCGAGAAAGTGCCGGATCAGAAGCAACGGCACTTGGGTCTGCCGGTAACGGCGCCCGCAGGTGCCGCCGGTCCGAACGCTGCAACGCGTGGGTTCTGACAAGCGTGTAGGGGCCGTTGGCTGGCATCCCCCTCCCCCCCGGCTTGCCCAGCACGGCTTTCGGCACGATTTGCGGAGCCTCTGACCGGCGGCACCAAGACGTCTTTCCAAAAAACGATTGGAGATCTGACATGACACAGAATGTTCTATGCGTCGAAAGCCTTTCCGACCGCAGGGCGACCCGAACACTTCTCAAGCGCCTTGGCGTCAAGATCGTGCACGACAGCGGCGCGCGCCTCATGGTGATTGACGCACCTGACGATGCCGCGCGGCTGCGCGAGCGTCTGCCGGCGGGAGCCCAGCTTCTGCCTGTCGACAAGATCCCCGCTGCGCTGATCCGTGAAAGCGACCCACACGAAGCGCTGTTCGTCCGTGCGCTCAAGCTGCGTCAAACCAGGGCCTACCAAGAGGCGAAGGCGGCGCAGGTTCCCGGCGAGTCGCCCGAGGAACAGCACATCTTCTCGGCGCCCTGCATGGAGGAGGACTGAGCGATGGCCAACGAACGCTTGATCAATACGGTTTCGGTCGGCCTGGTCTTCGTCGGTGACAACGGCGAATACCGGATCACCGACGAGGATAAAACCCACATTATGGCCGAGGTGCAGGAGGGCCTCGAAGCGCTCGCCTCGAACGAACCCGCGGCGAATGTCGAGTGGATCTACAACAGCCTTTCCGTCAATGTCTCGGGCTACGTCCCATGGGAAGGCGCACGCTGGCCCGGCTGGCCCGAGACCTGGTACCGGGGCCCCGACGCGCTTCTGTGGTCGGACCCGAACGACAAGATCTATTGCTTCAAGGGCAGCGAGTACATCCGCATCGATCCGGCGAATGGCTGGCAGGTGGACCCGGGCTATCCGAAGCCGATTATCGGCAACTGGCCCGACTGGCCCGCGCATTTCACGAATATCAGCGCGGCCCTCTGGGGCGATCCGAACGGCAAGATCTACGTCTTTAAGGGCAACGAATACATCCGCATCGACCCGAGCAATGGCTGGCAGTTGGATTCGGGCTATCCCAAGCCCATCGCCGGCAACTGGCCGGGTCTTGACGCTGAGTTCGCCGACGGGATCGACGCGTGCCTCTTTGCCAAGGCGAATGGCAAGGTCTATTTCTTCAAGAAGTACCCGGGCGAGCCGCCGAAATACGTGCGGATCGACCCCGCGAACGGCTGGAACATGGATCCCGGCTATCCCAAGCCCATCGCCGGGAACTGGCCCGGGCTCGACGAGGTCTTTACCGGTCCCGGCAAGGGCCCGGCGGCGGCGCTCTGGGGCGAGCCCAACGGCAAGATCTACCTCTTCACCGACGACAGCACCGGCTGGGCGCGGATCGTCGGGCGCTATGTCCGGATCGACCCGGCGAACGGTTGGCAGGTGGATGACGGCTATCCCAAGCCCATCGGCCTGTCGGCGGGAGAGGCCGAACAACTCTGGCGCGAACCGGCGCTGACGCAGCTTGGCTTCGATCCGGGCTGGGACGGTGTCAAGCAGCTCTCGGACTTCTTCCAGAACGCGTCCGGTGCGCAATACGGCTATGTCGGGCTCTTCACCAAGTTCCCGACGGTCTGGCCGGCCTATGCCAAGAGCCCGCGCGTCCTGATGCGGAGGGGTGGCGATCCTGCAACCAGTTCATTCGTCGACTGGAACTCGATCAACACCATCTTTGCGCACGAGACAGGACACATATTCGGCGCACCGGACGAATACGGGTCGTCTGGCTGCAACTGCACCTCGCTCAGCGGGCGCTTCATCGAGGACGTGAACGGCAACTGCGCGACCTGCGCGACGACGCCGGAACCTTGTGTGATGCGATCCGGGGCGGCGAATTCCGCCTGCGACTTCACTCATGCGCATCTGGGCTGGCGCGCCTTCCTGACGGGCATCGACGCGGCGTTCTACAGCTTCCCAAACGACAAGATCTATATGTTCTCGAACGGCTACTACGCGCGGTTCACGGGCTTTGACCTCGATCCCGGCTATCCGCGTGAGGTCGACGGCAACTGCGTAGGAAACTGGCCCGGCGTGCCCGAAGAGTTCTACGAACTCGACGCCGCGGTCTATGCCAGCCGGAACCACCGGATCTACTTCTTCAAGGGCGACCAGTATATCCGCATCAACCCGTCTAACGGCTGGCGGGTCGATGCCGGCTACCCCAAACCGATTGCGGGAAACTGGCCGGGGGTTACCGGGACGTTCGCCAACAAGATCGACGCCGCGCTTGCGAGTCCGCCAAACGGCAAGCTCTATTTCTTTCGCGGTTCCGAGTACATTCGGATCGATCCGGACAATGGGTGGCAGGTCGACGAGGGCTACCCAAAACCAATCGCCGGAAACTGGCCCGGCTGGCCGGCGCATTTCACGCAAGGAATCAACTCGATTACCTGGAGCGAGTCCAACCAGAGGATCTACGTTTTCCGGGGCACGCAGTACATCCGCATCGACCCATCTGCCGGGTGGAACGTAGATCCCGGCTTTCCGCGCTGGATCAACAAAAACTGGATGCCCTTCCCCGAGAAGCACGAGATCGGCCTCGGCATCGAGGTCATCGGCTGAGGCAACACTGCATTTTTCATGACCAACTGAAAGGAGGCGACAATGCCGAAGAAATTTGCCAAAGCTCCGCCCAGAGGATCGCGTTACGGTCCGTTCCTGTCGGTGGGCGATCTGCTCGAGGTCAAGGCCGCCGGGCTGAAGGATACGGTCAAGGTCCAATTCCTGCCGCAGTGGGAAAGCTACGACGACCGGAACCCGGAAGCCGTGCTCAGCAAGCGGTTCCTGATGGCCGATCTGGGGATGGCCGAAATCTCGCGCGCCGAACTGAAAGGCATGGACGCCGCGGCCGAGAACCTTGCGAAGGCCCTACGCGAGCGGCCGGAAGAGATTCTGAAGATGGCCAACGCATTCGGCCCGTCGGGCACGCGCGAGGACCGTGAGTCGATCCCGGACCGCGCACGAGAACTCGGACTTGCGGCAGATACGGGTGGCGGCCCGGTTGCGATTTGGGTCGGCATCCTCCTCGCCGGAGCAGCAATCCTGATTTCGAGCTGCTGCAAGCGAACCGACAGCGATTGCGGCAGCAACGGAACCGACACCGACGACGACAAGGGCGGAGGAACCGGAGGATCGGATGGCGGATCCGGCACCGATACTGATTGACGCAAACAACCGCCAGACCGGAGCGGACCGGGGCCCAACGGTCTGCCTGGTCAGCGCCGCCGGGATCGACCCGGCGGCGCTTCAGGCCTTCTCTCGCAGGAATGCGTCACGCCTCGAGCGCTACTTTCCCGGCACGCTCCGGGCGGGCGACAGCTTGCAGGCTGCATGCGCCTTTCTCGACGGCCAAGCGCTTCGTGCGCGAGACGGGCGAGGTTTCCTGCTTTTCGTTCTCGTCCCCGAATGCGCGGAGCCTGCGGGACTTGTGGCGGTCACTTCGGTCGACCCGGACGCAGGGCTGTGCGAGATCGGGGGCATGATTGCCGAGCGATGGGAGGGGACGGGACTGATGACGAAGGCGATGCGATGCGCCTTCCGATGGTGTCGGACGGAGCTGGATCTCCGACGCGTTCGCTTTCTCATCGCTTCCGACAATGCGCGCTCACTCGCGCTCGCTGCAGCGCTTGGTTTTCGGCGAGAATCGCGTGCGGGCCGGCCCTTTCGCAAAGGAACGGTGTGGGAGGAAACGCTCGACTACTTCTGCCTGGATCTAGGCTGAGCTGCGAATGGCTCGGCCGACCTTGCCGATTTGGCAGTCAGCGGCGCCATGGAGGATTTCGGGCACATCGCCGATGCCGACTCATACCCGGCTGACGCGTCGCGCCAAACCGGATTTCGTGCTATCGTTGTCGATCAAATTAAGCTCGCGAGGATTTGAGCGATGCAGTTCGCCGTAGTCATTCCCGGCATTATGGGAACCCGACTCTATTTGCGCGATAGCCAAGGCAAGCGCGGCGATCAGGTGTGGCCGCCCACCCCGTTCGAAGCGACGTTCGGGTACAATCGGCTGACGGAACTGCAGCGCCCGGACCTTCTGGTGGGCGAGCCCATCGACAACGTGCTGTGCTACAACTTTTACAACCTGATTGACAGTCAGCTTGAGGACCTCGGGTTCAGGGCAGACGCCGGGCCCTCCCGCAGAATTAGCTTTGGCTACGACTGGCGCATTGACATCCTGACCACTGCCGACGCGCTGGCTCAGAAGCTGGGCGAGCTGCACGCCCAGGGCGCAACGGACATCGCCCTTCTCGCGCATTCGATGGGCGGGCTGATCGCGCGACTGATGCTTGAGGGCGGCAAGTTCGACGCTGAACCATGGTTTGGGAACGTGAGACTCCTCGCGATGATGGGCACGCCGCATATGGGTGCGCCGCTCGCGCTCGCCCGGATATTCGGGCGTGACAGCGCGATGGGAATCAGTGGCGCGGATTTCGCGAAGCTTGCGTCCAATCGCGACTATCCGTCGGGTTACCAGCTCATTCCGGCGCCGGGCGAAACCGCGATCTGGAACCTCGACAGCACCGATGTCGCACCGCTCGATCCCTACGATCCCGCCGTTGCCGCCGATCTGGGCATGGACAGTCAGCTCGTCGCGCGCGCCAAGGCGGTGCACGACGTGCTCGGTCAGGGCAATCGCCCGGACGGTGCGCGCTACATCTACTTCGCGGGGGCCGGCCACCGAACGGCGACGCGCATCAACGTGCGCCATCAGGCGGGCGTGCCGGTCGACCACAGCCGCTCTATCGTCACACGCACGCAGGCCGCTGGCGACGGAACGGTGCCGCTTTACAGCGCCCTGCCCGTGGCCGGCCAGCGTCAGATCGTCGTGAACGAACACGCTACGGTCTTTAAGGGCTTGCCCTTTCGCAAGGTGTTCTTCCGCCTCATGGGTGGGGATGCGGGTGAGCCGATTGAGGAACTGCCGGATGGAGAGCCGATCGCAGGGCCACGCCTGCACCTTTCGCTCGACGCGCCGGTCTACGACGAGGGCGGCACGATAGAAGTCGTCTGCAGCGTCACCGATCCCCGCACCGACAGCGGGCTGAGTACCGTCACTCGCATCGACGGCGCCCTGCACATTCAGGAAGTGGACGAGCAACAGGTGCCGAAGGGAGATCCTGTCGCCGTTCCAGTGAGCTACTCCGGCCCAGCCCTCTCGGTCCTGACCATTGTCGTGACGGAGCGGCTCGCGCCCGGTCTTTACAACATGCGGTTCGACGGGAACCCGCCATCTGGAACGCCTGCTGCGTTCTCTGTTCGGAAGGCGTGAACAGTCATGTTGCCACCCGAAGAACTTGCGTCGATCGAAACGGGACTGGCGCTTTGCCGATTGATCGCCGACGCGCCCGAAGCGCCGGCCACCGTCAGCAGCACGCTCACGATCGAAGCGCGGGACTTCGATAGCGGACGCGCGCTCATCCTGCGCGATGCCCGTCACCCGGTCGATTGGCTCCCGGACCTCGTGGGGGCGGGTGCGTCGGGCATGCGCACGTTCCACATCCCGATTGCGGAGGCGCTGCATCGGGCGGCGATCGCGCTGACGGAGGGCTCGGATGCTCCCGTCTGGATCACAGGGCACGGCCTCGGCGGCGCGTTCGCCGCATTCGAGGCGCTGGAGCATGCACGCGCCGGCAGACAGGTGACGCTCTGCACATTTGGCCAGCCACGCGTCCTGAACGCCGAAGAAATCGTGCCGGCCGGACTGACATGGCATCGCTTTGAAACGGCTGGCGACGCGATCCCGACCCTGCCTCAGGGCTTTCTGCATTCACAAGCACCGATCCTGACAAGCGACGAGGCGGTGGAAGAACCGCCTGATTTGGCCGCGTTGGTCCAGCGGATCGAGACGGTCAGGAAAGCGCACAGCGAAAAAGGGGCGGAGGGGGTGTCGTCTGTGGCGCAGTCGGTCGAGGGGTTGGAGCCAAGTCTAGCTGCGCATCGAATGGACGAGTACCTATCGGATATGTCGCGCATCATGCGCCGCAAGGACCGATTGTTCGCAGCCACGTTCGAATTCGAGGCCGAGGCCGCGATCCCTGCCGCTGCCGCGCCGCCGCTGATTCCCATGCCGGAACGCGAAGCCAATCCGTTCACATTGCCGGAATCCGGCCTCGGCGAGCCACTTGAGGAATCATCGGACGACTTCTTCGGCGACGGCGTGGCGGCCGAGACGTTCGAAGCGTCTGAATTGGCGCCGGAGGACGACGCGGACGCAGAATTTGAAGCTGCACCACCGCCGCCAGTTGCGGCGGCCGCAGAATCCGCCGTCGGAACGCCGAGCCTTCCGGTTCTCATCGCGCTCAATCGCGACGACTGGACGCCGCCCGAATGGGTCGACGTCCTGTCCGGTGTCGAAGAGTTCCGTGTCGCACGAGTGCCCGAAGACCGCCTGAAGGATCTGCGCGCGGATCCGGGCGTGTTCAACGTCGAGCTGAGCCGCGTGGCCGGAACGCTTGAGCTGAACCGCTCGGTTCCGATGGTCGGAGGCGACGCGGTCCATCGGCCCGATCTGAACGAACGCGGCGACCGCGCCGTGATCGGCGTCATCGATACTGGCATCGACATCCTGCACAACGCCTTCGGCGACGGTCAGGGCGGCAGCCGCATCCTCGCTGTCTGGCATCAGGGCGGGAGCAGCGGCCCGACACCGCACGTCGTCGATACGACGTTCGATGCCGATTTCGGAACACTTTACACCGCCGCGAAGATTGCGGAGCTGCGCGCCGGTCCGCCGGAGAATATTCCTTCTGTCCTGCGCGACAGCAGAATGCCGGACGCTGCGGACAACGGCCACGGCACGCATGTCGCCAGCATCGCCGCCGGACGCGCGTTCGACGCCGTCGGAGAGGGCATGGCGCCCGAGGCCGGGATCATCGTCGTCGTGCCGCATATCCGTGTCGGCCCCGGCGATCCGCCGAGCATCGGATATTCGGCAAGTCACGTGAGCGCACTCGCCTTCCTGCGCAATGTCTCGGGCGGCGCGAACGCGATCCTGAACGAGGCGCGCCCGATTGCCGTCAACATCAGCATGGGCATGAACGCAGGCGCGCATGACGGGATGACGCCGCTTGAAACGGCGATCGATGTCATGACGAACAAGGGCAAGATGCCGGGCTTTGCGATCGTGAAGTCCGCGGGCAACGAGGGCACGACGAGCCGTCATGCCCGGGTCGCTCTGGCAAACATCGGCAAGACGGTAAGCTGGAGGGTTGATGAAAACGCCGGCTCGTCCCTCCTGTATCTTGAGGCGTGGTATTCACATCGGCACGTCGTTCGCTTCACGCTCGTCGGTCCGGAGGATTCGGGGGACCTTACCTGCGAGGGCGAAGGTATCTTCACGGGCCGGGTCGGCAACGCGATCTGCCGGATGGAGCTCAGCCACTACAGCGACGAAAACGCCGACAGCCAGCTAACGATCGAAATCCGGCAGGACCAAGTGCCGATCAAGGCCGGCACATGGACGCTTGCCATTAACAGCGTCGCGCTCGGCGGGGCGAACCGTGATTTCGACATTTGGTTCGAGAATGATGCACCGAACAGCGTGACCTTCGTCGAGCCCGATCCCAAGATCACGCTGACCGTTCCCGGCACGGCAGATTCCGTCATCACGGTCGCCGCCTGCACGAAAGACGACATGCCGGTTCTCGCAGATACCTCGTCGGCCGGCCCGACGCGAACCGGAAAGGTCGTCAAGCCCGACATCTCGGCGCCTGGACGGTCGATCGTCGCGGCGCGGGCGGGGACTGACGATCCGAACGCATCGATGCCCAGAAGCGGCACCAGCATGGCCGCGCCGCATGTGACCGGCGCCGCGGCTCTTGTCATGTCGGCGCTCTCGAAGCAGGGCAAGGTTATCAGCGCGAACAGCCTGCGCGCCAAGATGTCGGACACGGTTCATAACAGCGACGGCGTCCATGACACGCGGGCGGGCTACGGCGTCCTTAACGCCGAGGCGTTCTTCCGGAAGGCGACGAACTGACGCGCGCCGGACGCCTAGGCTCGTGTGCGACCGACCCGACAGGGACGTCGCTTTTGCAACGTGACGCGCGATGAGGTCCGCGGATCCATCATGACCTGCGAAGCGTTGCGACCTGCGCCCGCGATCACTGCCTTGTCCTCGACAGGTACAAAGCTTACCTCACCGCCGCCCAAATCCTCCTGCGCCACCTCTCAAGGAGCCGGCCGTAGAACCGGAAGCCCGCACAGCTCCCCACGGCATCGGCGGGCGTGATGTGAAGCACCTCGATGGAGTGCGGGAGAACTCGCGCAGAAGAAGGGTTACTCTTCCTCCTCCTCGGCTCGGAAGTTTTCAGGGTCGAAAGCGATGAAGAACTCGTAGAAACAGTAAAGTCCTACGGCCCCGAACAGGATCGTCCAGAAGACCGATCCTGTCACCAGCTCGACCCCTGCCCAGCCGAGAGCGAGAGCTGTCACCAATATGCGGACCCACAGCGGGCGGAAAAATGGCGTTCGAAGATCGAAGAAACTCATGCCGTCCATTCCATGCCGGCCGCCCCGACCATGTCGCGCAACCCCTTGTCATAGACGCGGCGAACCGTGCCTAGGCATTCCTGGCCGTGTCCGTTCAATACGCGGGCGACGGGTGCGACGCTAACCCCGGCTCTCTGTGCAATATCCGCGATGGTCGGTCGATTGGCCAAGTCTTGTCTCGGGGAATGATGCAAAACCTGCATCGTGAATGCCAGTATCGAGAGTTCTTTAGGGAAATCCAATCACGTCCTTGGAGCTTCGTTGTTCGGCATCTTGAGTTCTGACCGCCCTCCGGAAGCATCAGCGGATCCACGGCCAAGCTTGATTGCAGCCTTCTGGGTTCCGATGCAGCGCGCGTGGTCGCCGGCGGTTCAGGTTGCAGCAAGGTCGAGAACGAGGACACCGCGACGGAGATTCGGAGATTCGCGAACGGGGCGCTGAGATCGGAGCAGGGGTCCTGCAAGATGCCGACGGGACCGGAGCATCCACCCTGGAGCCGCTCTGTGCCGGTGTTGGGGCATCAGCTTGGCTTTCTCGATCACAAGACCGTAGAGGCGGCTGAACTTCTGTCTGCGATCGCCGAGAAGCGCCTCGCTTATCTGTCAGCGGAGGATGCATTCGACGTCGAAAGTGCGATCCGCGTCATCGCAGGCAGCTTCACGCGAGAGGGCGCGCATATCACGACCGACGCAAGGCGAGCAGCGCCGCGGTTACCCCGTGCAGCGCTTCGCGGCCTCGTCCAGCGCCGCGCTCACGCCCAGAAGCGAGAATGTGTCCTGCGTCTGGGTGCCCCGGCTCGACCGCGCCGTCAGCACGGCTGAGACGCCCGCCTTTAGCGCGTCGATGATGCGGGTATCCTCCTCCGCCGATCCGGACCACGCCCACTCTCCGTCGGTAATCAGGTCGAACTTCGTCCCCCCGATGTCGAGATTGACGGTCGAGCCGCCGGCGAACGGATAGCCGCCGGTGAAGGATACCTCACCCTTCGCGCCCGGGCGGTATGTGACGAACAGCAGAATGTCGCCGCGCCGAACCGAGACGGCCTGTCCATCGCGGGTGTTCACCGTTTCCTTGGGGGCGGAGACGCCCCAGCATTCCTTCGGTTCGTCCTCGACGAAGACGCTCCAGTCGGTCTCGGCCGCCACGCGGTTTGTGGACACCTGCGCGACCGCCCCTGCCGTCGACCAAATGAATGCCACGCCAAGCGACAGGAACATGGCGCCGGCCTTGCGCGAAGCTCGTGAAATCATCGTACTGCTGCCTCCAGCTGTCTTGCCCCGTTGTGCCAGCCCGACGTGCCGTTTCGGCGCTTTTCGGATGGCGGAAGGCACCCTGACCCGATATGGACCTCTTATCCCGATTTCGCTCCGGGGGAAAAGACCTGGCGGCATAAAATCGCGCAATGGTGAGGCTTATGGCGGCGATACCGATGATTGAGCTCTGGCGGGGCGGCATTCTGGAAAGCGTACATTCGGGCCATGCGGTGATCTGCGACGACCGGGGAGAGATCGTCGAGGCCTGGGGCGATCCCGACGCGGTGATCTTCCCGCGCTCATCGTGCAAGATGATTCAGGCATTGCCTCTGATCGAAAGTGGGGCGGCCGATGCAGCGGGGCTCGACGAACGACGGCTGGCTCTGGCCTGCGCCAGCCACAACGGCGCGGCGATTCATACCGAACCGGTTGCGCGCTGGTTGGCCGATTTGAATTTGGGTGATGCGGACCTGCGCTGCGGCCCGCAGATGCCGGATGATTTGCCGGCGCGCAGAGAGCTGATCTGTTCTGATAACGCGCCCTGCCAGCTTCATAACAACTGTTCCGGCAAACATGCAGGCTTTCTGACCCTGACGCGGCATCTGAACGCAGGACCGGAATACGTCGAACTGGACCATCCGGTGCAGCAGGCGGTTCGCGCGGCATTCGAGGACGTGACGGCGCTTGGTTCGCCCGGCCACGGAATCGACGGCTGCTCGGCCCCCAATTTCGCGACAACCGTACATGGCCTTGCCCGCGCGATGGCATTCTTCGCAGTTGCCGATCCCGAAGGTCCCCGGCGCGAACGCGCCGCCGCGCGGCTGACGCGCGCCATGACCGCTTTCCCGGAGCTTGTTGCGGGTGAGGGACGCGCCTGCACGGCGTTGATGCGCGCCACAGGCGGCAAGGTCGCGGTCAAGACCGGGGCCGAGGCGGTGTTCGTCGCCATCCTGCCCAGCCTCAGGCGGGGCGTCGCGGTAAAGATCGCCGACGGTGCGACCCGCGCATCGGAGGCAGCGATTACCGCGCTACTGATGCGGTCCAGTGTGCTCGACCCCGGTGACCCGGTCGTCGAGCGTTACCTGACCGGCCCGATCCTGAGCCGTCGCGGCTTCGTCGCCGGGGAGATGAAACTAGCGTCCGGCTTCGCCGCGTGACTTGCGCGAACCGCGCCTACATCTCCATCGCCTCGGCGACTTCGACCGTGCCTCCGGCGTCGAGGATCGGGCAGCCTTTCGCCATCTCGCAGGCCTTTTGGATATTGTCGGCCGTAACCAGCGTATAGCCCGAAAGCGGGTTCGACCCGCCGTTGTCAGCCACGCCAGACGGTGAGACGGTCTTTGACATGCCAACGGGATTGCCGCCATCGACCACGGACGTTCCCATGCCCTGCAGCCACGTCATCCACGCCGCCATGACCTTTTCGCCCGCTTCGGGCGTCTCGGGCTTGGCGCCGCCGTGATAGGCGAAGACGAATTTCGGCATGTTTTCCTCCCTTGGGTTTCAGGCTGGGGCGAATTGCCGCTCCAGCTTCTTCAGACACGAGATCCAGCCCGCGTAGTGCCGCTGCGCGGCCTCGGCATCCGCGAGTTCCATGTGGTCGAGGATCAGGCGCGCGCGCTCGTCCTCAAGCGGGCTGACACTGAGCGTCACATGGCTTTCGGGGCCGCGTTCATCTTCCTCGTCGTGCCACGCCCAAGTGAATCCCACGGACATTTTCGGCCGCACATGAGTGACCTCTCCCGAGACCTTGAAACGGTTGCCCTCGGGGCTCTGCATGATCGAGAACCACGGGCCGAGCCGCGTGAAGTCAAGCGTGTGTTCACGGATCGTGAACCCGTCGGGTCCCCACCAGTGCAGCAGACCGTCGGTCGTGGTTACAAAGTCCCAAAGCTCGTCTACCGAAACATTGAGGTCGCGTTCGAGTCGGATGTCGGACATCAGAAACTCTCCGTCCTGCGGTTCTCGATAGCTGCTTCCAGCCGGTTCAGGCTTCCTTCCCAGAAGTCGCGATGCGCGATGACCCACGATGAAATCGCCTGGAGCGATTCCGGCGCGACGGCGTAGATTCGGCGCTGGCCGTCAATGCGCTGCGTCACGATCCCGGCTTCGCGCAGGACCTTGAGGTGCCGCGAGATCGCCGGTGCCGTAATGTCGGCTACGTCAGCGAGGTCTCCCGCTGACTGTTCGCCCTTGCCCAGGAGACGCTCGACGATGGAAAAGCGGGTCTCGTCGGACAGAGCGGCGAAGAGGGCGGGCAGCTGAGGCATGAGAGGATTATTTCTGATTCTATTAATTAACGCAATTGTTAATTAAATGTTTCGCCAGTCGCCTTTTGTCTAGCGCCCTCAGCCGGGTATCGGACATTGGGGTCGCCCCGGCCTGAAGCCTTAGAAACAGAAAAAACTGGTCTTCTCTCTCACGCGAAATCGCCCGCCGCGTAGCCCTGTATGTAGAGCAGCGCAGTCAGATCGCCACGATTGATGCGGATGTCGCATTGCGCCGCAACGGAGGGCTTCGCGTGCAAGGCGACGCCCGTTCCCGCGAGACCAAGCATGCCGAGGTCGTTCGCGCCGTCGCCGACAGCGATTACGTCCTCGTGGCCGATCCCGAGTTGTGCGGAGATTTGCTTTAGGGCGGTCATCTTCGCCTCGCGTCCGAGAATCGGGCGCGCAACGTCGCCGGTCAGCCGGCCGTTTTCGACCAAGAGTATATTGGCGCGGCTTTCGTCGAAGCCGAGATGGGCGGCGACGACCTCGCTGAAGGCGGTGAAGCCGCCCGAGACGAGGACCGCATGGCCGCCGTTCGCCTTCATCGTGGCGATGAGCTCGCGGCCGCCGGCGGTGTAGGTGATGCGTTCGGCGAGGACCTGCGCGATCACCGTCTCGGGAAGGTCGCGCAGCAGCCCGACCCGCTCGAGGAGTGCGCCTTCGAAATCGAGCTCTCCGTTCATCGCGCGCGCGGTGATGTCGGCGACGCGGGCGCCGACTCCGGCCATGTCGGCGAGCTCGTCGATGCATTCCTGCCCGATCATGGTGGAGTCCATGTCGGCGATGAGCATCTTCTTGCGCCGCCGCTCGGCCGGCTGGATCACCAGATCGACGCCGATGCGCTGAAGATCTTGCCAGACCTGCCAGCGGTTTTCGGGAATGTCTTCGACGTCGAATTCGGCGGCGATGCCGGGGTTCAGCCATTCAGCGATGCCGCCGCCCCAGGCATCGCGCAGGGCTTCCACCGCGGCGCGGTCGAGATTGGCGCGGGCCGGGTCGGCGAGAAGGGTCACGGCGTGCATTGGGGGAGTTTCCGATAGTGGACGCCCGGCGTCGCTTTTTGTGGTTCAAGCGGCGCTTTAGATCACTTTTCCAGCTTGTGCCAGACCTCGGCCGCCGCTATCTCGGCGGTGGGACACCCCTCCCCAACGAGGGGCGCTTATCTGGAAGGATACCATGTCTGATCTGACGATCCCGGCCGCGCGGCCGGTCAATCCGCGCTTTTCATCCGGCCCCTGTGCCAAGTTTCCCGGATATTCGCTGGATATGCTTGCCGACGCGCCACTCGGCCGGTCGCACCGCGCCGCGGCGGGCAGGGCGAAGCTGAAGGAGGCGATCGAGCTGACGCGCGAGGTGCTGCGGGTCCCGGCGGACTACCGCATCGGGATCGTGCCCGCCTCGGATACCGGCGCGGTCGAGATGGCGATGTGGTCGCTTCTGGGGGCGCGGCCGGTCGAGATGCTCGCCTGGGAGTCGTTCGGCGAGGGCTGGGTCACGGACGCCGTCAAGCAGCTGAAGCTCGATGCCACCGTGCGCAAGGCGCCTTATGGCGAGATCGTGGACTTCGCCGAGGTCGATTTCGACAAGGATGTGGTCTTCACCTGGAACGGCACGACGAGCGGCGTGCGCGTGCCGAACGGTGATGCGATCTCGGCGGATCGGGCGGGCCTCACGATCTGTGATGCCACGTCGGCGGCCTTTGCGATGCACCTTCCGTGGGACAGGCTCGATGTCGTCACCTTCTCCTGGCAGAAGGTGCTGGGCGGCGAGGCGGCGCACGGGATGCTGATCCTCTCGCCCCGCGCCGTGGAGCGGCTGGAAAGCTACACGCCCGCCTGGCCCCTGCCGAAGATCTTCCGGCTGACGAAAGGCGGCAAGCTCATCGAAGGCATCTTCGCCGGAGAGACGATCAACACGCCGTCGATGCTCTGCGTCGAAGACTATCTCGCCGCGTTGAAATGGGCGAAAGGGCTCGGCGGCCTCAGGGCGCTGATCGCGCGGGCCGACGCGAACGCCGAGGCGGTGCGCGACTTCATCGCGGACAAGGACTGGATCGCCGATCTGGCGGTCGATCCGGCGACGGCGTCGACGACGAGCGTCTGCTTGAAGTTCACGGATCCGCGCATCGGCGACGGCGCGGCCTTTGCCAAGGCGGTCGCGAAGCGACTTGAGGCGGAGGGCGTCGCGCTCGACGCGGGTGCCTATCGCGACGCGCCGCCGGGGCTTCGCATCTGGTGCGGATCGACGGTCGAGACGTCCGACGTTCAGGCCCTGATGCCCTGGATCGAGTGGGCCTACCGATCCGAGATCGCGGCACTTCAGGCCGCCGCCTGACCGCGGCTGCTCCGGACCCGATCCGGGGCCTCATTCCCAACCGACAAGGCGGTCCCGCATCAAGATCCGGACTGCGTTCCGCGAAACCTCTCCCAAGGATCCCAAAAATGGCTCCCAAAGTACTTGTATCCGACAAGCTCTCCGAAACCGCCGTCCAAGTCTTCCGCGACCGAGGGGTCGAGGTCGACTACTTGCCCGATCTCGGCAAGGACAAGGACGCGCTCCTCGCGCGGATCGGCGACTATGACGGCCTCGCGATCCGATCCGCGACGAAAGTGACAGAGAAGCTGCTGGCCGCCGCCGACAGGCTCAAGGTCATCGGCCGCGCCGGGATCGGCGTTGACAATGTCGACGTTTCGGCGGCGTCGAAGAAGGGCGTCATCGTGATGAACACGCCCTTCGGCAACTCCGTTACGACTGCGGAACACGCGATCGCGATGATGTTCGCGGTCGCCCGGCAGCTTCCGGAAGCTTCGGCCTCGACCCATGACGGCAAGTGGGAGAAGAACCGCTTCATGGGCGTAGAGCTTTTCAACAAGACGCTCGGCGTGATCGGCGCGGGCAATATCGGCTCTATCGTCTGCGACCGGGCGCTGGGCCTGCACATGAAGGTTATTGCCTATGACCCGTATCTCTCAGAAGAGCGGGCGAAGTCCATGGGTGTCACGAAGGTCGATCTGGACGAGCTTCTGGCGCGGGCGGATTTTATCACACTGCACGTGCCGCTGACCGACAAGACGCGGAACATCCTTTCGGCCGAAGCCATCAGCAAGACCAAGACGGGCGTGCGCATCATCAACTGCGCACGCGGCGGTCTCGTCGATGAAAAGGCGCTTGCCGAAGCGCTCAAATCTGGCCGGGTCGCCGGCGCAGCCTTCGACGTCTTCGAGGTAGAGCCGGCGACGGACTCGCCGCTCTTCCACCTCCCGAACGTCGTCGTCACGCCGCATCTCGGCGCCTCGACGTCGGAGGCGCAGGAGAACGTCGCAATCCAGGTTGCCGAACAGATGTCGGACTACCTGCTGACCGGCGCGGTTCAGAACGCGCTCAACATGCCATCCGTCACCGCCGAAGAAGCCGCCGTCATGGGGCCGTGGCTAAAGCTCGCCGGGCATCTCGGGGCGTTCGCGGGACAACTCACCGACGAACCGATTAAGGCGATCAACGTGCTTTACGACGGCAATGTCAGCCACATGAACCTCGATGCGCTGAACTGCGCCGCCATATCCGGCATCATGAAGGCCACGAACCCGGACGTGAACTTGGTCTCGGCCCCGATCATCGCGCGTGAACGCGGGATCAAGATCGCGACGACGCGGCAGGAAAAGGGCGGCGTCTTCGAGGGCTACATGAAGCTCACGGTCGTGACCGGCAAGCGCGAGCGCTCGATCGCGGGCACGGTCTTTTCCGACGGCAAGCCTCGTTTCATCCAGATCAAGGGCATCACAATCGATGCCGAGATCGGGGCGCATATGCTTTACACCACGAACCGGGACGAGCCGGGCATTATCGGCACGCTCGGCCACACGCTCGGCGATGCGGGCGTTAACATCGCCAACTTCACGCTAGGCCGCTCCGCGCAGGGCGGCGACGCGATAGCGCTTCTCTACCTCGACGAGGCGCCGAACCCAGAGGTCCTGAAACAGCTCGAGGCGACGGGCTTGTTCCAGCAGGTACGTCCGTTGGTGTTCGACGTCGCCTGAAAACGACGCCTTCCGCGTCGCTCCTGTCAGAGCCTCGGCAGGGGTTCAGGGTGCATAGCAGTGTCCGGTTTCCTCTCGGAAAGGGACGACTGCGATGCACCCGCCCGTTTTCGACGCGCTTCTGGACTCGCTTGCCGACGTCTACCGCGCCGAAGGGCGCGACGCGGCGGATCGGACGGCCCAAACACTGCTGACCACGCCCGCGCCGGAGGCGTTCACTGTGCAGCCCCCGTGCGCCCTTGATATGCTGATCCGCGGGCTGCTCGCGACCTCCGATCATCCGGCTGCCGTCGCTGCGCTCTGCGCGCAGGTCTACATTCCATGGGGCACCAACCCCGTGGCCGACCGGATGAGCGGCGAGGCCGCCGCGATCTGCGCAGTCACGACGCTCATGGGGCCAGAGGGGCCGATCCCTTCGCCGGATCATCGGCTTGGCCTCTTCTACCAGCGCCCCGACAGCTACTATGCGCTGCACAACCACGATGCCGACGAGACCTATGTGATCCTTGCCGGCGAGGCGCTCTGGACGGCGGGTGACGACATTCGCATCCGTCGGCCGGGCGACTACATCCATCATCCGAGCCGCATGCCGCACGCGTTCCGCACCGGCCCCGAGGGTGTCCTGGCGCTCTGGCGTTGGAGCGGCGACGTAAACACCCATTCCTATGCCTTCCTGCCCGATCCCGAACTGCGTATCGCCTGAGCCCGATGCTTCGGTTGCGCGTGCCTGTGCACCACGATACGGTCCGCGCGGTTTTGCGAAGGGGCACTCATGCGGATATACGCGGTAGGCGACGTCCACGGCCATCTCGACAAGCTCGCTGCCGCGCATCAGCGGATCGCCGCGGATCGTGAGCGCGTGGGTGACACGGGTGCGCCGGTCGTCCACATTGGCGATCTCGTGGACCGCGGGCCCGACAGCCGCGGCGTGATCGAGCATCTGATCCGGGGCCAGGAAGCCGGCGAAAACTGGGTCGTGCTGAAGGGCAATCACGACCGCATGTTCGAGCTGTTTCTGGCGGACCCGGACAACCACGATCCGGGCCTAAGGGCGCATCTGCACTGGGTGTCGCCAAATCTTGGCGGCGCGGCAACGCTGGCCTCGTACGGCGTGGAGGCGGCCGGCGAGCGTACGCTGTTCGACATCCACGAGACGACGCACGCTGCGGTGCCCGAGCGTCACGCCGCTTTCCTGCGCGATCTTCCGATCTATTGGGTGGCGGACGGCGTCGTCTTCGTCCATGCAGGTATTAGGCCCGGCGTGCCACTTGCAGAGCAGGCGGAAGACGACCTGCTGTGGATCAGGGACGAATTCCTGAACGATACGCGCGACCATGGCGCACTTATCGTCCATGGGCACACCCCGATAGAGGCCGTCACCCACTACGGCAACCGCGTGAATATCGATACCGGCGCGGGCTACGGCCGGGCGCTGAGCGCTGTCGTGATCGAGGATGGACGGGCCTGGCTCCTGGCCGGAGAGGGGCGGCTCGAAATTCCGCCCCTGCGCTGATCGGCGTGACCAGGCAGAGCGCGCGTCTCGCGCGCACGTCATGTCTCGCCGGTCCTGCTTCGGCAGAGCCGGCTCGGGCGGTGCGATTGCCATTGCGGAGGGATCGGTGCTTTATCTCCGGGATCGTTTGGAGGCGTTGATGGAAGAAACGGTGCAGGTGGGGCCAATCGATCGCGGCTTCGCACCCGTCACGATGTTCAGCGTCCCGCGTATCGTGCGCCATCGTATCGCCGATGCGCGCTGGACTCTTCCGGATCTTAGAATTGCAGTCGTGTCGGACCTGCATGTCTGCCGCCCTTGGACGTCTCTTGCCGCGTTGCGGCGGATCGTGAACCAGGTGAACGCGCTCCGGCCCGACCTGATCCTTCTGCCGGGTGATTTCATTGCCGATTCCAACCTGCCCGCCCGCCACGTTCCTGCATCCGCGATCGTGGCCGAACTCGGACGGTTGAGGGCGCCGCTCGGCATGGCAGCGGTGCTCGGCAATCACGACTGGTGGGACTGCGCGCTGTCACGCGAGACGGAGTTTGCGCGCAATACCGTCGCCGAGGCGCTGGAGGGAAGCCCCGTCGCCCTTCTCTCGAATCGTTCTCTTGGCATCGAGCACGGCAACGGGCGATTCTGGATCGTCGGCATCGACAGCCAGCACGCGCGCAAGCATCTGAAAAAGCAGGGTTTTGAGGATCCCGACATAGCTTTCGCCGGGGTGCCTGACGGTGCGCCCGCGATCCTTCTCGCGCATGAGCCGGACTATTTCGCCGTGGGCGATCCGCGCGCGTTTGTCCAGGTTTCAGGCCACACCCATGGCGGGCAGGCCAACCTCTTCGGCTGGCGGCCGATGACTCCATCGGCTCATGGCAGCCGTTATGCTTGGGGCCATATCCGCGAGGCGGGGCGCCATCTGATCGTCTCGGGCGGGATCGGCTATTCCGGCGTGCCGCTCCGAATCCTGCAACCGCCAGAGATCACGCTGGTCACGCTGCAGCGCGGCGGCTAAAGTGGACGACGCAATCGAGGAGGGCTGAGATGAGCGACGAAATCGTGATTTTGTCGGGTGCGCGCACCGCAATTGGAACATTCGGCGGAAGCCTCGCGGGCATGGCGCCCATCGACACCGCCACCGTGGCGGCGAAGGCTGCGCTCGAGCGTGCGGGCGTCGAGGGCGACCAGGTCGGCCATGTCGCTTTCGGCCATGTGATCAACACCGAGCCGCGCGACATGTATTTGAGCCGCGTGGCCGCTATGCAGGCAGGCGTGCCCGAGGAGACGCCCGCCATGAATGTCAACCGGCTTTGCGGATCGGGCGTGCAGGCGATCGTATCCTGCGTGCAGTCGCTCTCCATGGGGGACGCGGACTTCGCGCTCGCCGGCGGCGCCGAGAGCATGAGCCGGTCTCCCTACGCGCTCCAGGGCGCGCGCTGGGGTCAGAAGATGGGCGATACCAAGGCATTGGACATGATGACCGGGGCGCTATCCTGCCCGTTCGGTACCGGGCATATGGGCGTGACCGCCGAGAACGTGGCGAAGGAGCACCAGATCAGCCGTGAGGAACAGGACGCTTTCGCGCTCGAAAGCCAGAGTCGCGCCACCAAGGCGATCGCCGAGGGCCGCTTCAAGGAGCAGATCGCGCCGGTCGAGATCACTACGCGCAAGGGGACGATCGTATTCGACACCGACGAGCATCCGAAATCCACGAGCCTCGAGGTGCTGGCCGGGCTCAGGGCGGTGTTTCAAAAGGACGGTACCGTAACTGCAGGCAATGCGAGCGGGATCAATGACGGCGCCGGGGCGATCGTTCTGGCGCGGGCGGACGCGGCCGACAAGGCGGGGCTGAAGGCGCGCGTGCGCGTCCTTGGCTATGCCCATGCTGGCGTCAGGCCCGAGGTCATGGGAATCGGACCGGTCCCTGCCGTGAAGAACCTGCTGAAGCGCACCGGGCTTAGCATCGAGGACTTCGACGTGATCGAGTCGAACGAGGCATTTGCGGCGCAGGCGTTGGCAGTGTCGAAGGGTCTGGGTTTCGATACGGCGAAGGTGAACCCAAATGGCGGCGCGGTGGCGCTCGGGCATCCGATCGGCGCGACCGGGGCGATTATCACCATTAAGGCGATGTACGAGCTTGAGCGGATCGGTGGCAAGAAGGCGCTGATCACGATGTGCATTGGTGGTGGCCAGGGCATCGCGCTTGCCATTGAGCGGGTTTGATTCGCGCGTGGGACCGCCTCGGGGGCGTCGAGCCCCCTCACCGGGCCTCCGGCGGAGGTACTTGCACAATGAAGATGATCAGGGTCGCAACGTTACCGAGGTAGTGGCGCTGCGACCCTTCGCATCGATCACGGAAAGCGAGAGATAGCCCGCCCCGTCGACGGGCAGCGCCGTTTCGCGGGCACGGCTGGCAAGAGCCACGGGAACACCGTTCGCCAGCCAGGTGAAAGGTGGCGTTCCGTCCCGGACCTTGAGGGTCAGCGCACCGCGGGCCTCGACTTCGGCACCTTCGGGTGGAAAGGCGATTGCGGGACCGTCCGAGGATGCGGCGAAAAGCGCGTCGCGGGGGCGGAAGCGCCGCAGCGGTTGGGGAAGGCGCGCGTTGGGGAGGATAAGGGTCGCGGGGGGCGGCGGCGGCAGCGGATCGAGCGCGGGTTTCAGTCGAGCGAAGGTTTCGAACAGGATCGGCGCGGCGGTGTCGCCGCCAAAGGCACCGGGGACCGAGGCGCCGTCGGCGCGGCCAATCCAGACGCCGGCGACGTGGCGCCCGTCGAAGCCGACAGCCCAGGCGTCGCGGTGGCCGTAGCTTGTGCCGGTCTTGTAGGCGAGTCGGTTCGCCGGCGCGTTCGGCGGCGGCGCCAATCCCGCGAGAATATCGGCGGTGAGCCAGGCGGCTTCAGGCCGGACAAGCCGTCCGGCGGATGGTTCAGTGCTTTCACCGCCGCGCGCGGTGAGTCGGACGGGCGTGCCGAGGCGGGCGAGCGCGGCGTAGCCCTGCACGAGGTCTTCAAGCGTGACGCCGAGGCCGCCAAGCGCCACGGCAAGGCCGGGCCGCCCGCCTGGAAGCTCTGGGTCGGCACCCGCGCGCCGCAGCGCCGCGAGGAGCCGCGCGGGACCAATCGCTTCGGTCAGGCTGACGACCGGGATATTGAGCGACAGCTGCAGCGCCTCGCGCACCGAGACGGTCCCGCGGAAACTCAGATCGAAGTTCTGCGGCGCATAGGTGTCGAATGCGATCGGGCGGTCCTCGATTAGAGTTTCCGGATGGACGAGGCCGTCGTCGAACGCGAGCGCGTAGACAAATGGCTTCAGCGTCGATCCGGGCGAGCGCAGCGCGCGCGTCATGTCAATGAAGCCCGCGCGCCGGTCATCGGTCCAGTCGGGCGAACCGACGGAGGCGAGGATCTCGCCTGTCCGGTGGTCGGCGACAAGGATCGCCAAGGAACTTCGCGAAGCCGTGTTTTTCGCAGCACGGGATGCGAGCGCTTCGAGACGCAGCTGGAGATGTGCGTCGATCGTCGTCGCGATGCGGCGCATGTCGGGCGCCTCCCGGTGAAGCCGGCTGGCAAGGTGCGGGCTCAGCGCGGGGAAAGGACGGCGGGCCTGCGGAACCGGTTCCGTCAACGCAGCGCGGCTCCGGTCCTCGGTGAGAACGCCGCTGACGACCATACGCGCGAGAACCCGTGCACGCGCCTCGGATGCAGCGGCGCGAAAGCGGTCGGGACGCCGGGTTTCGGGCGATTGCGGCAGCGCGATGAGAAGCGCCGCCTCGGCCGGCGTGAGGCGTCGCGGCTCTTTGCCGAGCCACGACAGTGCCGCTGCCCGGATGCCTTCAAGATTTCCACCATAGGGTGCGAGGCGGAGGTAAAGACCAAGGATCTCATGCTTCGTGAGCCGGCGTTCCAATGCCAGCGCGACGCGAATTTGGCGCAGCTTCCCGTCAAACCTGCCGGTGCCGCTGTCTTCCAGAAGCCGAGCGACCTGCATCGTAAGGGTCGATCCGCCCGACACGATGCGGCCATTCAGAAGTGCCTGCAGCCCGGCGCGCAGAAGCGCGCGGGGATCGACGCCGACGTGGTCATGGAACCGCCGATCCTCGTAGGCGATGAGCATGTCGAGGAACAACGGGTCGACCGGGCCGGGATCGAGCCGCCAACGGCCGTCGGCCACGGTGAAGGCCTTGAGAAGCGTTCCGTCGTGCGCCACGACTTCGGTTCCGGTTTCGACCGTGAGCGGCGGCAGATCAGTCCGCGCGATCCAGAGGTCAAAGGCGTCACGCGCGCCCGCATAGGCGAGAAGCGCGACGGCGAGGACGAACGGAAGGACACGCCTAGACATCGGTCACCTCGCCTGTCCAGATCTGCGGATAGTCGATGACGAAACCTGACGGGTGGACTCGAAGTATGGCCGAAAAGCCGTGGTCCGGCGACGTGTATAGATATGCCCCCGCCCCCGTCCGCGTATAGGTTTGGTGCAACGGCAGTAGCCCGACTTCGGGATAGGTGAACCAGGAAGCGATGACCTGGTTCGCCACGCCGACGGAAAGATTCATCCTGCGGATCGGGATCAGGTTGGTTGCCGGTGTGAAGGACAGGTCGATGTCGGCAAGGCCGGAAACCCGGGGCTGCACTTCGCCGTTCACGCGCCATGCGCCAGCGGTCTGCTCGATTTTCCAGCTGACCTCTTCCTTGGCGCGCCGGCCGCGGATCGTGGCGGTCAGGGTGCGCCAATGGCCATCGCAGTGGATGTCGTAGCCGAGCTGGGTTTCGTTTTCGTCCTCGGCGAAAACCGCCTCTCCCGTCAGCCGCCAACCGTCGGTGTCCGCGATCAGGCGGCAGTAATCGTTCCCCGGCACGTCGAGCCGGGTCCACCGGGCCAAGGCGATGACGCGGCCGGTCATTCCGTCACTGTGATCCGGCCCGCCTCGGTCCGTGCGCGGTAGTCGGGGCGGTACATGTCCTCGACGCTCGCGGCGGGCTGGTGGAACGTGCCGGGGGAGATTGCACGAACGATATAGGCAAGCCGGAACGGATCTACCGAGATCCAGTCCACTGCGGCGAGGAAGCGGTCTTGCCGAAACTCGGTCATCCGTGTCTCGGCCGTGTCGAGCCAGGACAGCGCGGCAATATCGCCGGCCCGGATCAGGCTCGGGTTGTCGATCTCCAGCCCCGCAGGCAGAGGATCGTTGATGATGAGGCGCGCTTCGCCCCGGCCGTGTGGAGTAACTTCGATGACGGTGACGAGACGCGTGCCCTGTTTCACCGAAGCGATGCCCGCTGATTCGCCCTCAATCGTGTAGTAGCTCCGTGCGATCGTATAGCCCTTGCCGCCTGCCGGTTCCGGCTCGGTCGGGACGCCGAAGGTGGTCAGCGTCACGACCGCGTCGCGATCCGAGCCGTTGGTAATGACCTGGGGCGCAGCAGCCTCGGCGTCGAGCACTCGGACCAGCGGGCCAGTGACGGGCTCGCTGTTGACTGTGAAGCCGTCGGCGCCCGGCTGGTCGATCAGGGCATGGGTCGCCAGCAGCGCCCAGGTTGCCTCTTGCGTCGAGAGCCGCTGACCGACCATCGCGGTGGCGACTGAGTCGCCCAGCGTCGCGCGGTCTACCGCAGTCGACCCCGCCTCGGAGGCGAGCGCCAGGACCGCGGCGGTGTCGCGCAGGTCGGTGCCATAGTCGGCACGCCATATCTGCGCTTCGGTTGACTTGTCCGCTGCGAGCAGAGTCGCGGCCCGGGCGAACATGGCATCCGCTCGGCGCTGATCGCCGTACGCGGCCAGCGCCGCACCGAGCTGTGCTGCCGAGATCGGCGTATCGAAAGCCTCGGTCTTCACGTCGGCGTAGTAGCGCAGATCGCCCACCGCTGCCGCGCCTTCGCGGGCGAGCACCATCAGCGCGTAGGCATAGGCCCCGCCGCCCTCGTCGAAGTCGGGTGCGTAGTTGATCTGGTTCCTCAAGTTGTCCACGGCGTTTCGGAATGCGGTGTCGGGTACGTCGTGGCCTTGCACCCGTGCGCGGCTGAGGAAGTCAGTGACGAACGCGTCGAGCCACAGATCGCCCGCGTCGGCCTGCCAGAGTCCGAACGCGCCGTTCGAGGACTGGTTGAGCAGGATCTCGGCGATGCTTTCCTCGACCCGACCGCGCATTTCCCGCGCGCCGCCCGCGCCCATCGCTGTCGCGACCTCTTCGAAATAAAGAAGCGGCAGCGCCTTCGACGTCAGCTGCTCGGTGCAGCCATAGGGATAGGCGTCGAGCATCGCGAGCAGGCCCGGTGCGTCGAAGCGGGCCAGGGGACCCACCGCAAGTGTTGCATGGCCCGAGCCAGGCAAAAGACCGGCGAAGGCGTTTTCATCTAGCGTGAAGCTCGATCCGGCAGCGAGATCGAACCGGCTTTGGCGTGCGATCTCCGGATCGTTGGCCAGGACGGGGAGCGCTAGCTCTTTCACGAGCTGCTTGCCATCAGGCGTCGTCATTGCGATGCGGATCGTTCCGAGACCCTCCGCTGCCTCCGCCTCGACGGGTATGGTGAAGACCGCTTTGCCGTTCTCGGCCAAGTCGAACCCGGAAGGCGCAGCGTCGATCATGAGCCCCTCGGCCGCCACATCAAGTCCCATGCGGCCCGACGGGCCGGTCGCGTGGACGATCTCGAGCAGAAGCCGGCTTTCATCCCCGGGTGCCAGAAAGCGCGGGACGGAGGCGCTGACGACGACCGGGTCGCGAACCAGCACCTCTGCCTCGGCCTGTCCTACGGCGGAGTTCGACCAGACGACGGCCATGAGGCGCACCGTGCCGTTGAAACTCGGCAGCTGAAACTCAGTCCGCGCATAACCGTCCGCGCCCACCTTCAGCGGCACGGAGAAATACGCGACCAGTTCCTCGGTCGGCGGCGGCGCCTGCATCTTCGGGACCGAAGATGCATCGCCGCCAGAACGCACGGTGCCAAGCGTGCCTGTCCCGCCGTCGATCAGCCTCCCGTAGAGATCGCGGATCGCGACGCCCAGCTTGCGCTGGCCGAAATAGTGCCCTGTCGGGTCCGGTGCCTCGAACCCGGTCAGGTTGAGGATGCCGACGTCCACGGCGGCGATGGTGACGAAGACTTCGTCACCTTCAGCCCCTTCCACCTTCAACGCGACGGGCAGCGGGCCGCGCGGATCGGCCTCTGCGGGGACCTCGAACGCCGCTGCCAGCCTCCGTGCGCCGGGATCGACCGGCGCGTAGGACAGCCCGAGCGCCCGGGTCGGTGTCCGTCCCGCTTCTTCTTCCAGAGGCCGCACGACCGATGCGGTGACATAGGCTCCGGCAGCCCAGTCGTCGGTCACCGGCAACTCGATCACGTTTTCCCCTGCCGTGACGGGTACGGCTTTCATGTCGATGAGCCGATTCGACAAGACCGTCACCAGCGCGACCCCCGCGGCCCTTGGCTCGATCTTCAGCCGGGCAGTGTCACCGGGCCCGTAGGCGTCCTTGTCGAGCGCCACGGTCAGCGTATCCGGGGTCTGCGCTGCGTCGGCGGGGACGTACCAGCCTGCGTAGAACGGGGTCGAGGTCGCCGTGTATGCGCCGTCACTTGCTTCCACGACCAGTTCGTAGTTCCCCCAAGCGACTGGCACCGCGATCCGTTCGGCCCCCTCTGCCGTCAGTGTCAGATCGCCTTCGGAGACGCGGGTCCGCGTCGTTGTGACCTCCCAGTTCCATTCGCCATAGAGCGAATACCACTGGTAGCTCGTCTCGATGCGGTTGAGGGTCCAGTGCACGTTCTGCGCTGCGCGCATCTCGTCCGGACCGACCGCGATCACGTCGAACTGGGCCTCCGCGCCCTGTGGGACGGTGCCGCCCTCGAAAAGCGATTTGATGCCAATCACCGGTACGTCGGGCAGGATGCGCCGGGTGATGTCGCGCTCGACGGGCCTGCCGGAGCCTTCCTTAACCCGGACCGCGATCCGGGCCTCAAGGGGCCGGTTTGCGGCTTCGCCGAGTGCGGGGAACGCGACAGGGATCTCAGCAAGGCCGTCATCGTCGGTCTGACTCACACCGGCCAGCGCCTCTCGATATGGCGTAAACGGGTTATCGTGCTTTCCGAAGGCAAAGCCGGGGAAGGTATCCAGCACGTTCAGGGCCGTCAGCCGAATGTCGCCTTCAACATCCAGCCCCGCGCCCGGCGCGCCGAAGAGATAGCGCGCAGCGACCGATAGAAGCGGCGTATCCGAGAGACGTACCGGCCCGTCGGGAAGTGATAGGTCGAAGTCGATGCGCTCGGGCAGGAAATCTTCGACGAGGAAGCTTTGCGACGCGAGGACATTTCCTTCTTCCACGAACGTCTCGATCCGCCAGGCGCCACGCGGGGCGCCGTCAGCGAGCGGCATTGTGGCGACGAAGCCGCCTGCCCCGGCGTGCTCCGCAAGCGCGCGCGAGAACTCAATTCCATCCGGTCGCACCAGCCGCGCGGTCATCGGCAAGCCGGCAAACGCCTGCATTTTGAAGTCGCGCGCGAGTATGGTCGCGTTTACAGTTTCGCCCGCCCTGTAGGCGCCGCGATCTGTCGTCAAGAAGACGTCGATCGGCCCGGCCGCATCGCGTCCCGAGACGCCGCGATCCGATAGGTCGAATTCCGGCTCGCCCAGCGACAGGAACGCGAAATCCTCGCCGCGCTCTACCGTGACGAGCGCGGGCGCTGCGCCGCCGGTGCCGGCGGTCTGTTCAGCGGCGAAGCGCGCGTAGCCTTGGGCATCGGCCTCAGCGGTCCCGATGACCGCGTTTGCGCGCGACAGAAGCGTCACCGTCGTCCCTTCGGCTGCCGAGGCGTCGGATAGCGCGCGCACGAAGACGTGCAGCCCGTCGCTCGCTTCCATCGCCGTCAACCCGAGATCGGAGATCACGAACCACTGCATCGCCGCCGGATTGTCATAGGGGTCGCGACCCGGAATGGCGGCCTGAAGCACGTAGATGCCGGGGCCAAGGTCGGCCATCACTGCATCGAGCGGTAGAAGCGTGGTCATATCGCGGTTGACCTCTGTCGCGACTTCGCCCGCGCCGGTCCAGACCGTTTCGGTCACTTCATTCCGGAGGTGTTCCGCTGACCAGAAATCCAGCGGCCGCCCGAACTGGCCGCTCTGGATCGCACGGATGAGATTGCGGTCCGACAGCCTGAGCAGAGTGAGCTCCAGAGTCTCAGCATTGACGGTTTCGACAGGGATGCCCTTCTGCCCGATCCGGGGCAGGACGTAGGCCCGACCGGGGAAGCGCACCGCAGGCTTGCGGTCGCGGACATACTGCGTGACTGTCACGTCCCTCGTGAGCACTTCTCCCGAAGCAGCGGGCAGGCCCTCACGGAAGGTAAGCGCATATCGCCGACCGTGCTCGACCCCGCCAACGCAGATTTGCCGCTCGTCGACCTCTACCGACAGGCCCGCCTCGGGCAGCTTTGTGAATGATGCGTAGTCGGGACCCACGCGGGAAAGCTCGTCGGAGAAGACCACGCAGATCCGAGGTGTGGCGCTGTCGCTTTCGACCTGCGTCTCAGTGATGCGGAAGCCGTGCTTGGCGATCGCGTCCTCGAGTGCCGCCGCCGTGTCGTCCCGCGGCTGTATTGACTGCGCGAGCCTGAGCGCGGGGATCATATCGCGCCCGCGCCCCGAGCGTTTGAACGCCTCCGCCAAGAGGTCGAGCGCGGTCACTCTCAACCCTGCATTCTCGGCGCGCAGATAGGCGTTGATCGCGCTCGACTGTACGCGCTCGGCCAGATTGCGCGCTTCGCCTTCGTTCTCGGCCGGCAAGTCGGCGGTCAGGCCGGCATAGTCGGCCCAAAGTCCCGCCTCGTCCGAGAGGCTGAGCGCAGAGCCGGTCGCGCGCTCGGCGGCGGCGATGTTGCCCACCGAGCGCGCCGCCGCGGCCTCGGCCAGAAGCGCGCCGATGTCCCGATTGCCAGTCAGATGCGCCGCGGCGTGCCCTTGCGCCTGTGAAATTGCGGCCGCGAAATCCTCGGGTCGCAGGAAGCCCAACTCGGCCGCGCGTTCCTCCGCCCGCGCGAGAGCCTCTGGCGGCGTCGCGAGGATGCGCCCTGAGATTGCCCCCTGATAAGGCTCCTGCCGTTCAACGCCGGATTTCGGGAAACAGGCACCCGACCGCGCGTTGAAGGTGAAGGCCGAGCAGGCTGGTTCCGCGAGGCAGGCGGTCTGACAGGCTTCGAATGTCGTGTCGAAGACCGCGTTAAGATCTGCGCCGTAGAAATCGACATCTTCGATCAGCACAGCGCGCCGTTCCGGGATGGGCGGGCGATCCTGCGCGGCGGTTGGGAGAGTGACAAGCGACGTGGCGGCGGCGAGAATCGCTGGCAGGATCGCGCGCATCTCGGGCTCCTTTTCCGGCAATGCCCGGATGCTGGCACGGCCCGGAGCGACTCGCAAGGCGCTGAAGGGGTTAGCGCTTTGTTCACGGGGATAGGTGAGGGTGACGGGCGCGTGCCCGGGCGGCGCACGCGGATGGGTCGGAGGCGGGTTGTGAGCATCGCGGAGAAACTGGCGAGGGAACGGCGCGCCCGCCTCGCGGCAGAACGCCTTCTGGAACAGAAGAAGCGGGAACTCTTCGCCGCGAATTCGCAGCTGTCGCGACATGCGCGCGCCCTGTCGGACCAGATCGTCGAGCAGCGTCTGGGCCTTCAACACGCGCAGTGCGAGGCGGAGTCGCTCAAGGGGCAGAACAACCGCACACTGCAGGAGCTTGAACAGGCTACGATCCTTGCAGAGACAGCCCAACGCCGGCTGTGGGAAGCGATCGAGACGATCGAGGACGGTTTCGCCGTCTTCGATTCAGAGCTACGCTTGGTGACGGCAAACCGTGCTTGGGTCGGCCTTTTCGATGGCGCGGCCGGGATCGCGCCCGGCGCCGACTACGACACGGTGCTCAGAGCATTCTGCGACAGCGGTCTGATCGATCTGGACGGCGACGGGCAGGCCGACTGGCACCACACCATGACCCAAAGGATCATGCGCGAAGACATTGCGCCGACGGTCCTGTGCCTTGCCGACGGGCGCCACGTCAAGCTCGTCGACCGCCGGGGCGAGGCAGGGGATATGGTCTCGATGGCGATCGACATTACCGAGACGATGCGCCGCGAGGCCGAGCTCGAGGAGGCGCGCGCGACGGCCGAGGCTGCGAACCGCGCCAAATCCGCCTTCCTGGCGAATATGAGCCACGAGATCCGCACGCCCATGAACGGCGTCGTCGGCATGGCCGAGCTTCTCTGCGGCTCCGACCTGACCGATGAACAGCGCCTATTCGCCGATACGATCAAGTCGTCGGGCGAAGCGCTCCTGACAATCATCAACGATGTCCTCGACTATTCGAAGATCGAAGCCGAGAAGATGCAGCTTTATCCCGAGCCCTTCGATCTCGAACGCTGCTTGCACGAAGTCATGCTGCTGCTTCAACCGCTCGCACAGGACAAGGGCGTGAAACTCGTTGTCGACTTCGACCTGTTCCTGCCGACGCGCTACATCGCAGATCCCGGTCGGATCCGGCAGATCCTGACGAACCTGATCGGGAACGCGGTCAAGTTCACCTCCCGCGGGCATGTCGTCGCGCGCGTTGTTGGGATCGAACGGGGCGACGGGCACTACGACTTGCACGTCACTGTCGAGGACACCGGCATCGGAGTTGCGCCCGACTTGGTCGAACACATCTTCGGAGAGTTCAATCAGGTCGAGGATCAATCGAACCGCAAATACGAAGGCACCGGGCTCGGCCTTGCGATCACGCGGCAGCTTGTCGAACTCATGGGTGGAACGATCTGGGTCGACAGCGAGCTCAACAAGGGGTCTTGCTTCGGCTTCCGCCTTACGCTCGATGCGGCCGAGCCGGACCTGCCGAGCGAGGCGCCTGACCGGCCCATCCTGCTGAGGCGCGCGCTGATCGTCGACGAGGCACAGATCGACCGGGTGATCCTGGAACGCCAGCTTCGAACCTACGGCCTTGATGTCACGCTCTGCGGAGGGTTGGAGGAGGCGCTCTCCGAGTTCGAAGGAGCGGCGTTCGACGTGATCTTCGCCGACGCCGACCTGCCGGAGATGGAGGCTTCCTCGTTCGCCTCCGCGTTCAGAGCGCGCGGGGCCGAAGTGCCGATCCTTCTGATGTCCGGCGACGCAACGGTGTCGGCGACGGCGCCGGCCGACGTGATGTTTGTGCTGCCAAAGCCGATCCTTCGTGCCCAGCTTTTCCGCGCGCTTCAGGCTTTGTCCTATCTCGAGGACAAGGTCACGACTGGTCCGCCGGGCGTTGCGGAATCTTGTTCAACGACGGGCAGTTTGCGGCAGATGCGCGTGCTGGCCGCCGAGGACAACCGCACCAACCAACTGGTATTCCGCAAGATGGTCGCCGACTTCGACATCGAATTGCGCTTCGCGAGCAATGGTCGGGAGGCGGTGGAGGACTGGTCCGGGTTCCGGCCCGACCTCATATTCATGGATATTTCGATGCCGGAAATGGACGGGCGTGAGGCGACCCGGGCCATCCGCGCCGCCGAGGCCGAGAGCGGCCTTCCGCGCGTCCCGATCGTGGCCCTGACCGCCCATGCGATGGAGGGCGACAGCGAGTCCATCCTGGCTGCCGGTCTTGACCGATACCTCACGAAGCCACTGAGGAAATCCGCGATCGCCGAGATGCTCGGAACCTTCTGTCCGCCCGAGGCCCGGAGCGTGTTGGGTGCCGACGGCGTGCCCACGAAGGCGCGTCAGCGGCTGGATGACGGCACTGACACAGCATCAGCCCCCGGGCCGGCTGGCGAAATGCATGCCGGCAGCTCAACGCAGGCGACTCCGGGTAATTCTCGGCTTCTGGAGGGTTCCCTCTTGACGCCTCAGGCGCAGAGCGGTCCTGCGCAACTCACAGCTGCTGGTCCCGTGGCGCGCGATGTGCGCCATGCCCACGGCGCGTATGGGAGCATTGATCCGCAGGGATCGACGCAAATTGGAACCTCCGTCCCAGGTTCGCAGAGCGCTGCGTTCGACGATGCGCGCCGCGCCGCCACGACCGGGATTCCGCCCACACTCGCGATCGAGCCGGGCCGGCCCGCTCGGGATCGGGACGCTTCGTCCACCGACCCGGAGTCGCGCCCTCAGCGAGAGCATTCGGTGGAACGACGGATCGCTGAAGATCCGCCAGGTCCTGCTCGCTCAGTCGCTCGACCAGTCCCCGGTCAGCTGGCGGACCCGCCATCCTCCGCCGCGCCGGCACCTGATCAGCCGTCCCGCGAGCCGCCAAGCCTCTGATGCGGCGCAATACGTTCGAGCGTGGCTGGCGACGCAGGCCGTCGTGGCACTTCGCACAATTGGATAGCGGCCTTGCGTCCCTGTCCCCAAGGACAAAGCGGATCGGGGCCGCCGCATTGCTGATGACGGAGCACACCCACCCGCGCCCGACATAGGCGGGCAGGTCGTCTTCACCCGCCCGCCATGCTAGGGTCGGCGGCATGAGCGGAACGCCGAATTTTCGACCACGCGCGCTTGGCGAGATCGCCATTCGCTGCGGCGACATGGCATCTATGGTGGCGTTCTACCGCGATGTGATCGGGTTGGAGCTCATGGCGGGTGGCGCGGATGCCGACATCACGTTCTTCCGTATCGCGAATGGATTCGGTGGCCACACGACGGTCCTCGCCCTCTTCCTTCACTCCGCTGGGACGCGGCCCGGCCTGCATCCGACAGGCTCGCACCCACCGGCGACGGGCGCAGGATCATCGCTTCATCATATCGCGCTGTCGTTGCCGTACGAGGAGCAGGAGGCGGTGATGCGCTGGTACGATAGCCTTGGCCAGCCCTACCGGGTGGAAAGATTCGATTGGATCGGATGGCGTGGCATCTTCACTGAGGACCCGGAGGGCAACACGGTCGAGCTCGTAGCCCATCACCCTTCGCTGCTGAACCCCGCAACGATGCGCGGGACGGGCGCGGCTTAGCTCAGCGGGGGCTCGTCCGCTCCAAGGATTTCAAGGAACGCTGGTCCGAATCGTGCGGCCTTCTGCGGACCCATGCCGCCAACCCGCTCCAGATCGGTGAGACGCCGAGGCTTCGTTTCGGCGATCCGTCTGAGCGTCGAATGCGTGCACGAGAGGTATTTACCAGTCCCGTCCTCTCCCCGCGCCAGCGCCGACTGCGCCGCCATCAGCCGGTCGAAGACATCGCCCTCCTCTCGACCCGCAAGTTTCCTCCGCGCGGGGTGCATGATCTCGCCCGCGCCGGTGATCACCTCGAGGAAGGCGGCGCCGAAGCTTTCGAGCTTCTTTGCGCCGACGCCGTTCACCCGCGCCATCTGGTCGAGCGTTTGCGGCCGCGTCTCGGCCATCTCAATCAGCGTCCGGTCGGGGAAGATCACGTAGGCGGGTACCTTTGCCGACTCGGCCAAAGCCCGGCGCTTCGCCTTAAGCGCGGAGAGGAGGGTCGCGTTCTCTTCCGACACCAGCATCTTGACCGCGGGCCTTCCTGCCGCCTTGCGGATCGTGTCGCGCCGGAGCGTGACCGTTGCTTCGCCGCGCAGGATGGGTCGCGCGGCCTCGGTCATGCGAAACGCGCCGTGGCGATCGGGATCGGGGCGGATCAGGTTATGGCCCATCATCTGGCGGAAGATGGCCTGCCACTGGGCCTTGGGCAGATCGCCGCCGACGCCGAACGTGGGTAGTCCGTCATGATTGCGCGCGCGAATCTTGTCGGTCGCGTGGCCAATGAGGATGTCGATCAGGTGACCAGCGCCGAAGCTCTCACCAGTGCGCAGAATCGCCGATAGCGCTTTTCGCACCGCCTCCGTTCCGTCGAAGACATCGGGCGGCGCGTCGCAGAGGTCGCAAGCGCCGCAGGGCTCGGCCGCCTCGCCGAAGTAAGCCAGAAGTCGCTGGCGGCGGCACGACGTCGCTTCGGCGAGGCCGAGCAGCGCATTGAGCCGCGCATGATCGGCGGCCTTGCGTTCGCCCGGCGCGAGCCCTTCGTCGACCTGGGCGCGGCGCAGCCGGATGTCGTCCGCGCCGAAAAGCGTAAGCGTCTCGGCAGGCGCGCCGTCGCGGCCCGCGCGGCCGATCTCCTGGTAGTAGGCCTCGATCGACTTCGGCAGGTCAGCATGCGCCACCCAGCGGATGTCCGGCTTGTCGATCCCCATGCCAAAGGCCACGGTGGCGACGACGATCAGCCCGTCGTCTTGCTGGAACCGGGCCTCGACCTCGCGCCGGTCGTCGGCTTCCATCCCGCCGTGATAGTGGCAGGCGGCATGACCCTCGTCGCGCAGCGCCGCCGCGAGCGTTTCGGTCTTGGCCCTGGTGGCGCAGTAGACGATGCCGGATTGCCCGCGCCGGGCGGCGGCGAAGGTCAGGATCTGCCGCCGGGGCTGGTCCTTCACGTCGAATGCGAGATGGATGTTCGGCCGGTCGAATCCGTGCAGGAATACGTCGGGCGACGCGCCCTCAAAGAGCCGGCTGACGATCTCAACCCGGGTCTCTTCGTCCGCGGTAGCGGTGAAGGCGGCGAGTGGCACGTCGAGCGCGCGCCTAAGCGCACCAATTCGCAGGTAATCAGGCCGGAAGTCGTGGCCCCATTGGCTAACGCAATGCGCTTCATCTACAGCGATGAGCCCGATGCCGATCCGGCGGAGAAGCGTGAGCGTGCCGCCCGAGGCGAGCCGTTCCGGCGCCATGTAGAGGAGTTTCAACCGGCCTTCGTCCAGCGACCGGAAGACCTCTTCCGTCTCGTCCTCGCTGTTGCCTGACGTCAGCGCCCCCGCCTCCACGCCTGCCGCGCGGAGCGCCCTGACCTGGTCGCGCATGAGCGCGATCAAAGGCGAGATGACGACGGTGACGCCGTCGCGAAGAAGTGCCGGAAGTTGGTAGCAGAGCGACTTGCCGCCGCCCGTGGGCATGATGGCGAGCGTGTTCCTCCCCTTGGCCACGGCGTCGACGATTTCGGCCTGTCCGGGTCGGAAGGCCCCAAATCCGAAGACGGAGGAAAGCAGTCCCTCGGCGCGGGTCATGGCTCGCGGTTATTGATTGCTCGATGGTCCGACCCTGTCACAGCGGCCGGGCCTGAGCAAGGCTCAGAAGCCGTAGAAGAAGCCGGCGTTGTTGGCGAGCGTCTGACGGATGATAATCAGGAGGATGAACGCCACGAGAGGCGCGAGGTCGAGACCCGCGGTAGTGGGCAGGAAGCGCCTGATCGGGGCGTAGACGGGTTCGAGCAGGCGGTTCAGCCCGTACCAGATCTGCTGGATCATCGGCTGGCGGATGTTCAGCACCTGGAAGTTGATGAGCCAGGACATGATGATGTGCACGATCATGATGAACCAGATCACGTTCAGAATCAGCATCAGGGCCTGGAACAGAGATACCATGCGACACTCCCGCCTTGTCGGTCGGACCAGACGTAAGCGGACCGCCGCGGCGGCGCAACCATCTTACGCAACGTCGCGGCTTGACGTTGGGGCAGTGAGGCATAAGTGGGCTCCATCCGTCTAGGAAGGTCGCCGCGAATGTATCCCTTTGTCAGAATGTTCAAGGAAATCTGGACCAGCAGCCGCAAACCGGCGCTTGGCCTGACGGAAACGCATGTCTCGCATCACATCTGCTGGCCCTGGGACCTCGATATGTGGATCGAGTTGAACAATGGCCGGACACTGACGTTCTTCGATCTCGGGCGGATTCCTCTGGCGGTCCGGACCGGGCTTGGCCGGGTACTCAGGCAGAAGGGTTGGGGCATTACCGTTGCTGGAAACTCCGTCCGCTATCGCCGGCGCGTACGGATGTTCGACCGGGTCGAGATGCACAGTCGCTGCATTGGCTGGGACGACAAGTTCATCTACATGGAACAGAGCATGTGGCGCCACGGCGACTGTACGAGCCACATGCTGCTGCGCTCCGCGGTGACCTCAGCCAAAGGGATCGTTCCGCCGCGCGTGGTGCTGGGGGAGTTGGGGCAGCTGGCAGAAAGTCCGCCTCTTCCCGCTTGGGTCCAGGCCTGGATCGCGGCAGATGCCAGGCGGCCCTGGCCGCCCGAACGCGAAACGCCGCCGACGTATCCCCGGTCCCAAAGCGCGGCATAGGTCCGACCGACAGGCTCCGCTTGCGTTATCGCTGCATTTCGGGCTTCATCGCGAAAAATCGATGAGGCGACGGGCATGGCGGTATCAGCGCGAAAGCGCATCTGGGGCTGGTTTTTTTTCGACTGGGCCAGCCAGCCGTACAACACCCTGCTTCTGACCTTCATATTCGCCCCCTACATCAAGGAAATCCTTGGCGACGGATCGCGCGCGCAGGCTGCATGGGGTTATGGCGTCGGGATTGCCGGCATTATCATCGCGATCAGCGCGCCGGTTCTCGGCGCCATCGCCGACAAGGCGGGCGGCCGGATGCGGTTCATCTGGCTCTTCTCGGCAATGTATGTCGCGGGCGCCTACCTGCTTTGGTGGGCCGCGCCGCAGAATTTCAATCTTGTTCTGACGCTGCTGGCCTTCGCGATCGGCCTGATCGGGATGGAGTTCGCCACGATCTTCACGAATGCGATGCTGCCCGATCTCGGCACGCGCGAACAGATCGGGCGTATCTCAGGGTCTGGCTGGGCTTTCGGCTATGTCGGCGGGTTGCTCGCGTTGATCCTGATGCTCGTGCTCTTCCAGATCGACCTGAAGACGGGCCGCACGCTTGTCGGTTTGCCGCCGATGTTCGGACTTGACCCCGAAACGCGGGAGGGCACGCGGATCGTCGGGCCGCTCACGGCGGTCTGGTACGCGGTCTTCATGGTTCCGTTCTTTTTCTGGGTGCGCGAGCCGCGCGACGCCTCCGCCCTGCCGATCGGAGTCGCCGTCAAGCAGGCCATTCCCGATCTCAAGAAAAGCCTGCGGGCCCTGCCGGGAAACCGGAGCCTATCGGCCTATCTCCTGTCGTCGATGTTCTACCGCGACGCGCTTAATGGCATCTACACCTTCGGCGGCCTCTACGCGGCGGGCGTTCTCGGCTGGCAGATCACCGATACGGGGAAGTTCGGGCTCCTGGCGATCGTGACGGGCGCGCTTTTCGCATGGCTGGGCGGCCGCGCCGACGACCGGTTCGGTCCGAAACCCGTGATCACGCTCTGTGTCCTTGCGCTGACGCTGCTCGCGCTTGGCGTCGTCTTTGTCTCGCGCGAAAGCGTCTTCGGCATGCCGGTCGGGCCGGACAGCGCGCTTCCCGATATCACATTCTATGTGATCGGCGCCTGCATCGGCGCTGCGGGTGGGGCGATGCAGTCGGCGAGCCGGTCGATGATGGTGCGTCAGGCCGAACCCGGTCGGATGACCGAGGCGTTCGGGCTCTATGCGCTTGCTGGCAAGGCGACGTCATTCCTGGCGCCGCTGTCGATTGCGGTCGTTACCGACATGACGGGCAGCCAGCAGCTTGGTATTCTGCCGCTAATTGTGTTGTTCGGGCTGGGATTCGTGCTTCTCCTGCCCGTTGATCCGGAAGGGAGGAGAGTGTGATACGTGCTTTGCTGATCGCCGCCGGTCTGGCAATCGCAACCATGCCTGCCGGCGCGGAACCCAGGGCGAACCAGTTGTTTGGGGCGAAACGAGTGGCGTCCGCCCAAGCGCCGCAGGCGATCGGGTTTTATTCGAAAGGTTGCGGGGCAGGCTTCATGGAGCTTCCCGAAAGCGGGCCGACCTGGCAGGCGATGCGGCTGTCGCGCAACCGCAATTGGGGGCATCCGGAGCTTGTCCAGTTCGTCGTGGACCTGTCGGCGCATGCGCGCAAGCTTGGCTGGGCGGGGCTCTACATCGGCGACATGAGCCAGCCGCGTGGTGGGCCGATGACTTCGGGTCATTCGAGCCACCAGGTCGGGCTCGACGCCGATATCTGGATGCTGCCGCCCCGGCGCGTGAACCTCAGCCGGTCGGAGCGAGAGAGGATCAGCTCGATATCGGTCCGCACCGACGACCAGCGCCGCGTCAACGGCAACTGGTCGGCGACGCATCATCGGCTCCTGGCCGCCGCGGCTTCCGACCCGCGAGTTGACCGGATCTTCGTTGCTGCGGCGGTGAAGATCGAGATGTGCAAGTCCGCGCGGGCCTCCGACAAGACCTGGCTGCAGAAGATCCGTCCGATCTACGGTCACAACACGCATTTCCATGTACGACTGAAATGCCCCAAGGGCTCGCGCAACTGTGTCACACAGAATCCGACAGTTGCGGAGTTGTCGAAGGGCGGGAACGGTTGCGACGCTACTCTGAACTGGTGGGTGACCGACTACCTCAACCCGCCGAAAACTACGAAACCCAAGAAAAAGGCACCGCGCAAGAAGGGCGCGCGCGACTACACAATGGCTGACCTGCCCGGACAATGCGCCGCCGTTCTCGCCTCGGATTGATCGCCGGAGCGATCGTGGCGCTCGGCGGCGCCGCGGCGGACGCGCCGCGGGCAGACTTCGTCGGCCGCTATGTCTGGAAGGGGTCGGGACCGGAATTTGGTGGCTTTTCGGCCATTGACTTCACCGATAACGGGATGACTTTCGTCGCCGTGTCGGACAGCGCAAACATCTTCTGGGGCCGCTTGGAGCGCGGCAAGGCGGGCGCGGTCACGGGGGTTGAGGTCGATCCTCCGATCCGGCCGCTGTCGCATCACGGCACGCCGGTCGAAAACCCGATGGACGATGCCGAAGGCGTCGCTATCGGGACGGGCGGGCTACTGTATGTCTCCTACGAGACGTGGAATCGCATTGGTATTTATGAACAAAACGGCCGCGTCTGGGTCCACGAGATCTGGCCGAAGCCGTTCTTCGATTTCGTCGTGAATGGCGGCGCGGAAGCGCTGGCCATCGATGCCGAGGGCGCGCTTTACGCGATGCCCGAGCGGCCCATCCATCAAGGCGATCAAATTCCCGTCTACCGGATGAAGGGCGACAACTGGGACGTGCCCTTCACGCTCCGCCGCGACGGGGACTGGGCGCCGGTCGGGGCCGATTTCGGGCCGGACGGGCGGCTATACCTGCTCGAACGCGATTATTGGGGTCTCATCGGCTTCATGACGCGCGTGCGGCGGATCACGCTCGACGGCGACCGGGTCGTGGCCGACGAGGTGCTGTTCGAGACAAGGGCCGGTCAGCACGACAACCTCGAGGGGCTCGCTGTCTGGCGCGACGCGGAAGGTGCGGTCCGGCTGACGATGATTTCGGACGACAACTTCCTGCCGACCCAGCGGACCGAGATCGTCGACTATCGGATCCGCGATTGACTTGACCGGCCGCGAGGAAGGGCGTAGAGGCCGTCCGTTCCCGCCCGCGCGGGGCCAAGTCGCCGCAACCTTGTAAAAAACGGACCCGACATGACCCGCAAGCTGATCCCCGGCATCCTTGCCATGGCCGCCATCGTCGTGGCCTCGAACATCCTCGTGCAGTTCCTCTTTGGCCAATGGCTGACCTGGGGTGCATTCACCTACCCCTTTGCGTTCCTTGTCACCGACCTGATGAACCGCATCCACGGGCCCGGCCCGGCGCGCAAGGTCGTGGCCGCGGGATTTGTCGTCGGCGTCATCTGCTCGCTGATCGGCACGCAGATCGTGGGCGAGTTCGGCCCGCTGGTCACGCTCCGGATCGCCATGGGCTCCGGCCTCGCCTTCCTCGTTGCGCAGCTCGTCGACGTCCAGGTCTTCGACCGATTGCGGGTCGGCAGCTGGTGGCGCGCGCCGCTCGTCTCGACCCTCGTGGGGTCATCGCTGGATACCGCGATTTTCTTTACGATCGCCTTCTCGGCCGCGCTGATGTTCCTCGAACCGGCCAATGACGTGAGCTGGGCGGGCGAGGCGCTGCCGCTTCTGGGTCTCGGGCCGATCGTGCCGCTTTGGGTGTCGTTGGCGGTCGCGGACTGGCTCGTGAAGCTGTCGCTCGCGATCGTGGCGCTCGCGCCGTTCCGGGTAATTGTTACGAGATTGACAGCAAAAGTTGCGTGAATTCTTTTGACAACCACAAAATCTGTGGCAACCTGTGGATAACGGCAACCCAGAGAAAGGAGGTGATCCAGTGTCTAGAGTGATATTGGAGAAAGGTGTCGGGACAGTCGGAGGGGCCGTGGTCTGAGGGCAAACCTGAAGACTGTAGAACTCTGACTGGGCCACGTCGAACTTCGACACCCTAACTGGCCCATCTCCGTAGATCTCGGAGGGCCGCTCCCACTCGGAGCGGCCCTTTCCGTCTCTGCGCGTGCCCGAAACGGGCGTCTGCAAGGCGTCGGATATGCGTATGGCAAGCGTATGGCATCTGTCGGGACACATGCCACTTCGACGCATATCAGGACGCGGCGCGAAACGTCGTCGTTGCTTATACGGCCGCCGCCGCCGCCGGGGATGGCCGCTCCAGAACCGTCTGCCAGAAGAACCCGTTTTGGAACGCAAAGCAGATCCCGACGATGACATTCGCGTCGCTGACGACCGAGAACTGACCGAACTGAAGGAAGGCGAGATATGTGATCGGCGCCACGACGAACGACCGGACCAGATTTCGGAGGACGTCGGACAATACGAAGGACCGACCATCTCCCAGCATGTCGTAGACGGTCTTGGCCACCATCCCCAGAATGATCGCAAGGAATGCGAGCGAATAGACGATGGTGGCCGTCAGGTTCGATGTGCCAGTTTCGCCAGGCATGCCGTCGTCGACGCCTTGGGCATGGGCGGCCGGGATCAGGTAAAAGCCGACGCTTGCAGCCACCTTGCGCGCCGCGGGGGCCGTCAAGTGGCTGAGATCGGTCCTGCCGCTGAATATCCAGCCGTTCCCCTCCTCGGCACCAAGCGCATACTCGATCCAGAACCAGGTTCTCTTGTCGAAAAGAACGCCGATTTTCTTCTCGTCACACACGCGGATGGCCGTGCCTTTGGGCAGCGTGGTTACGGTCGATCCGAACATCCAGCCCTTACCGGTCACGAAGACCGGAGCTTCGGAATAGACTTCGGTTCTGGCGGTTGTCATGGCGGTCCGTTCGCACCCGGCGACCGCCTGTCCGGTGCAGGCCAGGAAAATGGCCATAATAATGAACATGAATGCTTTGGGCATAATCTACTCCCCCTCTAGGAAGTTCGAATGCAGGCGATTAACAGGGCCGGCCGAAATAAAGGCCACGATCATGAAAAAACGTTCCCGCAACACGCCGCGAAAATTTGCGGGAGCGGAACGGCGGAAGTATACCACCCCCGGTTGCTTACGTCGAGCTTGCGACAACCCCGTTCCAATGGACTTGTTGCAGCGACGGGCCTAAGACCGGTCCCATGCTGCGGATCAATGACGCCATCACCATTGCCGACTGGGAGCTGACCGAGAGCTTTTCGCGCGCGTCCGGGCCTGGCGGGCAGAATGTGAACAAGGTCTCGACCGCGGTCGAGCTGCGGTTCGAGGCCGAGCGGAGCCCGCACCTGCCGGACGCCGTCAAGCGGCGGCTTAAGCGGCTGGCTGGCCGGCGCTGGACGGCAGACGGCGCGATCCTGATCCGCGCCGAGGAGACGCGCAGCCAGGCGCGAAACCGCGAGATCGCGCGCGAACGGCTGGCCGAACTGATCCGCAAGGCGCTTGTCGCGCCCAAGCGGCGCATTCCGACGAAGCCCACTGCCGGGGCCAAGCGCCGACGGCTCGCCGCCAAGACGGCGCGGGGTGAGGTCAAGTCGCTGCGCGGCCGGGTCGACGAGGACGACTAGCGCCTCATCCGTCTCGCCCATCGATCTCAGCGCAGGAACGCGTTGCAGATATCACGCTGAGGCCCGGTTCAGCGCCGTGCTGGGGCATGCTGTGCTTGCGGTTTGGAGAGTTTGGGCGGATACCCGCGTTGGACATTTCGATCGGACGCCGCACAGAGCCATGCTGAAGAAAGCCCTTATGCTCGTTTCGGGCAATGCCTTTGGCTCGGCGCTTCTTCTGATGCGCAACCTGATCGTGGCGCGGCTCGTCAGCCCCGAGGATTACGGCATCGCCTCGACCTTCGCGGTCGCGATGTCGATCGTTGAGATGCTGTCCTATTTCGGGCTGAACCAGCTCATCGTAGTGGACAAGGAAGGCGACGACCCCAAGGTGCAGCGCGCGCTTCAGGGCTTCCAGCTTCTGCGGGGTGTAATGTCCGGGCTGATCCTTTATGCGATCGCGCGGCCCTATGCGCGCTTTCTCGGGGTCGAGGAGGTCACCTGGGCCTATGAGCTCATGGCGCTCCTGCCGGTCATCAACGGATTGCAGCACTACGACATCCACCGGCTGAAGCGGCATCTGGTCTACCGCCCCTGGATCGTGTCGCAGTCCGTGCCGCCGCTCATCGCTGTCATAACGCTCTGGCCGATCGCGCTTCTTTACGGCGACTACAGGATCATGCTCGTGTCGCTCTTCATCCAGAACGGATCGATGGTCCTCCTGTCGCATGTGACCGCCGAGCGGTCCTATCGGATCGGGCTCGATCTCGCGCTCATGCGGCGCGCCACCGTGTTCGGCTGGCCGCTTCTCTTGAACGGGATGCTTCTCTTCGGCGTCTTCAACGGCGAAAGGCTCATTGTCGGCAACCAGCTCGGCATGGCGCAGCTCGCGGTGTTCTCGATGTCGATCACGCTGACGCTGACGCCGACCCTGGTTCTGGCGGGGGCGTGCCAGTCGCTCTTTCTGCCGCAGCTTTCTGCCGCACGCGATCGGCCGGACGCCTTCCGCTGGCTGGGCGTGGCGGCGACCGAGGCCGGGCTGGCGATCGGGCTTTTTCTCATCCTCGGAATGGTACTGTTCGGCGGGCCGCTAATGCATTTGCTGCTCGGCGAGAAATACAGCGCGATCCTCGTCCTTCTTGTGCCGATGGCGGTGCTGCAGGCGTTGCGCGTGTCAAAAACCGGCGCCTCGACCGTGGCGCTGGCGCGCGAGCGGTCGGGCAATGCGGCGGCCGCCAATCTCTTCCGGGTGGCGTCACTGCCGCTGTCGTGGTTCGCGGTCCGCGAGACCGGCAACGTGATGACGGTTGTCAGCATCGCGATGGTGGCGGAGATGCTGGGCTATCTCTTGTCGCTGAGGCTCGCGGCGCGGCGCGCCGGTCTCGACCTGCAGCCGCTTGTCCTGCCGTCTGGGCTGTCGGCCCTGGCCTGCGCGGTCGCGCTCTTCGAGGCCCAGATCGCGCCGCCCAGGACCGGTTTCGTCGAGAACCTCGACTGGACCCGCTGGGCGGTCGTCCTGACCTGCCTTGCGGCGCTGGCCTCAATGACTGCCCTCAGGGGATATCTGATCCGGCGCCTCTGGCGGCGCGGCTAGGCGCGCATCCGTACGACCTTGGCCGGAACGCCGACCGCGACCGCGCCGGCCGGCACGTCGCGGGTGACGACCGAGCCCGCGCCGACCACCGCGCCCTCTCCGATCGTGACGCCCGCGGTCAGGATCGCCCGTGCGCCGATCCAGCAATCGGGGCCGATGGTGATGTCGCGCTCCACCATCTCCTGAGAGGTGATGCGGGCCCCGGCGGACAGGCCATAATCCGCGGCGGTGACGAAGCATTCAGGACCGAAGGTCGTGCGCTCGCCGACGCGGATCCAGCTTGTCGTCTTGCCCGCCCAGAGCGAGCAGCGCGCGCCGACCTGAACCTGATCGCCGAGCTGGATGCGTTCGCCGTTCGCAAACGAGACGTTCGGAGCGAGCCGCACGTCACGTCCGAGCGTGAGCAGGCGGCGCTGCTTCACATGCGTGTAGCCATAGTAGTGGAGAAGCCGGAACGGCTGCATCAGAACGCCGGGATCGAAGAACGACCGCGCCGCGCGGATAAGCCGCTTCGCGATGGAACGCCGGGCAACCGCCATGTAACTCTCCTGACCTGACCGGAGGCGAGTTTAGGCAGGCGCGCGAGGGGGCGCAATCAAAGCCGGCGGTTCGCTCTGGCCCGGGGCGCGTCAAATTGCTAACACCTTGGCAGTGTAGGCCGACAGGCGACCAGAGACCGGATCGAGCGGAACGAGATGAGCGATGCCAACGGCTCCATCGGCGTGATCGTCGTGGCCTTCAATTCGGCCGACGTGATCATCGAGTGCGTCGAAAGCCTGCTTGCGCAGGCGGGCGGCGCGCCGCGCGTCGTGGTGATCGACAATGCCTCGACCGACGGAACAGCCGCCGCCCTGCGCGGCTGGGCGGCGGACAAAGGCGTAGTGCTGGAGGAGCTTGCCGCCGGTGCGCGGCCGGCTGCGGATCGGGCGGGAAAAATCGACCTCGTCTCCTCGGGTGTCAATCGCGGGTTCGCGGGGGGCGTCAACATCGGGCTCGAACTGCTGGCGGCGATGCCCGAGATCGCCCATTTCTGGATCATCAATCCCGACGCATTCGCCGAGCCGGACGCGGCGCGCGCCATCCTCGCCGCTGCCGCGCGGACGCCGGGCTACGGGCTGATGGGCGGGCGCGTGCTCTACGTCGATCCGCCGGGGCAGGTGCAGATCGACGGCGGGCGCGTCAATCTCTGGACGGGCGTTTCGAGCAACGTCAATCTCCGCCGCGATGCGTCGATCTCCGCCCCGCCGAAGGGCGAGGATCTGGACTTCATCACGGGTGCGAACATGGTCGCCTCGCGCGCTTTCTACCAAGCCGTCGGGCCGATGCGGGAGGATTATTTCCTCTACTATGAAGAGGCCGACTGGGCGCTGAGGCGGGGCGATTTTCCACTGGTGGTCGCCCCCGATTTCATCGTCAGACACTATGCCGGCACGGCGATTGGCTCGCCCGCGCCGGATCGCCTGGCCTCGCCGTTTTCGTTCTGGTTCAAGTACCGCAGCCGGATGCTGTTCGTGCGCCGGTTCAACCCGCTCGGCCTGCCCGTCGCGATGGCTTACGCGACCGCGAAGGCCGCGCAGCTACTCGGGAGGCGGGCCTATCCGCAGGCGTTCACGCTGCTGCGCGCCGTCTACGGTCTCGGTCCGCCGCAATCGGTGCGCGCGCGGCTGTCGCCCGAAGCGGCGAGGATCGCCTTTGGCCGTGCCGCTCGCTAGGCTGGCCGCCCTCGCGCTTGCGCTCGGCGCGGGCGCGGGTTCGGCCGAAGCGGCGGAGCTTCTTCCGCGCGGCGTCTTTCGCTGGGAGGGCGAAGGGCTGAGCGGGCTATCGGGCCTCTGGGTCGCACCCGGGGGCGGGTCGCTTCTCGCGGTGAGCGACAGAGGCCTGATGCTGTCGGCGCGGATCGAGCGCGACGGGGACGGCCGCATCCGCGCGGTCGCGACCGATTGGCAGGCGCAGATGTTGGACAATTCCGGGCGGGAGGTCGCGGAGTTCACCGCCGATGCCGAGGCGCTGGCCGTCGCGCCCGACGGCACGGCCTATGTCGGGTTCGAGAGCTACACGCGGATCACGGCGCTCAAGCCCCCCGACATGACGCCAACGACGCTGCATCACTGGGAGAGGTTTCGAGCCCTCTGGGGCAATGAGGGAATAGAAGGGCTCGCACTGGGCGCGGATGGGCGGCTTCTGGCGGTCCTCGAGGGGCAGAGTGATGGCGTGCGCCAGACATTCGTACAGGAAAACGGCGATTGGGTCGAAGGGCCGTCGCTGCCGGCGCACCCGGACTGGGCTCTGTCCGACGCGGCCTTCGGGCCGGACGGCTGGCTCTACCTGCTGGAGCGGCGTCACGCCTGGATCGCAGGGTTTGCGACCCGGCTCAGTCGGGTCATGCTGGACGCTGACGGCGCGGGGCCGCCTGAAGTTCTGCTGAAGACTGGGTTTGGCGAACTCGACAACATGGAAGGGATGAGCCTCTGGCGGGACGGCGAAGGCCATGTGTTCGTAACGCTCGTCTCCGACGACAATTTCCTGCCAGTGCAGAATACCATCCTCGCCGAGTTCGAGTTGCGTGAATGACAACGCCTCGGCCGGATCAGGTGCGCAATGCTTGCACAGCCTCCGTGAGGGGCTATGACGGCAGGGCCGGAAGGGGCAGGAGGAAGCCGTGACAGCGAATGACCCGCGCCGCGTCCTGATCGTGGTCGAGAACCTGCCCGTGCCCTTGGACCGGCGCGTCTGGCTCGAGGCGACGACGCTGACGGCGGAGGGCTACGAGGTCAGCGTGATCTGCCCGACTGGCCGCGGCTGGGACAAGCATCACGAGGTCATCGACGGCATCCACATCTACCGCTACCCGGAACCGCCCGAGGCGCATTCCGGTGCGGTGGCCTACGCCAAGGAGTATCTCTGGTCGCTGTGGCACTGGTTCCGGCTTGCGCGGAAAGTGCGGCGCGAGCGCGGCTTCGACGTGATCCATGGCTGCAATCCGCCCGACCTGATCTTTCTTCTGGCGCTCTGGTACCGCTGGCGTGGCGTGCGCTACCTTTTCGACCATCACGACGTCTGCCCGGAGCTGTTCGAGGCGAAGTTCGGCGAGAAGGGTCTGCTCTACAAGATCATGCTGATCTGGGAGAGAATGACCTTCGCGACCGCCGCCGTCTCAATCGCGACGAACGAAAGCTTCCGCGAGATTGCGATGCGGCGGGGAAGGATGCCGGCCGAGGACGTGTTCGTCGTCCGCTCCGCCCCGAAGATCGAGAAGTTCGAGATCCGGCCCGCCGATCCTGAGATGCGGCAGGGAGCGGGCACCGTCCTCGGCTATGTCGGCGTGATCGGCCAGCAGGAGGGGATGGACCTTCTGGTCGAGGCGGCGGAGCACCTGATCCGCCGCATGGGGCGCGACGATGTTCATTTCCTCATCGTGGGCTTCGGGCCTGAGCTGCCGAATGTCGAGGCGGACGTGAAGCGACGCGGGCTCGAGGCGCATTTTACCTTCACCGGGCCGCTCTACGGCGAGGATCTGCTTCGGGCGCTGAATTCCTGCGACATCGGCGTCAGCCCCGATCCGAGGAACGCGATGAACGACATATCGACCATGAACAAGGTCATGGAATACATGACGCTGGAAAAGCCGGTGGTGCAATTCGACCTGAAGGAGGGCCGGGCCTCGGCCGGGGAGGCATCGCTTTACGCGCGCGGGAACGATCCCGAGGACTTTGCAGTTAAGATCGCCGAGCTGATCGACGCGCCCGAGCGGCGGTCGGAGATGGGCCGGATCGGCCGCGCGCGCGTCCTCGATCGGCTGAGCTGGGCCCACTCTGCGCCGCGCCTCCTGGCCGCCTACGACCGCATCTACGCAAAGATGCGGCGCGGCGGGTAGCGTCAGGGCCGCCGCCGGCCCGGCAGAATGAACGCCAGAGCGCCGCCGGCAAGGAAACCGCCGAGATGCGTCTGCCAGGCGAGCTGACCGTGCATCGCCCACCACAGGACCAGGTTCAGTAGGGCGAGCAGCAGGACGACCCTGAGAACCGGCCAAATCGACAGGCCGAGCGACGCGCGGCGGTCGGTATCGACCGCGAGGATGGCGCCGGCGAGGCCGAAAAGCGCGCCTGACGCGCCAACCATCGGTGCGCTGACCGGGCCCAAGAGCGCGAAGCCCACGCCGCCGCCGATCAGGGAGGCGACATAGATCAGGAGGAACCGCTCTGCGCCAAAGCGCGCGAGCACGGGGGAGGCGAGCGACAGAAGCGTCACCATGTTCAATGCGAAGTGCCAAAGCCCTGCATGCAGGAATCCGTAGGTCGCGAACATAAGCCACGGCTGGGCGGCGTAGTTGGGGCGCCAGTTCCCGAGAAGGCCAGACCAGAATCCTCCATACTCGATGCCGGTCGCACGCCAGTCCGGCCGGCCCCAGAGGCCGAGATCTGCGCCCCAGAACGCAAGTTCGGGCACGGCACAAAGAAGGACGATCGTCCAGGCCGGTGCCAGGGACCGCATCGCCGAGACAGATCTCAAAACGGGACGAAGCGCGGCAGGGCGCCGAGGCTTTGCCGCATGAAACCCATGATCCGCGCTTCGGCATCGGCCTCGGTCTCGCCGGGTTCGATCGGCGACACGTAGCGCACAAGCGCGCCGTCGGTCCGGCCGATCACGAGGCTGTCGCGCAGAACGCTCAGCTTGGCGCGGAAGTCGTTCGCCACGCGCTTGCCGCGGCCTTCGAACCAGTAATAGACCAACTGCTTTTGCAACCCCTTCTGGATCACAGCCCGGTTGGCGGTGAAGCGCCCGTATTCGGTGCCGGTCATGTCCACGGGCACTTCGGTCAGGCTGAAGACCTCCCAGCCGCCCGTGGGCAGGCAGACTTCGGGCGAGTGGATGCCCTGGCCCTCGGTCTGCTTGTCGTACCAGGCGACGAAGAAGCTGACCACGCTGGCGGCGTCGGGTGTCTGGTAGAAGGCATTAACGTAGTCGTCGGCGCCCAGCACCTTTTCGACTTCGGGTTCGAGGTCGATCGTGTAGCTTTGCCACGCGCCGATCTGGCGGGGATAGAGGAGAAGCGGGTCGCGGTCCGGCGCTTCGGACGGCGGCGCGGGCAGCGTGTGCCAGCCCAGCGAGGCCGCGCCGGTCAGCGCCACCGCTAGTGCGAGCGCGACGGCTGGCCGGATCGCGAGGATGCGGGCGAAGATGCCGCCGAATCCCTGAAAATCGAGGTCGATGGCCTCGGACAGCGGCATGGGCTTGGGCGTGAGCCGCTGCAGGATCATCGCCATCGCGAACAGGATCGCGACGCAGAGTAGGAAGATCACCCAGCCTTCGAAGAAATGCAGGAAGCCCTCGGCCTGCTCGATCCCGTAGCGATCGACGAGGATGCCGATGATGCCGATGCGGACGGAGTTCATCAGGACGGTGAGCGGCGCGGCCGACAGCAGCAATACGAGCTTGTGCCACAAGGGCCCGCGATAGAGGATCGCGAAGAGATAGGAGAAGCTGAGGATCGGGAACAGGTAGCGCAATCCCGAACACGCCTCGGCCACCTGGAGCTTGTACACCCCGAGGTCGATGACGTTGCCTTCCAGAAAGACCGCGACCCCGGCGAGGCTGACGAACCAGACGCCGAGCGCTGATGAAACCCACTGGAGGAAGATCGTGAGCTTCCAGTACAGCATCTGCGGCAGGGGCAGCATGAAGACGAGGTGGAAGACCGGCAACTGGTGCCGCCGGCCCCGGTCCCATCCGAATATCGTGAGCACGACGCCCGAGACCCAGAAGATGAAGGCATAAGTCACGATGTCGGGCACGCGCATCATGTTGCCGACGACCGCGACGAACAGCGCCGCCGCGATGACGACGAGGCCCGGCCAGCGGCGGCGCGGGGCGGCGTCTGACACCGGCATCCGGCGCTGTTCGCGCAGAAAGAGATAGAGAGAGATCAGCGGAATCAGCGGGCCGTGGCTGTATTCGGCGGTCGACCAGGCCGCGGCGAGCGAGGCGAACCCGATCCAGAAGACGGGCAGGGACGCCGCGAGGAGCGCTAGGAAGAGCAACAGCCCCGGCACATTGACCGCGAGAGTCGCGGCGCCTGCGCTTCGTTCGGGGCTCGTGGAATGGGTCATTGCTCCGCTACCTTGCCGGCCAAGCCGATTTTCCGGATATCTAAAGCGAAACCACGCGCAATGCGACCGGAATTCCCGTAGTCGCCATCACGTCCCCGTGGCGGTCGGGCCGGATCGTCGCCGGACTGGCACCTGTTTGCACCATGGGCGGTGATTGGATCAGGGACGGAAATTGAAGCTTCGGTCGAGGGTCACGAAGACCGAATTCGACTGCGCATCTCCCGTGGCCGTGGATGCGGAGCGGCGCCGGACCAGAACGCCGCCCGTCAGATCCCAATCCTGCGTCAGCGCATGCGAGTAGGTGGCCCGCAGGCTCGTGCGTTCCACCGTCGGCGCACCGCCGATACCGGCGCTTTCCGACCGACCCCAGTTGAGCGCCACGTTCAGGCGCGAGTTGTTGTTGATCTCGTATCCGTAGCCGACCGACACGCGCGTATCGAGTACGTCCTCGGACAGCGAGTTGGTTGAGACGTTGCGGTTGATCGAGACGTTGATATTGCTCGTCTTGAGCTGGTGCGTATAGCCGAGCGACCCGATCACGTAGTTGTTGCCGCTGGGGGTGTCTATTCCACCGACGGATGCATTGAAGGAACCGCTGGGAAGCTGCAGGCTTCGTCCAAAGCGAAGCGAGTTCCGCGAGCCGTTCTGGTTGACCGTCGAGTCGATCGAGGCGAATACGGTGCCGTTTGACAGGGTTTTGGTCAGCGTCGCGGCACCCGTCGCGCCCGACCGGTTGCTCGAGCCGGTATTGGTGTCCGTATCGATCTCTGTCCGGCCGAGGCGGGCGTCGAGGACAAGTGTCGGGTCGATATCCTGCACGACACCGATCGAATAGTCGGTCGTGCGCCGCTCGGTTCCGACTGCGTCATCGGCGCTGAATTCGGTGATTCCGGCCTGGGCGCGCAGCTGCGTGACGGGGGAGACCTTGAGCGTCGCAGTGAGGTTGGCGCTGTTGGTCTCGCGGTCGAAGAGCCGCGCATTCGTGACGTTCGAATAGTCCCGCTGGTCGTGGTCCAGCGACACGGTGAATCCCAGCGGATCGTTGAGGCCCGTCTGGTAGCTCAGCGCGGCTGTCGTGAATTCGACTGTGCCGCCGTCATCGACGAAGATGTTGGACTGCTGTTCCTCTTGCTCGACCTGGAACGGGTCGAGGAATTCGCGGTCCACATTGCGGTAGCGCCCGTTGAACGTGAGCCGGCTGTTGACGCCGTCGAGCCTGTATCCGAGCCGGATCGTCGGATCCTCAAAGCCCGAGATCGAGCGGCCGGGGATCTCGGCGTAGCGGAAGACGCCCGAAGCATTGACGTTGAAGTCCTGCACACTCGTGACGCTCGACAAGTTCAGGTCGACGCTGTTGTCGAAGATCGTCGTGCTGCCGGGGCTTCGCGGCTGAAGCTGGAAATTGTCGTCGTAGCTCAGCTTGGAGTTGACATTGATGTCGAACTGCAGCCCGCCCGCCCCACGGGCGGCCGTTCCGCCCGTCCCCGTCTGCTGGGGCAGCGCCATTCCGGGCCAGATAGTCGATAGCGCCGCGATCGCCGCGATCTTGTTCCTGCTCGTCCCCACCGTTTGTCCGCCTTTATTCGAAGAGTTTGCGCTCCGGCACAACGATCACATCGCCTTCACGCAGCACGATGGATGGCGCCGCGGCGCCACCCTGCACGGCCTTGTAGTTGTAGCGATAGACCTTTTCCACCCCGCCGTCGACGCGGCGAAGCTGGATGCGCTTGATTGCGGCGAACCGCGTAAGACCGCCGGTTTCGGCCAGGAACTGCAGAAGCGTGGTGCCCTGATCGACGTCGAGACGGCCCTGGTTGTTGACCTCTCCGACAGCGTAGATCGCGATTGTGCCGATCGTGCCGATATTGGCGGCGGCCTGCTGCGCCACCGCGGTGTTGATCGCCGAGGTGGTCGGATTCAGCTGACCGACCGACAGGAACACGGTGGGCGGCGTCGCGAAGTTTGGCGCCAAGGCCGACGCGATGGCGCCGCGCATGCCCTCGATGCTCTTGCCCGAGGCTCTGATCGAGCCAACGAGCGGAAGGCTGACGCTGCCGTCGGGCAGCACGAGAAGGCTGCGATTGAGGCTGGGGTCTTCCAGGACTTCCATCTGCAAGACGTCGCCGGCCTGGATACGATAGGCGCTCTGCGCCCAGGCGGCGGGAACGAGCAGAACGGCCAGTACAAGTCCGAGAAGGGGTCTGATCATGGTGTCACCCTATCAAATTCGATTCGCGCTCACACTAAGTCGTATCGCCATGGAGTCATAACTTTAACTGGGTTTCTTCAACCATCCCGCACAATTACGGCTCGCCTCGTGCCCATGCGGCAACAATTCGCTTGGCTCAGTTGGCGATATTCACGCCTTCCGCCTCCAGCCGGGCGACCTCCTGCCGGGCCGCGACGATGTCCGGGCGCGAATCGTCCGGGCCCGCGAGATCGAGCGCCTTGCGGAAGCGCACGAGAGCATCCTCCTTGCGTTCGAGCGCGAGGTAGGTCATGCCGAGATGGTACTGCACGACCGGGTCGGTGTTCAGCCCTTCGGCGGCCGGCTCGAGCTCTTTCAGCGCCTCTCCGTAGTTGCCGCGCAGATAGGCGATCCAGCCATAGGTGTCCTGATAGGGCGCAAGCGTCGAGCCGCGAAGGCGCCGCGCGATGACCTCGGCGCGCGCGAGGCTGTCGGGGTCGCTGCGGTGGGTCGACAGAAGGCTCGCCAGGTTGTTGGCGATGATCGGGTTGGCGCTGTTCGCCTTGTAGAGCTCCTCGTAGATCGCGATGGACCCATCGATGTCGCCGGTCTGCTCGAGGAAACTGGCCTTGGCCCACTTCAACTCGCCCGCGTCGGGCAGCGCGACGAGCGCCTCGTCGATGAGTGCTTCGGCCTCCGCGACGCGCGTGCGATCGCTGAGCACGAGCCGTGTCAGCGCCATCCAGGCGGGCAAGAGTGCGGGGTCTTCGGCGATCAGGTCGCGATAGGCGATCTCCGCCTGCTCGGTCTGGCCGGCGAGCTCGCGCACCGATGCGTCGACGAAGCGCAACTCGAGACTGTTTGGGTCGTTCGCCAGAAGGCTCTCCGAGTAGGCCAGCGCCTTGCCGTTCTGACCGTTCGCGAGATGGGCGCGCAGGATCGCTATTTTGACGTCGAGCCCGCCTCGGCCCGTGTCGACGAGCCCTTGCAGATAACCGATCGCCTGATCGGTCTTCTCCTGCCCCGCGAAGATCGCTGCGCGAAGCGACTGGGCGGCTGCCGTGGTCTGGCTTTCGCCGACGCGTTCCAGTTCGTCGGCAACCGCCTCGGCGCGCGGCCAGTCCTGCACGCGGAGGTAAAGCTGGCCGAGAGGTTCGAGCAGCATCTGGTTTCCGGGCGAGAGCCGAAGCGCGTCGATCAGCACGCTTTCAGCCGGAAGAAGCTTGTTTTCGGCCGCGAGAAGCTGTGCATAGCGCAGCGATTCCTCAGGCGCGCGGTTCGAGGCGACGACCGCGCGCGACAGGGATTCCCGCAACAGATCGCGATTGCCATCGCGCTCATAGGCCATCGCCATGAGCGTCAGGACGCCGGCGTCGTCGGGATTGTCGCCGTGCGCGCGCCGGAGGATCGCGATGGCTTCGCCGACCTCGTCTTCTCCGATAAGCCAGCTTGCCTTGAGCTTCAGCGCCTCCCCGTCGCCGGCGTCCTCTTCGAGCACCTCCTCGACAAGCGCCCGCGCGCCGACCGCGTTGCCCGTCGCGGCCAGCATCCGGGCGAGCCCGATCTTGGTCCGGCGCGTATCCGCGGACGGCGTGGCGGTCTTCAGGATGTCCTGCATGTCGGCGATCGCCTGGTCACGCTGGCCGAGATCGAAAGTGAAGCCCGCCCGCGCGGCGCGATAGACCGGGTTGCCGTCGCCAGCAGCGATGACCCGGTCGAGTTCGGCGACGGCCGCCTCGGGCCCCCTGAATTCTGCGAGGAACCGCACGAGCTCGAGGATGGTGTCTTGATCGGGCGCCGCGACATCGATCCGGCTGCGCAAATGCGTCTCAGCCTTGTCGAATTCTTTGCGCGAGAGATACCAGCGCGCGAGCGCCTGGCTCATTTCGGGCGAGTCGGGGAAGCGGGCGACCATGTCACGCAGACCAGCCTCGACTGCAGCGTCGTCGCCAAGCGCCGCATAGATCGACAGGCGCTGGGCATGAAGGCTGCGGTCATCCGGCGCGAGAGCGATGGCCGCGTCGATCGCCTCGAGCGCCGCGTCGAAGCGCTGGGCGCGGATGTGGTCGTCAATGATCACGCGCTTCAGAAGCAGGTTGTCGGGCATCTTCTCCACGAGTGCCCGCACACCTTTGGCCGCGGCGATCTGTTGGCCGACGTTGCTGTCCTCGGTCGCCTCGCCGTATTCGGCGACGAGGCGGATTGCCTGCATCTCCTGGTCATCCGGCGCCGCGATCAGCGCAAGGCGCGCATAGCGCAATGCGGTCGGCCAGTCGCCGCTTTGCGCCGCCAGCCGGGCCAGCGCGGCCTTGGTGTCGTGGTCTTCGGGGAACTGCTCGAAGAGCCGCAGATACTGGGCAAAGGCCTCGCGGACGCGGCCGCGGTCAAGCTCAGCCTCGGCATAGGCAAGCCGTGCCTCGCGGTGGCGTCCGTTCAGCTTGAAGACGTTGCGAAACTCCACCAGCGCTCGATCGACATCGCCGGCTTCGAGATATTCAAGCCCGGACTGATAGTGCTTTTCCGCGCGCTCCTCGGCCGTGTCGCAGGCGGCCAGAACCCCCATGCCGAGAGCAAGCGCGAAGGCGGTCAGGGATTTTCGAAAGGCCATTCATTTCCTCGGAGCCGATCGCACCATGTGGCGAGTGCGCGGGGGGCGTGGATTGTCATGAGGGTCTTATCGCAGGATGCCGGGCCTGTTCAATTCAATAGCCCGTGCCCCTGAGAACGACGCGAATCGTCGCCATCAGCAGTTTCAGGTCCGTCGTCAATGACAGCGTTTCGTCATAGCGAGTGTCGTGTTCGGCGCGCTTCGAGAATTCACTTTCATTGCGGTCCGAGACCTGCCAGGGACCGGTGATCCCCGGCCGAAGCGCGTAATAGGCCATGCCAGAATAGAGGGCGCGCTGGCTTGGCATCATCGGGCGCGGACCCACAAGGGACATGTCGCCCACGAACACGTTCCAGAGCTGAGGGAGCTCATCGAGGGACGATTTGCGCAGAAATCGGCCGACCCGCGTGATCCTCGGATCAGATTTGAGCTTCTGGGTGCTGTTCCATTCGAGCAGCGCTTCGGCATTGTGCGACAGGTAGTCCTCGAGCAGCCGGTCTGCGTTCGGCACCATCGTGCGCAGCTTCAACATCCGAAAGGTCTTTCCGCGGCGGCCGACGCGGTCGTTCAAGTAGAACGGCGCGGAGCCATCGAGCGCGACCAGAAGCGCGAGGAAACCGATGAGAGGCGCAACGACGACGCTCGAAATCAGAACCACCGCCAGATCGAACAACCGCTTGAATACATTTCTGTAAATGCCAGACCGTTTGCGCACTTCCACTAGGCCGACTGGAGCACTCGCCATACCATAGTCTTCGGAAAGATCATTAAGTTGAAGCGTCATCCATGGGCTCCACCGGCACCACCCAACACATTCAAGCGCCAATATGGCACCTGAAGAATCCACACCATTACCGCCACGCCGCGCTACCGCGCGCCGACACGTATTCTTATCATCTTCAGATAGGCGGCGAAACGAAAGTTTCCTTAAGGAACACCGAATTGTCCGAGATCATCGCGGGATTCCGCTCGACTGAGCGAACACTCGCCGGGTCGTTCGCCCTATGCGTGAAATTCTGTTTCTGCGGGCGAAACATTGTGGGGCCCTGTCGCAATTGGGCCGCGGTGCCCGCTGAATTGGCGCGGGCACGAGACTTCGATTCGAAGGCAGGGTAGGGTAGGGTTGCAGGGAAGACGCGGTGGCCTTGCAATCCCAAAACAGTTAGGACTATGCCATTAAGTTGCCGAAGTTATATGTGCATCTCCCCGGCGTAGGTCGGGAAGGCACGGAGTATGTATCGTAGCCCGGAAGGTGCCGACCGATCGGGTGGATTAAGTGGATTGCGGATGAACAAGGTCGTGGAGACCAACACGGACGACAGCAGCAACGTCGGCTTCTACATGGACTTCTTCGGGTTCCGCGAGCGCCCTTTCACGCTCGTTCCGGACCCGGATTTCCTGTTCTGGTCGGCGCAGCATCGGCGTGCCTACTCCGTGCTCGAATTCGGGATCCTCAGCCGCGCGCCGATCACGCTGGTCACCGGGGGCGTCGGCTGCGGCAAAACGACATTGTTGCGCGAGTTGCTGCGTCAGTTCGGCTCGAAGGTCACGGTCGGGCTCATCTCGAACGCTCAAGGTGGACGGGGAGAACTGATCCAGTGGGTGCTGAATTCACTTGGCGTCGTCTTCGATCCCAACGAGGGCTATGTCCGACTGTTCCAGAAGCTACAGGACTATCTGATCGAGGAATACGCCGCTGGACGCCGCGTTGTTCTGATCTTCGACGAGGCGCAAAACCTGTCGCCCGAAAGCCTTGAAGAACTGCGGATGCTGACCAACATCAACTCTGGCAAGGACGAAGTCATCCAGCTGGTCCTGGTGGGTCAGCCTGAGTTGAGGGAGATGGTGCTCGATCCGTCGCTGCGCCAGCTTGCGCAGCGCATCGCGGCTAGCTTTCACCTGTTGCCGCTTGACGAGAAGGCGGTGGTGGAACTGATCGCATATCGCCTCCGGGCGGCAGGCGGAACCGGCGAGGAAGTGACGGGTCCGGCGGCGCGGATGATCTTCCGCGTGACCTATGGCGTTCCCCGGCTCGTCAATCAACTTTGCGATATGGCCTTGCTTTATGCGTGGAGCATGGACAATCACCATGTCGATGAGAATGTTGTGCAATCGGTGCTGGATGACGGCGTGTTCTTCGCGGCTCAGATCGCGGCGGAAGATGAGAAACTGAAATGAACCTGGACCTGTCTTTCTACTTCGCGGTCTTCCTGCGGCGGATCCACTATTTCATTGTCATCTTCGCACTGGTCTCGGCGGCTGCCATCGCTGCCGCCTTCCTTTTGCCCGCGGTCTATACGGCGAACTCGCTGATGATCGTGGAATCGCCGCAGATCCCCGGCCAGTTGGCCGCGCCGAATGTGCAGATGGCGGCGCTGGAGCGGCTGCAGAAACTTGAAAGCGCTTTGATGACGCGCACCAACCTTCTGGACATCGCGCAACGGCTGAGGGTCTTCGAGGAGATCGACAAGATGTCGCCGGACGGCATCGTCCAGTCGATGCGCGACAATACCCGGATCGTGAAGAACGCCGGGCGCGGGCAGGCGACGCTTATGTCGGTCCAGTTCGAGGCCGAGACGGGTCCCACCGCCGCAGCTGTGGTCAACGAGTACGTCACGGTGCTGCTTCAGTTCGACGCGGAGCAACGACAATCGAGCGCGGAAGGCACGCTCGAGTTCTTCAATCAGGAGGTCAAGCGGCTCTCGAGTGAACTGGACGTGATCAGCAGCAAGATACTCGATTTCCAGAACAAGAATTCCGATGCGCTTCCCAACACGCTGAATTTCCGTCTCGGCCAGCAGAAATTGCTGCAGGACCGGCTCGCCACGATCGAGCGCGACATAGCCGCGCTCAAGGATCAGAAGGCGCGGATGATCGCAATCTTCGAGTCGACCGGGCAGGTCAATCCGACAGCGCCGGCCGCCAACCAGACGCCGGAGGCGCGCCAGCTCGACCAGTTGCGCACGCAGCTTAACGGGATGCTCGCCGTCTTCACGCCGGAGAACCCGAAGGTGAAGATGCTGCAGCTCCAGATTCAGCAGTTGGAGGAGGTTGTCCGCGCACAGTTGCCGGCCGACTCGGCGGCCGACCCGGCGGCATCAATGCTCGACGTTCAGCTCGCCGATCTCGATACGCGCATCGCGCTGCTGGAGGAAGAGCGCGTACGCGTGCTGGAGCAGCTTGATGAACTGCAGGATTCGATCTCTCGGACACCGGCCAATCAGGTCGCGCTCGATGCACTCAACCGCGACTATTCGAACATCCAGCAGCAGTACAACACTGCCGTGGCCCGGCTGTCCCAGGCTGCGGCAGGCGAGCAGATCGAGGTCCGCTCGAAGGGCGAGCGACTGTCGCTGGTCGATGCCGCCACGGTGCCCGAGCGGCCATCGAAGCCCAACCGGATATTGATCGCGGGAGGTGGCGTCTTCGCGGGGGCGTTCCTCGGCGTCGCCTTCATAGCACTTCTTGAGTTCCTCAACCGATCGGTCCGCCGGCCCAAGGACCTTATCAGCGCCTTTGGGATAACGCCGATCGCGACGATCCCCTACATGCGCACGCCGTCCGAGGTGATGATGCGCCGGACCGGGTTCGCGCTGATGCTTCTTGTGGCTGTCGCGGGGATTCCGGCGATGATCTACGCGGTGCACGTTTATTATCAGCCGCTGGACATCATCGTCAGCAAGGTTGCGGCCAAGCTCGGAATCCAGCTGTGATGGAACAAGACAAGCGCGTTCAGAGGTAGTCGACACGATGGAGAAACTCGAAGCGGCATTGGCCAAGGCGCGCGAGATGCGCAAGTCGGCGCTCGGCCCACCGGACGGCACGGGCGATCGGGTCGCGATGCCCCGCGGCGCCGAGCCGGTTATCGTCTGGGCTGCGCTGCCCGAGATCGCGCTGTCGCCCGGCAAGGCACGCAGCAGCCGAATCACGGCGCTTTCGGGCGGCAAGGATGCGACGCCCTACGACATGCTTCGGTCGCGCACGATCCGGATCATGAAGGACAAGGGCTGGAGCCGGCTCGCCATTACATCGCCCGGCGCGGCTTGCGGCAAGACGACGATCGCGCTCAATCTGGCACTGAGCCTGTCGCGCCAGAAAGACCTGAAGGTCATGCTGATCGACCTCGATCTGCGCCGCCCGGGGCTTCATCGGCAGCTTGGCCAGACGCCGACGCATTCTTTTCATGACGTGCTCGACGGCGATGTGGCCTTCGAGCAGGCGGCGATGCGGATCGGCGACAATCTGATCATCGCGATGAACAAGGCCGCGAGCCGGCATCCGGCGGAGCTTTTGCAAAGTACAGCGACGCGTACCGTTCTTGATGAGATCGAGCGGCGCTGGCAGCCGGACATCATGCTGTTCGACATGTCGCCTATGCTGGCCAGCGACGACAATGTCGGCTTCCTCGGCAACGTCGACTGCGCGCTGCTTGTCGCGGCCGCCGAAAGCACGACGCTGCCGAATATCGACGTCTGCGAGAAAGAGCTTGCGCAACTGACCAACGTGCTGGGCCTGGTGCTGAACAAGTGCCGCTACGCCGATGAATCAGTCGGCTACACCTACAGTTCTTACGCCTGAAAACCGGCGTGCAGCGGCCTGCCGGATAGTCGCTGCAATGAAAAAGCCGGATTAGTCCGCGCTGAGCGCAAACTGGCTGTCAGGCAATCGGCGTGGCGCGTGGCTCACTCCTCCGCGCCTGAGCCCGAACCCCCCAATATGTTGTGACCGTACTCGTATCATCGTGTTCGGGATGGGCGAGGAACTCGACCAGAAATCGTGCCGCATCGTCGGTGCTTCCAAAGATGTGGATCAACTTCGCCAGCGGCCCAGCCAAAACCTCGCGGACGTTGTCGATCTATGCCTCGCTGGCCCGTCCGCCCACGCGCGATCGCGTTGCCCGCCCATGTCGGTCCAGCGCGGGTTGGCGGCATCACCAAGAAAAAAGGCCGGTCAGGTGCCCGGCCTTTCCATTATCGAAGGAGTAGGCGTGCTCAGGTTGTCGCGCGGCGCCGGCGACGAAGCGCGGCAAGGCCGCCAAGCCCGCCCAGCAGCATCAGCCCTGCGGCCGGTACCGGGACCGCCGCGATGCCGATACCGGCAAGTGCGCCGTCGGCGTAGCCGAAGCTGTCGTTCGTGCTGAGCACCGTGAACGTGATCGTTGTCGCCCAGATCGGTGCGAAGTTCGCCGCCACGCTGCCGGCCGCGCCCGTGCCGGCGATGTCCGTCGCCGTGAGCCAGATGTTCGGGTTGCCGCCATTCACCGAGGCCTGGCCGACCTCTCTTGACGATCCGTCCGGTGACACGAAGAGGTCGAGGAAGTAGACCGCGTCGATCAGCACTGGGGCGCTGAACGTCACCGTGATCCATTCCTGCGACATCGGCCGGGTCGTGATCTCATCATCGCGGAGACCTACGCCGTAGCCGTCTGTTTCGTAGGCGAGGCCCGTTGATGGCACGGAGTTCCCGTCGAATGCCTGCGAGTTGTTCAGGGTGCCGCTCGCCGTCATCGTCCAGGTGATCGCGCCTTGGAAGAGCGAGCCGGACGTGCCGGTGGAGGCACTTGTGAAGTCGATTACATAAGCGTTCGCCGCGGACGCGCCGACGGCCATGAACAGACCGGCAATAGCGCCGGCGCACCATCTCATACCAAGCATTGTTACCCCTTCGAACCCAGAACAGCCAATATTATTACCCATGCCAAGATTCCACCAGATTTCGCGCCATTTCAACCACGATTTCGCCCTATTTTCTCCTTTTTCTCGAAAGCTACCTGAGCCGCAACCGCCGGTTGTTTCGGTTGCGTGGTGGGCAACAGTGTCGCCCAGAAATCGAGTATTGGGCGCGCCCTTCGGCCCGGAAATTGGGTCCGATTGGAGAACAGTGAAAAGAGAGATGGCCGGTTGTTTCCGGAGCAACCGTCGAGCCGCTGGACAAGCGGCCCGGGTCCTGAGATTCGTGGCGTGACAGGGAGCATCCGAGTCATGGCCGCAGATCACGTCGTCATCATCCCGCATTACAACGACGCTGCGCGGCTGCGTCGCTGCCTGACGGCCCTTTCGCAGTCCGATCGGGACGGGGTCGAGGTGGTCGTAGTCGACAATGGCTCAACCGAGACGCTCAACGGCCTGATGGCAGACTTTCCCGAGGTGCGCTTCGTTCACGAAGAGGGGCGCGGCGCGGCGCGCGCGCGCAATCGGGGCGTGAGGGAGAGCACCGCGCCGTCGATCTTCTTTCTTGACGCGGACTGCGTCCCGGCGCCCGACTGGCTTGATGCCGCGCGCCGCGCCGCGGGCACGGCCGACATCATCGGCGGCGCCATCGACGTGTTCGACGAAACTCCGCCGCCCCGGTCAGGCGCCGAGGCGTTCGAGACGGTCTTTGCCTTCAACTACCGCGACTATGTCGAGCGGAAGGGCTTTTCCGTCACCGCCAATCTGGTCACCTCTCGCGCGGTGTTCGAGGATGTCGGTCCCTTCATCCACGGGCTCTCAGAGGATGCTGAATGGTGCTTCCGCGCGAGAGACAAGGGCTACCGCCTGGCGCTCGACGAAGGCATGCGGGTGGCGCATCCGACGCGGTCGGACTGGCCCGCCCTGGTCGGGAAGTGGCGCCGGATCACGCGCGAGATGTATGAGCTCGACCGGCAGAGCCACCCGGGCGCTGGCGGGCGGGCGCGCTGGGGGATCAGGGCGGTCGCGATGGCCTTCAGCGGTCTTGCGCATCTGCCGAAGCTGATGTTCAGCCCGAAGCTCTCGGGCATCGGTGAGCGGCTCCGCGGGGCCGGAATGCTGATCCGGCTCAGGCTCCTGCGCGCCTGGTGGATGCTGCGCCAGGCATTCGGCGGCACGGCCTGAGCGACAAAAGCAAATGCCCCCGCCGGAAGGGCGGGGGCATCTGCGGTCTCATGTCGGGCCTAGAAGCTTTCGTAGGCGCCCGCATCCGGGGCCTTGCCCTTCGGCCGCTTCGCTCCGGCGATGTCGACCGTCGGAGCGAGGCCGGGAGCCCCGGCATCGACGCCTTTCGAACTGGACTGGAGCGCGAAGTTGTGCTGCCCCGGGGAAACAAACTCTGCCGCAGCGTTCTTCACGACGAAGTTGTTGGTCTCCACGATCTTCCGAGTAGTGTCAGGATTGACCTTGATTCCGGAAGCCATGTTGTTGGCAACGGTGGTGTTCTGCGACGTGGTGCCGTTCTTGTGTGCCGCGATGCGGATCCACGGATAGCCGGGCGCAGTTCCGCCGGAGTTGACAACGGTGTTGTTGACAACTTTCGTGTTCAACGCACCTGCGATCGTGATGCCGTGATAGGCGCGCGACGAGATGACGTTGTTGCGGATCGTAATGCCGTCGAACATGCCGTCGAACATGCCGATGCCCTGAAGCTTGCAGCGCAGCGGGTTGGTGCTGGCCAGCGTCCATTCGAAGAACTTGTTGCCTTCGATGGTCAGGTTCTTGACGACGCCCGTGCCCGTCTTGCCGTTGGCCCCGCGAGAGAACGACTGGAAAGCATCGGCGTGATTGGAGTTCCACTGGAAGCAGTTCTGGACCTTGTTGCGCCGCACGACCGAGTTGTCGCCGAGGGCGCGCATTCCGTCGCCGCCGAAGCCGTCCACGATGTTTTCCTCGACGAGGGCGTTCGCACCCAGTGCCAGGATGCCGTGAAAGAGCCCGGTCACGCGGTTGCGGGCGACCGTGTTGGCGTTGCCTTCGACCTGAAAGCCGATCCGCTGGTTGTTTTTCCAGTCGGTCCCTGTCCACTGCGCATAGTTCCCGGCGTTGGCGACAGAGCGCACGTCGAGATCGATGAACGCCAGATTGCTGGAGGTGGCATAGCTACGGACCAGCGCGCCGGTGCCGGCGTTGGGCGAGGTCGCCCAGACCTTGAGATCCTTGAAGACGAAGTTGCTCGAGTTTCTCACGGTTATGGAATCGACATGCGCCGTCTCGCCCGGCATCGTGGCGATCGTGATCGGCGAAGAAACCTTGAGATCGGTCACGGACAGTGGGCCGTGATAGCCGTCCAACAGGAAGACCCGGTCGCCGCCGGAAAGCTGGCCCGACTGCGCGAGCGCGTTGAAGTTGGCGAAGGTCTGCCCGGCTGCCGGCGGGTTCGTCGACTGGCCCGGTGCCGGCGCGGGCGTCGGAGTAGGCGTTGGAGTAGGCGACGGCATTGGCGCCGGTGCAGGCGTGGGAGTGGGCGTTGGCGACGGGGTGGTCGTTGGCGTGGTCGTGGTGCCACCATCGCCTCCCGTCTTGGGCGCGCTCACGAACTTGGCGCCGCCGCTCGTCCCGCTGTCGGTGCTGCCTTTCAGCTGCTCCGTGCTTTGGGCCGGGGTGGAGCTCGGCGTCGGGCTGGTGGTCTGACCCGAGCTGGTCGTGCCCTCTTCGCCGCCCCCATTTCTGGCACGCTGCCTGGCGAGCCATCTATTCCTATAATAGCTCCTCGTTCTCGTGGTTCCCGAGTTGTTGTTTGCCTGAAGCGAGATCGCTGCGAGTGGCGTTCCTGCAACCTGCCCCGACTGCGTCGGTTTCAGATAGAAATCCTTAGCCTCTGCGGCCGTGAGTGAAACGGCCGTACTGATACCGCAGATCATGAATGTGCGGACTAGTCCCATATTGTCCTTCCTTACGTTCCGCGAGTGTGTCCCCGCCACGAACAATGCGGGACAACGTGGCAAATATTGGGCACAAATGCAGTGCGTCTGTGTCTCAGGAAGGCAATTGAGCGGGAAATGTAAGGCCTTTGTTAATCAGCCCGGCACAATTCCGCCGATTAACGCGGCGTTAAGCGGATTTTCGCGATCAGAGACATGGAAACAGTGCCGAGCGCGCGGTCGCTTGCGGCGATGTTAATTCCGCCGCGCAATAGATCGGTGTCCGGGCGCCGGCATTTCAGCAGGGGCCCCGCAATGGCCATCAAACAGCGCCGCTCCGCCCGGTCCGGACCGGGAGCGCGCCGCGAGCGATCAGGAAGACAGACATGGACAAGTTCTCCGACTACCCGACCAGCCTCACCGCGCCAGCACGCGACGCCGCGCCCGTCGCGCCCGACGATGCGCTCGATCTGCCGGTGCTGCCCCGTGCGCTTTACATCGGCCAGTCCGGCGACGTGTCTCTGCGGCTCGCCGGGGGACAGACGGTCCTGTTCTCCGGCGTGCCGGGCGGCACGGTCCTGCCGATACGGGCGGCAGGCGTCGATGCGACCGGTACGACCGCGACGGGAATCGTCGCGCTCTGGTAGGGTCGCCAACCGCTCCAGCAGACCACGAGACGACATTCAGACCCGCCGCGTCATGCGTGGCGGGTCTTCTCTGTGTGTCGCGAAGCGCGGAAAAGTTCGGCCGGCAGCCGATGCGCGCTAGTGCCGGGTTCATCGGCCGAACGATTCCGGCCGCCGAACCGGGGCGGCCGGGCGCTAGGTCACGGTGACGCTCAGGTCGCGTCCGCGCCGAGCTTCCAGGCATCGGCATTGCAGACCGAAGCGGGTCCGAGGATCTCCTTGTCCGGGACCGTGCCGGGCACCGCCCCCGTCTGCGTCGCGCTGTGCCAGGCGCGCAGGTACTCCACGTCGCCCTCGAATTGCAGCAGACCATTGTTGCGGGCAAGGAAGCTTAGCGCCCTGCTGCTCTGGAACACGCCATTCGACGTCCCGGTGAAGGGCACGGTGGCAACGAGCGTGCCATTGATCTTGACCCTCGCCACTTGCGCGATCTGGTCGGCCGAGACGACGAATTCATACCAGACGCCGGTCGCGAGTCCCAAAGACACGACATGCGCACTCAGCATCTTTGCGCCCGTTCCGTCCTCGATCGTCAGGCGCAGGTGACCGAAGCTCGTCAGTTCAACGTCGAAGCCTGTACTTGCCTGCGCGAACAGGATCGATGTCGCCCCGGGCAGCGCGGCGAACTTCACCTTCGCCGCATAGGTGATCGCCGAGGTCCCGGCGGGCACGTTCGCGGGGTTTAGGAAATAGGGCCCCGAAGCCGAGGTCTTGAAGGGCTGTGCGGGGGCCGGCAGCGTGTTGGCAAGCACGGAAGCATCAGCCAGCGGCCGGACGGGCGCGCCGTCAAGACCGGCGAGGCCGAGATCGACGATGGGCAGGTTCTTCCAGGTTTCCGCGAAGAAATCGTCGGGATGGGCGATCATGCCGGTCGAACCGCCCTCGCCGAACTGGATCGCGTCGGCGTAGGAAAAGACGCCGCTATTGGGCAGGATGCGGGCGCGTCCGTTCACGATCTGCGTTGTCTCGGCCGGCAGGCCGTTGATCTGGAAGCCCATGACTTCGGTCCAGTGCGGAAGCGTGGCGCCGAGCGCCGTTTCGCTGCGCGCGAGCCGCGTCGTCGTGATCGGACCGGCGGAGGACCAGACCTCGACCCAGGCGCCTGTCGGCTCCCACAGGCACTGATCGAACTCTGGCACCATCCACGAAGTCAGCCCCGCCGACTGCAGGATGGCGTGGACCGTGAGGCGTGCGAGCGCCTGCGTGCCGTCGGGCGAGTTCCCATTCGGGTGAGCGTTGTCGGCCCAGCCGCCCGCGCCGTCGTCGATGCCGTTGACATAGGTGAGCGGCTCAAGCCCCAGCGGCAGGAACATGGTCGCATCCGGCACCGCGAGCATCGCGCGCCAGCTTTCGCGCGCGGATTGCTTGTCGGCCAGCCGGAAATCCTGTCCGCCGCCCAAAATGTGCGTGGCATCGCGCATATCCGCGGTGATGTCGTAGCGCGGCGGGCCGTAGGGCACCCAGCGGGTGTGGCTGTAATCGTAAAGCTCGCCGAACCAGTGATCGGCGGCATAGCTCTGGCCCGATCCGTAGCTGATCGTGGCCGGGAAGGCGACCGGCGTACCATCGGTGCGCTTGGCGGAGAACAGCGGGAACAGCGCCTCGCCGTAATCCGCGCCAAGGTTGCCGGGCGAGGCGAACCACGCCATCGCGGCGAGGCCGACCTGCTGGCCGTCGGCGGTGGCGAAGTCGTGCAGCGCCTTGTCCGCGGCCCAGTCGCGGCTGCCATCGGCGTCGTTGACGAGCGCGCGCGGATCGGTGCCCGGCACGGTGTGAAAGATCACCGCGAATTTCTCGCCCGGCCGCGCGGCGATCAGAGTCTCCGCCATGGCTGCCGCGGCGGCGGTCATGGGCTGCGCATCGGTGATGTGATGGCGTTGCGGCGTCACGGCGGCGCCGTGGAAGATCTGCACCGCCTCGGGATCGGCGACGGTGGGGGGTGTCGAGTTGTCGTAGAAAGAGGACAGGATGCGGTCCGGTCCGGATTGTCCCCAGATCGCGATGACATGACCGACGCCGAAGCGCGCAGCGCCTTGAGCGGCTACACCCGGCTGGGACCTGAGCCGCACTTCGGGCCGGAACCAAGACGCGGAGCGCGGCGCGGTGATCGTGCCCGACCAGGCACCACCCGCATCCGCCGTCGCCACATCGGCCCAGGCCGTCGTCGTCGCTCCGCCGTCGTCGAGCGAGACGGCCCGTGCCTGGACGACCTCGCCCGCGGTCCCGGTGCCGGACAGCGGGATCGTGGCTTGCGCCTGCCCGATCCCCGCGCCGCTGTCGAAGATCGCGCGGTCTGCGGAGAAGGAGGCGAGCGTGACGCTGCCGGTGGGTGGGGGCGGCGCGGACCCGTCGCCGCGTTGGCGCTGGACGACAGAGATGGCAGAGAGCGATATCATATGGTGTTCCCGTCTTGCGGGGACCAGCGCCGCGCTGCCGACCGACCGGAGCCGAATACGCAGCGGCGCTCGTCCGGTGGCTGTCGCCGCCCCGGGCGGCGGCGCCTCGGCCAGGGGCAGGGACAGCGCGCGCGCACCGTGGCGGCATGTGCCCGCTCGGAATATCACCGCACCGACCTGCGTTGCCGCCCGCGCGCTTGGGGCGCTCGCTGCCGAAAGGCCCAGTTAGGCCGCGCCGCCCGTCACCGGCAAGCGAGCTGGGCCGCTGCGGTGCGCGGTCCGCCGGGTCCGTTCATCCTGAAATGGCGCGCTGCCTGGGCGAGTTGATGCCGGCGGTTCCGCGGCATGGCTATCGGGTTGCCCGGTAGCTCGCAGCCCACTTCTCCGCCGATTCATGCTCGTCGAAAGCGATGCGGTATACTATAGGCTGTAGGTCAAGCACCTCGCTTGACGAGTTGGAGACCTGGTTTGGTTGAATCGGTAACTGACGTCCGGCACTCCAGCGCTGCCGGCACGGCGCTCAAGACGCTTGGGAGTGACGTCGCCCGACTGCATCCCCTGGTGATGTTGTACCTGCTCACGATCGTTATGCCTTTGGGTTTCGACATCGGCAGCATCGCAATGACCAGTGTCCGATTGCTTTTGCTCGTCGTCATCATTCCGCTCACGGTCGGTTTGATTAGCGGTCAATACGGTAGGCGGTATCCGATTGACTGGCTGTTCTTCCTGCACGTCGTGTGGGCCGCCATATCGCTTCTGGTCAACAATCCCAACCGGGCTATCGAATCCATCGGGTCGACGGGAATCGAGTTCATCGGCGGCTACGTTCTCGCGCGCGCCTATATACGAACGGCCTCGGATTTCATCGGCTTGATAAGGGTCGTTCTGGCCCTTGTCGTTCTGCTTCTGCCCTTCGCCATACTGGAGACGCGCAGCGGGACGGCCGTCATTCCCGCCGTGATCGAACGCTTGCCGGTACTGACCACGGTCACGCAGGTCGACATCCCGATGCGGATGAGCCTGCATCGTGTCCAGGCGGTTTTCGCCCACCCGATCCATTTCGGCCTGTTCTGCTCGGTCGCACTGTCGCTGACATATGTCGGTCTTCGGAACTCGATGAGCCTCGTCGGGCGGATCGTCGCCTGCATGGCGATTGGCCTTGGCATTTTCCTGTCCCTGTCGAGCGGCGCCCTGCTGGCCGCCATGCTGCAAATCGGGCTGATCACATGGGATCGGATTTTCCGGAACATGCGGCGCAGATGGCTACTGCTCGTCGGTTTGTTCGTCGCGATGTATGTCACGATCGACATCCTGTCCAACCGGACACCGCTCAAGGTCATGATGAGCTATGCGACCTTCTCGGCGCATACCGCCTATTATCGCAGCATCATCTTCGATTGGGGCATGAGAAACGTCTGGGACAATCCGATATTCGGGCTCGGCTTTCGCCCTTGGATACGCCCCTCCTACATGAAAACCGGGACAATCGACAACTTCTGGCTCGTCATCGCGATACGCAACGGCATCCCAGGCTTCCTACTGCTCGCGCTCGGCTATGCCGACGCGATCATCCGTGTGGGGCGTCGCCAGTTCACACCGGGAACGACGCTGGCCAACCTCAAATTGGCATGGATGTTCACCTTTGTCGGGCTGAGCTTCACGCTGTCCACGGTGCATATCTGGACCGCCATCTATTCGTTCGTGTTCTTCATGCTCGGCAGCGGACTCTGGCTCGCGTCGGTCTCATCTGAACCGGACCGCGTCGCGGGGGGGCGGCCAAAGCGGCGCAGGACTGTCTGGACGCAGCAGCTCGAATCGCGCTCACAAGCGGACCGGTCTGCCGTCTTGACCGATGCAGGTGGCGACCGGGCGTCGGGCGGCGACCCGGAAACCGTGGATAACGAAATTGAACCGCCTGCGCCGCAAAGCGGCCCCTCGCGGTCAGACGGCCCGTCCTTCACCCGGTTTCCACAATCGTCGGACAGCACGCCGAGCCGGTCCCGCCGACGCTAGCGCAACGCATATCCACAGCGACTTGACTCGCGGTGCGCGAGGTCGCAATGCGGTTCCCTCTTGCGACCAATCCAGGCCCGCTGTGGTTATTGTCCACCATACGACGGCTTTGTTGATCGAACCGATCGCTTCGGCAAAGCTGTGATCGCCCCGCCGCCCGCCGCATGTCAGGATAGCGTGGCGTCCGGAAACCAGTCCGATGATTCCGCTGCGAGTGATGGAATGGGTGTGTGAGTGAGTATTCTTCAGCCGCTGCTTAGGATGGCCGCGATCGACGGGCCGGTGGACCTGCCGGCCACCCTCGCGCGGCTACCGCGGATACGCGCGCTGATGAGCATGCCCTGCGCCAGCGTGGGCGTTGGCATGACCTGCCGGTCGCTGCTCGCAGCCGCGGCCGAGGCGGGCGTGCAGACCGACCTTCACACCGCGTTCTTTCACGGCGAACGGCCGCGCGCGCTCGGGGTGCGCAGGTCGGTGCCGGCCGCGTTTCGCAGGCTGCCCTTCGGCCTTATGCGCGAACCGGCGCTGCGACGGCTTCACCGCGACTACCTCGGGCGGTTGGAGGCAGGCGACGTTGCCTATCTTTGGCCGTTCTGTCCAATCGAGATATATGAAGCCCTCGCCGCGCGGGGCGTGACGATCGTGAGCGAGGCTGTCAACACGCGCATGGCCGTCGCCAGGCAGATCCTCGACGCGGCCTATGCCGATCTTGGCATCAGCCCCGGCCACGCGATCACCGAGGCGCGCATCGCCGAGCAGGATCGCCGTCACGCGCTGTGTTCGGCGATCTTCGCGCCGAGCCCGGCGACGGAGAACGCCCTGACCGGGACGCCGCTCGAACGCCGGTTCATCCCGACGAGCTACGGCTGCCACGTTCCAGCGCGGCTTGCCGAACGGCCGCCGCGCGCCGACGGCGCCCCGGTGCGCTTCCTGTTCGTGGGCACCGCCGGGGTGCGCAAGGGCATGCACCATCTTCTCCGGGCCTGGCGCCATGCGCCGCCGGACACCAGCCTGCGCATCGTCGGAAAGATCGAGCCTGCGATCCGCCGCCTCTTCGCGGACGTTCTCGACCGCCCCGACGTTTCCTGCGCGGGCTTCAGCCTTGATGTTGCCTCCGAGTACCGCGCTGCGGATGTCGCGCTGCTGCCATCGATAGAAGAGGGCGATCCGATCGTCACCTACGAGGCCGCGGGGCACGGTCTTCCCGTCATCGCATCGCGGATGGGCGCCGGTCGGATCGGGGATGAAACCGACGCGATCACGATCATCGATCCCGCCGAGACCGGGACGTTCTCGGACCTGATCGCCGCCTTCGCCGCCTCCGAGGAGCTGCGCCGCGATCATGGTGTCCGTGCCCGGGCCGCCGTGATGAACTACGACTGGAGCCGGGTGGCGCCGAGGCGCTTCGCGCGGCTCGCCGCCTATCTCGGCGTCTAGTTCCGGTCGTCGCGAGGGCCGAGATGCGCCATCCCGCGCCGCGCGGCCAGCTCCATCTGGCGCTGCCTCTCGCGGAAGCGGGCGCGCTGGGCGTCGGAATATTCATCCGCGCAGGCTGGGCAGCACACACCTTCCTCATAGGCCGGATGCGCGCGGTCGGCGTCGGTCAGCGGGCGCCGGCAGGCATGGCACATCGCGTGCCCGCCGGACGTCAGCCCGTGACCGACGCTCACGCGTTGGTCGAAGACGAAGCAGGCGCCGTGCCAGAGGCTTTCGCGCTCGGGCACCTCTTCGAGATACTTCAGGATGCCGCCCTTGAGATGGAAGACCTCCTTCACCCCGTGCTTCAGAAGGAAGTTCGTCGATTTCTCGCAGCGGATGCCGCCGGTGCAGAACATCGCCACGCGCTTGTTGCCGAACCGGGCCGCGTTCTCACGCCACCAACCGGGAAACTCGCGGAACGACTTCGTTCCCGGATCGACCGCGCCTTCGAACGTGCCGATCGCCACCTCGTAGTCGTTCCTTGTATCGATCACCACGACATCTCGCGCGCTGATCAATTCGTTCCAGTCGGCCGGTTCGACGTAATGGCCGGCGCCCCCCGTCGGATCGACATCCGGCTCTCCCATCGTCACGATCTCGCGCTTCAGCCGTACCTTCATGCGGCCGAAGGGCATCTCCGTGGCGGTGCTTTCTTTCCAGTCGAGCCCGGCGCAGCCGGGCAGGGCGCGGATATGCGCCAGCACCGCGTCGATTCCCGCCCGCGGGCCCGCGATCGTGCCGTTGACTCCTTCTCGGGCAAGCAGCAGCGTCCCCTTCACGCCCGCATCCTCGCAAACCGATAGCAGCGGCCCGCGCAGGACTGCGGGGTCGGGAAACGGCGTGAACCGGTAGAGCGCGGCGACGGTGATCATGCCGTGCGCGATACCCCATGCGCTGCGGCGGGCGCAAGCGCGGGGGCGCCGGCGAAACTAGTACGACTTCGCACTTGATTAGTGCGAAGTCGTACTATATGGTGAGTCGCATCGAGAAAGGAGACCCGCCATGTCCATTCCCAGACGCAAGTTCCTGACCCTGATCGGCGGCGGCACGATCCTGGCCGCTGGCGCAGCCGGCCTCTATGCCGGCACCCGGACGCCGACCGCGGCGCTCACCCCCTGGAACAGCGCCGGCCGCTACGACGACCCGCGACTCAGGGCGCTCTCCTACGCGCTCCTCGCGCCCAATCCGCACAACCGCCAGCCTTGGGTGGCGCGGCTCGACGGCGCCGACGGGCTCACACTCTTCCGCGACCCGACCCGCAACCTGCCGGAAACCGATCCCTTCGACCGTCAATTGACCATCGGCATGGGCTGCTTCCTCGAACTGATGGTGCAAGCCGCCGCCGAGGAGGCGACCGGAGTCGCGCTCAACCTCTTCCCTGAAGGGACCGGCCCCAAGGCCCCGGTCGCTCATGCCCGTTTCACCGGACCTGCCGCGCCCGACCCGCTCTTCGCCCAAGTGATGCATCGGCACACGAACCGCAAGCCCTACGACATGGCCCGCCCCGTCGCCGAGGCCGACATCGCGGCGATTCTCGGGGCCGCGACCGATGACGTGCGCGCCGATGGCACCGGCGACGCGGAATCCACCCAGCGCCTGCGCGACCTCACGCTCGCCGCGATCATCGTCGAGACCGAGACGCCGCGCACGCATCACGAATCGGTTCGGCTGATGCGGATCGGCAAGGCCGAGATCGAGACCAGCCCCGACGGCATATCGGTCGGCGGGCCGCTGCCGGATGCGCTCGGCCGGCTCGGCCTCCTGACCCGGGAGTCCATGGCGGATCCCGGTAGCAGCACCTTCGCGCAGACGATCGACATGTTCCGCACGGCCTTCGCCGCGACGCCCGCCTTCTTCTGGCTGGCCACGCCCGGAAATGCGCGGACGGATCAGATCGCCGCCGGCCGGTCCTGGGTCCGCGCGCATCTTCAGGCCACCGCGCTCGGCCTCGCGGTGCAGCCGGTCAGCCAAGCCTTGCAGGAATATCCCGAAATGGCCGACCATCGCGCCGAGGTCCACGCGCTTTGCGCCCGGGGCGGAGAAACCTTGCAGATGCTCGGCCGTCTGGGCTATGGCCCGAAACAAGGGCCGGCACCCCGCTGGCCGCTGGAGACGCGGCTCGTGGATGCCTGACGACCCGACAGCGATCCCTGATGATCCCGGACACGCGGCGTTCACGCTGCTGATCGAAGCCGGGATCATCGCGCAACTCACCCGCGCGCTTCTCGAAGCGAAGAACCCCGACGGCCTCAGCCTGCCGCAATTCGGCGTGCTGAGCCATCTCGTCCGGCTCGGCGGCGCCTGGTCGCCGCTGCGCCTCGCGCGCGCCTTCCAGCAGCCCAAGACGACGATGACCCACACGATCGCCACGCTGGAAAAGCGCGGGCTGATCGCGATGGCACCCAACCCCGAGGATGGCCGCAGCAAGCTCGTCACGCTCACCGAGGCGGGGCGGGCGGCGCATGGACGGGCGGTGACCTCGCTCACCGATGACATGATCCGCCTGTCGGGAGATGTCGGCGCGGCCCGGATCGCGGCCGCGCTGCCGCTTCTGACTGACCTCCGCCGTCATCTCGACCGCTACCGCGACACCGACGAGCCGGCCACAGGTTGACGCGGCGCGGAGCGCTCCTTACCCCTGAGACTCGGACCAAGGGAGAACCGCGATGCGCCCGACGACCGAAGCCCTGATCGTGATCGACGTGCAGAACGACTTCTGCCCGGGCGGCGCGCTCGCCGTCGCCGGGGGCGACGCGATCATTCCCCGCGTGAATGGCCTGATGGACGGTTTCGCCGTCAAGGTGCTGACACAGGACTGGCACCCGGCCGACCATTCCTCCTTCGCCGCGAGCCACGAAGGCGCCGAGCCGTTCAGCGTGACCGAGATGTCCTACGGAGCGCAGGTCCTGTGGCCCAGCCATTGCGTGCAGGGCAGCAAAGGCGCTGCCTTCCATGCCGACCTCAGGACTGATCCGGCCGACCTCATCATCCGCAAGGGCTTCCGCGCCGCCGTCGACAGCTACTCGGCATTCTTCGAGAATGATCACGAAACGCCCACCGGCCTCGAAGGTTACCTGCGGACGCGCGGAGTGACCGATCTCACGCTCGTCGGCCTCGCCACAGATTTCTGCGTCGCCTATTCGGCGATCGACGCCGCGAAGCTCGGCTTCAACGTCACCGTCCTCGAAGACGCCTGCAGGGCCATCGACCTCGACGGCTCGCTCGCGAAGGCGAAGGCCGAGTTGCGCGCGGCCGGCGTGCGGCTGGAGGCGTGAATGGTCGACATCGCCACACGCGTCTACAACCACGCCTTCAAGATCGACCCGATCATCCGGTCGCTCATCGATACCGACTTCTACAAGCTCCTGATGTGCCAGTCGGTCCTCAGGAACCGGCCCGACACGACCGTGACCTTCAGCCTTATCAACCGCACCAAGTCGATCCCGCTCGCCAAGCTCATCGACGAGGGCGAGCTTAGGGAGCAACTCGACCACGCCCGGTCGCTGTCGCTCGCGCGCGGCGAAAGCACCTGGCTCAGGGGCAACACTTTCTACGGCAAGCGCCAGATGTTCAGCCACACCTTCATGGAATGGTTCGAGGCACTCCGCCTGCCGCCCTACTACCTCGAGCGCAAGGGCGATCAGTACGAGCTGACCTTCGAGGGCAAGTGGCCCGAAGTGATGCTGTGGGAAATCCCGGCCCTCGCCATCCTGATGGAACTTCGCTCCCGCGCGGTGCTCTCCGCGATGGGCAAGTTCGAGCTCCAGGTCCTCTATGCCCGCGCAATGGCCCGGCTTTGGGAAAAGATCGAGCGGCTGAAGAAGATCGACGGCCTCCGCATCGCCGATTTCGGGACCCGTCGGCGGCACAGTTTCCTCTGGCAGGACTGGTGCGTGCAGGCGATGATCGAAGGGCTGGGCGAAGCCTTCGTCGGCACTTCGAACTGCCGCATCGCGATGCGGCGCGACATCGAGGCGATCGGGACCAACGCCCACGAACTGCCGATGGTCTATTCGGCGCTCGCCGATACCGACGAGGAACTGTCGGACGCGCCCTACAAGGTCCTCGCCGACTGGCACGAGGAGCATTCGGGCAATCTCCGCATCATCCTGCCCGATACCTACGGGTCCGAGGGATTCCTCAAGCACGCGCCCGACTGGCTGGCCGGCTGGACCGGCATCCGCATCGACTCGGGCGATCCCGCCACAGGCGCGGAAATCGCGATCCGCTGGTGGAAGGAGCGCGGCGAGGACCCGCGCGACAAGCTCGTGATCTTCTCCGACGGGCTCGACGTCGACAAGATCGAGGAACTGCACAGGCGTTTCGCCGGGCGCGTGCGGGTCTCGTTCGGCTGGGGCACGCTGCTCACCAACGATTTCCGGGGCTTCGCGCCGAACGACGGGCTGGCCCCGTTCAGCATCGTCTGCAAGGCGGTCGCGGCGAACGGGCGGCCCACGGTCAAGCTCTCGGACAACCCGCTGAAAGCGATGGGGCCGCCCGACCAGATCAGGCGCTACAAACGCGTATTTGGCGTGGGCGAGCAGGAAGAGCTGGCGGTGATCGTCTAGGCGCCGCGTGACCGGCAGGTGCGCTTGCGCTTTGCGAAGGCGTCCCACCGATGTAAGATGTCCGGGTTTGAACCAACTGATTGCGGGATTCGGGTTTAACCCTGCGTCGCCTATGAAACTGATTTGTTTGACACTCTCCCTCGCTCTCGCGATGACGCCCGTGCGCGCCGATGAATTCGGACGTTTCGTCGGGCGACTCATCCTCTCGGACGAACAGCTCGACGAGTGCTTCGCATCCGACGAAGACGGCTTTTTCTCCATCTTTCGGCTGGTCGAGGAGTTCCACTTCATCGACCCCAACCAGATCGACTGGTCGGTGCCGTCGGGCACCTGCGTAAACGGCGCGTCGATCCCGGCGGCCTTCTGGAGCGTGATGGGCGGACCGTGGTCGGGCAAGTACCGCCGCGCCTCGGTCATTCACGACCACTATGTGCGCACGCGCGTGCGCACTTGGCAGGACACCCACCGCGCTTTCTACTACGGTATGCGGGCGGGTGACGTTTCCGCCACCCAGGCCAAGCTGATGTACTACGCCGTGCGCCGCTTCGGGAAACGCTGGGATCTGAAGACCCGCAGCCTGCCGGAGTGCGGTTCCGACAACACCGACTGCGGCGTCGCCAGAGTCGCAAAGCCGGACTGGATCCTGGTGCCCGAGGTCCCAAATGGGGACATCTCTGAGCTTGTCGTCGGCATGGATTTCGACGCCATGTCGCTTGAAGAGATTGACCGCATCGCCGACGAACAGCTTTCCACCGACATCCTCGACCCGTCCCGCTAGAACGCGCCGTCGGCCGCGCGCCGGAATCGGTGGAACGCCAGAGCGCAATCCCCCTTGCGGAGGTACCGTTCCGGGTGTAGTTATACGATTGTATAATTACTGGACGAAGACGGCCCTGCATGAGTGCCACAAGGCGGAAATTCACGCGCGACGACCCCGAAAGCCGGCGCGCGGCGCTGATCTCGGCGACGCTTCGGCTGATGGCGGGGGCGGGGCCGCAGGCCGCGACCGTGCGCGCAATCGCCGATGAGGCGGGCGTCTCCCCAGGCATGATCAGGCACCACTTCGACACCAAGGACGATCTCGTGAACGCCGCCTATGGCGCCCACATGGCCGCGCAGATGGAGGCGACCGAGGCCGCCGCCGGGACGGGTGGCAGCGCACGCGCCCGGCTCGCGCGGTTCGTCACGGCCTCGCTCATGCCACCGGTCGTCGATCCCCGGACCCTGTCGCTCTGGGCCGCGTTCATCCACATGATCCGCCGCGATCCGGCCATGCGGGCAACCCACGCGGAAAGCTATCTCGGCTATCGTGACCGGCTGGAGCAGCTGATCGCCGACGCGCTGGCCGAAGCGGGACGCACGGGCGACGCGACGCGTCCGCTCGCCATCGCCAGCAACGCGGTCATCGACGGGCTGTGGCTCGAAGCCGGCGCGCTGCCCGAGGCGTTCGCGCCCGGCGAAGTGACGCGCGTGGGTCTCGACTCGGTAGGCGCGATCCTCGCGCTCGACCTCGGCGCGGATGAGGAGGCGACATGAACCATTCCCCGATCCTCGACCGCCTCGCCGGCCTCGGCGGCGCGAAATGGGAGGTCTACTTCGCCGCGCAGGCCATGGCGCGGGCTGGCCGCGACGTGATCGACCTGACGATCGGCAATCCCGACGTGCCGGTCCCCGACGACCTGGCCGAGGCCGCCATCGCCGCGATCCGCGCCGGTCGGACGCAATATTCCGACGGACGCGGCGAACGCGCGCTCCGCACCGCGCTGGCCGAGCGTTACACCCGCCGCGCCGGGCGGGCGGTGTCGCCAGAACAGGTGCTCTGCTTCCCCGGCACCCAGACCGCGCTATTCGCCGTCCTGACGGGCCTCGCCGAGGCGGGCACAGAGGTGCTCGTCGGGGACCCGATGTACGCGACCTACGAAGGCGTCGTCGCGGCGAGCGGCGCGGCCCTCGTCCCCGTGCCGCTCCGACCCGAGAGCGGGTTCCGCATCGCGGCCGACGACATCGCCCGGCGGATCACGCCCGCCTCGCGCGCAATCCTTCTCAACACGCCCCACAATCCCACCGGCGCCGTTCTCGGCGCGGAGGATATCGCGGCGATCGGCGCGGTCGCCACCCGGCACGATCTCTGGCTCGTCGTGGACGAGGTCTATGAGGAGCTCGTCTTCGACGGCACTGTTTTCGCCTCGCCCTTCGATGTCGCCGCGCTCGCCGACCGCACGATCGTCGTCTCCTCGATTTCCAAGTCCCACGCCGCGCCCGGCTTCCGGTCGGGCTGGTGCGTCGCGCCGCGCGCCTTCGCCGACCGGCTGCTGCCGCTGTCCGAGGTCATGCTCTTCGGCAACCAGCCCTTCATCGCCGACATGACGGTGAAGGCCGTGTCGCGCCCCTCCGAGGCGGCGAAGGGAATGCGGACGCGCTTCGCCACCCGGGCCGGGCGGCTGGCCGAGGCGCTCTCTACGGAGACAAACCTCGTAGTCCAGACGCCCCAGGCCGGAATGTTCGCACTCATCGACGTCCGCGCGTCAGGGCGTTCGGACCGCGACTACGCGCTCGACCTGCTCGACTCTGAAGGCGTCGCGGTGATGCCCGGCACGACCTTCGGCACCACGCTTCAGGGCTGGGTCCGCGTCGCCCTGACCGTCGACGACGCCCGCTTCGGGGATGCGACCCGGCGCATTATCCGCCGCGCCTCAACCCTCGCCAGAACCGGAGCCACCGCATGACCACCATCGGCGAAGCCCTCGTCCGCGCGCTCGAAGCGCGCGGCGTCGACACCGTTTTCGGCATACCCGGCGTCCATACTGTCGAGCTGTATCGCGGCCTCGAAGGAACGAGGATCCGTCACGTCACGCCGCGCCACGAACAGGGCGCGGGCTTCATGGCCGATGGCTATGCGCGCATCTCGGGCCGTCCCGGCGTCGCCTTCGTCATCACCGGCCCGGGCATGACGAACATGATGACGCCGATGGGTCAGGCGCGGGCGGATTCGGTGCCGATGATCGTGATCTCCGGCGTCAACCGGCGCGACTCGCTCGGCAAGGGGCTCGGCCACTTGCACGAACTGCCCGATCAGCGCGGCATGACGGCGCTCGTCGCGCGGTCCTCGGACCGCATCGAACGGGCGGATGACCTCGCCGCCGCGCTGGACCGCGCCTTCGCCGCGGCGACGGGCGACCGGCCGGGGCCGGCTCATATCGAGGTGCCGATCGACGTCTTCGGCCTTCCGGCCCTCGCCCTGGCCCCCCCGTCAACGCCCACCGCGCCGCGTCCCGACGCGGAAGCGATCCGGCGCGCTGCGGTTCTCCTCGGTGGTGCCAACGCCCCTCTCATCCTCGCCGGAGGCGGCGCGAAGTTCGAAAACGCCGCACTCACCGCTTTGGCCGAACGGCTGGGCGCGCCGGTCGTTCAGACGGTGAACGCGCGCGGCCTGATGCACGGCCACCCGCTTACCGTGCCCGCCAGCCCGAGCCTCGACGCGGTCCGCGCGCTCATCCGTGCCGCTGACGTCGTGCTCGCCCTCGGAACGGAACTCGGCCCCACGGACTACGACATGTATGGCGGCGGCGGCCTGCCCCAGCCCCGCCGGATGATCCGCGTCGACATCTCCGCCGGACAACTCGCCCGCCATCCCGCCGACATCGCCATCGAAGGCGCGCTATCAGACGTCCTCCCAGCGTTGGCCGATGGGGTTCCCGCCGCGATGGATCGTGACGGCCCTGCCCGCGCGGCGGCCACCCGCAAGGCGGCCCGCGCGGCGCTCGATCCCCCGATGCGGGCCCAGATCGCGATGCTTGAGGCGGTGCGCGACACGGTGCCCGGCGCCGTCTTCATCGGCGATTCCACGCAAGCCATCTACGCCGGCAACCTCTGCTACGACCACGACCGGCCCGCCGGATGGTTCAACGCCGCGACCGGCTTCGGCGCGCTCGGCTACGCCATCCCGGCCGCCATCGGCGCGGCGCTCGCGGCGCCGGACGCGCCCGTCATCTGCCTCGCCGGCGACGGCGGCGCGCAGTTCACCCTGCCCGAGATCATGACGGCGGTGGACGAAAGGTTGCCCATCACCTTCCTCATCTGGAACAACTACGCCTATCAGGAGATCGCCGCGTCGATGGAGGCCAAGGGCATCGCGGTCGTCGGCTGCCACCCGACGCCGCCCGATTTCGCGCATATCGCTCGCGCCTGCGGCATTCCGCACGCCCGCATCAAGATGCGGCCAGAGGCGCTCAGAGATGCGCTCCTCCGGCTCGGGCGCGAATCCGGCCCCGTGATGATCGAGATCGACGCGAAAGACTGACGGGGACTACGAGCCGTCTTCTGCGCCGTTGATGATCTCCACGGCCTCGTCGGCGGTCTCCACAAAGCGGAACAGCTTGATGTCCTCCGGCGAGATCGTGCCCGCCTCGACCAGCGCCTGCCAGTTGATGACGGCCTCCCAGAAGGCACGGCCAAAAAGCAGGAAGGGCACGGGCCGCATCCGCCCGGTCTGAATGAGCGTCAGGCTCTCGAACAGCTCGTCGAGCGTGCCGAACCCGCCCGGGAAGATGCAGAGCGCCTTGGCGCGCATCAGGAAATGCATCTTGCGGATCGCGAAGTAGTGGAAGTTGAAGCACAGATCCGGCGTCACGTATTCGTTTGGCGCCTGCTCGTGCGGCAGGACGATATTCAACCCGATCGAAGCGCCGCCCGCATCCATCGCGCCGCGATTGCCCGCCTCCATGATGCCGGGCCCGCCGCCGGTGACGATCACGTCCTCGCGCCCGTAGCTCTTGAGGCTTTTTTCCGTCATGAGCCGGGCGAGCCTGCGGGCCTCATCGTACCAGTGCGACAAAGCCGCCGCGCCAGCCGCTTCGTCGTGCCGGGCGCCGCCCCCGGTCTCGATCAGCGGCGGCTCGGCCTGTACCGCCGTCCCTGTCGGATCGGGGATGCGGGCGCTGCCCATCAGAACGATGGTCGATTCGATGCCGCGTTCGTCCATGATCATCTGCGGCTTCAGAAGTTCGAGCTGGAGCCGCACGGGCCTCAACTCCTCGCGGCACAGGAAATCGGGATCGGTGAAGGCCAGCCGGTAGGCCGGCGCGCGCGTCTGGGGCGTGTCCGGAATGCGGTCGGCGGCCTCGACGTCCTGCTGGCTGTGGCGGAACGGGTGCTGGCGTGGGTCGTCTTTCATCGCGCGTCCTCGGTGTCTTGTCGCCTCAGACCTAGCCCCTTTGCCGGGGTGAGGCCAGCCCGCGCCGCTGCGGATGGCGCAACTGTGACGCGCAAGGTTGCATTGCCTCACGGGCGCGCGCGTCCTATAGGCCATGGTCACGCGACGCTTGACCCCGGAGACCCCCATGTCCAATGCCGCACTCGAAACCGCCATCGAAGCCGCCTGGGAGGCGCGCGACACGATCACGCCCGCGACAGGGGGCGAAACCCGCGACGCGATCGGCGCCACGCTCGAAGCGCTCGACAGCGGCAAGCTCCGGGTAGCCGAGCGGCGGGCGGACGGCGACTGGCACGTGAACCAGTGGGCCAAGAAGGCGGTTCTGCTCGGTTTCCGCATCCGTGACACCGAGGTGCAGAGCGGTGGGCCCAATGGCGCCGTCTGGTGGGACAAGGTCGCGCCAAAATTCGTCGGGTGGGGCGAGAACAGATGGAAACAGGCGGGATTCCGCGCCGCGGCCGGCTGCATCGTCCGCCACTCCGCCTATGTCGCGCCCGGCGTCGTGCTGATGCCCTCCTTCGTCAATCTCGGCGCCTATGTCGACGAGGGCACGATGGTCGATACCTGGGCCACCGTCGGCTCCTGCGCCCAGATCGGCAAGAACGTCCACCTCTCGGGCGGCGTCGGCATCGGGGGCGTCCTCGAGCCAATGCAGGCCGGCCCGACGATCATCGAGGACAACTGCTTCATCGGCGCCCGCTCCGAGGTCGTCGAGGGCTGCATCGTGCGCGAAGGCTCGGTCCTCGGCATGGGCGTCTTCATCGGCAAGTCAACGAAGATCGTCGACCGCGAGACCGGAAACGTCACCTATGGCGAGGTGCCGGCCGGGTCAGTCGTCGTCGCGGGCTCCATGCCGTCGAAGAACGGCATCAACCTCTACTGCGCGGTTATCGTGAAGAAGGTCGACGCGCAGACCCGCTCGAAGACCTCGATCAACGAACTTCTGCGCGACTGATCTGCACTGTCCGCAATTTCGTGTAGTCTGTCGGCGAAGGTTCTCAACAGGGAGTAAGTACATGGGCATCGGATTCTTCGGCGCGATCATCGTCGGCGGGCTGGCGGGCTGGATCGCCAGTATGATCATGAAGGCCGACACCGGCGTCTTCGCCAACGTCGGCCTCGGCATCCTGGGGGCTGTCCTGCTTAACGGTCTGTTGAGACTCCTGTCGATCTATCCGGCCGAAGCCTGGATTCCCCAGCTGGTCGTCGGGATAGTTGGGGCCAGCCTGCTGATCTGGATCTGGCGGCGTATGAGGGGCTAAGTCCGGGTCAACGATACGCACGTAGCGATGCCGGTCGCAGGAAGGGTCGACAGGTGGAAAAGACGAAGCGCCCCCAGCAGGTCTATACCCTTCTCGTCCAGGTCGGACGCAAGGCGGGCGACGGGCTGCCGAAGAAAGCCACGGGCGCCGCGCTCATGATCTATGCCTCGGGCGTCGACGAGGACGAGGCAGTGCGCGAGACGGTGGCGATCCTCAAGCAGGCCGACATGGCGCCCTTGGACGTCACGGGCTACGGCACACCGGAGGATCGCGCGGCCCAGGGCCACGAGGTCGCCGCGGAGGAGCGCACGCTCATGGACAAGGCGCTCGCCGAGAACGCGGTGATCGTGGCCGAGGTGACGCCCTTCTTCGAATGACAGTCCCGGACCTCATCGCCGCATCCCCCTTGGCCTTTCCGCCCGGCGCGCTCATATAGGGGGCGACACGGTAATCAGGGGGCAGACATGCTCGAATTCGGCCAGAAACAGGACGCGCCGGCCGGTGCTGCGGATTTGATCCGCGACGTCACCGAAGCGGATTTCATGAAAGAGGTGATCGAGGCGAGCGCCCAGGTGCCCGTCATCGTCGATTTCTGGGCGCCGTGGTGTGGGCCCTGCAAGACGCTCGGCCCCGCGCTCGAAGCCGCCGTCACGGCGGCCAAGGGCAAGGTTCGCATGGCCAAGGTCAACGTGGACGAAAACCAGCAGATCGCCGCCCAGCTCCGCATCCAGTCCATCCCGACCGTTTACGCGTTCTGGCAGGGCAAGCCGGTCGACGGCTTCCAGGGCGCGGTCGCGGGCTCCGAGATCAAGGCCTTCGTCGACAAGCTCGCCGGGCTCGCAGGCGACGGCGGCCTCGGCGAAGCGCTTGAGGCGGCCGAAGCGATGCTGACCGAAGGCGCCGCCGTCGATGCCGCCGAGACCTTCGCCGCGATCCTCGGCGAAGAGCCGGAAAACGCCGCCGCCTATGGCGGGCTCGTCCGCGCCCATCTCGCGATGGGCAACGAGGAGCAGGCCGAAGGGCTCCTGAACGCCGTTCCCGCCGCGATCGCCACCGCCGCCGAGATCGAAGCCGCCCGTGCGCAGCTCGCGCTTGCGAAGCAGGCCGCCGATGCCGGCCCGGTTGCTGAACTCCTGGACCGCGTCCTGTCGCATCCCGACGACCATCAGGCGCGCTTCGATCTCGCCCAGGCGCTGCACGCCTCCGGCAAGGTCGAGGGCGCGGTCGAGGAGCTGCTCGAACTCTTCCGCCGCGATCGCGAGTGGAACGACGGCGCGGCGAAGAGGCAGCTCTTCACCATTTTCGAGGCTCTGAAGCCGACCGACCCGATCGTTCTGAAGGGCCGGCGCAGACTTTCGTCGATGATCTTTGCCTGAGGGCCGACACCCGCTAGGATCGGGACCATGCAACTGCGCGGCGACCTGCCCGAGAAGATCCCGCTTTTCCCCTTGCCGGGGGCTCTGCTTCTTCCGCGCGCGCGCCTGCCGCTGCAGATCTTCGAGCCGCGCTATCTCGCCATGCTCGAAGATGTGCTGAAAGTGCCCGACCGCCTCATCGGCATGATCCAGCCGCGCCCCGGCCCCGATGGCCAGCCGCGCCTTGCGGCGATCGGCTGCGCCGGCCGCGTCACCGCGTTTTCCGAAACCGATGACGGGCGCTACATGATCACGCTCACCGGCATCTCGCGCTTTCGCCTCATGCGCGAGGTCTCTGGGTTCGCGCCCTATCTCTCGGGCGAGATCGCCTGGCAGGATTTCACCCGCGACCTTGGCCCGCCCGAGCGCGACGCGGGCTTCGACCGCGCCGTGTTCCTGGGGATCCTGCAGCGCTATTTTCTGGACCAGAAGCTGTCGACCGATTGGGACAGCCTGAAGGAGGCCGAGGACGAGCTTCTGGTCAATTCGCTCGCCATGCTTTGCCCCTTCGACCCTGAGGAAAAGCAGGCGCTCCTCGAAGCGCCGTCGCTCGCGACGCGGCGCGAGACGCTGGTGACGCTCATGGAATTCGCACTGAGGGGCGGCGGCGAGGAGGTCGTGCAATGAGCGAGGAAACCCAGTTCGACCGCCGGATGCTCGAAGCGCTCGTCTGCCCGCTGACCCACGCACCTTTGCGCTATGACGCCGAAACGCAAGAGCTGATCTCGAAATCCGCCGGCCTCGCCTTTCCGATCCGGAGCGGCATCCCCGTATTGCTCGTCGACGAGGCGCGGCAGATCGAGTGAGGCCGCGCCCGGGTTCCAGGACTGTTCGGACATTCGGTTCCCTGCGTTTTTCGCACTCGCCTTCGAATTGGGGCGAATGCCAGCTACAGTCCTCGCATCTGCGACTGCGGGGGGCGGGGCGCGTGTCAGCGAGAGATCTGATTGCCGAGTGGAAGGCACAGGGCGCCCCGTTGTCGGTTCCGGGGGCGAATTCGCGCATCTGGCGGGTCGGAAGCGGGCCGCCGGTGGTTTGCCTGCATGGCGTCCCCGCCTCGGGATTTCTGTACCGGAAGGTCATCGCCGCCCTCTCCGCTCGCGGCATGGAAGGCATCACATTCGATCTTCCCGGACTTGGCTTCGCAGATCGCCCCGAGAGTTTCGACTATTCCTGGACCGGCTTGTCGCGCTGGACCGAAGAGGCGCTCGCGGCGGCGGGCATCGGGAAATTTCATCTTGTGGTCCATGACATCGGCGGCCCCATCGGCTTCGAACTGGCGACGCGGAACCCTGACCGCATATTGTCGCTGACCGCCCTGAACACGCTGGTCGATGTGGCGTCCTTTCACCGGCCCTGGATGATGGAGCCGTTCGCATGGCCGGTTCTCGGCCGCCTGTGGCTCGCGCCGATGGAGACGCCGGTCTTGTGGCTGCTCATGCGCTATTCGGGCATGCTCGGCGCGCCGTCCTACTCCGAAATCATGGCCTACGGGGCCCTGCTCAAGCGCGAGGACGGGGGCCGCGCATTCCTCAAGATCATGCGCGGTTTCGAACGCACGGAAGCCTTCGAGACCCGCATTAAGAAGGGCCTGAAGGCGCGGCGCTATCCCGCGCAGGTAATCTGGGGCCGAAGCGATCCGGCACTCAGGATGAACAAATATGCCCCCAGTGTGTGTGAGGCTCTCGGCCTGGAAGGCTGGCATGAAGTCGCCGGAAAGCATTTCGTGCAGGAGGACAGCTTCGAAGAGATCGCCGAGAGGATATCGTCGATCGCCGCGCAGAGCTGAAGACCAGGCGCCTTTCCCGGGCCTGGCGCCAACTCCCCTTCCGGCGCGGGTCACGAAGACCGAAGCACGAGTCTCTGCAACAGCCAGACCCTATGAATGCACGGCGCGGACCCGGCCTCGTCCGAGGCCCGGTCCGCTAGTTGCAGCCGGCCGCGGCCCACGCCTTCAGGGCCCGCTTCAGGCCACCCCCGAGCGGGTGCTGCTTGCTCAGCGCCTCTTCATTGCTCTGGTAGGTTTTGCCCTGCTCGCAAAGCGCCTCTTGCGTCCAGTTGTGGCAGGCGCTGCATTTCTGCTCTTTCCAAAGCTCCTCGGGCAGCCCCTCGATCGGCGGGAAAAGCGGCGAGCCATCGATCAGCTGCGCGATGCTCCGGCCTTCGACTTCGGGCCCGCCGATGGCGAGCGGCGTCGTGAATCCGATGGGTGCGTCCGGGTCGGTCGGTCGTGCGGAGGTCGGTTCGGCTTGCGGTTCGGCGGGCGGCGGTTCCAGCGCCGCGAGTTCCTCGGGCTCGGCCTCGGGCGCAGGGTCCGGCGCCGCCGCGGCCTGTTCGGCCATGACCGACAGCTCGTACCGCGCGAGCTCGGCATAGACGCCGTCGGGGCCTTCGCGTCTGGCCCCGTTGAATCAATGTCAAAATGCCGGGCGCGGCGTCCAGCCCTACGGCCACAACTACCTGCTGCCGGTCGATGTGCAGTTGGCTTGCCTCAGACTAGCGTCGGCCCCAAAACGTGACAACCGTGGCGGTAGCAAGATGCGCGCCGGGCCGGTCGCGCCGGCGTTCAGAGTGGGTGGCCCTGCAGAAGCCGGGGAGGGTGCCCCGCGATCCCGGCGGCCTGTCGGATGAACGCCCGGCGCAGGCCGGGCAGGCTGCCCACGATACCCATGCCGACATCGCGCGCCGCGCGTAACAGTGGATTATCATTGGAAAACAGGCGGTTGACCGTGTCCATGCCGAGCGCGAGCGCGGTCGCGTCGAACCGCCGCCATCGCTGGTAGCGCTCCAGCACATCCGCCGCCCCGATATCTTCGCCGCGCCGATGCGCCTCGACTAGCACCTCGGCCAGTGCGCCCACGTCGCGAAAGCCGAAGTTCAGGCCCTGACCCGCGATCGGGTGGACACCGTGCGCCGCGTCGCCGACGAGCGCGAGGCGCTCCGCGATGTAGCTGTCGGCAAGCGTCAGGCTCAGGGGATAGGTGAACCGCCCGCCCGCAAGCTCGATCCGGCCGAGGAAATCGCCGAAGCGCGGGCGCAGCACCGCGAGGAAATCCTCGTCGTTCAGCGCGGCGATGGCGCGGGCCTCTTTCTCGGTCTCGCTCCAGACGATGGAGGACCGGTTGCCCTGCAAAGGCAGGATGGCGAGCGGTCCCGACGGCATGAAGAACTGATGCGCGATCCCTTCATGCGGCCGTTCGTGCGCCACCGCGCAAACGAGCGCGGTCTGGCCGTAACCCCAGCCAGTGCGCCGGATGCCCGCACGCTCGGCGGTGCCCGAGGCGCGCCCGTCACAGCCCGCAAGCACCCGGCCAGTCAACTCGCGCCCGTCCGACAGTGTGACCGTGATCCCGGCGGGCCCGGCCTCCTGCGCCGTGACGGTCGTGGCGGGCAGATGGGTGATCCGCGCCTCGGCCTCCATCGCGTCAAGGAAGGCCGCGTAGAGGTGGCGGTCCTCCAGCATGAAGCCCATCGGGCCTTCCTCGATCTCGGCAGCGTCGAAATGCAGGAAGAACGGCGCGGGACCTTCGCCCGGTCGCCCGTCGCTCGCCTTGATCTCGAGGATCGGCTGGGTTTCGCCCTCGACCCGGTCCCAGACGCCGATTGCGCCCAGCAGACGCTTCGATGCGATGGCGAGCGCGTAGGCCCGGCCGTCGAACTCCGCCGCCGCACGGGCGCGGGCCGGCTGCGCGTCGATCACCACGACCGTGATCCCCGCCTGCGCCAGCGCGAGCGCCAAGGCCGGGCCGTTCAGCCCACCCCCGGTGATGATGACATCCGCGTCAATAGCCATGGTCCCAGTATCCCCCCGCGCGCGGGATTGTCCATGCGGTCGCGTGCCGCTACCGTCTTGCCGTCATGCACAGGAGGCGGCCATGGCCGAATGGCGGGAGATGAGCGCGGCGGATCTCGGCCGGGCGATCGGGCGTGGCGAGATCGACCCCGAGGAACTGACGGCGGCGCATCTTGACGCGATCAGGGTCCACGCCTTTCGCGATCGAATCTACGCCCGCGTAACCGAGGCGCGCGCGCTCGAAGAAGCGAAGGCGGCCGCGAAGCGGGCGAAGGCGGGGCAGCGGCTTTCGGCCCTCGACGGGGTGCCGATCTCGTGGAAAGACCTCTTCGACACCGCCGGCACCGCGACCGAGGCGGGCTCGCTCCTCCTCGAAGGCCGCGTGCCGGGGGCGGATGCCGAGGTGCTGCGGAACGCCACCCTTCAGGGCCTCGTCTGCCTCGGCAAGACCCATATGACCGAACTCGCCTTCTCCGGCCTCGGGCTCAACCCCAAGACCGCGACGCCGCCCAACATCCACGACCCCGCGCTTGCGCCCGGCGGCTCGTCCTCGGGCGCGGCGGCATCGGTCGCCTTCGGCCTTGCCGCGGCGGGGATCGGCTCCGACACCGGCGGCTCGGTCCGCGTGCCCGCCGCGTGGAACGACCTCGTCGGGCTCAAGACCACCTCAGGCCGCCTCTCGCTGAAAGGCGTCGTGCCGCTTTGCGCGCGCTTCGACACAGTCGGCCCGCTGACCCGCACGGTCGAGGATGCCGCCCTCCTGCTCGCCGCGATGGAGGGGGCGAAGCCCGCCGATCTGCGCGCCGCGACGCTGAAAGACGCGCGCTTCCTCGTGCTGGAAAACGTCGCGCTCGACGATATCCGCCCCGAGCCGCTGGCAGGGTTCAACCATGCGCTCGAACGGATCAACGATGCCGGGGCGACCCTAGTCCGCGGCGCGGTGCCGGAACTCGCCCATGCGATGGACTTGTCGGGCATTCTCTTCACGACCGAAGCCTATGGCACCTGGAAGTCCGAGATCGAAGCCGCGCCCGAGAAGATGTTTCCGCCCGTCCGCGACCGCTTCCGCTCCGGCGCGGGGCATTCCGGGGCCGACTACGTCGCCGCCTGGCGCTGGCTCGAGGAAATCCGCGCGATCTGGGCCGAGCGCACGGCCGGATACGACGCGGTTCTCGTGCCGACGGTCCCGAACCTGCCGCCCGAAGCAGAGCGCTTGCTCACCGACAACGACTACTTCGTCGCCGAAAACCTGCTGACGCTCCGCAATACGAGGATCGGCAACCTGATGGGGCTTTCGGCGCTGACGCTGCCCACCGGCCTTCCCGCGACCGGCATCACGCTCCTCGGCCGCCCCTTCGCCGAAGAACGGCTTCTCAGGCTCGGCGCGGCGGCAGAGACCGCACTGCGCTGACGGCGCAAAAGACACATTCCGCGCCCGCCAGCCCCCGGAAAGCATTGCTTTTTCTGGACCAGACTGCCCCGCGCCGCTAATCTGGCTGCAAAACGGGGCGAAACGACCCCGCATTTGAGGCAGTAATGGCGTTTCCGGAGCGGTTTTCGAACCTGCCAGACTACGCGTTTCCGCGGCTGCGGAAGCTGCTCGACACCCATGAACCGGGTGGCGAGCCCCTTGCCATGTCGATCGGCGAGCCGCGCCACCCGATCCCGGATTTCGTCGGGCCGATCCTTCAGAAACATCTTGCCGAATTCGGGCGCTACCCGCCGAACGAAGGCTCGCCCGGACTTCTCGCGGCGGTCGCGGGCTGGCTGAAGCTGCGCTACGGCGCCGAGATCGGGCCCGACCGGATCATGGTCCTGAACGGCACGCGCGAGGGGCTGTTCGACGCCTGTATGGCGCTTTGCCCCGAAGTGAAGAACGGCCGCCAGCCCATCGTGCTGATGCCGAACCCGTTCTACCAGGTCTATTCCGCCGCCGCCCTGTCGGTCGGCGCCGAACCCGTCTACGTCCCCGCGACCGCCGCGACCGGCTTCCTGCCCGACTACCGCGCGCTTCCGCCCGACATTCTCGACCGCACAGCGCTCGTCTATCTCTGTTCGCCCGCCAATCCTCAAGGGTCGGTCGCCTCGCGCGACTATCTCGCCGACCTTCTCAACCTTGGCGAAAAGCACGGATTCACGCTTCTCGTGGACGAATGCTATTCCGAGATCTGGCGCGACCATGCGCCCGTAGGGGCGCTTCAGGTCGCGGATGAGACCAGCGCCGACCCCGAACGGGTCGCGGTCTTCCATTCGCTCTCCAAGCGGTCGAACCTCGCCGGGCTGCGCTCGGGCTTCGTCGCGAGCGGGCCCGAGGCTATTGCCCGCTTCCGCCAGCTTCGCTCCTACGGCGGCGCGCCGGTGCCGCTGCCTGTGCAACACGTCTCCGAAAAGGCGTGGAGCGACGAGGCCCATGTCGAGGCCAACCGCGCGCTCTATCAGGAAAAATTCGCCATCGCCGACAAGATCTTTGCGGGCGTTCAGGGCTATCAGGGACCCGAAGGGGGGTTCTTCCTGTGGCTGCCCGTGGATGACGGCGAGAAGGCGGCGCTGAAACTGTGGCGCGACACGGGGGTTAGGGTGCTCCCGGGCGCGTATCTCGCCCGCGAGGTTGGCGGGCACAATCCGGGGAAGGGCTACATCCGTGTCGCGATGGTGGCCCCAAAAGAAGAAATGCGGCGCGGGCTCTCGAAGCTCCGCGACTGCCTCTACGGTTGAAAGACGAGGGACCATGGCATCTTACCAGGCACGACAGCGCGATCCGCTACTGGACCAGACGACGCAAGCCGCCATCGAGCGGCGCGGGAAGGAGCTTTTGGGTGTGGCGCTCATCGTGGCGGCGGTGCTGACCGCGATGATGCTCGCCAGCTACTCGCCCGAGGACCCAAGCTGGTTTGCCGCCACCGACGAACCCGCCGACAATCTCCTCGGCCGGTTCGGCGCGGCGGTCGCGCTCCCGCTCTTCGTGATCGCGGGCCACGGCGCCTGGGGCATCGCGGCGGTCTTCGCCGCCTGGGGCGTGCGCTTCGTCACCCATCAGGGCGAGGAACGGGCGCTCGGCCGCGTGATATTCGCGCCGATCGCGGTCGCGCTGATGGCGGTCTACGCGTCGACCCATGTCGGCGGGCCCGGCTGGGCGCACAGCTTCGGGCTGGGCGGTCTCTTCGGCGACACGGTCCTCGGCGCGCTTCTCGGCATCGCACCGGTGTCGGCGACACTCGGGCTGAAGGTTCTCTCCGCGGTCATTGGGGTTGCCGCCCTGGCGATGGCGCTCTTCGTCATGGGCTTCAACCCGCGAGAGCTGCGCGCCGTCGCGCGCTTTCTGATCGTCGGGACGATCGTCGCCTATGACTGGTTCCTGCGGGCGCTCGGCTGGGGCGCGGTGGCCTCTGTCCGTGGCGCACAGGCGCTTCACGAACGGGGCCGCGCCCGCCGCGACGCCGTCAGCGCCGAGGCGGAGTGGGACGACGATGACGCGCCCGACCCCCGTGGCGCGCGGCCCGGTATGCTCCGCGCCGAGCCGCGGTTCGACTCAGCCGAACCCGACGCCGCTCCCCGCGCGCGGCGCGGCATTCTCGCCCGTATGGCGGGGCTCGCACGGCGCGGGCTCGAACTCGAGCCCGATCTGGAGCCGGAACTGGTGGAGCGCCACGCCCCCTATGCAGGCTGGGACATGGCCGCGCCGAGCGAGGACCGCATCCGTGCCCGCATCGCCGATGCCGTGAAATCGCGTGCCGTGCACCGGCCGGACGATGCCGCGCTTGAAGGCCGGGCGGAGCCGCCGCTCCGCGCGCCCGCCCGCCCCTCCGACGGCCTGCGCGCCACGCGCGACGACGAACCGCCGCTGAGCGCCGAGCCCCGCTTCATGCGCGCCGCGCCCCCCGATTCCACCCAGGCCGAGACCGGCGGACCCCTGACCGCCGAGCCGCTCTTCGACACCGACGAGGAATTCGGCCCCGGCGAGCCGGGCGATCCCGATGCCCACCGCCTCCGCGTCCAGCACGCTCCGCGCAAGGCCCCCGCGCCCTCGCGCCAGGCGATGGCCGAGGCCCAGCCCCGCCTGAATTTCGAGGAGCCGTCCGGCCCGGTCTACGAGATGCCGCCGCTTTCGCTCCTCGCCAACCCGTCTTCCGTCCAGCGCCGCCCGCTCTCCGACGAGGCGCTCGAGGAAAACGCCCGGATGCTCGAAAGCGTCCTCGACGACTACGGCGTGAAGGGCGAGATCGTCTCGGTCCGCCCCGGCCCCGTCGTCACCATGTACGAACTCGAACCCGCCCCCGGCCTCAAGGCCAGCCGCGTCATCGGCCTCGCCGACGACATCGCGCGGTCGATGTCCGCCCTTTCCGCCCGCGTCTCCACTGTCCCCGGCCGCACCGTCATCGGCATCGAGCTCCCCAATGCCTTCCGCGAGAAGGTGGTCCTCCGCGAAATCCTCTCCGCCCGCGACTTCGGCGACTCCAACCTCAAGCTCCCCCTCGCCCTCGGCAAGGACATCGCCGGCGACCCCGTCATCGCCAACCTCGCCAAGATGCCCCACCTCCTCATCGCCGGCACCACCGGCTCGGGCAAATCCGTCGCCATCAACACGATGATCCTCTCCCTCCTCTACAAGCTCACGCCCGAGGAATGCCGGCTCATCATGATCGACCCCAAGATGCTCGAGCTCTCCGTCTATGACGGCATCCCGCATCTCCTCTCCCCCGTCGTCACCGACCCCAAGAAGGCCGTCGTCGCGCTGAAATGGACCGTCGGCGAGATGGAGGAGCGCTACCGCAAGATGTCCAAGATGGGGGTGCGCAACATCGAAGGCTACAACGGCCGCGTGAAGGAGGCGCTCGCCCGGGCCGAGATGTTCAAGCGCACCGTCCAGACCGGCTTCGACGAGGACACGGGCGAGCCGATCTTCGAGACCGAGGAGATCCAGCCCGAAGCGCTTCCCTACATCGTCGTCATCGTCGACGAGATGGCCGACCTGATGATGGTCGCGGGGAAGGAGATCGAGGCCTGCATCCAGCGCCTCGCCCAGATGGCCCGCGCCTCCGGCATCCACCTCATCATGGCGACCCAGCGGCCTTCCGTCGACGTCATCACCGGCACGATCAAGGCCAACTTCCCGACCCGGATCTCCTTCCAGGTCACCTCCAAGATCGACTCGCGCACGATCCTGGGAGAGATGGGCGCCGAACAGCTCCTCGGCATGGGCGACATGCTCTACATGGCCGGCGGATCGAAGATCACCCGCATCCACGGGCCGTTCGTCTCGGACGAGGAGGTCGAGGAGATCGTGACCCACCTCAAGTCCTTCGGGCCCCCGGAATACATGTCCGGCGTGGTCGAGGGCCCGGATGACGAGAAGGAGGCCGATATCGACCTCGTCCTCGGTTTGGGCGGCGACGGCAGCGAGGACGCGCTCTACGACCAGGCCGTGCAGGTGGTTTTGCGAGACCGCAAGGTCTCGACCTCCTACATCCAGCGCAAGCTCGGCATCGGCTACAACAAGGCAGCTAGGCTCGTCGAGCAAATGGAGGAGGAGGGGCTCGTCGGCGCCGCCAACCATGTCGGCAAGCGGGAGATATTGGTGCCGGAGCAGTAGGGCGGGGTTCCACCCCGCCACCCGGTAGGGTGCGCATTCATTGCGCACCTAATCCGTCTTACCGCGATGCGCAACCAATCCGCATCCTTCGATTTACTCAATGGAGCATCAAATGACGTTCACCAAGGCATGCAAGATTGTCGCAATTCTGGCTGTCGCCTTCGGATTGCTGCGGTTGGGAATGGGGTTTGGTCTTACCTTTGGGATGGATGAAGGTGCCGATTTATCCCCGTACATTGGCAGCAGGACCACCGGGCAGGTGATCAATCAGGGCACCTACACGCTTCTCGTCGGCATCGCCCTCGGAACACTCGCAGAAATCAGCCGCGCGCTGCAAGCCAAGACCGGATAGCGCCAAGTAGGGCGAGCTTCAGCCCGCCACCCTGTCCCGACGCTCGGAACAAATCCCAGAGGGCAGCGCCCGACCCGGGCGGGCGAGAAGCGCCCTCCCCGGGGGGGGGAGGGTCGGGCGCTGCCCGGCGTTGCCGCCGGGCGAAAGTGCTAGCCATCTTGTCTGTGTCCGCATACCTGCGCCAGAAATCACTGTTTCTATTCGACTGGAGGTAAGACCTTATAAATCATAAACACCTGATCGTCGTTCATCCCACGTCGATGCCACGATTTATTACTCGTGACAGTACATTCTACGCTCAAGGCGGTGCTAACATGTGATTCGTCAATTTGGATTAACGCCTTAAGTCCATTGTCAATTTTGGAAACTCCTTTAGGGCCGGGCCAAGAGATTTCGTAGGTCGCGGGATCGAACGATTGATCGACTTCGACTTCGATAGATAATGTGTCGCCGGGCCGAAGTACTGCATTGGGATCGTTCGTTCGATCAACTCTTCCGCCACCAGTGTTGTTCCGACTTATTTGGTCGGCGTGAAACGTGCCGCCAAAGCTATCACTTATCCTTATGATCATCGGTGCGTTGTATTCGTTCCTCATTCCCAAACCTCTGTAGAACGCCTTCAAACCGTCAACGATATCGTTGGTATAGCAGAGTACCTGCTCAGCCTGTCTAACTGAAATGGGTGTAGCGTGAGAGAGCGGGTTCCGCACGCTCGATATCCTAGACAAAAATGTACGCACCTCGGAGTGCCCGTGTGGGAACACAGTTCCAAGCGCTTCCCGAAAGTATTTTCTATATAGATCAGGATTGCAAATTATCCTGATTTCTTCTTCAAGCGTAGCTGCATCTATTGGGCGAGGGTATCTACTCGGATCGCTATTCAGGCGGGTTACGAGTTTATTTTTGACCTCATTGTTGATGACATTCGATCCGTCATCGCGTTTTGCTTCCAGATAGTTATTGCCGTAAGCGGCGGAAAGTTGGTAGTCGATCAACCGTCTAAGCCAGAGTTCCAGGCCCTCAATTGATCGTCGGCACAGTGCTCTGAGATCGTCCTGAGTAAGCGTATTTAGAAGCATCAGTTTCCCTGCTTTTACGTTGATGCGTCCTCACTTAGTCTTCAGATTGTGCGATCCGCGCAGCATCGCAAGACCTCTGAAGGCCCTCCGTATACTACATACCGCTGCGCCTACCTGACAGCCTGAGCCGGTAGAGTAAGCATAGAGAAGTACATGTAGTGATCGTGCTCGCGCCCCCCATCATCCTGACGCCGCCGGTGTATGGCCGACCCTACTTCCCCAACCTCGCATCCCGGAACGCCCGCCGCCCGTCGAGTTCCTTCTTCTCTTCCGCCGCCTTCTCCCGCGCCTCCCTTGCGTCGGTCTCGGCGATGGCGTGGTCGAGGATTTCGCGGCGGAGCAGATACATCTCCTCCTCGTGGCTGGGCTGATAGCGCACGCCCTCCGGCCCCGTCACCAGCCCCGCGAGCCGGGCGAGCATGAAGGTCCTGAGGACCGCGTTGATGCGCGTCAGGTACCCCGCCCCCATCGCCCGGAAGAAGGCCACGACGTCCTCGTCCAGCCGGATCGTCACCATCCGCTTCGCCGGCACGCCGGGCCGCCGGGCGATCTCCTGCCATTCACGGGGCAAGCGCAAGCTGTCGTTCAGCCCCCAGCGCAGGTCCGCCTCCAGCCCCCGCATGGTCTCGGCAAGCTCGTGATAGGCGGCAAGCTTCTCTTTCTCGGCTTTGGTCTGTCGGGTCATTTCGGCCTCCGAACGCGGGGCCCCATCGTGGTCTGGAAGGGGTGAAAAGGCGGTTTCCCGCCCGCGCGGTCCGTAGCTACGGAAAACCTACGGCCTTGTGACGCGGCTGTTATGGCATAACCACGCGGTCTGCCCTACATGGGGGCCATGAGATACGCACCGCTCTTCGCCCCGATCCTCGCGTTCGTCATGGCGCTTCCGGCCCAGGCCGAGAAGCTTTCGCTGAACGCAATCTCCAACTATCTCAACGGCTTGCAGACCGCCGAGGCGGGGTTCCGCCAGATCAACGCCGACGGCTCGACCTCGACCGGCCGGGTCTTCATCCGCCGCCCCGGCCGCATGCGCTTCGAATACGCCGCCCCAGACCGCACCGTCGTCCTGGCCTCCGGCGGTCAAGTCGCTGTTTTCGATGGAAAATCCAACCAACCGCCCGAACAGTACCCGCTCAAGAAGACGCCCCTGAACCTGATCCTCGCGCGCAAAGTCGACCTTTCCCGCGCGAAGATGGTGGTCGGTCACTCCGAGGCGAACGGCCTCACGATCGTCACCGCGCAGGACCCCCAAAACCCCGAATACGGCCAGCTCCAGATGGCTTTCAGCGCCAACCCTGTCGCCCTTCGGCAATGGGTCGTGACGGATGAGACAGGCGGCCGGACGACTGTCGTTCTGGAGCCGCTGAAGACCGGCCAGTCCTACGCGTCCTCGCTCTTTTCCATCAACGCCGAAGCCGACAAGCGCAAGCGCCGCCGCAACTGATTGCTCAGAGCTTGTCGCAGGCGATGAGCTGGAGCTGATACATCTCGGCCCGTGCGCCGACCTCGGCCGCGACCCGCATCAGCCAGCCCTTCTGCAGATGGCTGCCGCGCGAATAGCCCGTCTGTCCCTCGTGATAGGCGAGGTACTGGCTGGTCGCGTCCCATTTCGAGATGCCGAGCTTCTTTTCGGACCGGTCCATGTACCAGCCCATGAAGTCGGTCGCGTCGGTGATCTTGTTGCGACGCGCGCCGTAGCGCCGCGTCGCCCGCCGGTAATCCTCCCATGTGCCGTCAAGCGCCTGCGAATACCCGAAGGCCGAGCTCTGCCGGCCCGTAGGGATGATGCCGAGCGCAAAGCGCTGGGGCGTGCGGGCGTTGCCGATAAACTTCGATTCCTGGTAGATCGTCGCCATCTGGATATGGACCGGAACGCCCCAATTGCGCTCGGCGCGCTGCATCGCGGCCAAGTACTTCGGGCGCTGGTCGACAATCGAACAGGCATTGTCGAGGTTTCGCGGTGCGGAATGTTTGCCGCCGCAGGAAACAAGCAACAGCAATAAGGTAAGGCGTAGGATCCTGCTCATTTGGCCTCGCTCGATGTTCTTTTTTCATGCAGTCTACGCAATTTCCCCCGCTGAGGAAATCACAAAGCGGCGGGCGAGTTCGGCCACCTGCCGCAACCCATCTGGTTGCAGCGTCGTCAGAAGAAGCACCTGGCGGAGCCTGTGGACGCAACATCCGGAAATCACTGTAAATTCAGTGTTCACAGACTGTTTCCGTCAGATTCGGGCCGAGTGATGGACTTCAACCCGCCCAAAGGTTAAAACATGGAAGGCGGAAGTGGGTCCAATGTTGAAGACATGCGCGAAATATTATCTCGGGCAGGTGGTGCGCCATCGCAAGCACCCGTTCCGTGGCGTGATCTTCGACGTGGACGCGAAGTTTTCCAACACCGAGGAATGGTATGATGCCATTCCCGAGGACAGCCGGCCTGCAAAGGAACAGCCGTTTTACCATCTCCTGGCCGAGAACGACGACAGCTACTACGTCGCCTATGTGTCGGAACAGAACCTGGTCGCGGACTATTCGGGCGAGCCGGTCGGCCATCCCGATCTGCCCGACCTATTCGGCGATTTCGAAGACGGCTGTTATCCGCTTCACTACCACATGAACTGAGTGGCCCGACGGCTGAGCCATCAGTAGCCGAGGGCGCAGCCGTCCTTGCGCGGGTCCGACGCGCCCCAGAGGACCCCCCGGTCGTGGTCGATGAGGATCGCCTGGCCGCCGCCGAGCGGTTTGTTCGGCGTCTCCACCCGGTGGCCGAGTGCTGCCAGCCGCGCGCGCGTGGCCTCCGGGTAGCCGCGTTCGAGACGGACGGCGCCAGCGTCGGGAAAGCAGCGCGGCGCGTCGAGCGCTTCTTGCGGGTCCATCCCGAAATCGAGCAGGTTGGAGACGACGTGCGCGTGGCCGGCGGGCTGGTAGGCGCCGCCCATGACGCCGAAGGGCATGACCAACGCGCCAGCACGGCAGAGCATCGCGGGGATGATCGTGTGCATCGGTCGCTTGCCCGGGCCGGCCTCGTTGGGGTGGCCGGGTTCCAGCGTGAAGCCCGCACCGCGGTTCTGGAAGAGAACTCCAAAGCGGTCCGAGGCGATGCCAGAGCCAAAGCCCCAGTAGGTGGAATAGATCATCGACACAGCCATGCCGTCGCGGTCTACGACCGCCAGGTAGATCGTATCGCGATGGACCGCTTCGCTCGCGGCACGCGCATCGGGCAGGACGCGGTCGGGCGAGATGAGCGCGGCGAGCCGGCGGGCGGTGTCGTCCGCCAGCATGTGATCGAGCCGCGTCACATGTGCCGGGTCGGCGATAAAACGGTCGCGCGCGTCATAGGAGAGTTTCGCGGCCTCGATCTCCAGATGCGCGCGCTCCGGCCCCAGCGGATCGAGGCTTTCGAGATCGAGCTCCGCCAGGATCTTCAGCATCAGGATCGCGGTCGCGCCTTGTCCGTTCGGGGGGTGCTCGAAAAGCGCGTGGCTCCTGTAGTCGCCCTGAATCGGGTCGACCCAATCGCAGGCGACGGCGGCGAAATCGTCAAGCGTATGAGAACCGCCCGCAGCGCGGAGCGAGCGGACCATGTCCTCGGCGACCTCGCCTTCGTAAAATCCCGCGCGGCCTTCGGCTGCAATTCGTCGGAGAACCTCGGCCTGCTCCGGCGCGCGGAATATGTCTCCGGTCCGAAGCGGGCGGTCCGCGTTCATGTAGAATCGCCGCGCCGCGCCCGTGAGACGCGCCCCGTTTTCGGGCCAGTCGAAGGCGACGCGCGGGGCAACCGGGATGCCGTCTTCCGCGTAGCGGATCGCCGGGGCGAGGCATTCGGCGAGCGCGAGGCGACCCAAGTCCTTTGACAGATGGCAGAAGGCGTCGATGGCGCCGGGTAGGGTTGCGGAATGCACGCTTTCGGTGCCGATGGTGGTCGCTCCGACCTCGCGCAATGCTTCGGCGGAGAAACCTGCCGGCGCGCGGCCCGACCCGTTCAGCGCAAGAATGCGCTCCTCGCCCGCAGGTTTTACGAGAGCGAAGCAATCGCCACCGATGCCGCAGCTTTGCGGTTCCGCGAAGCCGAGAAGCACCGCGCCTGCGATCGCCGCGTCGACGGCGTTGCCGCCTGCCTGCAGGATGTCGATGGCGGTCTTCGCCGCGAGCGGGTGTGAGGTCGCGCAGATCGCGTTCTGTGCAAGAAGCGGGGACCGCCCCGGCAGCTGGAAATCGCGCATGGCACCCTCCGTTCCGGGCGGCAGGCTAGGTCGCGATTTCAGGAAAGGGAAGACCTCGGCGCCGCGCATTGGGTGGGGGCTGTTGAACGCGACGCCGAGGGAAGCCTTAAGCAGCTACAGGGATCACTCTGTCGGTTCATTCGGGCCGAGTTGCGGACTCATTGAGGCATATTTGCGGCGCTTCGAGAGGTGGAATCGGGCTGAAAATGTCTGGATCTGAACGGATTTCCTGTCTGGTGTGCCGAACGAGGAGCCTCGATCGGGCATGATCTCCGCGCGCAATTCAGCAGCCGCAGGATTGCGCGCGTCTCGCGGCCGGCGTGTTCAGGCGAGGGTGCGGATCCCGCCATCACGCCTCGCCGAGCGCAAGGCGAAAAGACAGCTCGTTCCGCCCGTCGATCCGGGCATAGTTCAGATCCGCCGTCAGCGTCCGGATGAGAGCCCAGCCCCAGCCGCCCTCCGCAAGGTCGTCGATCATGCCGGTGACCGGCTGCAAACGCCCCTCGGGCGGTTTGAGATCCGGCATCGGATGGCCTTCGTCCGAGACTTGGCACCAGAGCGCGTCCGAATCGTGGGTAATGTCGATTTCCACCGGTCCCGGCGGCAGTCCGGCATAGCCATGCTCGACCACGTTGTTCAGGACCTCTGCCAGAGCGAGTTCCAGCGTGCCCGCTTCCTCCGCGCTCAAGCGCCGCGCGAAACGCGCCACGGCGGCGCGCAGGACGTCGCGCACGACCCCGGGGTCGGCCCGGAAGCTGCAGGCGTAGCGGTCGAGATTTTGGACACGGCAGCGACCGGCGCCCGGCTCGCGGCCGGCCGCGCCTGCGAATTCAGCCGCCATTCCCGGGATCCTGCGCCGAGGCGGGCGCTGCATCGTGGATCGGAAACACGCTGTCCATCCGCGTCAGTCGGAACACCTTCCCGACATTGGGCGTGAGCGCGGCAAGCTCCAGCGTGGCGGCCGGGGCGAGGAACTTCATCACCGAGACGATTGCCCCGAGGCCGGAGCTGTCGACGAAGTTAACGCGGCTCAGATCGAGGATCACCCGCCCAGACGGCTCTGCCGCCATTTCGCGCATGCGATCCTTGAACTGGATCGCGACTGCGGCGTCGATCCGGTCCTCGTGGACGCGTACGACCAGGGCGTCAGCCATCGGCTCGGATATGAGATTCATCTAGACGCTCTCCTTCAACTCACGCGGAGGCTAGACGCCAATCCTTACTATTCGGTATGCCTGTGATTGAGGCTCGCAAGGAAGGATGCCCGGATGGATGAAGTAGTGATCGCCGGCGCCGCGCGAACCGCAATGGGCGGGTTCCAGGGCGTTTTCACCGGCACCGATGCGGCGACGCTGGGCGGTGCAGCCATCGCTGCGGCGATGGCAGATGCCGGTGCGGGTCCGGCTCAGATCGAGGAGGTCCTCATGGGCTGCGTCCTGCTCGCGGGTCAGGGCCAGGCGCCCGCGCGGCAGGCAGGGTTCAAGGCTGGCCTCACCGACGCAGTGCCTGCGACGACGCTCAACAAGATGTGCGGCTCGGGTATGAAGGCGGCGATGATGGCCCATGACCAGATCGCGCTGGGGGTTGCCGGCATCGTTGTCGCGGGGGGCATGGAGAGCATGACAAACGCGCCCTACCTCTTGCCGAAGATGCGGGGCGGCGCGCGGCTCGGCCACGCTCGGGTGATCGACCACATGTTCCTCGACGGTCTTGAGGACGCCTATGACCCGGGCCGTCTGATGGGCACGTTCGCCGAGGACTGCGCCTCGGCCTTCCAGTTCACGCGGACCGATCAGGACGACTACGCGCTCGCCTCGCTCTCCCGCGCGCTCGAGGCGCAGAAGAGCGGCGCGTTCTCGCGCGAGATCACGCCCGTGACGGTCGCGAGCCGGAAGGGCGAGACGGTCGTCGACGCCGACGAACAGCCGGGGACCGCGCGGCCCGAGAAGATCCCCACGCTGAAACCCGCCTTCCGCGAGGACGGGACGGTGACGGCGGCGAACAGCTCCTCGATCTCCGACGGTGCGGCGGCGCTCGTCCTCGCCTCGCGCCGCGCCGCTGAGGGAGGCGGTCTGAGGATCCGCGCCCGCATCCTTGGCCATGCGGGCCACGCCCATGCGCCCTCCGAGTTCCCCACAGCGCCGATTCCGGCCGCGCGGAAGCTACTCGACAAGCTCGGCTGGACGGTGAAGGACGTCGATCTCTGGGAGGTGAACGAGGCCTTCGCCGTCGTGCCGATGGCCTTCATGCGCGAGATGGGACTCTCGCGCGATATCGTCAACGTCAACGGCGGCGCTTGCGCCCTTGGCCACCCGATCGGTGCCTCGGGCGCGCGGATCATGGTGACGCTTCTCAATGCGCTCGAAAAGCGCGATCTGAAGCGCGGCGTCGCCGCGATCTGCATCGGTGGCGGCGAAGGCACTGCCATCGCCATAGAGCGCCCCTGACTTCATCTGGCCCGAATACCTGGGGAGTCTGGGGGCAAGGCACCCGATTGCCTATCACGAGGAGCACCATGACAGTCGATTACACCGAGCTTGCCGCCGTGATCGCAAGCCTGGCCGAAGGCGAAACCGACGAGGTCGCGCTCATGGCCACCGTCGCCTGCGAGGTGCACCATTCCGACGACCGCTTCGACTGGACCGGATTCTACCGCGTCACCGAACCGAGGCTTCTCAAGGTCGGCCCTTACCAAGGCGGACACGGCTGCCTCGTGATCCCATTCGGAAAGGGAGTCTGCGGCGCGGCAGCGCAAACCGGCGAGATCCAGATCGTCGCCGATGTCGACGCCTTTCCTGGCCACATAGCCTGCGCGACGAGCACGCGATCCGAAATCGTCCTGCCGGTCTTCGGGCGAAACGGGCGGCTCATCGGCGTGTTAGACATCGACAGCAATCAGCCCGACGCCTTCACCGACGTGGACGGCGAGGGGCTCTCGGAGATCCTCGCTTCGGTCTTCGGCCGCTTGTAGTCGGGACGCGGAGGCCGCCGGCTTCGTCCGACCCGGCCTGAGCGGCGTCACAGATGCCGGCTCGGCACCCAAGCATAGCCGTTCTCGCACAGAATGTAGCATTCCCTCAACCCGTGCGGCTTGTCCATCGGTGGTTGCAGGATCACGGCGTCGGGAAAGGCCGCTGCGCGCTCGGCCGCTGCGTCGGGATCGGTCACGTATAGCCGGATTTCGAGCCCCGCGCCGCGCGGGCCCGCCTCGGGCAAGAGCGCCGGCAGGGGATGGCTGTGATACGTCCCGTCGGCGTGAAGCTGAAAGAGTTCGCCGTGATAGTCCATGATCGCGAAATCCGCGGACAGGCGGTGCGCGGTCATGCCGAAGACGCCCTCGAGGAACGCCGCGAGCCGGCGCACGTCCCGAACGAGGAGGTTGAGGCCCATTCCTTTCAGCGACCTGCCGAAATCCTCCGCTTTCACCGTCTCGTAGTCCATCCCCGCCTCCGCCTTGGCCCGCCAAAGAACGCTCGCAAGCAAAGTCAGCCCAGTCAATGCCCGCACGGGACTTGACCCGGCGCCCGAATTCGGTCAGCGCTTGCGCAAGAGCCGGGGGCGCACCATGTGGGACATCGTTCAGACCTATCCGGGAGGGCAGCTCCTGGCGTTCGTACTGGCGGGGCTGGCGCTCAACTTCACGCCGGGGGCGGACGTTCTCTTCGCCACCGCTTCGGGACTTAGGGGCGGGCCGCGGGCGGGCATGGCTGCTGGTCTCGGCGTGGGGCTGGGTGGCGTTCTTCACGTCTCGCTCGCTGCGCTCGGCCTCGCGGCGCTTGTCGCGGCGCATCCGGCGGCGCTGACCGCGATCCGCTGGGCCGGGGCGGGCTATCTCCTTTGGCTCGCCTGGTCGGTCTGGCACGCCGGACCGCCCGAACCGGGCGCGCGCGGGGCGGCGGATCCGGGACGGGCGCTCGCCCGGGGCTTTCTCGCCAACGCGCTCAATCCGAAGGTGATCGTCTTCATCCTCGCCTTCCTGCCGCAATTCACCGATCCCGCGTTTGGACCAATCTGGGCGCAGATCGTGTTCCTCGGCGCGATCTTCACGGTGACTGGGACAATCGTCACGATGGGCTACGGGGCGCTCGCCGGTGCGATGGGCCGGTCACTGAGGCGCACAAGCGGTATCATGAACCGGATCGCGGCGGCGATCTTTGCCGGGCTCGCGGTCCGGCTGGTCTGGGAGTAGGGCACTGGCCGACATCACGCTTCTCGACGGCGGCATGGGCCAGGAGCTCGTCGCGCGCTCGGGCGACGCGCCGACGCAGCTCTGGGCGACGCAGGTGATGATCGATCACCCCGGCCTCGTCCGCTCGGTGCACGAGGACTATTTCGCCGCCGGCGCGACCGTCGCCACGGCAAATACCTACGCGATCCACCACGACCGGCTGAAGAAGGTCGGGCTCGACGACCGCTTCGTGACGCTCCACACCCAGGCATTGGCCGAGGCCGCGGCGGCCCGCGCCGAGCGTGGCAAGGGCCGGATCGCCGGGTCGCTCGGCCCGCTGGTCGCCTCCTACCGGCCCGAGACCCATCCGCCGCATGACGAGGCCGTCGCGAAATACGCCGAGATCGCGGGGCTACTCGCGCCTGCGGTCGATTTCTTCCTCGCCGAGACGGTCGCCTCGCTGGCCCACGCTAAGGCCGTGCTCGAGGGCGCTCGGACCGGCGGGCGACCGGTCTGGCTGTCGGTGACGGTCGACGACGAGGACGGATCGCGGCTCCGCTCGGGCGAGCCGGTGGAGGCCCTCGCGCCGATCGTGAAGGCGGGCGCGGCCGCCGTCCTGGCCAATTGCTCGGCACCCGAGGCGATGGCGGCGGCGCTTGGCGTGTACAAGGGCTTCGGCCTGCCCTACGGCGCCTATGCCAACGGGTTCCAGCAGATAACCAAGGCGTTCCTCAACGACGATCCGACCGTCGATGCGCTCCACCGCCGGCCCGAAATGACGCCCGCGCGCTACGCCGATTTCGCCTTGCAGTGGGTCGATGCAGGGGCAACGATCGTCGGCGGCTGTTGCGAAACCGGGCCTACACATATTGCCGAGATCGCGCGCCGGCTGTCAGGGGCCGGTCACCGGATCGTGTAACCGGGAAGGGGCAGGCGGGTTCCTGCACGCCTTGCGCGGGATGGCATCTTCCGGCGCATCCATGTTATCGCCCCGCGCATGTCCGACGCCGCCTATGCGCCTCCTGACGACCCGCTCGAGGTGATCCACGCGGATCACGCGATCCTCGTCGTCGACAAGCCGGCCGGGCTCCTGTCGGTGCCTGGCAAGGGCGAGGAGCTTGCGGATTGTCTGATCGCGCGGGTCCAGAAGTTGCAATCTGACGCCCTCCTTGTCCACCGCCTCGACCGCGACACCTCAGGAGTCATGGTCTTCGCCCTGACCCGCCACGCGCAGCGCGAATTGTCGGCGCAGTTCGAGAACCGCAAGGTACGCAAGACCTATCGCGCCCGGCTTTGGGGCCATCTCGAACCGAAGGAGGGGCGCGTCGACCTGCCGCTCATCGTGGACTGGCCGAACCGGCCGCGCCAGAAGGTCGACCGCGTGAACGGCAGGCCCGCGCGGACAGACTGGAGGGTGCTTGGCCATGACGAGGACGGCACGACGCGGGTGCGTCTCTTTCCGTTGACCGGCCGCAGCCATCAGCTGCGTGTCCACATGCAGTCGATTGGCCACCCGATCCTCGGCGATGCGCTTTATGCGGAGGGGGCAGCCCGCGATCATCCGCGGCTCATGCTCCATGCTGAATCCCTGCGGTTCAACCACCCCGAGACGGGACGCGGAATGACCTTCGCGGCGCCTTGTCCGTTCCGATGATCATTCGGCGGAACGAAGCGCGCGGCACACGCTCCGAGGCGATCTATTCGGAGTGCGGGCACTACCGCTATTTGCTCGAACGGCGCTGGGGCGGAGGTGGAGTTTGCTGCTACATACTCCTCAACCCGTCGACCGCGACCGAGGAACGGAACGATCCCACTATCGAACGGTGCGAGCGGCGCGCGCGGGCGATGGGGTTCGGCGGCTTCGCGGTTGCGAACCTCTTCGCCTATCGCGCGACTGTTCCGGCAGATTTGAAGCGCACGGCCGAGCCGATCGGGTCTGAGAATGACGCTACCCTTCTCGAAGCCGCGCGCGGGGCCCGCATGGTGCTGTGCGGCTGGGGCGTACACGGGGCGCATCTGAACCGTGGACCGCAGGTGGAGGCGCGGCTGCGCGAAACGGGCGTGGCCCTCTGGCAACTTGGGCTCACGCGGGACGGCCATCCGCGGCATCCGCTCTATGTAGGCTATGCGCGCGGCCCCGAGATCTGGCCGGGAGGCTAGCGCAAAGTACCGACAATTGCGCGCGTCCCCGGGTTCTTCGTCATCACTTAAGACTTGATCGCTTCAATCGCCCGTGGGGTGCGCCGGCCATGGGGATTGCCGGTGCGGGAAACAGGTGACGTATATGTTCATGCTGGCCGGCGTGCTGGGCCTTCTCATGGTGGGGGCGGCAGTGGATTTTTCGGACCTTCTCGGCAAGGATGAGGAAGATGAGGCCGAGGGCGGCGATGCCCGGACGACGGGCGCGGTCTCCACCTCCGACATGGTCGAAGGTTCGCTGCTCGACGACATCCTGTCCGGAGGTGGCGATGCGGACGTGATGGAAGGCGGCGCGGGTGACGACCAGCTGGGAGGTTACGACGGCGACGACCGGATCGCCGGCGGCACTGGCCGCGACGATCTGCATGGACAGGGCGGCAACGACACGATCAGGGGCGATGACGGCAGCGACACGCTGCATGGCGGTGACGGCGACGACCTGCTTGCCGGCGGGGCCGGCGATGACCTTCTGGCGGGCTACGAGGGCGACGACAGCCTCGATGGCGGGGAGGGCAACGACCGGCTGATCGGCGGCGGCGGCGCCGACACGCTTTCTGGCGGGGAGGGCGACGATGCCCTTCAGGGCGCGCTCGGAAACGACTCGCTGCAGGGCGGGCTAGGCCAGGACACTTTGATGGGCGATGACGGCGACGACGTCCTCGATGGCCGCGTGCCAGGCGCGGGTGAGCCTGACACCGACGGCCGCGACTTCCTGAACGGCGGCGCGGGCGCGGACACAATTCTCGCCGGCTCGGGAGACTGGGCCGAGGGCGGCGCGGGGGCCGACCGGTTCGAGCTGGCGGACTGGCTCGCGGTTGCTGACGACATCGCCGTGATCGCCGACTACGATCCGGCGGAGGACAGCCTGGCGCTGGTCTACGATCCCGAGATTCACCCCGATCCGGTGGTTACGGTCGCGCCGTCGGAGGAAACGCCGGGGGCCATGAACATTCTGATCGACGGCGAGATCATCGCCGAGGTGCTGGGCGGTTACGCGCCCGACCCCGCCGATATTGTGCTGATCGCCAAGGGGCAGGCGCCGGGGGCCGCCGTCTGACACCGGGCGCGGGGATTTGCGCTTTCCATTCGGGACTATTTCCCTTATACGCGCGCATCCGCCTAGAACGGCGGGTGCTACTCCACGGGCCCTGCTGGACGACATCCCGGCTTGCGCCATGACTCTTCAACTCGAAAGGAGACCCCGATGTCGATCACTGCTGAAGACAAAGCCCGCGTCATCAAGGAATTCGGCACCAAGGACGGCGACACCGGTTCGCCCGAAGTCCAGGTGGCGATCCTGACGTCGCGGATCGCGACGCTGACCGACCATTTCAAGAGCCATGCGAAGGACAACCATTCGCGCCGCGGCCTCTTGAAGCTCGTTGCCCAGCGCCGCAAGCTCCTCGACTACCTTCGGGGCAAGGACGAAGCGCGCTACCAGGACCTGATCAAGCGTCTCAGCATCCGCCGCTGATCGCTGCCAAAGCCTGACCGACGCGAACGCGCCCGTTTCGGGCGCGTTTTCTTTTGCCTGGCCGGATCGGGGAGAATCGTATGGTTAACGGCACGAAATCAGGGTTTGGCCGGTCGGCGCCGCGTATGCGTCCTTTCGGCAAAACGTATGGCAACGCAGCGGGCAAGGGCCGGATGCGCCCCGTTAACGCTCCGCGCGCTGACGAGGACGCGCCGTCCGTCGTGGTGGTGCATGACAGACCGGAGGATTTCATCGACGAGCTGTGACCCGGCTGGTCGGGGCGGAACAGGGGTGCCGCGCCCGCTCGCGCGGCGAAGCGGTGACGACCAGATCTGGAGAGGCCGCTTCGAGCTCAGGGTAGCCGTCTGCACGGCGATGCCGTCATGATTGCAATCGGATGATGATAGCCATTCGAAATCTCAGGCAATACGACGCCACAATGCGGAGGATGCGTCTTTCAGAGTGGCGAACAACATTGCGAAGATGGACCGCGATGTTGCCTGTCTGAGCCGCCCGATATCGGGATTGTGCTCATTTGCCCGCGATTTGCGAATGGCCTCGTTGTACCTCGCTTCAAGTTGAATCAGGTAAATCTCTTTCATGTCTCCATCCTTCGAGGCTTGCCTGAGTTGTTCATATCGAAGGGCGGGGACAGGCGAGTAGTGCACGAGATGAATCGCCTCCGGTACAGATTGTGAACTGGATCAGACCGCACTCGGTCGGGTAAACTCTGCCTTGGAGGTATTCGTCCGATGAAGACGCAACCCTATGGCATGATCTGCCCAATTACCCATGCCTGTGAAATTCTGGAGCCGAGATGGACGATTCCAATCCTGACCGAACTCTGGGCTGGCTCAACGCGGTTTAACGACCTGCGTCGGGGGATAGGGAGCATATCGCCGGCATTGTTGTCGAAACGACTCAAGGAGTTAGAGGAATTCGGCTTGGTCGAGCGAATCGAAGACCGCGCGACGGGAAACGTCGACTATATCCGCACACAGATGGCCATTGACCTTGAACCGGCGCTGAACGAACTGGCGATGTGGGCGCAAAGACATGTCACGGCGGAGATCGCTCTGCGAAACGCCAACCTTTCCTCCCTCATCCGGTGCATGCCCAGGATTTTTGCCGCAGAGGAACTTCCGAAGCGACGAATAGTACTCCAGTTCCACTTCAGCGACGATTTGGAATACGACACCATCTGGGCAGTCATTCAGCCAGGCAAGCCGGTGGAAGTCTGTACGTCGATCCCGGGCTTCGACGTCGATCTGTTTGTGGAGACGAGCGTGAAATCCATGACAGCATTGCTCCTGGGGCGGACGAACATTGCTCGAGAGGTAGGAGCAGATCGGCTGTTCCTGAGTGGCGATGCGCTCCTTGAGAGAACGATGCCCCGGTGGCTGCGCATCTGCGAATATCAGCCTGAACAGGGTGCGGCTCTGTTAAGTCCGGAAACTTCCGGCGAACATGCAGGTCCAGTCACGCACTGAAATTCGACGACCTTCAAACCAAGACTTCGGAGATGCGCCGCGGAATCATGATCTAGTCCGCAAAGAGCTTGATCACGTCAAAAGACAGGTCACGCGAATGGCCACTGTTGAGGGTCGTGCGGTCGTCCAAAATCTTACTATCAACGGCGGCTATGTCCCGCAAAGCGGACCAACGCGTCTTGAAGTTAGCTTTCACGCCCCCGCCACCAAGGATTGACGCTGCCCATGCGTCATAGTCCTGTCATGCGCATGCAAACCCCGGATGAGGCCTTGGCCGTTGCGGCCGCGAACGGAGACCGTGATGCTTTCGCGGCGCTACTCTCGCGGCACTACGACAGGGTTTTCGGGCTGGCGTTCCGGCTAACCGGATCGAAGGCCGAGGCGGAGGATCTGACGCAGGATATCTGCCTCGCGCTGCCTGCGAAGCTGGGGAGTTTCCGGCAGGCGGCGCGGTTCACGACTTGGCTTTTCAGGGTGACGGTGAACGCCGCTCATGACCGCCGCCGCCGGGCCGCGAGCCATGCGAAGGCAGCCGATGGCTGGGGAGACTGGGAGACCGCGCGCCGGGCCGAGATGGCGCAGGCGGCGGAGGCTGAGGATTGGCTGGCCACAACGATGGCGCGGCTATCGCCGGAACTGAGGGACACGATCGCACTCACACTGGGTGAGCAGCTAAGCCAGAAGGAGGCCGCCGAGGCGCTCGGGCTCTCCGAGGGCACGGTCGCCTGGCGGATGAGCGAAGTCAAAAAGCGCCTGCGCCAGATGGCGCGGGCGGAGGGCATGCTATGAGCGACGAACTCGACCGCCTGCGCGAGGGCCTGAAGGCCGCTACGCCCGCGCCCGACAATGAAGCGAAGGCCGATGCGCTGGCCCGGGCGATGGAAAACTTCGACCGGCACCAAGAAACGGCCAAGCCTGCGCGTCCCATGTCGGACCGCCCCGAACGGGCGGATGTTCTGACAGGAGTACGCAACATGTTCATGAAACTGACGACCCCGCAGATGCTGGCCGCAACCGCCTCCGCCGCCGCGATCGGTGTCGCGGTCGCGATCTGGCCCGAAGTGAAGCGCGAGACGGGCCTCCCCGGGCCCACGGTGCTGACCGATGCGCCGGCCGATGATCTGCGTCAGGCCGCGCCGAAGGTGTCCGGCGATCCCGTGGGCCGGATGGCCCCGAAGGAGGCTGATGAGGCGACGCAGCGGGAGGAATTCCGCGCCCAGCCGGAATCGGCGACCGATCCGATGGTCATGGCGGAGCCCATGGTCGAGCAGGCCCCAGCCCCCGCGCTCGAGCGGTCGCGTGAAAGCGGGCTCTTCGCCGATGGGGACGTTGCGGGGGTCGCCGCCGTGCCGAGCCGCGAGGCCGTGATAGCGCCCGAACCCGACACTGAGGCCTATCCCGAGGCGGACCCGAACCCCTTGAAGATCGCCGTCGAGGAACCGGTCTCCACGTTCTCCATCGACACCGATACGGCGTCCTACTCCGTCGTCCGGTCGTCGCTCACGAACGGATACCTGCCGCCGAATCAGGCGGTGCGGATCGAGGAGATGGTGAACTACTTCCCCTATGACTACGCGGCGCCGGAGGCGGGCGAGGCCCCCTTCCGCGCCTCGGTCAGCCTGTTCGCAACGCCTTGGAACGCCAACACGCAGCTTCTGCGGATCGGCCTGCAGGGCGAGATGACGGACTTGGACGATCGCCCGCCCTTGAATCTCGTCTTCCTGATCGACACCTCCGGGTCCATGGACGACCCGAAGAAGCTGCCGCTTCTGAAGCAGTCCTTCAGCCTGATGCTCGGCGAGTTGCGCCCCGAGGACCGAGTGGCGATCGTCACCTATGCGGGGTCGGCGGGGCTGGTGCTGGAGCCGACCGAGGCGTCGGATCGCGATACGATCTTCTCCGCGCTCGACCGGCTCGATGCGGGTGGATCGACGGCGGGGCAGGAGGGGCTGCGGCAGGCTTACCAGGTCGCAGAGAGCATGGCCGAGGAGGGCCGGATCGGGCGCATCCTGCTGGCGACGGATGGCGATTTCAACGTCGGCATCCATGACCCGGAGGAGTTGAAGGGCTTCATCGCGACGAAACGCGAGAGCGGGACCTATCTTTCCGTGCTGGGCTTCGGGCGCGGCAATCTCGACGATGCGACGATGCAGGCGCTTGCGCAGAACGGGAACGGGACGGCGGCCTATATCGACACGCTGTCGGAGGCGCAGAAGGTGCTGGTCGATCAGCTTTCCGGCGCGCTTTTCCCGATTGCCGACGATGTGAAGATCCAGATCGAGTTCAACCCTGCCGCGGTCGCCGAGTACCGGCTTATCGGCTATGAAACCCGGGCACTGGCGCGCGAGGATTTCAACAACGACAAGGTCGATGCGGGCGAGATCGGCGCAGGCCACCAGGTGACGGCGCTTTACGAGATCACGCCGGTCGGTAGTCCCGCGCGGCTTTCCGATCCGCTGCGCTACGCCGAACCGGAACTGGCCGGCGATGTCGCAGAACTCGGGTTCCTGAAGCTGCGCTACAAGGCGCCGGGCGAGGCGAGGTCGCGCCTCATCGAGACCCCGATCCCGGCCGCATCAGGTGAAGCCGACACGGACGCGCGCTTCGCCGCCGCCATCGCCGGGATGGGCCAGTTGTTGAGCGAGTCGAAATATCTTGGCGACTGGAGCTGGGACGAGGCGATTGGGCTCGCCAACGGCGCGAAAGGCACGGACGAGTTCGGCTACCGCGCCGAGGCAGTCCAGCTCATGCGGTTGGCCCAGAGCCTGTCGCGCTAACGCGACTTCATTGCAGGAATACCTCCGCCGGAGGCATCGAAGCGTCCCTTGCATTGTCAAGGGGCGCGACACTGTCTTGCGCCCGTCGGGGCGCTCCGCCCTGAAAACGAAAAGGGCGCGCACGCGGCGCGCCCTTTGGCATCGGACCGTGACGGCGATCAGGCCTCGGCCTGCTCGACCGCTCTCGCCTCGACCGTGTCGGATCTGGCGATCTCGATCCTGCGCGGCTTCAGCGCTTCGGGCACTTCGCGCACGAGATCGATATGCAGCATGCCGTCGGCATGGGTGGCACCGGTGACCTTCACGTGATCGGCGAGAGCGAAGCGCCGCTCGAACGCGCGGGTCGCGATGCCGCGGTGCAGGTAGGTCTTGCCCTCGTCCTCGGCCGCCTTGCGGGCGGAGACGAGCAGGCTGCCCTCCTTAACTTCGACGTCCAGCTCGTCGCCGGTGAAGCCGGCCACGGCGATCGAGATGCGATAGGCGTTCTCGTCGGTTTTTTCGATGTTATAGGGCGGGTAGGTGGTCTGGGCCGGGTCGGCACTGAGCGCCCGGTCCATGAGATCCGCGATCCGGTCGAACCCGACCGTCGCGCGGTAGAGCGGCGTGAAATCAAGGCCTCGCATGGTCATCCTCCATTGAGCGATGTCGATATGCCCTCCCCTCTGGGACGGGCGTGCGTTGCGCCGAAGCCCCGTTCGGGCACCCCGGCATCCATGAGATGTAGGCGGATTTTCGCGGTTTCAAGGGGTCAGGGGCGCACGAAACGCGCTCCGCCGGACGATTTCGTGCCCGGGGCGATGCGCCGGGCCCTGACCCCGGGCGTCCCGCTGGCGACCCGAACGTCGCGGCCGGTCCGCAACGCCTCTTGCAGATCGGCGATCGGGCCGGGGAGGTCCATCCCAAGCGCGACCGTCCGGTCGCCCATCATGCCGCCCGACGAGATGATCGCGACGATATTCGGCCGGCCGCCCGTCCGGTCGAAGACCGGGGCGCCAGACGAACCGAAGGAGAGGTCGCAATCGACCGCGAGAAGCCCCTGTTGCCGCCCGATCACCTCGCAGCCGTCCTGCCAGGATGGGGCCGCGTCGCGGCCGCGGGCGAAAGACACGACGCTGACCGCGCGGGCGCCGGGCCTGAGACGGCGCACCGCGAACGGCGCGGCGGTCGCCGCCGGAATCGGCGCCGCGAGTTCCAGGAGCGCGACGTCGTGGCGAATGCTGGAAATATCTCCCTCGTGACCGGGGTCGTAGGCGGGATGCGTCACGGCACGGGCCACGCTGCTTTCCGCGATAGTCGTCCCGTCGTGCAGCCCGGCGCGGAAATCGATCAGTCCGACATCTTCGGCCGCTCCGGTCCTGCGGTCGAACAGGCAATGCGCCGCAGTCAGCACCAGATCGGGCGCGATCAGGACACCCGTGCAATAGCCCTTGTCGCCGATCTCGAGGCGTCCGACCGCCTCGAAGCCAAGCACGTCCTGGCGCAGGGTCAGCCGTTTGAGGGGCGCCGTTTCAGCGAATGCCGCGCCGGCGCTGAGGATCGCGAACACGATGACGAGGGCGCGCATCCGCTCGCAATCAGGGCTTGAGAAACTTCGCTCCGCCCGCACCGGTCACTTGGGCCGCGTCGGATCCGAAGCCGCGCTTCACCTTCATGAAGCGGCTTTCGCTGGCCGCGTATGCTTCGCGCAGGTCGCCGAGTGGATCCTGCATCGCTGTCCCGAGCGCCACGCGCAGGCCGTCCATCTCGGCCTTCGCCGAGACGACCGAGACTATCTTGGGCTCTCCGTCGATCATCGCGAAGACCGGCGCGCCGGAGGATCCGAAATCGACCGAGCAGGTCATCACGAGGATGCCGGGCTGGCGGCCGAGAATTTCGCAGCTTTCCTCTAGAGACGGCGCCTCGGACCGGTCGAGCGCGTAGGAGACGATGCCCACCTGGTCGCCCTGCTGGGGGTCGAACCCGGTGGAGAAGGGCAGAATGGAGGGCAGGCGGATCGGCTGGTCGAGCTCGAGAAAGGCGAGATCGTAGGCCACGCGGTCGATCCGGTTGCGGCCCTCGTAGACGTATTCGGGATGGACGACGGCGCGCTTGATGCCGCGATAGGCGGCGGCGCGTCCGTTGCGCCAGCCGGCGAGGAAGGTGAAGTCCGAGTTGTCGAAGGCGGCGCCGGTATTCTGGTCGAATAGGCAATGCGCCGCCGTCAGGACAAGCGCAGGTTCGATGAGCGCGCCCGTACAGAAGGCCGATTCGCCGATGTCAATGCGCCCGACCGCTTCCCAGCCGCGCGTCGCGTCCGCCGTCGTCAGTGCCTGAAGAGCCGTGCCCTCCGCGACCGCGCCAATCGGCAGACAAGCCAAGACCATTGCCTGAAAGATCGCCCGCATCCTGCCCTCTCCCTCTTGCTGGCCCGTGCTTAGCCGTCCGATAGGGCAAGATTATGGCCGCGCCGCGCCCAACATTGCCGCGCGTTCCCCGAGCGCCCGGGGCCGGGGGCCGCCCGTCGACCAGTCGATGAGCTCGACGGTGTGTACGATTGGCACCCGCGTCGCCGACCCTATCTGCATCATGCAGCCGATATTGCCCGCCGCGATCACGTCGGGCGCAGTCCGCTCCAGCGTCGTCACCTTCCGGGCCTTCAGCTCGGCCGAGATCTCGGGCTGCAAGAGGTTGTAGGTCCCGGCCGAGCCGCAGCAGAGATGCGCGTCGGTGGGTTCCACCACCTCGAACCCCGCCGCCTTTAGAAGCGACTTGGGAGCAGCCGTCACCTGTTGGCCGTGCTGGAGCGAGCATGCGGCGTGATAGGCCACGCGCATGGGCTCGGGTGCCTTGGTCTCGGGTGCGAGCCGCGCCAAAAGCTCGGTGACATCCTTGGCCAGTGCGGCGATCTCGGCCGCCTCGGCGGCAAGCGGTGTGGTGCGGAACATGTGCCCGTAATCCTTCACTGTCGTGCCGCAGCCCGAAGTGTTGATCACGATCGCATCGAGCCCGCCCGCGCGCTTCTCCGCCATCCAGGCACGAATGTTCGCCTCGGCCGAGACGTGGCTTTCGCCCTCTCGGCCCATGTGGTGGGTAAGCGCCCCGCAGCAGCCCGTGCCCTGCGCGACGACCACCTCGCACCCGAGCCGCGTGAGCAGCCGGATCGTCGCGTCGTTGATGTCGGTGTTCAGCGCCTTCTGCGCGCAGCCCGTCATCAGCGCGACGCGCATCCGCCTTTCGCCCTTCGCCGGAAAGGTCTGTGGGTCGTCATTCCGACTGACCGGAGGGATCGTCTGGGGCGCCATCGCCACCATCGCTCTCAGCCGTGCGTCCGGCAGAAGCCCAGAGAAGGGCCGCGCGATCTTTGCGCCCAGCAGAGAGAGGCGGAACAATTTCGGGTTCGGGATGACTTTCGCGAGCACCCATCTCAGCGCCCGGTCGCGCCACGGCCGGCGGTAGGTCCGTTCGATATGGACGCGGGCGTGATCGACGAGGTGCATGTAGTGCACACCCGATGGGCAGGTCGTCATGCAGGCGAGGCAGGAAAGGCAGCGGTCGATATGCTTGACGGTCTTTTCGTCTGCCGGCCGGTCGTTCTCCAGCATGTCCTTGATGAGGTAGATGCGCCCCCGCGGGCTGTCGAGTTCGTCGCCCAGAACCTGATAGGTCGGACAGGTCGCGGTGCAGAACCCGCAATGGACGCAGGTGCGCAGGATTTTGTTCGCCCGTTGGATACCCGGGTCCTTGAGCTGCTCTTCGGTGAAAGTCGTTTGCATCAGCCCATCAGCCCCGGATTGAGAATGCCCTTCGGATCGAACCGCGCCCTGAGACCGGCCGAAATCGCGGTGACCGGCGCAGGCTCGGGCTGGAACGGCGCGATACGTGCGCGCGTCTCTTCGCTTGCGCGGAGCAGCGTCGCATGTCCCGAAAACGCGCCGAGCCGTGCCCGGAGATCCTCGCCCTCAGGCATCAGAAGCCAGACGAGCCCGCCGCCCCAATCGAGGATCGCCTCTCGCGCCTTGGCGCGGCGAACGAGCTCTGGCCCGTCGGAAGGCTTCACCGACAGCCGCCAAACATCGCCCGGCGTCCCATGGAACGGCTCGACATCGCGCACCGCGCGCCAAAGCGAATGGCAGGGCTCCGGCGCCGACTCGACCCGGACGGCGCCGAAGGGCGCGAGAAGCGCGCGCAGCCGCTCGGCGCGGTAGGCGACTGATCCTGCGAAGCCCTCGACGCGGATGAGCGTGCCCATCGGCCCGTGCGCCGCCCCGGTCACGTCGAAGGGCGAGCGCAGCGCCTTCGTCATGGCCGCCAGCGCCTCGCCGCCGCTCAGCCCGTCGATCACGAGAACCGCGGTGGCTTCGTGAGCGGGCAGGACCTTGAGGCTCACCTCGGTCAGAACGCCGAGCGTGCCCCACGACCCGGCCATCAGCTTCACGAGGTCATACCCGGTGACATTCTTCATCACGCGACCGCCGTTCTTCACCACCGCGCCGGTCCCGTCGACGAAGCGCACGCCCAGAAGCGCGTCGCGGCAAGCGCCGGCCTGGACCCGGCGCGGGCCCGAGACATTGGCGGCCACCATCCCGCCGACTGTCGGCTCGCCCTCCGTCCCGAGAAGCCCGCGCCAGTCGGCCGGTTCGAAGGCGAGCCGCTGCCCCTCGGCGGCAAGTGCGGCCTCGAGATCGGCAAGCGGCGTCCCCGTCTTTGCCACGACAGTGAGCGCGCCCGACTCGTAAAGCGTGATTCCGGCAATCCCCGACACGTCCAGCCCATCGCCCGTCACTGTACGTCCCACGGGCCGCGTTCCGCCGCCCATGATCCGGAACGGTCCCCGCGCCACGCGGATCGCCTCGGCCACTTCCTCCTCGCTTCCAGCCCGCACGCGCCGTCCCTTCTTCTGTTCGGAAATACTCTCCGGGGGTCCGGGGGTGGGAAACCCCCGGGCGGCCCGGTCTCAAGCCGCGCGCCGCCCGGCGCTGATCGCGAGCGGAAACACCTTCGCCGGATTAAGGAGCCATTCCGGATCGAACACGTCCTTGACGCGCATCTGCGCCTCGAGGTCGGCTTGATCGTATTGCACATTCATCAGGTCACGCTTCTCGATGCCCACGCCATGTTCACCCGTCAGGCAGCCGCCGACCTCGACGCAGAGCTTCAGGATCTCGGCCCCGAACGCCTCGCACCTTTCCAGGTCACCGGGCTTGTTGGCGTCGAAGAGGATCAGGGGATGCATGTTGCCGTCGCCCGCATGGAAAACGTTCGCGACGTCGAGCCCGAAATCGCGGCTCATCTCGCCGATGCGTTTCAGCACACGGGGCAGGGACGAGACCGGGATCGTCCCGTCGAGGCACATGTAGTCGTTGATCTGGCCCATCGCGCCGAAGGCCGACTTGCGGCCGAGCCAGATCTTCTTCGCCTCCTCCTCCGACGCGCTTTCGCGGAATTCAAGGGGATCGTGGCGCGCCGCGATTTGGCGGATGAGGCCCAACTGTTCGTCGATCTCGGCCGGGCTGCCCTCGACCTCGATGATCAGAAGCGCCTCGCAGTCGGGGTAGCCGGCATGGGCGAAATCCTCGCAGGCGCGGATGCAGGGCCGATCCATGAATTCGATCGCGACGGGCAGGACGCCGGCCTTGATGATATCGGCCACGCAGGCGCCCGCGACCTCGTTAGAGTTGAACGCGACAAGCACCGGCCGCGCGCCTTCGGGTTTGGGCAGGATGCGGAGCACCGCTTCGGTCACGACGCCAAGCTGGCCTTCCGACCCGCAGATCACGCCGAGCAGATCGTAGCCGCCCGCATCCATATGCGCGCCGCCGATCTCGAGGACCGTGCCGTCCATCGTGACCATCGTGACGCCGAGAAGGTTGTTCGTCGTCACCCCGTATTTCAGGCAATGCGCTCCGCCCGAATTCATCGCGATGTTGCCCGCGATCGCGCAGGCGAGTTGCGACGAGGGATCGGGCGCGTAGAAGAAGCCGTCGCCCTCGACGGCGCCGGTGACCGAGAGGTTCGTCCGGCCCGTCTCCACCCGCACGAAACGGTTGTCGTAGTCTACTTCGAGCACCCGGTTCATGCGCGCGACTCCGAGGATCACTCCGTCTGCCGCGGGCAGCGCGCCCCCCGCCAGAGACGTGCCCGCACCGCGCGGCACGACCGGCACGCCCATTTGGTGACAGACCTTCAGCGCCGCGGCCACTTCTTGCGTTGAGCGGGGCAGGATCACCGCCATTGGCGGGCAGCGATAGGCGCTGAGCGCGTCGCATTCATAGGCCCGGGTTTCAGCCGGGTCGTCAATCACCGCATCCGCCGGTAGCACGGCGCGAAGGGCGGCTACGATCCGGGGCTTCTGCGCCAGAATCGCAGGGTCCGGACGTGGAAGGTCCATGCAAAGTCTCCGCAAGAATTGGTAAATTTATATAACCAAAATTGCGATCTGACAAACGAAACCCAGTACGTACGAAGCGCTGAATGCGGCCGAGGATCGGCAGCAATCCGCCTGACAACCAAGATCTTGCCAGCCGTATACATTGTTTGGACGGAGTTCGGCTAGTGTGGCGCGAGGGGGAAGTCGGCTGGACAACCAGAAGGATGCCCAATGCACGCCGAATCCTGGCGAAGCTCCCCCACGCGTTCCATCGTCAACGGCGAACGTCTCTGGAGGTTTGGCGCGTTCCTATTGCTCATGGCGGGCGCCTTCAGCTGGGGTGTGGCGACCATCAAGTGGAAACTCTTTCCGCACGATCAGCTCGTGTACCTCGAAAGCGGGTTCGACGCGCTCACAAAGCTGGACAGAACGAAATGGCCACACCCAATGATCGAGCTCGCGCCCGATGCTCAGCGCGTCGACCCGGTATTGCTCCTGGGCCCCGAGCCCGCGGGCGATGTCATCCTGATGACCGGAGGATTTCAGTACCGGCGCGACCTCTGCCCGGAATTCGGTTGCCTCGCCTGGGTCATGGAGCGCGACGGCAAGGTGCTGCACCGCTGGCAATATGATCCGTCCAAGCTCTTCGATGAGGAAAAGCTGTCGGGCCATGACGGGGAGCGCGACGTCTCCAACATCTACGTGCAAGGCGCCGATATTGATCCGGACGGCAACCTGATCGTCACCTTCCAAACGCGCAACATGTATCCGTATCAGCTCGCCGTCGCGCGGTTCGACTGGATACGCATCGACGACAGCCACCATTGGCCGACGGCCGGTCCCGACGGCCGCATCTACGTGCCGATGGCGCGCATCGAGCGCGATCGCGCCTATGTCGCCGGCACCAAAGAAAAGCTGGACTGCAAGTTTGGCGCGGTGTTTCAGGAAGGCGTGCGCATCCTGTCGCCCGAAGGTCAGGTGCTGCGCGAATTCTGGCTAGACGAGGCCGTCCGGCGAAGCGACATGCAGGGCCTCGCCTATTCCGTGCGAAACGATTGCGACCCTTACCATGTCAACGGCATCGCGCTCGTGAACGAGGCGGCAGCCGCCCGTCTCGAGGATGCGCGTGAGGGTGATCTGCTCGTCTCGCTCAGGTCGAGCTCGGCGCTTGTCCTACTCGATCAGGACGATGGGCGCATCAAGCACGTCCTGACTGGTCCCATGGTCGCCCAGCACAGCCCGCGCTTCCTGCCCGATGGCGATGTCGTCGTCTTCGATAATCTCGGCGGCATCGATACGAAGGCGGGGACGCGCATCCTGAAGCTCGACCTTGTGACGGGCGAGCCCGAGACGCTGTTTCCCCGCCACACTGACATGGCCGGCTATGATCTGTTCTCGGAGGCGCAGGGGGACGTCGAACTCAGCGACGACGGTCGCCGGGCGCTGGTCGCGGAAACGCTGGGCGGACGGGTCATCGAGTTCGACACGATATCGGGCAAGCCGATCTGGTCCTATCGGTCGATCAGCGACGTGGCGCCGTACTACGCGGATGAGGGCGACAGGCGCGAAGGCCCGGTCCTTGCGCTGATGCAGACACAGGGCGCACGATACATCAGTCGGTCAATGCTACGGCGGCTGAACGGAGGTTGATCGGAGCGCACGGCTAATTGATCGCGCCTGCCACGCGGTTGTGGCAGTCTGGGCCCATGATCAGACGCTGTCTTCCGTTAGTTCTGCTATTCGCCGCGCCGGCCATCGCCGACACACCGCGAATTGTCGGCGCCGAGGCGTCGCGTAAGAGCGACAGCTGGGCGGTCGCTGTCACGATCCTGCATCCCGATACCGGCTGGGACCACTACGCCAACGGGTGGGAGGTGCTTGCCCCGGACGGCACTCGGCTTGGCTATCGCGAGCTGCTGCATCCTCATGTCGAAGAGCAGCCTTTCACCCGCAGCCTGTCCGGGGTCGTCATACCCGATGATGCTGACCATGTCCTGATCCGGCCGCGATGTACGCTGGACGGCTGGTCGGGGGGAATGACGCGGCTTGAACTGGCCCGCTAGGGCACAACTTCGGGGCGATCGGCGACATCCCGCCGCTCGACTTTACGCTGCGTCAATATTTCTTGAATGGGGAGGTGCGGGAATCGCTTGGGTTGTGGTAGGTTGTCCGCGCCACTTGACTGCACGCGCGAAAAGCGCAGCGTCGTAAGCACCGGGAGGATGTCATGAATCAGGCGAAACGCCGCGACGAGATAGATGTGATCGTCGACGATCTTCTCGCGAGTCCGGAGCGGGCCGAAGAACTCAAGGTCAGGCTTCGCGACCGTCTGGGTGCCCAGGGTTGGGAAAGCGGGCGCTTCTCGCGCCTGCGTGTCGTCAGTTCCAGCGACGATCCCGACAGTATGTGGGATAACGTACCCGTTTGAGAAGCGTTTCGGTCGAGGGACTCCCTAATCTTTGAGACCGGCAAAGACCGGTGGTGACGGCCCCGGACCATGTCCGGGGCTCTTGCTATCCGGCGCATGGGATTTCATTCCAGGCCGGGAGACCGGCCGCCCTGCCACCAGGCACGGGCGGCCAGACGCATTGTCCGTCAGCGGATCAGCAGGTCGTAGAATTCATAGGCGCCTGACACCGTCGCGATCTGGTCGGTTCCCGTCGTGTCGCCAGCCAGCGCCTTGGTGGCGCGGTAGGTCATCGGCCCGAAGGCGCCGTCGATGCCACCATGGTAGTAGCCGGCATCGGTCATGCGCGACTGGATCAACCGGCGTTCCGAGGCGGTGTAGCTGTTGAAGGCACGCGCCGCGGGCGTCGAATAAACGGAGGACTTCGGCGCGGGCTTGTAGCGCGTCGGCTCCTGGTAGGTGCGGCTCGCGGGCGCCGCGTAGTAGCGCGGCTGGGTGCTGTAGGAGCGTGCGGCCGGGCTGTTGTTGCGGCTCTGATAGATGATGGTGCCGACGATCGCGGCGGCGGCGAGGCCCTTCAGCAGGTTCTGCTCCTTCTTGCCCCAGGCATGGGCGGGCGCGGCCGCGAGCGCGGCGATCAGCACGGCGGCCGTGGCAGCGGTACGGGATTTGTGCAGCATGTCGATTCCTCGATGGGGTTGGAACATGATGCAACAATGGGCTGAATGGATACTGCTAGGCAAAATCAGCCGGCGGTTATGCGATAACACGGCCATTTGCGGAGGTGTAGCGCGAGACGGCCCCCCCGGAGGACCGACGCAGCGGTGGCTCAGGCGGCGATTGTGTCGTGCCGCGCACCGCGCCAGGCGTTGAGGCCGACCGCGATGAGCGACAGGCCGAAGGCCGTCGCGGTGAACTTGGCCGCCATGAGCCCGCCAACGGGGCTCAGCGCGACCCCGAAGGCCAGCGACGCCGCAATGAGCGCGAGTCCGAGCGCGCGCGGCACCACAGCGGAACGCAGCCAGGCCCAGCCGAGGAGCGCGTAGCCGATGACGGTCAGGAGCCCGGCGGCCGGGAAGGCCGCCGCCACCGCCCCCATTGCGTCGCCCGCGCCGTGATCGGCGATGACTTGTGGATAGTGTACGGCGAGGAAAGGCGCGATCAGCACCTCGTAATAGTCGAGGCCGAATATCATCATCATGCCGACGAAGAGCGTGGCGAAGCCGGCGAGACCCAGCCAACCGCTCCGCTCGGCCGTGGGGGCGTAGAGTGCCGTCGTGCCCATGAGCCCAAGGATCAGCGAAACGGCGAAGAGCGTGTGAATCGCGATCCAGCCCGGCGACGCGATGGTGTCAGGGGTCATGTGGTGAGGATGCGCGACGTAGGAATAGCCGAGCGCGGCACCCGAGACGATCATGCCGGCTGCGCCGGCGCGGGCAATGAAATCAAGTGTCATCTGTCTCTCCCTTCTGTCTGATTACACCGTCGCCGGGCGGCGGAGCCGCCGGACGAAAACGAGGCTCCCGAAGATCGCGGCGAGCGCGGGAAGTCCGACAAGCGCCATCTGCGAGGCTGCGGCGAAGGCGTTCATGCGGAGATGAATGGACGGCCGCGCCGGCGCGGCGCCGACGTCGAAGGCGACCGCGTCCCAGGCGGGCAGGCCCATGCTGGTCCAGGCGCCGTTCGAATAGCCGTAGGGTTCCTGCGGCAGCCCGAGAAAAGGCCGGTTCAGGTCGTCGTCGGCATCCTTGTCGTGATGCGCGATCAGCGCGTATCGGCCCGGCGCGATGTCGTCCGCCGTCCACTCCGCCCGCCCGTCCCGGATTGGCACCGAGGCGACGCGGGTGACGGGCATCTCGCCACGATAGCCCGCCTCGCCTTCCATGAGAACGATGCGGGCCATGCCGGCATCGCTGGAAAACCCGGTGACGAAGAGTTCGATCCCGCCCGCGCTCGCCGTGCAGGCAAGACCCAGACCGGAGATCAGGCCGAGCGCTCCAAGTACTTGTTTCATCTGCTATCCCTTCGCGTGGTGTTGAGACGCCGGAAGATCTGAGGGGCATTTCCCGCCGGGTCGAGTCTGGCTTCGTCAGCGGCGGCGGTTGTTTCGCTAAATCGGCCGGTGGTACAGTTCGCGAAGCGTGAACCGTACGGCTCCCTCCCGGCGGTCAGGGACGCTTCGGGGCGTCGAGAGCCTCGCATTGCGTTACGTGATCGCGATCCTTGTCACCGCCGCGCTGATGATCTGGCAGGCGGGGGACGCGGTACGCACGGGCGCGGAGTTCCGCGATCAGGCTGTGTTTTGGGGCGCGTCGGTCACGGTCGGCTGGCTGCAGATGATCCTCATCGCCCGCGGCGTGCGGTCTTCGTTCGGCACCGACCGCTATCCGGGCTGGGCGCTTCTGCTGGCCCAAGCGTTCATCGGTGCGGCGCCGCTGACCTTCGAGGTGCGCTGGCTGGTCGAGACGATCGTCGCCCCCGAGGCCGGGCTGCCCGCGCCGTGGGTGACCTATCTCAACATATCGGTGATCAACGTGGTGTTTTCACTGATCCAGTACGGGCTTATCGAGCGCTGGCCACTCTTCAGGCCGGAGATGGGCGATGCAGAGGGCGGGGCGATTGTCGATTCCGTCGGCGCGCGCCGAGGCGACATGCCGCCGACCGTGGGGATGCTTCGCCGCCCGCCCGAGGGGCTCTCGGGAGTGATCCGCTATCTGCAGATGGAGGATCACTACATGCGGGTCCATACCGACGAGGGCAGCGGCCTGGTCCTGCATCGGATGAGCGACGCGGTAGAGGATTTGGCGGACACCGACGGCAGGCAGGTTCACAAGTCCTGGTGGGTGTCACGCACCGCAGTCGAAGCGGTCCGCCTCCGGGGCCGCCGGCGCATTCTTGTCGCGACCGACGGGGCCGAGATCCCCGTGGGGCGGTCGTTCGAAAGGAAGCTGCGAGCGGCGGGATGGTTCTAGTTGGAAGTTCTCCCCTCTTGCCGGGTTGTTCGCACACGCCAGTCGGGCCGGGTCTTGCGCAGGCCGGACGTGTGACTCCGATCAGATATCGATGCGCCGCGAGGGCCAGGGGATGACATCCTGCCGCTTCGAACTTCTTCGTCCGCGAAGCGGATCAGCATCGTCCGCAGATATGTCGGAGACAAGAGGGGTGGAGATTTGCCCGCATACGCTCGCCGTTTCGTTCCGGACCCTCAGACCAACAGGCAAATGTATGTTATCACAAGGTAGTCCTCGATCCCGCGGTGCGAGATTCTTCGGCCGGGGCCCAAACGCTTCACGCCGCCGGGATCCAGCCTTCACTGTGCCTTGCAACGCCTGTGAACGGGCCAATATTTTCTGAAGAAGTGCATGGAACCAGGCATTTACAGTAGTTTGATCGTCGCTCTACGCGTGAAATGCAGGGAACCCGTGTCTCCGAAGGCATGGGCTTCACCGCTACCGCGCCATCATGACCAATTGCGGCGCGCCCCGGAGCGGGGCAATATCGAGTCGAGATATGGAGACCGCGATGCTTCAGATCGCCCCTGAAAAAGTCGCCCACGTTATAGTCCGCGCCCGCGAGCTTGACGCTAAGGTCAGCCCTTGGGATGCCTCCGGCGACGTCCGCGACGCCGACACGATCCTTGAGGCGCGGTCCGGCGACGCAACCGAGGCAGAACTGCGCGAGTTCATCGGAAACTTGAACGAGGACGAGCAGGCCAGCCTCGTCGCCGTGATGTGGATCGGACGCGAGACATTCGGCGCAGACGAACTCGAAGAGGCGATCGAAACCGCGCGCCTCGAAGCCACCTCCCCGACCGCCGACTACCTCATGGGAGAGCCGCTCTTGGCCGACCATTTGGAAAACGGTCTCGACGCGCTTGGAATCTCGGTCGAAGACGCTGAGAAGGGCATTCTCTGACTGCTACACATGCACTTTGAGTTGCATGTACTGCGCGAGGTGCTGAGTTTCGTCAAGCCACCGTTTCACCAGACGCAGGTCATGGGGCGCGCCGTGGAGCCCCACGGGGATTTCGCGCGCCATCACGGCCTCGACCGCAAGCGAGACGGTCCCCGATACAAGCCGAGCCATGGCCGAGCCGCGGACATCGCCCTCGGCGTCAAGAACCCAGGTCCGGTGCCAGACCGGCACGCCTGACCGTTCCGCCTTCAGCGACACGGCGAGCACTGCGCGGTCTGGCTCGTTCTCATCCAGGCGGTGTTTCTCCCACAGGTCGTCTGACAGCTCCTCGAGGCGCGCGTCGTCAGGCCCCTCCTCCAGTACGGTGAAGACCTCCTGCCATGCTTCCGCCCATCCGGAGAGCCGGAGAGTGCCGCGCACGAACTCCTTCACCTTCCAGGCGGGGTCGAAGCGGTACTCTGCCATATAAGGCAGGGAATCGCGGTTGGGGTAGACCTCGAATGCCTCGGGCAGACGAAGCGGTGCATCGTAGCGGCTGACTGCCCGCCACGGCCGGTGGACCCGCAGTTCGGAAAAATCGCGGATCGACCTCGCGGGCGCCATCAAGGCCCGAAGCACGCCAATGGGCGACCAAGAGAACTTGTAGCGGAAGGCGTTGGGCTGGGCGGGCAGGCCGCCGCAATACGAGGCCAAAGAAATGACGTTGGCTGGGCCGTAGGCGCGCGAGGCGCGATAGGCCGCGACGAGATCATGCGCCATTAGGTGATCGATGCCGGGATCGAGCCCGACCTCGTTCACGACCGCCACGCCGGCGCGGCGGGCGGGTTCGTCCAGTTCCCGCAGATCCGGTGTGATGTAGCTGGACGAGACGAAATGCACGCCGTGGGCGACACAATGGCGGGCGAGATCGGCATGCATCGTGGCCGGCAGCATCGAGACCACGATGTCGCCATGCTCGAGCGCGTCGTCGAGCGCGCCTGACTTCATCGCGCGGACGTCGTCGGTGATGTCGCCAACGGCCTCCACCGCCGCGTCGATCGGAAGGTTCCAGACGGTCACCGGATGGTTGGCGAGGATCAGCCGCCTGAGCCCGGGTCGCGCAGAGAGCCCTGTGCCGCACCAGTGAATCCGCATTGCCATCCGCCCTCGTCTGACACCGACCAGACTGCGGCGGCTGCGCGGCCTGCGCAAGCCTCAGTAGTGGGTGCGCGCCGCGTGACGGTCTGGATAGTCGAGATGCGGCGTGGCGCCGAACTGGTTGATATGCAGCACCCCACCGTGAAACTCGAACCTGTGGACGGACGTGTTCATCACTTTGAGGAACATCCTCGCCTTCATCACCGCTTCGAGCCCGAGTGCGAGTGCACAGAGCGTCGCGATTACGCCGGTCGAGGTGACGAGCACCGCGCCGGGCCCATCCTGGGCGGCATCCTCGAGCGCGCCCATCACGCGGGCACGGAAATCCTCGTAGCTTTCGTGGTCAGCCCCCGCGTTTCCCCTGCGCCACAAGTCGAGCACTTGCGGCACATGCGCGGCAAAGGCTTCCGGTGTGTCCGGGAACGGCAGACCCTCTCTTTCCTGAAGGGTGTGCGACAGGCCGAAGTAGTCGAGTTCGTTCAGCCGCCGATCGCTGTGATGGGGCCTGTCGTCCAAATTGAGGGCCGCAGCGGTTTCCTCCTGCCGCCGCAGCGTCCCAGAGACCACCCTGTCGAAGCCGCCCGTTTGCCGCAGATGCTCGCCCAGCCAGCGGGCCTGCTGATGGCCGAGCGGGGACAACCGGTCGTAGTCGATCTCGGTCCGCGCGCCGGAATTGGCCTGCCCGTGGCGGATCAGTGTTAGTTTGGTCATGCGCCCTATCTGTCAGTCCCAGCTAACGTCGCCAAGGAATATGTAGCCTGCGCCGTAGATCGTCTTGATGAGGCGCGGGTTCTTCGGGTCCTCGCCGAGTTTGGTTCTCAGCCGCGAGATGCGCACGTCCATCGCGCGGTCGAAGCTGTCGCCCGCCGCACCGCCGAGCGATTCCTGCATCTGGGCACGCGAGATTAGCCGCTTGGGGCTTTCGAGAAACAGCCGGAGCACCTCGCCCTCGGCGTGGGAAAACGCGACCTCTTCGCCCGTTTCGTTGACCAGCAGATAGCGGTCGAAATGCGCCGTCCAGCCCGCGAAACGAGCGGTCTGGGCGGCGCGGTCGGTCTCGGGGCGGCCTTTGCGCAGCCGGGCGCGGATGCGGGCGACGACCTCGGCCGGATCGAAGGGCTTGATGATGTAGTCGTCCGCCCCCAGTTCCAGCCCCGTTACGCGGTCCTGCACCTGCGCGCGGCCAGAGATGATAATGATCGCGGCGCCTGATTCCAGTGCCAGCCGGTGGACGAGCGCCAGCCCGTCACGGTCTGGCAGGCCCAGGTCGACGAGACACACATCCGGCGCGGTACGCTTCAGTGCGGCCTCGAATTCGGTCGCGCGCGCATAGCATGAGGTGCGGAACCCCGCTTCCTCAAGCGTGTCCGACAACATGCGACGGATCTCAGGCTCGTCGTCGAGGATGGCGACATGGGCGCGGCTATCGGAGTGGGTCATGCCGCCTCCCTCAGCGCGAGAAAGGCGCCAAGTTCATCCGTCGTGAAGGGCTTGGTGAGGATCGGGGTCGAGCCGGCCATCGCGCGAAGCGCGTCGCCAGGCGGCAGCGACGTCATCAGGCAAAGCCGCGCCGGGTGCCGGGCGGCGGCCAGTTTGAGCAGGAACTCCACGCCGTTCTGCGCGCCCGGCAGGCCGATGTCGGACAGGATCAGGCCAAGGCCGGGAAGGTCGGCGAGCTCGCGCGCCTCCTCGATGCTTGCGGCCTCGATGACGCTGTGGCCGAGCGTGCGGAGCATCTCGCGCACGTCGGCGCGGATCTCGTCGCTGTCCTCGACGAGCAGGACGAGAAGCGGCTGCGCAGGCGCCTCTCCAACCGTCCGAAGCGGCAGGCGCAGCGTAACCGATGCGCCGCCTTCGGGCCGATTGGACAGTTTGACCGTGCCACCCATCATCTTCACGTGGTCGTAGACCATGGTCAGGCCGAGGCCGGACCCTTCGCCCCCCTTCGTCGTGAAGAACGGATCGAGCCCGTGATCCAGCGCCTCGGGCGAAAAGCCTCCGCCGGTATCCGCGACGCTGAGCTCCAACCAGGTGTCGCGGACCGGCCGGACAGTGATCGTGATCCGCCCCGCGCGGCCGCCGATCGAGTCGCGCGCATTCAGCACGAGATTGAGGAGCGCATCGTGAAGCGACCCCGCATCGACGAGCACCGGAGCGTCGAATCCCGCCGTCAGGATGTCGAGCCCGATTCCCTCGGGCAGCGAGGGCACCGCCATGATCCGCAACTCCTCGAGAAGCGCCGGCAGATCGGTCGGCGTCGGCCGCATTTCGCGCGAACCGGATATCGCGGCGATCCGGTCGAGAAGGTGGCCGCCGCGCCGCGCCGCGGCGAGCGTCGTGCGCGCCAGTTCGGCGGCGTCGGGCGGCAGATCGGCCATCCGCTTGAGCCGCCCCTGAAGCCCAAGGATGATCGTCAGGAGGTTCGCGAAGTCATGCGCGAGGCCCGAGGTGAGCTGCGCCGCCAGTTCACGCTTGGCGGTTTGCGTCAGGGCCGCGCGGGCCTGCGCCTCTTCAGTCACATCCATCGAAAGGATGTAGACGCCCTGCACCTCGTCCGCGCTGTCACGGCCCGGCGTGAGCGCGATGCGAATCCGCCGGCCGGACGCGTCATGCGTGATTTCGAAGACATTCGCGCGGCCCTCGAGCGCGCGGGCCAGGCCGGGCTCGATCTTGGCGAAGGTCTCCGACCCGAGCGCCTCGGGCACCTTGCGGCCGACGATATCCGACAGGCTGCCGGGCATCACGGCGGACAGGCGGCGGTTGGAATAGGTGTAGACGAGGTCCATGCCGACATGGGCGATATGGGCGGGCATCATCTCGGTCACGAGGCGGGTCCGCGCCTCCATCTCGGTCAGTTCGCGCTTGGCCTCCTCTAGCGCTGCATTGGTGGCCGCAAGCTCCCGGTTAGCTTGCGCGAGCCGTTCGGCATGGGTCAGGAGTTCCTCCGACAATTCCTCCGATCGGCCGCGCAGCAGCGCCTCCTGCGCCTTGATGGCAGTGATGTCGGTGTAGACGGCCACCCAGCCGCCCTGCTGCAGAGGGGAGCCCTCGACCGAGATCGTCCGACCGTTCGGGCGCGTGCGCTCCATATAGTGCGGCTGGAAGGTGCGGGCCTGCTCGACGCGCACTCGCACCGCCTCGTCCGGGTCGGGGGCGCTGCCGTACTCACCGCGCTCGACAAGAAAGCGGATCGTGTCTTCGAACGATGCGCCGGGCGTCACGAGCCATTCGGGCAGGTCGAACATCTCTTGAAAGCGCCGGTTGCAGACCGCGAGCTTCAGGTCGCGGTCGTAGATCGACAGCGCCTGCTGAATGAGGTTCAGCCCCGCCTGCGTCATCTTGGCGCGTGTGTTGTTCCGCTCCATCGGCGCGGCTCCTGTTTCTTTTATCGCTACACCTCCGATCACGAGCGGAAAAGGGGCAAGGGTTTCCTGTTACAATTCGAAAGGATTGCGAAAAAGTCAGGTAATCTTTGGTCGCCATGCCAGACATCGGAACGCTGGAGGCGGCGGCGACACGGTCGTCGCGATCAGAAGAAGCGCCACAACAGCCGGCGCGGGGGAGGATAACCGGTGGCACCGACCGCGACGACGGGGGAAATGCAGTCGATACCTGCGCTGCTTGAGCGCAACGCGGCGCGATGGGGTGCTCTGCCCGCCTATCGCGAGAAGGAATTCGGGATCTGGCAAAGCTGGACCTGGGCGGAGACCGCCGAAGAGATCCGCGCCATCGGGCTGGGGCTGCTCACTCTCGGAATCGAGCGCGGCGACCATGTCGCGATCATCGGTCGCAACCGGCCTGCGCTCTATTGGTCAATGGTGGCTGCGCAGATGTGCGGGGCGGTGCCAGTGCCGCTCTATCAAGACGCGGTTGCCGACGAGATGGCCTATGTGCTCGAACACTGCGGCGCGCGCTTTGTCATCGCCGGCGATCAGGAGCAGGTCGACAAGGTTTTGGAGGTGGAGGACCGGGTCAAGGGCATTCACCACATTGCCTATCTCGACAAGCGGGGGATGCGGAAATACGACCACAGCCGGATGAACGCGCTCGACGATATCGCGGCCGAGGGGCGCGCGGCGGCGCAGCGCGTGGGGTCCGAGCTCGACCAGCGGATCGCCGAGCTGACCTGCGACCATACCTGCGTGATGCTCTATACGAGCGGAACCACCGGCAAGCCCAAGGGTGTGGTGCTTTCCAACCGCAACATCATCGAGACTTCGAAGAATTCGGCCGAATTCGACCATCTTAAGCGCGGCGACGAAGTGCTTGCCTATCTGCCCATGGCTTGGGTCGGCGACTTCATCTTCTCGATTGGGCAGGCATTCTGGACCGGCTTCACCGTGAACTGCCCCGAAAACGCTTCGACCATGATGACCGACCTGCGCGAAATCGGGCCGACCTATTTCTTCGCCCCGCCCCGCGTCTTCGAGGGCCAGCTCACGACAGTCATGATCCGGATGGAGGATGCCGGGCGCTTCAAGAAGTGGCTGTTCGACCACTACATGGATGTTGCGCGCCGCGTTGGCCCCGCTATCCTCGACGGCAAGCCGGTCTCGGCGATGGACCGCTTCCGCTATTGGCTCGGTAACCTGCTCGTCTACGGCCCGCTGAAGAACACGCTCGGCTTTTCGCGCATCCGCGTCGGGTACACGGCGGGCGAAGCGATTGGGCCCGAGATTTTCGATTTCTACCGCTCGCTCGGGATAAACCTGAAGCAGCTTTACGGCCAGACCGAGGCGTCGGTCTTCATCACCCAGCAGCCCGATGGCGAGGTGCGGTCTGATACCGTCGGCGTTCCGTCACCGGGCGTCGAAGTGAAGATCGCCGACAATGGAGAGGTCTTCTACCGCTCGCCCGGCACTTTCGTGAATTACTACAAGAACCCCGAGTCGACTGCCTCGACCAAGGACGCGGAAGGCTGGGTCGCGACGGGCGACGCCGGGTTCTTCGACGAGACGAACGGGCATCTGAGGATCATCGACCGCGCCAAGGACGTGGGCAAGATGGCCGACGGCACGCTGTTCGCGCCGAAATACGTGGAGAACAAGCTTAAGTTTTACCCCAACATCCTCGAGGCCGTGGTCTTCGGTGCGGACCGGACCATGTGCACCGTGTTCATCAACATCGACCTGACAGCGGTCGGCAACTGGGCCGAGCGCAACAACATTGCCTACGCCTCGTACCAGGAGCTCAGCCAGCATCCGAAGGTGGGCGCGATGATCCAGGAGCACGTGGAAGAGGTGAACCGTTCGGTCGCGGCGGACCCGATGCTGTCGGGCTGCCAGATCCACCGCTTCCTGATCCTGCACAAGGAACTCGATGCCGACGACGGGGAACTCACGCGCACCCGCAAGGTCCGCCGCAACATCATCGCCGAGAAGTTCGCCGAGCTGATCGACGCGCTCTATGGCGGCAAGGATGAGATCTATACCGAGACAGAGGTCACTTATGAGGACGGCCGCAAGGGCAAGATCGCGGCCACACTGACCATCCGCGACGCAAAGGTCGAGCCGGTCCAGCAGAGGATGGCGGCTGAATGAAGGACATGAGCGAAGGCTACACCACCGCCGATGGCCGCAGGATCGGCGGCGTGCTGATGGAGATGAAGAACATCACGCTGCGCTTCGGCGGAGTCGAGGCGATCAAGGACATCTCGTTCGACATCCGCGACGGCGAGATCCGCGCGATCATCGGGCCGAACGGGGCGGGCAAGTCCTCGATGCTGAATGTCATCTCGGGCTTTTACGTGCCTCAGGAGGGCGAGGTCTGGTTCAAGGGCTACCGGCGCGGGCCGATGAAACCCTACAGGGTCGCCCGCCTCGGCATCGCCCGCACGTTCCAGAACATCGCGCTCTTCGACGGGATGAGCGTTCTCGACAACATCATGACCGGGCGTCTCACACTGATGAAATCGGGTCTGCTCAGCCAGGCGATTTGGTGGGGCGCAGCCCAGAGGGAAGAGACCGAGCATCGTGAAAAAGTCGAGAAAATCATCGACTTCCTCGAAATCCAGCCGATCCGCAAGACACCGGTTGGACGGCTCCCTTACGGGCTCAAAAAGCGCGTCGAACTGGCCCGCGCGCTCGCTGCGGAGCCGAAGCTCTTGCTTCTCGACGAACCCATGGCGGGCATGAATGTCGAGGAAAAGGAGGACATGTCGCGCTTCATCCTCGACGTGAACGACGAGTTCAGCACGACGATCGCGCTGATCGAGCATGACATGGGCGTCGTCATGGACCTCTCGGACCGGGTCGTGGTGATGGATTACGGCAAGAAGATCGGCGACGGCACGCCCGACGAGGTTAGGAACAACCAAGAGGTCATCGACGCCTATCTGGGGGTCGCCCATGACTGACCGCATCCGTCCCGCATCCGTCGGGCATCCGTCCCGACAGCGTCCCGACACCCGCCCCGCCCGGACCATGGAGGCCCGCGATGCCTGATCAGATGCTTTTCGCGATGGAGGTCACGCTGAACGGCCTCATGGCCGGGGTGATGTATTCGCTCGTCGCCTTGGGCTTCGTCCTGATCTTCAAGGCCTCCGGCATCTTCAACTATGCCCAAGGGGTGCTCGCGCTCTTCGCCGCCCTCACGCTCGTCGGGCTGCAGGAAGGCCAGGTGCCCTTCGCCCATCTCATCAATGCGGTTTTCGGCACCAACCTGCATCACTTCGGCTGGCATCTGCCGGCCATCGTCGCGATCGCTTTGACCGCGGGCGTGATGATCGTACTCGCGATCATAATCGAGAAGTTCGTCCTCAAGCACCTCGTCAACCAGGAACCGATCATCCTCTTCATGGCGACGATCGGGCTAGCCTATTTCCTCGAAGGGCTCGGCGACATCATGTGGGGCGCCGACATCAAGACGCTCAACGTCGGCCTGCCGCAAGGGATCAACGAGACGATCGATGCCGTGACCTACGAGGCGCTCGGCTACGGCTTCTTTATCGACAATCTCGACATCGTGGCGACGGTGGTCGCCGCACTCCTTGTCCTGTCGCTCACGCTCTTCTCGCAGTTTACAAAGTATGGACGTGCGCTGCGCGCGGTGGCCGACGATCACCAGGCGGCATTGTCGGTCGGCATCTCGCTCCGGTTCATCTGGGTCATGGTCTGGTCGATCGCCGGGATCGTGGCGCTCGTCGCAGGTATCATGTGGGGCGCGAAATCGGGCGTGCAGTTCTCGCTGTCGCTGATCGCGCTCAAGGCGTTGCCGGTCCTCATGCTCGGCGGCTTCACCTCGATCCCCGGCGCGATCGTCGGCGGGCTGATCATCGGTGTGGGCGAGAAGCTTTTCGAGTTCACAATCGGCCCGATGATCGGCGGCGCGACCGAAAACTGGTTCGCCTATGTCCTCGCGCTTCTCTTCCTCGTCTTCCGGCCGCAGGGCCTGTTCGGCGAGAAGATCATCGAGAGGGTGTGACGTGGCCAAGCTGATCGCCATCCTGAACGTCATCGCCTGGTCGGGCTTCTGGGCCTTCGGCTATCTCGCGCTGACGAGCGGGGCGGGCGGCGGCCATCACGTGACCGTCGCGTTTGTTCTTGCCGCGCTAGGCGCGGCCATCGGGATTGTCGCGTGGCTCTGGCTGGTCCGGCATTCCGAGGCCACGGGCTATGCCAAGCGCGCGAACCAGGTGCCGCGCGAGCACCACCGCGACTACGGGGGCGAGACATGAGCCACAAGTCCCGCATCGGCGTCGTCTGCATTGACTGCAAGACGGAAGACCTGACGGAAGCCGCCGCCTACTGGTCGGGAATGCTTGGCATGAAGGGCGAGGTCGACGAGCGCGGCAAGTACGCGGCCTTCGACGGCCACAAGGGCTATCCGCGCGTGCTGTTGCAGGCGGTCGATCACGAGCCGCGCGTGCATCTCGATATCGAGACGGATGACATGGAGGCCGAATGCGCGCGGCTGAAGGCGTTGGGCGCGACGGAAGTGGCGCGGATCCGGACCTGGATCGTGATGGAGGCGCCGACCGGGCACCGGTTCTGCCTGGTCCGGCCGCAGGGCGACGACTTCCCGGGCGATGCGAGGGAGTTCGGGTGATGAGCGGTCAGGTCGGAAGCGATGCGTTCAGGCAGATATTCGACGGGCGCGACTCTGGTGTTGTCGCGGTAGGCGCCGCGCTCGACCGGCGCGTTCTGGCGGCGCATCCGCAAAGCACCATTGTCGCCTATCCGGGCTACGACGCGGTCAGCTACGGGTTCGGCGCCAGGAAGAACAGCGATGCCTATCTGTACCTGATGCCGCAAAAGGGCCGCTGCAACCTCGGTTTCTACCGGGGAAGCGCGCTCGCGGACCCGGAGGGCTTGCTGGAGGGGAGCGGCAAGGATTTGCGGCATGCGAAGGTCCGCGACATAGCGACCGCCAACGGCGCGGCGGTGGGCGACCTGATCCATGCGGCGATAGATGAGCGCAGAGAAGCGCTGGGAGGGAACTGATGTTCTACCGCGAGGCAGGCGACTTCAAGACGAGCTATGTCGAGGACAGCCAGACCTTCCCGATCAAGTTCGACCGGTGGCGCTACTACGCGATCCTTGCCGTCGCATTCGGGGTCGTGCCGTTCCTGATCAACGACTACTGGGCCAACGCGGTCTTCGTGCCGTTCCTGATCTACGCGATCGCGGCCTTGGGGCTAAACATCCTCACCGGATATTGCGGGCAGGTGTCGCTCGGCACTGGGGGATTCATGGCCGTGGGGGCCTATGCCTGCTACAAGCTGATGACGGCCTTTCCCGAGGTCTCGATCATGATCCACGTCCTCTTGGCGGGCGGGATCACGGCGGGGGTCGGGCTTCTCTTCGGGCTGCCGTCCTTGAGGATCAAGGGCTTCTACCTCGCAGTCGCGACGCTCGCCGCGCAGTTCTTCCTTGTCTGGCTCTTCAACAAGGTGCCGTGGTTCTACAACTACTCCGCCTCGGGCCAGATCTCGGCGCCCGAACGCACGATCCTCGGCCAGGCGGTGACGGGGGCGAACACGACGGCGGCGGCGAAGTATCTCTTCTGCCTCGTCATCCTCGTCGGGCTCGCCTGGCTGGCGCGGAACCTCACGCGCGGGACCATCGGCCGCAAGTGGATGGCGATCCGCGACATGGACATCGCGGCCGAGATCATCGGGGTGAACCCGCTGACGACGAAGCTCTCGGCCTTCGCGATCTCGTCCTTCTATATCGGCGTCGCGGGGGCCTTGTTCTTCTCGGTCTATCTCGGCGCTGTCGAGGTGACGGAGGCGTTCGGCATCCAGAAGTCGTTCCTCGTTCTCTTCATGATCATCATCGGGGGGCTTGGCTCGATCTTCGGGAGCTTCGCGGGGGCGGCCTTTCTGGTCCTCTTGCCGGTGTTTCTGAAGAACGTCCTCGTCGGCCAGCTCGGCTGGGCGACCGATCTTGCGGCGCATATCGAGCTTATCATCGTCGGCGGCCTGATCGTCGGCTTCCTGATCGCCGAGCCGCACGGGCTGAACCAGCTCTGGCGGCTCGCGAAGGAAAAACTCCGGCTCTGGCCCTTCCCGCATTGAGGGGCCGCCCAACAGTCAAGACCGGCATGAGGCCGGCGATCTCAGAACGCGTAACCCTTGGGAGGAGACCCAGAATGAAGAAGACACTCGCAACCCTTGTGGCGCTCGCCATCGGTGCGGCGACACCCGCAGCGGCGGATCTCGTGCTGCCGTCGCTCAGCTACCGGACCGGGCCCTACGCTCCAGGCGGTATCCCCTTCGCGGACGGCTACGCCGACTACTTCACGCTTTTGAACGAGCGCGACGGCGGCATCGGCGGTGAGAAGATCGTGGTGAGCGAATGCGAGACGGCCTACAACACCGAAAAGGGCGTGGAATGCTACGAGGCCACGAAGGGCACGGGCGCGCTGATCTATCAGCCGCTGTCGACCGGCATCACCTATCAGCTGATCCCGAAGGTCTCGGCCGACAAGATCCCGCTGCACACGATGGGCTACGGCCGCACCTCGGCGGCGAACGGCAAGATTTTCGAGTGGGTCTTCAACTACCCGGCCAACTACTGGGACGGCGCCTCGGTGGCGATCAAGTATCTGCTGGACGAGAATGGCGGCAGTCTCGAGGGCAAGAAGATCGCACTCGTCTACCACAACTCCGCCTACGGCAAGGAGCCGATCCGCACGCTTCAGGAGCTGGCCAAGAAGCACAGCTACGAGCTGGTCGAAATCCCGGTCGACCATCCGGGACAGGAACAGAAGAGCCAGTGGCTGCAGATCCGCCGTGACAAGCCGGACCACGTGCTGATGTGGGGCTGGGGCGTGATGAACGCCGTCGCGATCCAGGAGGCCGCGAACATCCGCTATCCGATGGAGAATTTCATCGGCGTCTGGTGGTCGGGGTCCGAGAATGACGTGTTGCCGGCGGGCGACGGCGCCAACGGCTACAAGTCCCTCGCAATGCACGGCACGGGCATGGACTACCCTGTCTATGAGGACATCCAGAAATACGTGATCGACGCGGGCAAGGCGGCCGGCGCGGGCGACCAGGTGGGATCGGTGCTCTATTCACGCGGGATGTACGCGGCGGTGCTTGCCGCCGAGGCGATCCGCAAGGCGCAGGAGCTGTCCGGTGCCTCGGCCATCACTGCGGCGCAAATGCGTGACGGGATGGAAGCGCTGGAAATCACCGAGGAGCGGATGGTCGAACTGGGCCTGCCGAACTTCGGCCAGCCCTTCAAGGTGAGCTGCGAAGATCACGGCGGCCCCGGCGCGGGGATGATCCAGCAATGGGACGCATCGGCCAAGAAGTGGAACCTGCTGACCGGTTTCATCGCGCCGGATGACGAGGTCATCCAGCCGCTGGTGATGGAGGATTCCATGGCGTTCGCAGCGGAAAACAACATTGCCGAACGCTGCAACTGAGCGCCAATCATCTCTTCCCCGGCCCGACCAGGGCCGGGGTCCATTGGATCAATTCTGAGTGGGGATACCCCATGCTCGACGCCGGAAAGACCCAAGAGACGCTTCTCGAGGTCAACAACATTGAGGTGATCTACAACCACGTGATCCTCGTCCTGAAGGGCGTCAGCCTCAACGTTCCGAAGGGCGGCATCACCGCGCTTCTGGGCGGCAACGGCGCGGGCAAGACGACGACCCTCAAGGCGATCTCGAACCTTCTCCATTCTGAGCGCGGCGAGGTCACCAAGGGCTCGATCACCTATCGCGGCGAGCGAGTGCAGAATCTCGACCCTTCGGCGCTCGTGAAGAAAGGCGTGATCCAGGTGATGGAGGGGCGTCATTGTTTCGAACACCTGACGGTCGAGGAGAATCTGCTGACCGGCGCCTATACGCGGAGCGACAAGCGCGCGATCGAGACCGATCTGGAGATGGTCTATTCCTATTTTCCGCGCCTGAAGGAGCGCCGCAAATCTCAGGCGGGCTACACCTCGGGCGGCGAGCAGCAGATGTGCGCGATCGGCCGGGCGCTGATGTCCAAGCCCGAGACGATCCTTCTCGACGAACCCTCGATGGGCCTCGCGCCGCAGCTGGTGGAGGAGATCTTCACGATCGTGAAGAACCTCAACGAGCAGGAGGGCGTGACCTTCCTTCTGGCCGAGCAGAACACCAATGTCGCGCTGCGCTTCGCACATCACGGCTACATCCTCGAATCCGGCCGCGTCGTGATGGACGGGCCCGCGCGGGAGTTGCGCGAGAACCAGGACGTGAAGGAATTCTATCTCGGCATGTCGGACGAGGGCCGCAGGTCGTTCCGCGACGTTCGCAGCTATCGCCGCCGGAAGCGGTGGCTGTCGTGATGAAGGATCTGGACATGGCGCATTTCGACGCACTCGAAACCCGTTCCGCTGACGAACGCGCGAGCGCGCAGCTTGCCGCGCTGAACGTCCGACTCTCGGCGAACGGGTTTGGGCCGGTCGAGGCGTTGGCCGATCTGTCCTCGCTGCCGGTTCTCAGGAAATCCGACCTCGCCCGGCGGCAGAAGGGAGAGCCGCCCTTCGGCGGGTTGCCGGTGTCGAACGCCGCCCATGTTTTCCAGTCGCCCGGACCGATCTACGAGCCGGGCGGCGTCAGCCACGACTGGTGGCGCATGGGCCGCTTCCTCCATGCCTGTGGCGTGGGCAAGAGCGACATCGTGCAGAACTGCTTTGGCTATCACCTGACGCCGGCCGGCATGATCTTCGAGAACGGCGCGCGGGCGGTGGGCGCAACCGTGTTGCCGGCCGGGACGGGTCAGACCGATCTTCAGGTCCGCGCGGCGTCCGATATCGGCACGACCGCCTATGCGGGGACGCCCGATTACCTGAAGGTGATCCTCGACCGCGCAGAGGAGATGGGCGAGAAGCTGAGGATCACCAAGGCGGCGGTCGGCGGCGGGGCCTTGTTCCCGAGCTTGCGCAAGGAATATGCCGACCGCGGCATCGCCTGCCTGCAATGCTACGCGACCGCCGATCTGGGCAACATCTCCTACGAGAGCCCGGCGATGGAGGGCATGATCGTCGACGAGGGCGTGATCGTCGAGGTCGTCCGCCCCGGCACGGGCGACCCGGTGCCCGAGGGCGAGGTCGGCGAGGTCGTGGTCACGACGCTCAATCCCGACTATCCGCTGATCCGGTTCGCCACGGGCGATCTGTCCGCCGTAATGACTGGCCAGTCGCCTTGCGGGCGCACCAACATGCGCATCAAGGGCTGGATGGGCCGCGCGGACCAGACGACGAAGATCAAGGGCATGTTCGTCCGCCCCGAGCAGGTCGCCGATTTCGTCGCCCGCCATGCCGAGATTGCCCGAGCCCGCGTGGTCGCCACGCGCGAGGGCGAAATGGATGTGATGACCGTCCGGATCGAGGCGCCGCAGGGGGAGCCTGAGCGCTACGAAGGTTCCGTCGTGGCCGTTCTGAAGCTCAAGGGCCGGGTGGAGATCGTGCCGCCGGGGAGCCTACCCAATGACGGCAAGGTCATCGACGACCAGCGCGTCTACGACTGACGGCCTCTCGGTCGCGCATTTCGGGGGCTGACGTAAGGGATTTTCGGCTTGCAGGGAACTGTGATGGGATAACAGCGGTTCGTGTTCTAGTCTGCCACCGAGACGAGAACGGGAGTCTGTCCATGATCCGCATGAGTTTGACCGCCATCGCCGCGATTTGCGCGACGACCGCTTTCGCGCAGGACGCGGCGCTGGTGATCGGCAACGAGAACTACCGCAATGCCTCGGATATCTCGCGGGCCGACAATGCGCTGGATGCCGTCGACGCATTGGAGACCGCCGGGTTCGCCACGGTGAAAGGCAGCGACCTGCCTGCCGAGCAGCTGCGAGAACTGTTGGCGCAGCACTACGACGGCACGGAAGAGCCGGGCCGCAGCTTGATCCTTGCTGCTGGGCATTTCGTCCATGCGGGCAAGGAGACGTGGCTGCTCGGCACCGATGCCGACGAGCCGTCGCTCGCGACGGTCGATGCCGCCGGCATTCCGCTTTCGACACTTCTCGCGATCGCCGCCGAGCGGCCGGGCGGGGCGCTCGTCCTTCTCGGCACCGAGGAGCGGCGGATCGCGCTTGGCCGGGGGCTTTTGGCGGGCATCGGGAACCTCGACGTCCCGCAGGGTGTGACGGTCATTTTCGGCGATGCCGCGACGGTCGCGGATTTCGCCGCCGAGGTCGTGGTCGAGCGCGGCCTGACGGCAGCCGACCTCGCCATCCGGGCGGAGGACGAGGATCTGGTGGCGGCGGGCTTTATGGGCGGCGCCTTGCCGTTTCTACCGGCCGACGGGGCGGAGGCGCCGCCGCGTCCGGAGGACAACGCTTCGGCTGAGCGCACATTGTGGGAGGTGACGCAGGCGATCGGCACGAAGCGGGCTTATGAGACATATCTCAGCCGTTACCCGAGAGGGATCTACGCCGCGGCGGCGCGCAATGCGATCGCGGATGCGGAGGCGGCGACGTCCGATCCGGTCGCCCGCGCCCGCGCCGCCGAGGAGGCGCTGAGCCTCACCCGGGATCAGCGCCGTCAGGTCCAGCGCGACCTGTCGATCCTCGACATCGATCCAAGGGGCATAGACGGCGTGTTCGGCCCCGGCTCGCGCAGCGCGATTTCGGCTTGGCAGAGGCGGAACGGGCACGAGGCGACGGGCTTCATCACGGGCCCGCAGAGGGCTGCGCTGGCCGCGCAGGCCGAGGACCGCGCCGCCGAGCTGGAGGTCGAGGCGGCTGAACGCAAGGCCACGCAGGACCGCCAGGACAGGCTTTACTGGGAGCAAACCGGGGCGGCGGGCGACGAGGCCGGGCTGCGCGCCTATCTGAAGCGCCACCCCGATGGGCTCTATGCCGAGACGGCGCAGGAAAGGCTTTCCGTTTTCGATCGACGCAGGCGCGCCGAGGCCGAGGAGACGGACAGAATAGCGTGGGAGACCGCGCTGAAGTACAACACGCCGAAAATCTACCAAAACTACATCGACGCGCATCCGGACGGCGCATTCGTCGATGAAGCACGGCGCAGGATCGCCGCCGCGAATGAGACCGACGAGGACTCGGCGGCGCGCCAGCAGGCCGCACAGGTCGAGAAGGCGCTCGGGCTCAATCCGGTGATGCTCTCGCTTGTCGAGCAGCGCCTTACCGCGCTCGGGCTGAACCCCGGCAAGGCGGATGGCAACTTCGACGCGGACACGCGCCGGGCGATCCGTCGCTACCAGCAGGCGCGCGGTCTGCCGGTGACGGGCTTTCTCAGCCAGCAGACAGTTGCGCGGCTTCTGGTGGATTCACTCTGACTGGGGTGGAACTCTGCCGCGGCACGCCACGGGGCACATCGTTAGCCACACGAACGACGAAAGGCCGCCGGACTAGCCGGCGGCCCTTCGTCGTTCGTTGGCCGAAGCCTCAGCCCTGGCGGGCCTTGAAGCGGCGCTGCGTCTTGTTGATCACGTAAACGCGGCCCTTGCGGCGCACCACCTGACAGTCGCGATGGCGCAACTTCAGCGAGCGGAGCGAGTTCCTGACCTTCATCGGTCTTCTCCTATTCGCGGCGCGCGTCGCGCCTGTTGAAAACTACAACGCCCCCGAATCGGGGGCGGATGGTGGGCGGTACTGGGATCGAACCAGTGGCCACTACGATGTCAACGTAGTGCTCTACCGCTGAGCTAACCGCCCATTCCGTAAACGATTCCGCCGCCCTCAAATCATTAGGTCGCGGGCGGAACCGCGTTGGTTCGTGGGTCTATAAAAGGAGTCGCCGATGCTTTCAAGGGGTTTCAGCGGCGCAGAAAATCCAGCTATAGTGAACTCCATCTCGGAGGAGGGGACATGCGCCCAGCGCCGTATCAGCTGACCATGCCCGAACGGCGCCTGACCGGCGTCGTGTTTGCGTCGCCGCATTCCGGTCGCGACTATTCCGCGAGCTTCCTGCGTGAGACCATCCTAGATCCACGCACCCTCCGGTCGTCAGAGGACGCCTTCGTCGACGACCTTCTTGAAGGCGTCCCGCGCCTGGGCGCGCCGCTCATCGTCGCGCGGGCCCCGAGGGCCTATATCGACCTCAATCGCGCGGCGGATGAACTCGACCCGGCGCTGATCGAGGGGCTCAGGGTTTCGGCCCACAATCCGCGCATCGCCTCGGGCCTTGGCGTCGTGCCGCGCGTGGTCGCGGGCGGGCGCGCGATCTATCGCGGCAAGATGCCGCTTTCCGAGGCGGAGGGACGGATCGAGGCCTGTTGGCGGCCCTACCATACCTGCCTGCGCGAGCTCATGGACAGCGCCCAGGCGATCTTCGGTCAGGCGATCCTGCTCGATATGCATTCGATGCCGCACGAGGCGATGGATGCGGTCGCCGTGTCCGGCGGCAGGCGGCCCGAGATCGTGCTGGGCGACCGTTTCGGCGCGACCGCGTCCTCCCATGTTATCGACCGGGTCGAGGCGGCCTTCGAGGCGGCGGGGCTGCGTACAATGCGCAACGCGCCCTTTGCCGGTGCCTATATCGCGCAGACCTATGGCCGGCCCTCGCGCGGGATGCATGCGATCCAGATCGAGATGGACCGCGCGCTTTACATGAACGAGCACGAGATCCGGCCCAATGGCAATTTTCTGGGCTTCCGCCGCGTGCTGACCGGCATTCTGGCCCAGATCGCCGATATCGGCCGCCAAGACCTGCCTTTAGCTGCCGAGTAGTCTCTAGCCACCGAACCGGTTGAGCGCCTCGATCAAGAGCGCGCGGTCGACATTGCCGCCCGAGGCGACCACGATGACAGTGCCGCCCGCAATCTCGTCGGCGTGATAGAGCGCGGCGGCGAGCGCGACCGCGCCGCCGGGTTCGAGCACGACGTGAAGCCGCGCGAAGGCCGCCGCCATGGCCGCGAGTGCCTCGTCGTCCGTAACCACGAGACCCGGCCTCGCGAGGCGCTTCAGGATCGGGAATGTGATCTCGCCCGGCGCCGGCGTCAGGATCGCGTCGCAGAGCGATCCGGCGGTGCGATTGTTTCGCTCGATCCCGCCCGAGGCGAGCGAGCGTTTCACGTCGTCGAAACCGTCGGGCTCCACCGGCCGAACGGTGAGGCCCGGCGCCCTTGCCTCGAACGCTAGCGCGATCCCCGACGACAAGCCGCCGCCGCCGCAGGGGACGAGAACCTCGGCCTCGGCCACGTCCTCGCGCCGGGCGTCCTCGGCGATTTCGAGACCGACGGTTCCCTGGCCGGCGATGACCTGCGGCTCGTCGAAGGGACGGATGAGCGTCAGGCCACGCTCCTCGGCGAGCGCCGCACCGATCGCGTCGCGGTTGCCGGTTTCACGGTCGTAGAGCACGACCTCGGCGCCGAGTGCGCGGGTGTTGTCGATCTTCACGCGCGGGGCGTCCGATGGCATCAGGATCACGCAAGGCGCGGCATGGCGGCGCGCGGCGAGCGCCACGCCCTGTGCGTGATTGCCGGAGGAGAACGCGATCACGCCGCGCGCGCGATCGGCCATCGGCAGGGCCGAGACCGCCGACCAGCCACCGCGGAACTTGAACGAGCCGGTATGCTGGATGCATTCAGGCTTCACGAGAACCCGCCGTCCTGCAATGTCGTCGAGGAATGGGGAGGAGAGAAGAGGGGTTCGGATAGCGACGCCCGAGAGACGTTCGGCCGCAGCTTCGATCATGTCGATGTTCACGCGATCCGCTCCAGCCAGGCCCGGACCGCGGTGAGCGCCTCGGGTTCGTCGAGGAACGGAACGTGGCCGCGGCCGGGCACGTCCGCGAAATTCATATCGGGCCTGCGGCGGCGCATCTCGGCGGCGGTCTCTGCCGAAAGCAGGTTGGAGTTCTCACCTCGAACGAGTGCAAGCGGCAGGTCCGCGCAGGCGTCGAACAGGGGCCACAGATCGGCAGGCGGGGCGTCGAATGTGGAAAGGAAGCTGGTGCGCAACTCGGGATCGTAGCGGTTGTGAAGCCCATCCCCGGTCTCGGTGTAGAGGCGTTCAGCGAAGGCGCGCCAGCGCGCCTCGGGCAGGTCGAAGCCCGGCATGGCGTGCGGCAGTTTCGCGACAAGCTCGTCGAACGTCTTCGCGGTCGGGTTGCGGCCGAGATAGCCCTTGATCGTGTCGAGCCCCTCGCGCTCGACCACCGGGCCGACATCGTTGAGGCAGAGTCCGAGAAGCCGAGACTTCGCCGTCGCGGCCAGCGCCAGCCCGATGAGCCCGCCGCGCGACGTGCCGAGGATCGCCGCCTGCTCGATCCCGAGATGGTCGAGAAGCTCCAGCGCATCCTGCGCCTCGCGCGGGATCGTGTAGGTCGCGGCGCCCGTCCATTCCGAGCCGCCGCGCCCGCGATAGTCGGCGCGGATCAGCCGGACATCGCTCAGATGCGGTGCGACGAAGTCGAAGTCGGTGCCCGACCGGGTCAGCCCGGCGAGGCAGAGGACGGGCAGGCCGCCTCCCTCGTCCCGGTAGGCGAGCCGCGCGCCGTCCGAGGCATTGAAATGAAGAAGCGTCATGTGCGGATGAGGTCCGGTATCGTGGTCAGGTCGGTCAGAATGGTGCCGGGGCGGCCGGACAGCCGGTCCATCGGAACGCCAGCGCGATTCACCCAGGCGGTGCGGAAGCCGAATGCGGCCGCCCCCGCCGCGTCCCAGCCGTTCGACGATACGAATAGAACCTGGTCGGGCGTCGTGCCGAAGCGCTTGCCGACCAGCTGATAGACCCGCGCGTCGGGCTTGAAGATGCCGACGCTTTCGACCGACAATGTATCGTCCAGAAGATCCGCGATGCCGGCGGACTTGGCGGCGGCAGAGAGCATGTCGGGCGAGCCGTTGGACAGGATTGCGGTCGCCAATCCCGCCTCTTTCAGCTTCGCGAGCATAGCGGGCACTTCGGGATAGGCTTCCAGTTCCCAGTAGAGCGCGAGCAGGCGTTCGCGCAGGTCGCTATCTTCGATGCCCGCCGCCTCCAGCGCCCAGTCGAGCCCGTCCTGAGTGACGATCCAGAAATCGACGTGATCGCGCATCACGGCACGGAGCCAAGTGTATTCGAGTTGCTTACGGCGCCAGTCCTCGGCGAGCTTTGGCCAGATGTCGGCGAGCTTCTCGCGACCCGGCTCGGCCGCGGCAGCGCGCGCGGCGGCGCTGACATCGAAGAGCGTGCCGTAGGCGTCGAAGATGCAGGTGGTGATGGGCATCGGCGTCCTCCCGCGTTCAGACTGACGTCGTGCGGAGCAGGGGGCAAGGCCGGAAATGCCACGGGCACAAACCAGCGCCGCCACGCCGCGAGGGGGCGGCGCTTGACCGGGGCCGCACACTCTTCGACAGTTGCATGAAGGATGCAGAGTGGCATTCGTTTCGGAAGGATCAGGGCATGGCGACCGCCGTCGAACGGATCAAAGCGACGCTCACCGAATTGCAGGACGAGATGGAGCGGGAGATCGGCGAACGGCGCGAAGCCCTGCGCTACCGCTACGACCGGGGCCGCGTCGTGTTCGAGCGCGAGATTCGCGAGCGTCACAGGGCCGCCCGCGTCGGGTTATCGGACTATCTTCGGAACGCGCGGCTTCTGGTGATCCTGACCGCGCCTGTGATCTACGGGCTCATCGTGCCGTTCGTGTTTCTCGACGTCTGCGTGACGATCTATCAGGCGATCTGTTTTCCGGTCTACCGGATCGAAAGGGTCAGGCGGTCGGATCACATCGCCTTCGATCACCAGCACCTCGCCTATCTGAACGGACACCAGAAGCTCAATTGCCTTTATTGCAGCTATTGCAATGGTTTGATCTCGTATATCCGCGAGATTGCGGCGCGGACGGAGCAGTACTGGTGTCCGATCAAGCACGCGCGCCGATTGGCTGGGCCGCATGAGCGGTACCCGGACTTTGTCGACTACGGAGATGCGGAGGCGTTCAGGAGCCAGACGGAGCCCATGCGGGCGGATCTGCAGCCGCGGTGATGCTCAGAGGTGTTCTGCCTGCGGCATGCCGAGGACGTGGAACCCACCGTCGACGCGGATGATCTCCCCGGTCGTGCAGGCGCCGTGATCCGACAGGAGGTAGACCGCCGTGCCGCCGATCGCCTCGAGCGTGGCGTTGGCGCGCAGGGGCGCGTTCGCCTCGGTATGGCGGAAGGTCGCGCGCGCGCCGCCGATCGCCGCCCCGGCGAGCGTCTTCATTGGCCCAGGCGAGATCGCGTTGACGCGGATCTTCTGCGGGCCGAGGTCGTTCGCGAGATAGCGCGTCGCGCTTTCCAAAGCCGCCTTGGCCACGCCCATCACGTTGTAGTTGGGCGTCACCCGGTTTGAGCCGCCATAAGTGAGCGTGACGAGGCTGCCGCCCTCGGGCATGAGCTCCGAGGCCCGGCGCGCGACGTCGATGAAGGAGAAACACGAGATCGAGAGCGATTTCTGGAAGTTCTCGCGGCTGGTGTTGATGAAGCGGCCGGTCAGCTCGTTCTTGTCGGAATAGGCGATGGCGTGGACGAGAAAGTCCATCGTACCCCAGCGGTCCTTGAGCGCGGCAAAGCAGGCTTCGAGGCTCACGTCGTCGGTCACATCGACATCGACAAGGAAATCCGAGGCGACAGAAGCCGCGAGAGGCTCGACCCGCTTGCCGAAGGCCTCGCCCTGGTACGAGAAAGCGAGTTCCGCCCCCTCGGCCGCGAGCGCCGAGGCGATGCCCCAGGCAATCGACCGTTCGTTCGCGACGCCCATCACGAGGCCGCGCTTGCCTTTCATCAGATCGGCCATGTGAGCCCTACCCCTGATATTTGCTCATGACGAGGGTCGCATTGGTGCCGCCGAAGCCGAAGCTGTTGGAGAGCACGCTGTCGAGTTCCACGCCCTCGCGAAGCTCCGTCACGATCTCGGACGGGTCGAGGGCGGGATCGAGGTCCTTCACGTTGGCCGAGGCCGCGATGAAGTCGCCGTTCATCATCAAGAGCGAGTAGATCGCCTCGTGCACGCCGGTGGCACCCAGCGAATGGCCGGTCAGCGACTTGGTCGAGGCGGTGGGAGGCGTGTTGCCCTTGCCGAAGACGCGGCGGATCGCCTCCATCTCGGTCACGTCGCCGACCGGCGTCGAGGTGCCGTGCGAGTTGATGTAGTCGATCTTGCGCCCTTCGGGCAGAGTCGCGACGGCGAGCCGCATTGAGCGTTCGCCGCCCTCGCCGGAAGGCGCGACCATGTCGTAGCCGTCCGAGGTCGCGCCGTAGCCCGTGACCTCGCCGTAGATCTTCGCGCCGCGCGCCTTGGCGTGTTCCAGCTCCTCGAGCACCACGACGCCACCGCCGCCGGCGATGACAAAGCCGTCCCGGCTTGCGTCATAGGTGCGCGACGCGGTCTCGGGCGCGTCGTTGTATTTCGACGACATCGCGCCCATCGCGTCGAAGAGGCAGGACAGCGTCCAGTCAAGCTCTTCGCCGCCGCCGGCGAAGACGATATCCTGCTTGCCCATCTGAATGAGCTCGGTGCCGTTGCCGATGCAATGGGCCGAAGTCGAGCAGGCCGAGGTGATCGAGTAGTTCACGCCCTTGATCTTGAAGGGCGTGGCGAGGCAGGCTGAGTTCGTGGACGACATGCAGCGCGTGACCATGAAGGGTCCCATTCGCTTGGGGCTGCCCTTTTCGACGACGATCTGATGCGCCAGGAAGAAGTTCGAGGTCGACGGACCGCCCGATCCCATGACGAGGCCCGAGCGATCGTTCGAGACGTCGGACTCCTCGAGCCCGCTATCGGCGATCGCCTGTTCCATCGCGATGAAGTTGTAGGCCGCGCCGGGACCCATGAAGCGCAGGTTGCGCTTGTCGATATGGTCCTCGAGCGTGATCTGCGGCATTCCGTGAACCTGGCTGCGAAAGCCGCGTTCGGCATATTCGGGGGCAAAGACGATCCCAGACTTGCCGGCGCGCAGTGAGGCTTCGGCCTCGGTGACGTTGTTGCCGATCGGCGAGACGATCCCCATTCCGGTGATGACGACTCGTCGCATGGGCGCACTCCTTCTCGTTCGGTCAGCTATCGGAAAGCGCGACCTTCATGTCCTTGACCTGATAGATGGTCTCGCCATCGGCTTCCACCCGGCCATCCGCCACGCCCATCGTGAGGCGCCGAGTCTGCACGGCTTTCGTGAAGTCCACATAATAGGTCAGCATCTTGCGGTCCGGTCGGACCATTCCGGTCAGCTTCACCTCGCCGACGCCAAGCGCGTAGCCGCGCCCTTCCCAGCCGCGCCAGCCGAGGTTGAACCCGGTGAGCTGCCAGAGCCCGTCGAGTCCGAGGCAGCCCGGCATGATCGGATTGCCGGGAAAATGGCAGGCGAAGAACCAGAGGTCGGGATGGATGTCGAACTCGGCCACGACATGGCCCTTGCCGTGTTCGCCGCGGTCCTCAGAGATGTCGGTGATCCGGTCCATCATCAGCATCGGCGGCTCGGGAAGCTGGGCATTGCCGGGCCCGAAAAGCTCGCCCCGGGCGCATTTGAGCAACTCGTCCTTGTCAAAACTGGTCGGATACTTCGCCATCCTGCCCGTCCCCTACCGGCGATCTGTCTACTCACCCTCTATCACCCGGCTCGGGCTCAGGGCAAGAGCGCTAGCCCCGTACCGCCTGGGGCGAAACCGATTGAAATCACACGGCCAATACCCCTATATAATCGGTCCAGAGGGCGCGGGAGACCATGGACGAAAAAATGGATGCAGCGGCAACGAACCGCGGAACGCGCTGGCTGACTCAGGCCGGCGTGAGGCCCACCCGGCAACGGGTTGCGCTGGCGGCGCTTCTGGTGGGCGACGGGCAGGACCGCCACGTCACCGCCGAGAGCCTGCATGCCGCCGCGAGCGGGACAGGGGAGCCGGTATCTCTCGCCACCGTCTACAACACGCTCAGGGCCTTCTGCGAGGCGGGGCTGATCCACGAGATTACGGTCGACGGCTCGCGGTCCTATTTCGACACGCGGCTCGACGACCACCCGCACTTCTTCTGGGAGGAGGAAGGGCGCCTCGTCGATGCCCCGGCCGAGGATCTGGAGATCGCGCGGCTGCCCGACCTGCCAGACGGGGCGGCACTTGCGCGGGTCGACGTAGTGATCCGGCTCAAGCGCAGCTAGATTCCGCCAGCGCTGCGTCGACGCAGTATCCACCGTGAAAACATCGTTATTTCAAACGGTTGATGTGAGGCGTCTTGCGTTTCGGGGCGCTTGGCACGTCGGGATTCCCGCCTGACTCCCGGCATCTTGGCACGATTTTGCCGATCTGCGGCGCATTGGCCGGTTCGCCCGTGGAACGTTATCCGCCCGGCGAAGTTTCAATACCCGTGCGGCCGGTGCGCAATGCGTAAGGGTTGGTGGACCGGTCGCCGGTGTGAAGGATAAGGAGAGTACAATGTTCAGAACGTTTGCTGCAGCCACGGGCGTTGCCGGTCTGCTCGCCTCGGGCGCGGCCATGGCTATGGAAACCACCGCGACAACCGATCTCAACCTGCGCGCTGGCCCGGGCCCGAACTACGCCGTAACCGGCGTCATCCCGGCCCAAGCCGCCGTCGAGGTCGCAGGCTGCATCGACGCCGCGAACTGGTGCCAGGTTAGCTATGACGGCCAAACCGGCTGGTCCTACGGAGACTACCTGGCAACGAAGGTCGGCGACGAGATCGCGTACATTACGGTGGACCGCGCAAAGACCCAGGTTAAGACCGTGGTGCACGAGGATACGAGCGGGCAGTCCGCCGCCATCGTCGGTTCCATGGGGGCCGCCGCCGGCGCGCTGATCGCGGGCCCGGCGGGCGCGGCGGTCGGTCTGGCGGCGGGCGCCGTGACGGGTGGTGTCGCCGATCCGGGCCGGACGGTGACGACATATGTCACCGAACATCCGGTCGACTACGTCTTCCTCGACGGTGAGGTCGTGGTCGGGGCCGGTGTGCCCGAGACCGTGGAAATCTATCCGGTGCCCGAAAGCGAGTTCACCTACGCCTATATCAACGGCGTTCCGATGGTGATCGATCCGGCTGACCGCAGCATCGTTCACATCGTGCGATAGCGAACGCTCACGGATAACGAGTGGCCTTGGTAAAGGAAGCGGCCCGGCATCGCCGGGCCGCCGTCCTGTCCGGGGCGCGGGTCAGAACCATTGCCCCGGCTCCATCAGCCCGAGATCCATGAGCTGCTGCGAGCGCCACTCGAACGGGGCGGAATTGTGCCAAGTGAAATTCCAGATATCGAACATGCTTCCGGGGTTGGTCTTCAGGGCCTTCGCCGTGCGGAACGAGGCGATCGCGGCGGTCAGGTTGTGGTGCCAAGGGCAGGCATAGGTGTTGTATTCCTCGACGTTGAACGTGTGATCCTCGCGCAGGCTGAGGCCCGGCCGCGGGCGGAAGATCGCGATGCGGTCGATGCGCCGGCTCGCCTTTGGAATATGCTCCTCGAACCGCCACCGGAGCCCGCCGAAAAAATCGAGCTGGCGTTCCTTGGGGTGCCCCGTCGCGGGGTCCGGCCGGCCGAGCGCGTAGTAGCCCGACCGGTCGAGCATCGCGTCGTTGAGGTTCACGGCGTTCGGGTCGCGGTCGAGATCCGGAGCGTAAAGGTCGACGACATAGCACAGCATGGCGGCACGCCGTTCCTCGGCATGGAAGGCGAGCATCTCGCCGATTCTGCGGTCCTCGCAGAACGGGAAGAAGAGGTATTCCGCGTTGTAGCAGTAGTAGAGCCACGTGCTTGGCGGAGCGGCGGCGGCCACGGCGTTGACCGCGTCCACGACCTGGTCACGCGCATAGCTGTCGTGGCGCACCCAGTGCGCGGCCTCCTCCGTCTCGGCCGGGATGGCGAGCGCTTCGGGCAGGAAGACGATGACCTCGGCAAAGCCGATATTCGCGTGGTGCCTGACGGACGAGGCGATTTCCACCGCGTCCTCCGCAAAGATCAGCGCGACCGGCCCCTTGGCCAGAAGTTCGGCAGCTCCTGCCAGGAAGTCGTCAAGTGAGGCGAAGGTCATGGCGCTGTCCGCTTGGTCCCCGTCTTCGCGATAGATTTCAGGAACGGCGGGCCGATTGCAAGCGAAGCGCAGTGATTGCGGAATGGGCGGCGTTGCGCTAGGTACCGCGGGTCCGTCAACAGGCGCCTGCCGATGTCCAAGAAGCTCTACATTAAGACCTATGGCTGTCAGATGAACGTCTACGACAGCGAGCGCATGGCCGAGGCCATGGGCGCGGAGGGCTATGTCACGACCGACGTGGCGGAAGAGGCGGACATGGTGCTTCTGAACACCTGCCACATCCGCGAGAAGGCGGCCGAGAAGGTCTATTCCGACCTCGGGCGGCTGAAGCCCCTGAAGGCCGCGAAGCCCGATCTGAAGATCGGCGTGGCCGGTTGTGTGGCGCAGGCCGAGGGCGAGGAGATCTTGCGCCGCATGCCGCTCGTCGATCTCGTCGTCGGGCCGCAGAGCTACCATCGGCTGCCCGCGATGGCGAAAGCGGCGGGCAAGGGCGAAAAGTCGGTCGTGACCGACTTTCCTGAAGAGGCCAAGTTCGACCACCTGCCGGAGCGGCCGAAGGCCGCCGTGCGCCCGACCGCGTTCCTGACCGTGCAGGAAGGCTGCGACAAGTTCTGCGCATTCTGCGTGGTGCCCTATACGCGAGGGGCAGAGGTGTCGCGTCCTGCCGGCCGGATCATGGCCGAGGCGCGGGGGCTGGTGGAAAAGGGAGTGCGCGAGATCACGCTGTTGGGCCAGAACGTCAATGCCTATCATGGGTCTGCGGCGGACGGTGACTGGTCGCTTGCGCGCCTGGCGCGCGAACTCGCGAAGATCGACGGACTCGACCGCATCCGCTACACGACATCGCATCCCAACGACATGGCGGACGACCTCATTGCCGCGCATGGCGAGGAGGAAAAACTCATGCCCTATCTGCATTTGCCGGTGCAGTCGGGGTCGGACCGCATCCTTAAGGCGATGAACCGCAGGCACACGGCTGAGAGCTACATCCGACTGATCGAGAAGATCCGCGCCGCGCGGCCCGACATGCTGATTTCGGGCGACTTCATCGTCGGGTTTCCGGGCGAAACCGATGCGGATTTCGCGGCGACGATGGATCTGATCCGCACCGTGAATTACGGCATGGCCTATTCGTTCAGGTATTCCGCCCGCCCCGGTACGCCCGCAGCCGAGAAGGAGCCGGTGCCCGCCGACGTTGCAGATGCGCGGCTGCAGGAACTGCAGGCGCTTCTGGCCGGACAGCAGCGCGCCGCACAGGAGGCGATGGTGGGGCGTGAAGTCTCGGTCCTCTTTGAAAAGCCGGGTCGCCTGCCGGGTCAGATGGTCGGGAAGTCGGACTATCTGCATGCGGTGCATGTGAAGACCGACGCCAGAACTGGCGAGATCGCGCGGGTGCGTGTCGCGGAAAGCGCGCCGAATTCGCTGGGGGGCGAGATCGTCCGCTGATTGAATCGCGTGTTCAATGCGCAGAGTTGATGCGAATTGGTCACGCGCGTTCAGGCCGGGCAAGGATTTCCTCACTTCCGTGCAATTATCTGCCACTCGCGCTTGCGCTCGGGGCGTTCCGCAGGCACCATTTCTGTATGACTGCCTCTGACAGGAGACTTGCTTGGGCATCAGCGCCTTGACCCCGCCGCCGCATCCCGAAGATCTGCATGAGACTCTTCTGGAATTTTCCGACAACCGGCTTCTGATCGACCTGTGTGGCGAATTCGACCGCAACCTGGCGCAGATCGAACACCAGCTCGGGGTTCACATCCTGAGGCGCGGCAACCAAGTGGCGGTGGTGGGCAGCGTCGAGGCGCGAGGTCGCGCCGCATCCGTTCTGGAAGCCCTCTATGCCAAGCTCGAGACCGGGCGCCCCATCGACGCGGGCGAGATCGACGCCGCGATCCGCATGGGAGAGGGCGGCGCCGTCGACGCCACGAGCCTCGACGAACAGCTCGAGATGTTCCACGGTGGCAAGTTCGAGATCCGCACCCGCAAGAAGCAGATCGAGCCCCGGACCGAGGCCCAGAAGGCCTACGTCAAGAACCTTTTCTCGAACGAACTGGCCTTCGGCATCGGCCCGGCCGGGACCGGCAAGACCTATCTCGCCGTCGCCGTGGGCGTGACGATGCTGATCGGCGGCCATGTCGACCGCATCGTCCTGTCGCGCCCGGCGGTCGAGGCGGGCGAGCGGCTCGGCTTCCTGCCGGGCGACATGAAGGAGAAAGTCGATCCCTACATGCAGCCGCTCTACGACGCGCTGAACGATTTCCTGCCGGCCAAGCAGGTGATCAAGCTCATGGAGGAAAAGCGGATCGAGATCGCACCACTGGCCTTCATGCGCGGCCGCACGCTGTCGAACGCCTTCGTGGTGCTCGACGAGGCGCAGAACGCCACGACCATGCAGATGAAGATGTTCCTCACCCGCCTCGGCGAGGGCAGCCGCATGGTCGTCACCGGCGACCGGACGCAAATCGACCTGCCTAGGGGCGTCCAATCCGGCCTGACGGATGCCGAACGCATCCTAAAGGACGTCAAGGGCGTCGCCTTCAACTACTTCACCGCCAAGGACGTGGTGCGCCACGCGCTCGTGGCCCGCATCATCGAGGCCTATGACCGTGACGACGATGGAGCCACTGGTTGACATATTGATCGAGGAGCCGCGCTGGCAGGACCTCGGGATCGAACGGATCGCTGATCGGGCGGCTCGCGCGACGCTTGACGCTCTGGGTCTCGGGGCCGAGGGGTTCATGATCAGCCTTCTGGCCTGTAGCGACGCCCGCATCGCTGAACTCAACGCCGGTTTCCGCGACAAGCCACAGCCGACAAACGTGCTCTCTTGGCCGTCGGAAGAGCGTGGAGCGGTCGCCGCGGGTGGCCCTCCCGCCGCGCTGTCTCCCGGCGCACCCGAGATGCCCGTAGAGCTTGGCGACATCGCCATCGCCTGTGAGATCTGTGAGCGGGAAGCCGCCGAGCAGGGCAAGACGCTGGAAGACCATGTCACTCACCTGATCGTGCACGGTATCCTGCATCTTCTTGGCTATGATCATGTCCGCGAAGGCGACGCGAGGCTGATGGAGGCGGCCGAGATCGGGATACTTGCCAAACTGGGTGTTACTGACCCATATGAAACTAATGACGCGACAACCGCGTGAGGTGACTGGATAAGGACGAATGGGCGAATCCTCGGACGGGTCTACGATGGCGCAGGACGCGCCCGACTCTTCAGACAGTACGGAGCAGCGCGGCTTCTTCGGACGTATCCTGGAAGCTTTCTCTCCCACGGACGCGGAATCGGAAAGTGCCGACCAAAGGCATTCGGAGCCAACCAGCAGGCCCAACGGCCAAGTCTTGCATGGCATCGGCAACCTGAGACGGATGCGCGTCGAGGACGTGGCGATCCCGAAGGCTGAGATCGTGGCGGTGCCCGTGACCGCCAAACTCGACGAATTGGTCAGCCAGTTCCGCGAATCGGGTTTCTCGCGGCTGCCAGTCTTCAAGGGCACGCTCGACAACCCGCTGGGGCTTATCCATCTCAAGGACCTCGCGCTTCAGCAGGCGTTCACGGATCCCAAGCCGCGATTTGAGTTGCGAAAGATGCTGAGGCCGCTGCTTTACGCGCCGCCGTCGATGCCGATCGGCGTGCTCCTGCAAAAGATGCAGAGCGAGCGGACGCATATGGCGCTTGTCATTGACGAGTATGGCGGCGTCGACGGAATCGTCACGATCGAGGACCTGATCGAGACCGTGCTCGGCGAGATCGAGGATGAACACGACACGTCCGAAAACGGGCTGTGGCAAGAGGAAAAGCCGGGACAGTACATCGTCCAGGCCCGCGCGCCGCTGGATGAGTTCGAAGCCGAGATCGGCGTGAAGCTTGCCGGCGAGGAGGAAGACGAAGAGATCGAGACGCTCGGCGGTCTCGTCTTCATGCTGGTCGGGCGGGTGCCCGCGCGCGGCGAGGTAATTCCACATGACAGCGGCGCCGAGTTCGAGGTGATCGACGCCGATCCGCGCCGCATCAAGCGGCTGCGCGTTCGCTTGGCACAGGCTGCCGCCTGACGATGCGCTTTCGTCCACGTCGGTATTTTGCGCGCGCGCATCGGCCGGGCGCGCGGACTCTCGCGTTGGTCGCGCTGGTGGGTGCGGGCGTCGCGGCGGGGCAGGCGCCATGGGAGCTTTGGTACATCGCGCTGCCGGCGTTCGCCGTGCTCACGGCGATTGTCGCGCGCGAGACGGACCCGCTGCGCACCGTCTGGCTCGGCTGGATCGGCGGTGCGGGCTATTTCGCGGCCACCCTCTTCTGGATCGTCGAGCCGTTTTTCGTCGATGTCGCGCGTCATGGCTGGATGGCGCCCTTTGCGCTCCTGCTCATGGCATTCGGCATGGCGCTCTTCTGGGGTCTTGCGGCGTGGGTCGCATCGCTCGGGCGCGGACCGGGGCTTCGCGCGCTGGGCTTCGCGCTGGGGCTGGTGGCGACGGACCTGGCGCGCGGCTATGTCTTCACGGGCTTTCCTTGGGCGCTTCTTGGCCATGTCTGGATCGGCACGCCGGTGATGCAGGCGGCGGCCTGGGTCGGGCCGGTCGGGCTGAGCCTGGCTTTCGCGGTTCCGGCTGCGCTTCCCATGCTGGGACGCCGCGTGCTGCCCCGGTTTGCGCTTGGCTTCGTCGGCGCGGCTGTGATCGGTGCGCTTTGGTGGGCGGGGACCGAACGGCTTGCCGCGCCGGAGCCGCCGGGCGACCCTTCGATCCGGGTGCGGTTGATCCAGCCCAACGCCGCGCAGGCGCTGAAGTGGCGCGGCGACATGTGGCGCATCTTTCTCGAACGCCAGATGGAGCAGACCGCGCTGCCCGCCGAGAAGCCGCTCGATCTCATCATTTGGCCCGAGAGCGCGATTCCGTTCCTGCTCGAACGCTCCGGTGCGCTCTTCGAGGATATCGCGCGCGCGTCGGGCGGTGTGCCGATGGCGGCGGGCATCCAGCGTGCCGAAGATCTGCGCTATTTCAACAGTCTCGCCTTCGCCGATGGCAGCGGCCGGATCACCGAAGTCTACGACAAGTGGCATCTCGTTCCGTTCGGCGAATATGTCCCGTTCGGCGATCTCTTCGCTCGTGTCGGTATCGCGGCGTTCGCGGCGCAGGCGGGCAACAGCTATTCCGCCGGGCCGGGCGCGCGGATCGTCGATCTCGGGCCGCTCGGAAAGGTCCTGCCGCTTATCTGCTACGAAGCCGTCTTCCCGCAGGATCTGAACGCGGCGGAGGGGCGCGCGGACTGGATATTGCAGGTCACGAACGACGGCTGGTTCGGCAACGTCGCCGGACCGTATCAGCACTTCGCCCAGGCGCGGCTGCGCGCGGTCGAGCAGGGATTGCCGCTTTTGCGGGCGGCCAATACTGGGATCACGGCGGTTATCGATGCGAAGGGGCGTGTGCACCAGTCGCTGGCGCTGAACACCCAAGGCGTGATCGACGCGGACCTGCCGGCGGCGCTACCGCCGACGCCTTACGTGCGGACGGGCGACGTTCCGGCAACAATCTTCGTCGCCGTGGCGCTATTGGCGCTGGGCCTGGGGCGCCGCCGCATATCCGATTGACCCCGACACTCCGTCCGTCTACGGAGGATCGGCAGAACCGCCACAACGGCTTCCTGGCGTGGCGGGGATAACCCTAATGGAGCACTTTCATGAGCCGTCAGAATTACGTCTTCACCTCCGAAAGCGTGTCGGAGGGGCATCCGGACAAGGTCTGCGACCGCATTTCGGACGCCGTCCTCGACGCCTTCCTGTCAGAGGAGCCAAATGCGCGGGTCGCCTGCGAAACTTTCGCGACATCCGGCATGGTGGTGATCGGTGGCGAAGTCGGTCTCTCCGATGAGGAGCGGCTGAAGAACTTCATGGGCCGCATCGGCCAGATCGCCCGCGACTGCATCAAGGATATCGGCTACGAACAGGAGAAGTTCCACTGGAACACCTGTCATGTGCTGAACTTCCTGCACGAACAATCCGCCCATATCGCCCAGGGTGTCGACCGCGACGGGGCGGGAGACCAGGGGATCATGTTCGGCTACGCCGTCGACGAAACGCCCGAGCTGATGCCGGCGCCGATCCAGTATTCCCACGCGATCCTGAGACGCCTCGCCGAGGTCCGCAAATCGGGCAAGGAGCCGTCGCTCAGGCCGGACGCGAAGTCGCAGCTGACGCTGCGCTACGAGGACGGTCAGCCGGTCGAGGTGACGTCGCTGGTGCTGTCGACGCAGCATGCCGACGAAAGCCAGAGCTCGGACGACATCCGCGCCATCGTCGAGCCCTACATTCGCGAAGTGCTGCCCAAAGGTTGGTTGAGCGAGAAGACCGAGTGGTGGGTGAACCCGACGGGCACCTTCGTGATCGGCGGGCCGGACGGCGATGCAGGTCTCACCGGCCGCAAGATCATCGTCGACACCTATGGCGGGGCTGCACCTCATGGCGGCGGCGCGTTTTCGGGCAAGGACCCCACGAAGGTCGACCGCTCGGCCGCCTATGCGGCCCGCTACCTCGCCAAGAACGTGGTCGCGGCCGGCATGGCGCGGCGCTGCACGCTGCAGCTGTCCTACGCGATCGGAGTCGCGAAGCCGTTGTCGATCTATGTCGATACCCACGGCACAGGCGAGGTCGAACCGGATGCGATCGAGGCGGCGGTCGGCAAGGTGATGGACCTCACGCCACGCGGCATCCGCACGCATTTGGAGCTCAACAAGCCGATCTATTCCCGAACGGCGGCCTATGGGCATTTCGGCCGCGAGCCGGACAACGAGGGCGGCTTTTCCTGGGAAAAGACCGATCTGGCCGAAGATCTGAAAAAGGCGGTCTGAGCGGCACGGGCTTGACCCGCGACACCGTCGCGCATTAGAGGCCCCGGATCGAGTTCCGGGGCCTTCGTATGACCGACGACACCAAGACCCAGCACGAATGGCGCAATTTCTACGGCCGCCGCCATGGCAAGACGCTCCGCGAGAGCCAAAAGGCCTATCTCTCGGAAGATCTGGAGGCGCTGCGCCCCCGGGGCGTCACCTTCGAGGAGAATCCGGACCGTGCGCCCATCGACCTCGCCAAGCTGTTCGGCGACGACCGGCCCGTCTGGCTTGAGATCGGCTTTGGTGGAGGCGAGCACATGGTGCACATGGCCGCGCGCTTTCCCGAGGTCGGCATCCTCGGCTGCGAGCCGTTCATCAACGGCGTCGCGATGCTTCTCGGCAAGATCCGCGCTGCGGGGGCTACGAACTTATGCGTCCATCCCGGCGATGTGCGCGATCTGTTCGACGTCCTGCCCAACGGGTCGGTTGAGAAGGTGTTCCTGCTCTACCCGGACCCGTGGCCGAAGAAGCGTCACCATCGCCGCCGCTTCGTGACGCCCGAACATCTCGGGCCCCTGGCCCGCGTGATGAAACCCGGCGCCGAGTTCCGGGTCGCGACCGACATTCCCGACTACGTCCGCCAGACACTCGAAGAAGTGCCGCTTGCGGGCTTTGAACTGGTCGCGGAGGGGTGCGAAGCATGGGCGGGCTGGCTGTCCACGCGCTACGAGCAGAAGGCGCTGCGCGAAGGGCGCGTGCCGCATTACCTCACCTTCCGGCGGCTTTGAGCGCGGCGGGGCCTCCGGCAGGAGTATTTTCGAACGGAAGAAGGACGGGGCATGGACCGTCGCCGGGGCTTGAGCTATCAGCGGATCGGTATTTTCAGGGAGCAGCCCATGTCCGGCCACGGCGAACCGATTCCGATGACCGCACGCAAGTCGGGCCCGCTCAGGGGCGTCGCCGAGGTGCCGGGTGACAAGTCGATCTCGCACCGCGCGCTGATCCTCGGCGCGCTGGCAGTGGGCGAGACGACCGTGACAGGGCTTCTGGAGGGGCAGGACGTGCTCGACACCGCCGAGGCGATGCGCGCCTTCGGGGCCGAGGTGACGCGGACGGGCGAGGGCGCGTGGTCCGTGCACGGCGTGGGCGTGGGCGGCTTCGCCGAGCCCAAGCAAGTCATCGACTGCGGCAATTCGGGCACCGGGGTCAGGCTCATCATGGGGGCGATGGCGACCTCACCCGTTACGGCGACATTCACGGGTGACGCCTCGCTCAACAAGCGGCCGATGGGGCGCGTGACCGATCCGCTGACGCTCTTCGGCGCGCATGCATACGGGCGACGGGGCGGGCGGCTGCCGATGACCGTCGTCGGCGCGGACGATCCGGTGCCGGTCCGCTACGCCGTTCCCGTGCCTTCGGCGCAGGTGAAATCGGCCGTCCTGCTGGCGGGTCTGAACGCCCCCGGCCAAACCATCGTGATCGAGAAAGATGCGACGCGCGATCATACCGAACGCATGCTGCGCGGCTTCGGAGCAGAGCTGACGTCCGAGGACAGGGCAGAGGGCCGCGTCATTACGCTGACCGGGCAGCCGGAGCTCAGGCCCCAAACCGTCGCCGTCCCGCGCGACCCGTCCTCGGCGGCCTTTCCGGTCTGCGCGGCGCTGATCGTCGAAGGCTCCGACATCCTCGTGCCGGGAGTCAGCCAGAATCCGACGCGCAACGGGCTCTACACCACCCTCGTCGAGATGGGTGCTGACATCGCCTTCGAGAATCCGCGCGAGGAAGGCGGCGAGCCGGTAGCCGACCTGCGCGTGCGCGCCTCGACGCTCAAGGGCATTGAGGTGCCGGAGGAGCGGGCTGCAAGCATGATCGACGAATATCCGATCCTGTCCGTAGTGGCGGCCTTTGCCGACGGTACGACCGTGATGCGCGGCGTGAAGGAGCTGCGGGTGAAGGAAAGCGACCGGATCGACGCGATGGCGCGCGGGCTCGAGGCCTGCGGCGTCGGGATCGAAGAGGAAGAGGACGTTCTGATCGTCCACGGCATGGGGCCGAAGGGGGTGCCGGGCGGGGCGACCGCGAAGACCCGTATCGACCACCGGATCGCGATGTCCTTTCTCATTCTAGGCCTTGCGGCGCGGAAACCCGTCGGCATCGACGACGGCGCGCCCATCGCGACCTCATTTCCCGTGTTCGAAAACCTGATGAAGGGCCTCGGGGCCGATATAGGGCGGGCCGAGCGGTGAGCGACCGCGCCTTCAGGGCGCTTTTCGGCGTCGCCGGTCTGCTGCTGCTTGCCATGGTGCTGGCCGGTCCGCGCGACTGCGCTGCTTGGGTGTTTTGCTCCTTCGATGCGCCAGGGTTTCCCTACAGCGCGCGGGAGGCCCGGGCCTATCTCGCATCGCTCACCGATGGCGCTCTTTGGCGCTATCTCTGGATCGTTCAGCCGCTCGACCTCGTCTTTCCCGCTCTTCTTTGCCTGATCTTTCGGGAAGCATTCGAACGCCATGCGCCCGAAAAGCTGGCCGCCCGCCTTGGACGGATTGCCGTCATCGAGGCCGGCGTGGATTACTTCGAGAATGCCGTCATCCGTGCGATGCTGAAACGCCCGGAGGGCGACTTCCCCGACATGGTTCCTCTCGCGGCGACAGGTCTGTCCACGCTCAAATGGCTCCTGATCGCGTTTCTGTCCGTGGCACTGGCGCGGCTAGTGCTGACGCAGCGCCCTCCGGCCTGAGCCTTGGGCGGTTTGACCCGGAGATTGGCCTGCGCTAAGGCGCCTGAAACGGGGGTTGCATGATTTTCACCGTGGCGATCGACGGGCCCGCAGCGGCGGGGAAAGGCACGGTTTCGCGTGCCGTTGCTGAGCGTTTCGGCTTTGCCCATCTCGACACCGGGCTTCTTTACCGGGCGGTCGGGGCCAAGTCGGGCGCGGAGGGCGATCCGGTCGCGGTAGCCCGCCGGCTTGAGCCCGCCGATCTGGATCGCGACGATCTCCGCACCGCCGGGGCGGGGCAGGCGGCGAGCCGCGTCGCCGCGATCCCCGAGGTGCGCGAGGCGCTCGTCGCGTTCCAGCGGCTCTTCGCCCGGCGCGAGGGCGGCGCTGTGCTCGATGGCCGCGACATTGGCACAGTGATCTGTCCCGAGGCGGAGGTGAAGCTGTTCGTCACCGCCTCGGACGAGGTGCGCGCCCGCCGCCGCTGGATCGAGCTGAGCGGGAAGGGCGACACCCTGACCGAGGCCGAAGTGCTGGCCGATCTCAGGGCACGCGACCGGCGCGATGCCGAACGTGCCGTGGCTCCGTTGAAGCCGGCCGATGATGCGGTTCTGCTCGACACGAGCGAGCTGACGATCGAGGCCGCCATCGCGCGCGCAGTGGCCGAGGTCGAGGCCAGGATGTCCTGAGCGAGCCTTTGAGCCCCGGGCGCGCGGCCCCATATCAGAGCAATAAGCCAGCGCGGCGGAGGCGGCCAATGCGGACTGGGAAGGTGTTCTATGGACCAGCGCGCGCGGTTTGGGCGGGTCTGCTTGCGCTGGCGCTGTCCTGCGCCGCGTCGAGAGCGGAGGAGCGGCCCGTCACCGGCCTTCTCTGGCGTGAGCGAGATGTCCCTGCGGTCTTCCCGCTTCAGGTGCGGACGCTCGCGGGGCGTGACTATTACCTCCTTCTGGTTGACGCGGTGAGCGGTCAGGAGAGGCTTGGCGCCTATCTGCGCGGAGGGGAGTTCTTTCGGGTGCTGGTGCCGCCCGGCCGCTACGAATTGCGCGTTTCCTACGGGACCGACTGGCAGGGCGAGGTGAAGTTATTTGGTGGGGGCGCTGAAACCGGATCCTTGAACCTGCCCGATCCGCTGGCCTTCAAGGTAACAGGACTTGGCCGTAAGTCCGGACACCAGGTGGACCTGCGCGGCGGCACGCCTGCAGCGCCTGAACTGGCGGGAATACATGACCAGGCGCTTTGCCAGTCGTCGGTTCTCGATCTCGAGAGCCTGCGCTGGCCCGATCCCCGACCGCCCGAGCCAAGGGAAATGGGTCAGGACCGCGCCCTTGGCGCTGTCGACATGACCGAGACACGCTATTCCGCGCCGCGATACGACCTTGTCACGCGGCTTTGCCCTTAAGCCTTACGCCGACGAACCGGCGGCTCTTGCCTCGCGCCCCGGAACTCTCTATACGAGCGCCAGTCAAAAAGGCGGTGAAGCCAACGACGGACGGATCGGGCAGGGTCGGGAGAAATCCGCGGCCCTTCTTGTTTGTCCGGGCGTCAGCCGCCCGAAGGACGCGAAACCAAAGACCGGCGGAGCCAACCGCATGGCCAGTCAAACGTGATGAAAAGGAAACCGAACACGCATGTGCGCTAAAGCCACAATGGAGGAATTCGAAGCCCTCCTCAACGAAAGCTTCGAGATCGACACCCCCGAAGAGGGTTCGGTCGTCAAAGGCAAGGTCATCGCCATCGAGGCGGGACAAGCCATCATCGATGTCGGCTACAAGATGGAAGGCCGCGTCGATCTCAAGGAATTCGCAAATCCCGGTGAGCAGTCCGAGCTGGCCGTCGGCGACGAGGTCGAGGTGTATCTCGACCGTGTCGAGAACATCCGCGGCGAAGCCGTGCTGTCTCGTGAGAAAGCCCGCCGCGAAGAAGCCTGGGACCGTCTGGAGAAGGCCTATGCTGCGGAAGAACGCGTCGAGGGCGCGATTTTCGGCCGCGTCAAGGGCGGCTTCACCGTCGATCTCGGCGGCGCCGTGGCCTTCCTGCCCGGCTCTCAGGTCGATGTGCGCCCCGTGCGCGACGCCGGCCCGCTCATGGGCCTCAAGCAGCCGTTCCAGATCCTCAAGATGGACCGCCGCCGCGGCAACATCGTCGTTTCGCGCCGCGCGATCCTCGAGGAATCCCGCGCCGAGCAGCGCGCCGAGGTCATCGGCAACCTGTCGGAAGGCCAGACGGTCGACGGCGTGGTCAAGAACATCACCGAATACGGTGCGTTCGTTGACCTCGGCGGTGTCGACGGCCTGCTGCACGTCACCGACATGGCGTGGCGCCGCGTGAATCATCCGAACGAGATCCTGTCGATCGGCGAGACCGTGAAGGTCCAGGTCATCAAGATCAATAAGGAAACCCACCGCATCTCGCTCGGCATGAAGCAGCTTCAGTCCGATCCGTGGGATACCGTCGAGGAGAAGTTCCCGCTAAACTCGGTCCACAAGGGCCGTGTCACAAACATCACCGATTACGGTGCGTTCGTGGAGCTGGAAGCCGGGGTCGAGGGCCTTGTCCACGTCTCGGAAATGTCCTGGACCAAGAAGAACGTCCATCCGGGCAAGATTGTGTCGACGAGCCAGGAAGTCGACGTGATGGTGCTTGAGATCGACACCGCGAAGCGTCGTGTCTCGCTCGGCCTCAAGCAGACGATGCGCAACCCGTGGGAAGTCTTCGCCGAAACCCACCCGGTTGGCACCCAGATCGAGGGCGAGGTCAAGAACATCACCGAATTCGGTCTGTTCATCGGCCTCGAGAACGACATCGACGGGATGGTCCACCTTTCCGATCTCAGCTGGGACCAGCGCGGCGAAGACGCGATCCAGAACTACCGCAAGGGCGACGTCGTGAAAGCCGTCGTGACGGAAGTGGACGTGGAAAAGGAGCGCATCTCGCTCTCGATCAAGGCGCTGGACGCCGACACGTTCTCCGACGCGGTCGACGGCGTGAAGCGCGGCTCGGTCATCACGACCACGGTCACCGCGATCGAGGATGGCGGCATCGAGGTCGAGTACAACGGCATGAAGTCCTTCATCCGCCGTTCGGACCTCGCCCGCGACCGCGCCGACCAGCGGCCAGAGCGGTTCCAGGTGGGTGACCACGTGGACGCCCGCGTGACCAACGTGGACCCGAAGACCCGCCGACTTGGTCTATCGATCAAGGCGCGCGAAATCGCCGAAGAGAAGGAAGCCGTGCAACAATACGGTTCGTCCGACTCGGGTGCGTCGCTCGGCGATATTCTTGGCGCCGCGCTCAAGGGTTCGGACGACAAGTAAGCCGAAAGACGGCTGGCGCCGACCGGCCCCGCCCGCGAGGGCGGGGCCGTTTGCGCTCCACGAATCGCCTTGCCTTGCGTACGTGTTCACGGGCTACACGCTGGTCGTCGCGCACTGAATGCTGCGCTCCAAGCTGCCCTTGACGCGCCTAATGCGACCGTCTTCCGGCGCGGATGCGCAGAAATCCTCGCCATTCCAATGGCTTTCCTGTTTGTTACCGGACCGATTGCCCCTATAGTCGTTGGGAAGGAAAAAGCGGCGATCCGGCCCAGCGGTGCGCACAGGGGGGTTAGTATGATCCGGTCCGAACTGATTCAGAAGATAGCCGAGGAAAATCCGCACCTTTTTCAGAGAGACGTCGAACGAATAGTTGGCACCATCTTCGACGAGATTATCGAGGCGCTCGCGCGCGGGGACAGAGTTGAGTTGAGGGGCTTCGGCGCCTTTTCTGTGAAGAAACGCGATGCCCGCGTGGGTCGCAATCCGCGCACGGGTGAGTCGGTAGAAGTCGAGGAAAAGTATGTGCCCTTCTTCAAGACCGGAAAGCTCTTGCGGGACCGGTTGAACGGAGGGTAAGCAAAGCGCATGTTGCGCTTCATCCGACTATTGTTCCTCGCTCTGCTGGCAATCGCGCTCGTCGCGGTTGCCTCGGCCAATCGAGATCCCGTGACGCTTCGTCTTCTGCCCGAGGAGGTGGCGGGCTACGTTGGTTTGAACTGGTCGGCCGAGTTGCCGCTTTTCCTTGTCATCTTCGGCGGAATCGTGGCCGGGCTCGCCATCGGGTTTGTCTGGGAATGGTTCCGCGAGGCCAAGCACCGCGCCGCCGCCTCGCAGCACCGGCGCGAGGCCGGGAGGCTGGAACGGGAAGTCGGCCGGCTGAAGCGCGAGAACTCCAAGCCCGACGACGACGTTCTAGCGCTTCTCGAAGGCAAGAGCGGCACGCAGTAAGGGCTGAGGCCGGGCGTGTCGGCGCGAAGCGCCTGGCCAGACTGTGGTGAGGGCCCCTTGGAGCGGAACATCAACGATATCCGAGTGAAGATCTGCGGGCTGAGAGAGCCTGAGCACGTCGCGTCTGCCGTCGCCGCGGGCGCCGCCTATCTGGGTTTCGTCTTCTTCCCGAAATCTCCCCGTCACCTCGACGTTCCGATTGCCGCGCCGCTTGCATTGTCGGTGCCGCCCGGTGTCGCCAAGGTGGCGTTGACGGTCGATGCCACCGACGACGAACTGGATTCGATCACCGCCGCCATGCCGATCGACATGCTTCAGCTACATGGGCGCGAAAGCCCCGCCCGTGTGGCCGAGATCCGCGCCCGCTACGGGCTGCCGGTGATGAAGGCGGTGGGCGTCGCGGGGCCCGAGGATCTGGCCGCGCTCGACAGCTACGGGAGGGTGGCCGACCAGCTGCTCGTCGACGCCAAGCCGCCGAAGGATGCGGTGCTGCCTGGCGGCAACGGGCTTGCCTTCGACTGGCGGCTGGTCGAGCGAAAGTACTGGCCCTGCCCGTGGATGCTGGCCGGTGGTCTCACGCCCTTCAATGTGGCGGAGGCGATCCGGCTGACCGGCGCGCGACAGGTCGATGTCTCGTCCGGTGTGGAGACCGCGCCGGGACGGAAGGACAGCAATCTGATCCGTGCTTTCATCGCCGCCGCCAGAGGCGCCGTTGCGGCATGATTCGCTTCCGCGAGGGCCGACGGGGGGATATCGCTGAGGTTCTGGCGCTTCTGGCCGACGACGAATATGGCGCTCAGCGCGAGACCGCGCCATTGGAGACCTACCTTGTCGCCTTCGACGCTATGCAGGCAGAGGGCGAGAACTGGCTGATCGTCGGCGAACGGGATGGCCGCATCGTCGCGACCTATCAGTTGACCTTCATCACCGGTCTTTCGCACCGCGCCACGCGCCGCGCTCATGTTGAAAGCGTGCGCGTCGCCTCGGATCTGCGCGGCCAGGGGATCGGCCGGGCGATGATGGAGGACGCAGAGGCGCGGGCGCGGGCGGCGGGCTGCGGTCTCCTGCAGCTCACGACCCAGAAGGGCCGCAACCGGGCGCGCGACTTCTACGACGCGCTCGGCTTTACGCCATCCCACATTGGCTATAAACGCAGGCTGTCCTGAGAGGAGGAGGCGACGATGGCCGACGACCTGTTCAACAGCTTCATGAACGGCCCCGACGAACGCGGCCGATTCGGCGATTTCGGCGGGCGCTTCGTTTCCGAGACGCTGATGCCGCTGATCCTCGATCTCGAGAAAGAATACGAGAAGGCCAAGACCGACGCCAGCTTCTGGGCCGAGATGGACCATCTCTGGAAATACTATGTCGGCCGGCCCTCGCCCCTTTATTTCGCGGAGCGCCTGACCGAGCATCTCGGCGGCGCGAAAGTCTACATGAAGCGCGACGAGCTCAATCACACGGGCGCGCACAAGATCAACAATGTGCTGGGCCAGATCATCCTCGCCCGCCGCATGGGAAAGACCCGGATCATCGCCGAGACCGGGGCGGGCCAGCACGGGGTCGCGACCGCGACGGTCTGCGCCAAGTTCGGGCTGAAATGCGTCGTTTACATGGGCGCCCATGACGTCGAGCGCCAGGCGCCGAACGTCTTCCGCATGCGGCTTCTCGGTGCCGAGGTGCACCCGGTGACGAGCGGACGCGGCACGCTCAAGGACGCGATGAACGACGCGCTGCGCGACTGGGTGACGAATGTGCGCGACACGTTCTACTGCATCGGAACGGTGGCGGGCCCGCACCCCTATCCGGCGATGGTGCGCGACTTCCAGGCGATCATCGGCAAGGAGGTACGCTGGCAGCTCGTCGAGCAGGAGGGCGAGGGACGCCTGCCCGACACGGTCATCGCGGCGATCGGCGGCGGGTCGAACGCGATGGGTCTCTTCTTCCCGTTCCTCGACGACCCCTCGGTGAGGATTATTGGGGTCGAGGCGGGCGGCAAGGGTGTCGACGAGAAGATGCAGCACTGCGCCTCGCTAACCGGCGGGCGGCCGGGCGTTTTGCACGGCAACCGGACCTACCTTTTGCAGGACGAGGACGGCCAGATCCTCGAAGGCTTCTCGATCTCGGCCGGGCTCGACTATCCTGGCATCGGACCCGAACACTCCTGGCTGCACGAGACGGGCCGCGCCGAATATGTCGCGATCACCGACAAGGAGGCGCTCGAGGCGTTCCAGCTCTCCTGCAAGCTCGAGGGGATCATTCCGGCGCTGGAGCCGTCGCACGCGCTCGCCCATGTGATGAAGATCGCGCCGGACCTTCCCAAGGACCACATCATCGTGATGAACATGTGCGGCCGGGGCGACAAGGACATCTTCGCTGTCGCAAAGCACCTGGGATTCGACATGAAGCTCTAAACCGCGCCTCTCTGGCGGGGTCAGCCCTCATAAACCCGGGTGGGGTCGACTGATCCCTTCCGAGCGGGACTGCTGTGGCGGCACGTTTCCGCCTGACATCAAGTCCATGATGTTAAAGAATCTCTGCCTAAACTTTGGTTTAGGGCGGTTGCCCGTCGGCATCGCTTGGCCCACGAGATTCCAGCACATGGCGAAGGGTTCAAAGTTGGTTCTTAGTGAATTTGCCGCGAAAGGCGGCACCGACTCGGATCGAGCTGAATGATGCCGGTCGGGTTGTGAAACCGACGAAAGGACTGAGTCATGACCTACTCAACGATCCTTGCCGCCGCGCTTGCGACGGTCGCGGGCATGAGCCACGCCGAAGGCCATTCCGCCGGAGAGAGCAGCGGCGACAGCGGGGCTCCAGTACTGATCGACAATGGCAGTGGCGACTCCGGCGGCGAAAGCTCCGGCGGCGGTGAAGACTCCGGCGGCGGTGAAGGCTCTGGCGGCGGCGAAGGTTCCGGCGGCGGTGAAGACTCCGGCGGCGGTGAAGGCTCTGGCGGCGGCGAAGGCTCCGGCGACGGCGAAGGTTCCGGCGGCGGTGAAGACTCCGGCGGCGGTGAAGGCTCTGGCGGCGGCGAAGGCTCCGGCGACGGCGAAGGTTCCGGCGGCGGTGAAGACTCTGGCGGCGGCGAAGGCTCTGGCGGCGGCGAAAGCTCCGGCGGCGGTGAAGGCTCCGGTGGCGGCGAAAGCTCCTCCGGCGGCGGTGACGGTTAACACAAGACATCGCCGGATGCCGTTTTCGCGGCATCCGGCAGCCAGGCTTCTCTGGGCGTAGCGATTCGAACTCGCCATCAAGCCCTGAACCGCCGGCCGGCCCTTTGGCGCAGCCGCCGAGTGTGGCACATAGCTCGTAAACTCAGGTTTATCCCTATATTTCCGTGGTTTGTTTGCTCTGCATAAACCCCAAGCGAATTGCGCGGTCAGGCAGCGGGGTGTTGTGTCACGATGCTTGGTCCCGCATCGGGACGCCTCAGAAGAAGGAATGCACCGTGACACGCAAATTGATCTTGACCAGCTCTGCGATCGTAATGCTCGGCTCGGCGGCGATGGCCGAATTGAGCGCTCGGGACGTTATCTCGGATCTCAGGGCGCAGGGCTTCAATGACATCGAAGTGAAAGTTGGCCCGACGCAGATCAAGGCCGAAGCCAGCAACGGCACCGACAAGCTCGAGGTGATCATGGATCGCGCCAGCGGCTCGACGCTGAAACAAGAAATCTATGCCGGTCAGGGCGGCGAAGTCGATCCGGGCATCGAAATCGACACCCGGACCAGGGACTTCGTCAGGGGGGCGGATGCTTCGTCCATCGACGATTCCGACGACGACGATGATTCGTCGTCCGGGTCGAACAGCAGCTCGAATGGCAGTTCCGATGACGACGACGATGACGACCGCGGCGGTCGCGGCGACGACGATGACGACGACGATGACGACCGCAGCGGCCGTGGGAGCGGCAGCGACGATGACGACGACCGCAGCGGCCGGGGCGGTGGCGATGACGACCGTGACAACAGCGGCCGCGGAAGCCGGGACGATTGAACACCGCGCATCGAAGTCGTTGCGGTACAACCGGTGCCGGCCATACTATTGGCCGGGCCGGATACGGTTCCTTGGGGAAGGACATGAAGCGACAGCTCAGCATTCTGACCTTGGCGGCCTGTCTGGCGGTGCCGGCATCGGCATTGGCCGATGCCGTTTCCGATAGCATCGCCAGGCAGTTGCGTGATCAGGGATATGGCGAGATCGCAGTCAGCCGGACGCTTCTGGGGCGGACACGCATCGTTGCGCGCGCGCGCGACGGCTACCGCGAAATCATCGTCAACCCGCGCACCGGCGAGATTTTGCGCGATCTCTGGAGAGGCGAGGCGGTGTCCGGTGTGGAGATACTCGACTCGGATGATGATGACACGAACTCGGGTTCGTCCAAGTCCGGCTCGTCCAATTCGGGATCGGGCTCCTCCAACTCCGGATCGGGCTCCTCCAACTCCGGCTCGAGCTCATCCAACTCCGGCTCGGGGTCATCCAACTCCGGGTCCGGTTCGTCTGGTTCGAGCTCAGGTTCCTCCAATTCGGGATCAGGGTCCTCCAATTCGGGATCAGGCTCCTCCAACTCTGGCTCCGGTTCGTCCAATTCTGGGTCCGGCAGCGGGAACGACGATGATGATGATGATGACTGATCCGCACGCTCCATAGGCGCGTGCTCTGGCGGTAGAAAGCAACGGTTCATTGCGAAGTTACTACTTTGTAGCAGTGGTATTGGTGGTGCAGGCGCTTTGCGCCGTTTTCTTCGTTTCCGACATCGTATTTTCCGTGCTGGGTATCTATGCGCAGCCGATCAGCTGGCAGAGCCGAGAAATGCTTGAACTCGGCGCCGCCTTGGGTCTGAGCCTTGGCGTTTGCGTTGGTGCTGTGCTGCTATTGCGCACGCTTCGCGACAAGCGCCGGGCCGAGACGCGGCTGCGTCGTGCCTCTGGCGCGTTTCTGGACCTCATCGAGGAAAGGTTCGGGGAGTGGGGTCTTACGCCGGCCGAGCGGGAGGTGGCGCTGTTCGCCATCAAGGGATTCAGCACGCTCGAGATCGCTGAACTGAGGCAGACCTCCGAGGGTACGGTGAAGGCCCAGACCAACGCCGTCTATCGCAAGGCGAGCGTCGGTGGGCGTTCCCAGTTGCTCAGCCTGTTCATCGACGATCTGATCGCGACGCCGGTCGTGGCGGTCGCCAATGACGCGCTCGAGAAGCGGAAGGAGGCATAGCGGGGCCGGCCCCGCGCTTCAGGTTTCCGTGCCGTGCGCGCGCAGCACCTCGAGCGGCACGATGTCCACTGCACGGGCATGCGTGGCGGCGAGGTCGACCTGCGGCGCGCAACCTTCGTCATACGCCTGTGCAAACCGGGCGGCGCAGAGGCACCAGCGGTCGCCGGGTTTGAGCCCCGGAAAGCGGAAGTCCGGGCGTGGAGTGGACAGGTCGTTGCCGACGTACTTTGAATAGGCCAGAAACTCGGCCGTCATGACAGCGCAGACCGTGTGGCTGCCGCGGTCCTCGGCGCAGGTATTGCAGTGCCCGTCGCGGAAGAAGCCTGTGGTCGGCTCGGTCGAACAAGGCGTGAGCGGACCGCCGAGAACGTTGAGGCTCGGATCCTTGTTCATCTCTCCTCCTCCTGAAGCGCGTTATCAGCGAAACCGGTCGATCAGCCGCTGCAGCGGCGATCTCGCGTCATGTGTCTCTGTGGCGGACTCTGCTGCCGGGGGCGGCGCCGGAACCTTCGGGGCATCTGCCGCCGCAGTCGTCGAGGATCGGGGCGGCGCGGTTCTGAGCGCCACCGCATTGGCGAAGCGCGCCGCATCGCCTGCTGCGAGCGCCGGGGCGCCGTCGGACGCTCCGCGCAGCAGATCATCCAACCAGCCGCGATCCGCCTTCGCGAAATCCGACAATACATAAGCTGGCACGCGGTCTTTGTGACCCGGATGGCCCACGCCGATTCTGACGCGCTGGTAGTCGTCGCCAATATGGGCATGCAGCGAGCGCAGCCCGTTGTGACCCGCATGCCCGCCGCCGGTTTTTACCCGGCACTTTCCGGGCGCGAGGTCGATTTCATCGTGAAAGACCGTGATGTCGGCGGGTTCGAGCTTGAAAAAACGCATTGCCTCGCCGACCGACTGGCCGGAAAGGTTCATGAAGGTCTCGGGTTTCAGCAGCACGACCCTCTCGGCTCCGAGCCGTCCTTCGCTGATCACGCCTTGGAACTTCGACCGCCAGGGCGAGAATCCGTGATCCGCTGCGATGCGGTCTACCGTCATGTAGCCGACGTTGTGGCGATGCATCGCGTATTTCTGGCCGGGATTTCCCAAGCCTACGAACAGTCGCATGACGGCTCCTCGGATGTTGCCGCCAAACTAGGCTGCCATGGGCAGGCTTGCAACACGCCCGGCGGCGCAGGACGAAGTGTCGTCGGGAGCGCAGGACACGGGCGCGGGCCGATCGCCCGGGACGTGGCGGGTGAGCGGCGGGGCGCCTCGGGCCCGCGTTGGGTTCCGTCCAAACCCTTGCAGGTTCACGATGGCCCAAGCGAAAACGCGGGGCCCTGGGGCCCCGCGTTCGATCATCTGGATAAAACCGAGGACTACTCCTCGTCGCCCTCTTCGGCCTCGGCGGGTGCCTCGGCCTCGTCGACAACGCCCTCTTCGGCCTCTTCGGCTTCCTCCTCGTCCTCGGAGAGAAGGCCCGATGGGGCAGCGATGTTGGCGATGACGAAGTTCCGGTGGATCGTTGGTTTAGCGCCTGCCGGCAGGTCGATATCGTTGATGTGGATGACGTCGCCGATATCGCGGTCGGTCAGGTCGACCGTGATGTGCTCGGGAATGTCGCTCGCAGTCACTTCGAGTTCCACTTCCGGGCGTACCGCGACGAGCGTGCCGCCCTTGCGGAAGCCGAGCGCCTTGTCATGGTTGATGAATTCGACCGGGATAAAGAGCTTGATGCGGGATGTGCGCTTCAACCGCATCAGGTCGAGATGCGTCGGCAGATCCTTCACGACGTCGCGCTGGACGCCGCGGCAAATGACACGCACGTCGTCGTGGCCATCGACCTTGAGATTGAAGAGCGTCTGCAAGAACTGACCGTGCTTGAGCCGCTTCAGAAGCGCGTGGTAGTCGACGTTGATCGGAACCGGATCGGTGCCGCCGCCGTAAACGATGCCGGGTACGTAGCCCTCACGACGAGCTTGACGAGCGGCCCCCTTGCCTGTCCCCGTCCGTACCTCGGCCTGAAGATCAGGGATCTCTTTGGCCATTGGTGTCTCCATTGGTTAGCCGGGCATCCTCCAAGGGTGCATGCCCGTGAGGCGGGCCGTATAGACGGGATCGGCGATGAATGGAAGGGGATATTTCGCCCATCACATCTATGGCGGCGGCGCACAATTCGTTTCTATCAAGAAAGCTCAGCGGCATGGTAGCGGGGATGAGGCAGGCTGAGGGAGCAAGCGGGCGGATGACGATCTTGCGGACGGCGGCGGTGGCACGGACGCCGAATGCGGCGCTCGCGTCTGTGGGTGTGTTCTGGGGCGCATTTGCAGCACTTGTGCCGGATATTAAAGCCGGGATAGCGGCGACTGATGCCGACTTCGGGTTCGCCATGATGGCCGCCGCGATCGGCGGAATCGCCGCGATGGCCATTGCGCCATGGCTCATGGCGCGGCTTGGCCGGTTCGGCCTTCCTGCGACGGGCATCGTCTTTGCGCTCGCATTCTTCTACCCGCTGCTGCCGCGCGGCAGTTTCGGCTTCGGCCTTGCAATGGTGGCGGTCGGGGCGTCGGTCTCGTTGCTCGACATCGCTGCCAACATGAGGCTTTCGGTGCTGGAAGAGCGACACTCACGGCACCTTATGAACTTTTCGCACGCGATGTTTTCCTTCGCCTTCGCCGCTTCGGCCTTCGCTGCTAGCCTGGGCCGCAAGGCGGGATACGGTCCCGCCGAAGTCTTGCCCGTGATAGCCATCGTCGCGCTCGTCCTCGCAGCGCTCATGTGGGAAAGCCGCGGCTGGACGGACGCGGCCCCAGCGCCCGAAGGATCGGATCGCGGCACGCCGTGGGTGCCGATCCTGCTGACTGCGGGCGTGCTCCTCGCTTCCTTCGTCAGCGAGAATGCGACCGAGACCTGGTCGGCCCTGCATATCGAGCGCACGCTGGGCGGGCCCGCGGGCGAGGGCGGATTCGGCCCCGTCGCCTTCGGAGTGACGATGGGAATCGGACGGCTTCTGGGGCAGGTCGCGGCGGCGCGGCTGGGCGAAGCGGCGCTGATCCTCTGGTCCGCAGTCATCGGCGTGGCGGGGGCGCTTGTCATCGCGGCGGCCCCCGTGCCGGCGATCGCGGTCGCGGGCGTCGGTCTTCTCGGGATCGGGGTCGCAGTCGTGGTGCCGTCGGCCAATTCGATCCTTGGCCGGCTCGTCCGTCCCGACCAGAGGGCGCACGCGATCTCGCGGGCCTGGATGGTCGGCTTTACCGGCTTCTTCGTCGGCCCGAGCGCGATGGGCCTGATCGCGGAATATGCAGGCCTTCGGATAGCGTTCCTCACCATCGCGCTCGTCATGGCGGCGATCGTGCCGCTAGTGCTCGCCGTCAAGCGGCGCGGAGGCTAGGGCCTAGTCGAACGCGTCCAGAAACCCCTTCGGAACCAGCACGTTGTGCCGCCCGACACTGGACACCTTTGTCTCGCCGCAAAGTGCCATCGAGACGTCAAGTTCCTTGTGGATGACCTCGAGCACCTTCATCACGCCAGCCTCGCCCATCGCTCCAAGACCGTAGACGAAGGCACGGCCAATCATTACGCCCCTGGCGCCGAGCGCCACCGCCTTCAGGACGTCCTGGCCCGACCGGACGCCGCCATCCATCCAGACCTCTGTCTTGTCGCCGACGGCGGCCGCGATCGCCGGCACCATGCGGATCGAAGAGAGCGCGCCGTCGAGCTGCCGGCCACCGTGGTTCGACACGACGATCGCATCGGCGCCGAGGCCCGCGGCCTTCTCGGCATCCTCCACATCGAGAATTCCTTTCAGGATCACCTTGCCGCCCCACATGTCCATCAGCTTCTTGATCTTGTCCCAGTTGAGCGCGGCATCGAACTTTTCCGCCGTCCAGGCCGAAAGCGAGGCTGGGTCGCTGACGCCCTCGACATGACCTACGATATTGCCGAAGAAGCGCCGCTTTGTCTGAAGCATCTCGATGCCCCAGCCCCACTTCGTGGCGAGGTTCAGCATTGTCGGGATCGTGAGTTTTGGTGGCGCGGACAGCCCGTTCTTCAAGTCCTTGTGGCGCTGCCCGAGGATCTGAAGGTCCACCGTGATCACCAGCGCCGAACACTCCGCCGCTTTGGCGCGATCGATTATCTTCCGGTTAAAGTCATCGTCGTTGAGCGTGTAAATCTGGAACCAGAAAGGCTTCTTCGCGTGCCGGGCGACGTCCTCGATCGAGCAGATCGACATGGTGGAAAGCGTATAGGGCACGCCGAATTTTTCTGCCGCCCGGGCGGCCTTGATTTCTCCATCCGCGCGCTGCATCCCGGTCAGGCCGACGGGGGCGATTGCGACCGGCATCGCGACCGCCTCGCCGATCATCTCGGTCGCGGTGGAGCGTCCGGTCATGTCCACCGCGATCTTCTGCCTCAGCCGGAGTTCGGCGAAGTCGGTGACGTTCTCACGGAAGGTCTGCTCGGTCCAACTGCCGGACTCGGCGTAGTCGTAGAACATGCGCGGGACCCGGCGGCGATAGACGCGTTTCAGATCGTCAATGCAGGTGATCACGGGCATGGCAGCCTCCGGTACGGATTGCTGAGAACCGGTTATCAACGCGCTCCCCACATGACAATGTGCTTTCGTGCTTGCAGGTTGGCCCGCACACATCGGCCTGCCGATGTCCTAGCAGGTGTCGGAGACGATTCTGGTCCACCGCAGGCGTGACACTTTCGATCTCATCCTGAAGATGAATGTCGACGCAGCCTTCGGTTGGAGCACTCTGATCCAGATGAACGCCCGTTCCGGGCGCGCGGCTTATTCTCGCGGCCTCGGAGGGTGGGAAGCCGCTTGGGTCTGTCTCACGCGGAGGTGCGCTGCAAACGTGAAGGGCGCGTCAGGCCGAGTGGGCGCCGTCGGCGAGCCCCTTAACGAAGGCAAGGATATCGGCGACGGATTTCTTCTCCTCTACCATCTTGACGATGGCGGATCCGACGACCGCGCCATCTGCGACCGACGCGATGGCTTTTGCAGCCGCGGGCGTGCGGATGCCGAAGCCGACGATGACGGGAAGGTCGGTCGCAAACTTTATCCGCGCCACTTCCGGACCGACATCGGCGGCCTGTGCCGCCGCAGCGCCGGTGATGCCGGTGATCGATACGTAATAGACGAAGCCGGACGTGTTCTGCAGCACCTTGGGCAGTCGCTTGTCGTCCGTCGTGGGCGTCGCGAGGCGGATGAAGTTCATGCCCTCAGCGTTCGCCGGAATGCAAAGTTCCTCGTCCTCTTCCGGCGGCAGGTCGACGACGATAAGCCCATCGACGCCCGCTGCTTTCGCATCCTTCAGGAACCTGTCCACGCCGCGAGAGTAGATCGGGTTGTAGTAGCCCATCATCACGATCGGCGTATCGGCGTCAGTCTTGCGGAACTCCGACACCATGTCGAGCGTCTTCTGAAGCGTCTGGCCCGCTTCGAGCGCGCGCTGGCCGGCCAGCTGGATGGTCGGGCCGTCGGCCATCGGATCGGTGAAGGGCATGCCGAGCTCGATCACGTCGACACCCGCGCCGGGCAGGCCCTTCATCAGGCTCAGCGATGTCTGAAGGTCCGGATCGCCGGCCATGACATAGGCCACGAAAGCCTTCTTCCCCTTGGCGCGAAGGTCGGCGAATTTGGTCTCGATCCGGGTCATCGGGGTCTCCTGCAATGCCGATTGGGTAGTGCAGAAAACCTCAGTGGAAATCAATGCCTCTCACATCTCGCCGGGAACCGAGATCATCCAGTGGGTACCGAACTTGTCGCGGACCATGCCGAACCCCGGGGACCAGAAGGTTTCCCCGTAGGCCATGATCTCGTCGCCCTCTTTCAGGAGCCGCTCGTAGATCGCCTCGCCTGTCGCGGCATCCGGCACCGAAAAGCTGACGCTCACCGCCTTCTGCGGATCGCCTATGCCTTCAGGGAAATCGCTGGCCATCAGGGTGCTGCCACCGACGGTCATGTGGGCGTGCATGATCCGGTCGGAGCCCTTCGGTAATCCGGCCTCTTCCGGCGCTTCGGAATAGCGGATCAACGTGAGGTCCGTGGCACCGAAAAGATCGGCGTACATTCGCATCGCCTCGGCGCAGGTCCCCTGAAAGTGGAGATAGGGTGAAAAGCTCATGTGAACCTCCTTCTCGTCTCAATGTACATCGACGGCGGTGTTCCGGCCAATCGGAGCGCTTCCGCGTTGCGCGGAATTGAGCCGAAGGCGGAATCGTGGGAGGATGACGGCGGGAGACGTGCATGCCCGTGATCCGCTTCACCGCCAATCTGATGCGCCACCGCGACGCCCCACGCGTCGAGGCGGATGGCGCGTCGGTGCGCGAGGCGCTCGAGGCGGCCTGGACCGAGGATCCGCTCCTGCGGTCCTACATTCTCGACGAACAGGGGCGGCTCAGGCGTCACGTCAACGTCTTCGTCGACGGCGAGATGATCGCGGACCGGCTTACTCTGTCCGATCCGGTCGGTCCGCGTTCGGAAATCTACGTGCTTCAGGCATTGTCGGGAGGCTGATCATGGACAAGCTCTGGGTTGGAACGCGCAAGGGTCTGTTTCGCTTTTCCACGAACGGCAAGGGATGGCGGCAAGGTGGCCCGCCGGCCTTCCTTGCCGAGCCGGTGACATTTGTTCTTGAGGACCCGCGCGACGGGGCGGTCTACGCCGCGCTCAAGCTCGGCCATTTCGGCTGCAAGCTGCACCGCTCGGACGATGGCGGCGAAAGCTGGACGGAGCTTCCGTGCCCTGCCTACCCAGCGTCGGGCGCGCCCGATGCCCCGGCCCTGGATATGATCTGGGCGCTCGCGCCGGGCGGGGCCGACCAGCCGGGACGTCTTTGGGCCGGAACCCTGCCGGGCGGGTTGTTCAGAAGTGACAATCGCGGCGAAAGCTGGGCCCTGGTCGAGACACTCTGGAACGTGCCGCAGCGCGAGAAGTGGTTCGGCGGCGGTTACGACCATCCGGGTATCCATTCGATCCTCGTGGACCCGCGCGACAGCGACAGGCTAACGCTCGGTGTCTCCTGCGGCGGGGTGTGGATCAGCCCGGACGGTGGCGAGACATGGGAACAGGGCGGCCAAGGCCTCCGTGCCGATTTCCTGCCGCCCGATCAGTCGATGGACCCCACGAGTCAAGACCCGCACCTGATCGCCGCCTGCGCATCCGATCCCGACCGGATCTGGTGCCAGCATCACTGTGGCATCTTCTCGTCGAAGGACGGCGGCCGCACCTTTGCCGAACACACCGAAGCTGCCACGCCATCCGCCTTCGGCTTTGCCGTGGCGGTGCATCCGCATCGGCCCGACCACGCCTGGTTCGTGCCGGGCGTGAAGGACGAATGCCGGGTGCCGGTGGACGGGAAGCTCGTCGTGACCCGCACGAAGGATGGCGGCGAGACGTTCGGCATACTGTCCGGCGGCCTGCCGCAGGATAGTGCGTACGACCTCGTCTATCGCCACGCGCTTGTCGTCGATGATACAGGCGAGCGCCTTGCCATGGGGTCCACGACGGGCAATCTCTGGACCTCGAATGACGGCGGCGTAAGCTGGTCTCTCGTGTCGGCGAACCTGCCGCCGATAGCGCAGGTCGCCTTCGCCTGAACGGGCCAGGGCTTGACCCTGCCCGGCCTTCCCCCGTAGATGCGCCCGACTTCTAAGGAGGGTGCCGAAATGGGCTTCAGGATGGGCATTGTCGGTCTGCCGAATGTCGGTAAATCGACCCTTTTCAACGCGCTCACCAAGACCGCTGCCGCGCAGGCTGCGAACTTTCCCTTCTGCACCATCGAACCCAATGTGGGCGATGTCGCGGTCCCTGACGACCGGCTGGAAAAGCTCGCCGCCATCGCGGGGTCGAAACAGATCATCCCGACCCGGATCACCTTCGTCGACATCGCCGGGCTCGTCCGCGGTGCCTCGAAGGGGGAGGGCCTTGGCAACCAGTTCCTCGCCAATATCCGCGAGGTCGACGCCATTGCCCATGTGCTGCGCTGCTTCGAGGATGGCGATGTCACCCATGTCGAGGGCAAGATCGACCCGATCGCCGATGCCGAAACGATCGAGACGGAGCTGATGATCGCCGACTTGGAGTCGATCGAGCGGCGGCTGGCCAACATCGCCCGTAAGATCAAGGGCGGCGACAAGGAGGCCGTCGCACAGGAGCGACTCATGAAGCAGGCGCTCACCGCGCTCGAGGCGGGCAGGCCCGCGCGCACGGTTCAGGTCGTCGAGGACGACGAAAAGGCATGGCAGATGCTTCAGCTTCTGACTTCTAAGCCAGTTCTTTACGTCTGCAACGTCGAGGAATCCTCCGCTGCCACGGGCAATTCGCTTTCGGCCAAGGTCGCAGAGATGGCCGCGACGCAGGGCGCAGGGTCCGTCGTGATCTCTGCCAAGATCGAGGAGGAACTGGCGCAGATGCCCGAAGAAGACGCGGCCATGTTCCTTGAGGAAATGGGGCTTGAGGAGGCCGGCCTCGACCGTCTGATCAAGGCCGCCTACGATCTTCTGGGCCTTCAGACTTATTTCACGGTCGGCCCGAAGGAGGCGCGCGCCTGGACGATAACCAAGGGTACGCTGGCGCCGCAGGCGGCGGGCGAGATCCACGGCGATTTCGAACGTGGCTTCATCCGCGCCGAGACAATCGCCTATGATGACTACATCGCGAAGAATGGTGAGGCCGGCGCGCGCGAGGCAGGCAAGTTCCGCGTCGAGGGCAAGTCCTATGAGGTGAAGGACGGCGACGTCCTGCATTTCCTGTTCAACGCTTGATGCGTCCCGGGTCGGGAATCCGGCACCACGTGGCGCGGCTGGGCAACACCCGCAGGCGAGAAACGCGCTAGGCTCTGGTCGTGGGTCCGTCGCCGCCTGCCGCCTGAATGGGAGGATTTGTCCTTGGTCGAGAGTCTTGCGAACCCGTATCGCTCTACCGGTCTGCCCGGAGCGAGCCGTGACGCAGACGGTCTGCCCAGCACCGACGCCGCCTCCGTCGCCAGGCTGCTAGCGCTCTGCCCCGCGCATGAGGTCACGCCGCTTCACGACGCCCCCGCGCTGGCGGGCCGGGCCGGAGTGGCGCGCGTGTCGATCAAGGACGAGCGCAGGCGCATGGGCCTTGGCAGTTTCAAGGCGCTGGGTGCAGCCTATGCCATCGCCCATGCCGCCGACGAGGCGCGGACCGGAGACTGGGCCGATGCGCTCAAAGGTCGGGTCTACGTCGCGGCGAGCGCCGGGAACCACGGCCTTTCGGTCGCTGCGGGCGCGCGCCTGTTCGGCGCCGAGGCCGTCATCTATCTGGCCGAGACGGTGCCCGAAGCCTTCGCGGAGCGACTGAGGGCGATAGGCGCGCGCGTCGTCCGCGAGGGTGCGACTTACGAGGAGAGCATGGACGCCGCCCAAACCGTCGCCGACCGGAAGGCTTGGCAGCTCCTCTCCGACAGTTCCTGGCCCGGCTATATCGATCTGCCGCGCCGCGTGATGGAGGGCTATCTGCAACTCGCCGCCGAGGCAGAGAGCCAGATCGGCACGCCGCCGACACATATCCTGCTGCAGGCTGGCGTGGGCGGGCTCGCAGCGGCGGTCGCGGCCCATGTCCGCACCGTCTGGGGCGAAGAACCGATCATCGTCGTCGTCGAGCCCAAGGCCGCGCCCGCGCTCATGGAAAGCATTCGCGCTGGGCGGCTGGTGACGGCCGAGGGCCCGGTTTCTTCGATGGGCAGGCTCGACTGCAAGACGCCATCGATGGTCGCGCTTGCGGGACTTGCGCGCGATGCCGACCTGTTCGTGACCATCACCGAGGAGGAGGTCGCGCAAGGCGTCGCCGAACTGGCCACATTCGGCTATGCGACCACGCCTTCGGGCGGGGCCGGGCTTGCAGCGCTTCTGGCTGGCTTGCCCGGGATCGGTGACGACGCCCATGCGCTCGCCATTCTCAGCGAGGGGACCGAAGATGTCTGATCCTGAGCGCGGCTTTCCCGAAGCCGAGCACCGCCGCCGCGTCTCGGCCCTTCAGGGAGAGATGGCGAAGGCGGAGATGGACGCGCTTCTTCTGACCACGCCGCCCGATGTCCACTACGTCACGGGCTTCCTGACTCGGTTCTGGGAAAGTCCTGCGCGGCCCTGGTTCGTGCTCGTTCCAGCATCCGGCGATCCGGTCGCAGTGATCCCATCGATCGGTTTTGACCTGATGTCGAAGACATGGATAGGTGACATCCGCACCTGGGACGCGCCGCATCCCGACGACGACGGCGTTACCTTGCTGTCCTCCGCCATCAGCGACCTCGTACCCGAGCGTGGATGGATCGGCCTGCCCATGGGGCTTGAGACACATCTCAGAATGCCGATTGCCGATTACGCCCGCGTTGCGGAGTTGAGCGCGCCGCGGCGAGTCTCCGACGCCACCGCAGTCATCCAACGTGTGCGCGAGATCAAATCCGAGGCGGAGATAGAGAAGATCCGGGCAGCTTGTCGCGTCGCCGATGCCGCCTTTGCGCGCGTTCCCGAATTCGCCCGCACAGGAGCGCCCCTGGACGGGGTCTTTCGCGACTTCCAGGTCGCGCTGCTGCAGGAAGGCGCCGATTGGGTCAGCTATGTCGCGGGTGGTGCGGGGTCGGGCGGCTACGGCGACGTCATTTCGCCCGCCGATGCCCGTCCCCTGCAGTCCGGCGATGTCCTGATGCTGGATACCGGCGCGGTGCGCGACGGCTATTTCTGCGACTTCGACCGCAATTTCGCGATCGGGAAGGCCGACGACGCCGCGCGCCGCGCCTATGCTGCGCTCCACGTCGCGACCGACGCGGCGATTTCGACCATTCGCCCAGGAATGCGCGCCGCGGATCTGCATCGCGTCATCGTCGATGCGCTCCGCGCCGAAGGCGCCACGCCAGGTGGTGGCCGGCTTGGCCACGGTCTTGGGCTGACGCTGACCGAATGGCCCTCGCTCACGCCGCTCGACCGGACCGAGTTGCGCGAAGGCATGGTTTTGACGATCGAGCCCGGCGTGAAGATCGCGCCCGGCCGGATCATGGTCCACGAGGAAAACATTGTGCTGCGAAATACCGGCGCGGAGCTATTGTCTTACCGCGCGCCGGCCGAATTGCAGGTCCTGGAGTAAGCCATGGCTTCGTTTCCCTACGCACTGGCCGGCCCCATCGGCAGCCGCGCGACGCTGGGACTGATCGTTCTTCAGGTCGATGAGACCATCGAGCACGACTTCCGCCGTCTGTTCCCGTCGGCCGATATCGCGCTTCATGTCAGCCGCGTCCCGAGCGGGGCGGAACTGAACCCCGATACGATCGCGACAATGGAAATCGCGCTGCCGGAAGCGGCGCACCTTCTGCCGCCGGCCGCACGGTTCGACGTGATCGGCTATGGCTGCACCTCGGGAACGACCCTCATCGGGGCCGAGCGCGTTGCCGCGCTCGTTCGCAAAGGCGCGGAGACACGTCACGTCTGCGATCCGCTGACCGCATCCCTCGCCGCGATGGAGATGCTCGGCACGAGGCAAGTCGCGATCGTCTCGCCATACATCGACTCGGTCTCCGAGCCGATCCGAGCGGCGTTTCAGCGGCACGGACTGCGCGTGCCTGCATCTGTCTCCTTCGGAGAAGAGGTCGAGGCGCGCGTCGCCCGGATCGACCCGGCCTCGATCCGCGACGCAGCGCTGTCGATCGGACAGACGCCGGATGTCGATGCGGTGTTCCTGTCCTGCACGAATCTGCGCACGCTCGACATCGTTCAGGATCTGGAAGCGACGCTCGGCAAGCCCGTTCTCAGCAGCAACCAAGTGCTCGCATGGCAGATGGCCCGCCTGGCCGGCGGAATCGCGATGCCCACCGCGCCCGGCGCGCTGTTTCGGCGCGGCCGGGCGGAGTGATCGTTCATGTCGTCCGTGAGTGAGGCGATTGATCGACACGTGCGAAGGGCATCAGGTGAAGCTGGCGTCGGCCCTCTTTGCATTGGTTGGGCTGCCGTTGCTTTTGCGGGTCGATCCGGCGGTCCGATGGCAAACCCGTCAATCCTTGTCGGAATGGGCTGGTTGGGGGGACTCAGGCCAACCGGATTTGCGTCAGTGACCGGACCGCCGGCCGCCCGATAGCCCCGTCTGCCCGTCCGTTACCGGCGTGTGGTGCTGCCCGGGAGACGTGAGCGCCGTGATGAGAGGGCGGTTGGTAAAAAATGTGTAGAAAACGTCGAGTACCGAAGCGGTCGCCCGGGTGATCGGCCATATCGACAGCATGGCGATCGCCGCGACCGGCTCATGCATCGTCAGGACAGCTGCAGACGCGGTCACGGCAAGAACAAGCGCGAACCGATCAATGATCTTGTAGTACGACATGTCACTTTCCCCTCAGTTCCAAGCAACTCCTTTTGCTGCCGTTCCTCAACGTGTCTGTCCCTCTTGGCCCTCCCTACAAGGGCCAGAGGGCTTCTGGATTGTTTAGCCGCCTTCGAGGACGATGGCGGTGTCATCGTCGAGGAGGTCGATTTCTTCGACCATGTCCTCCTCGGGTATTTCTCGTGAAACGCCGAGTTGATCGGCGAGCTCATCAAGCAGGTCTTCGGTGCGTTCCGGCGACAGCGGCTTGTTCGATTCCCTGACGATGCGGCTTTCCGAGTCGGCGAGGAACCCGTCGAGCGCTTCCTGTTCGCCTTCCTCGGCAAGGCGTTCCGCCTCGAAATCCAGGTCTTCCTGAACCAGGTCGAGATCGACGCCATCACAGTTGTCGGTGCAGTCGACGATGCCATCCTCGACGCTGAAAACCGGATCGCCGTCGATCGCGCCTTCGTTGAGCAGATCTGCCAGGTCCTCGTCGGTCACTTCGATCATGTCGCCGTCGACGAAAGTATCCAGCGCCGCCTCTTCCACTTCGCTCAGCTCTTCGCCAGAGGCAGCTTTCGCAGCGAGCTGGAACTGGGCGAGCGCGCCGATCGTCCCGTTGAAATTCTGATTTCGGACATGGGCGTCGAGCGCCTTCTGGCTGGCGTTTGCCGCGTTCCACTTGCCCTTCTCGCTCGGGTGCAGTGCGGCGTGAGTCTCAGTCTCGACCGAATAGGCTACGGATTTCTTCTTCGGCTTCGTCACGACGATGGTCGGGCTCAATTGGCCAGTGCGCTTGGCCTTGGCCGTCTTCGACTTCACGCCTTTGGCAGATTTGCCGCCCTTGCTGGACTTGCCATTACCCTGCCCGCCTTTCTTGCCTCCACCGCGGTCCTCTTTGGCGCCGCCGCTCTTTCCACCGCCGTTGCCGCCACCGTTGCCACCGCCGTTGCCGCCACCGTTGCCACCGCCGTTGCCGCCACCGTTGCCACCGCCATTCCCGCCACCGTTGCCGTTCTTCGCATAGGCGGCGTCCGGGAGCGCGACGGATGCTGCGAACGCAGTGGCGCCGAGCGCGGCAATCGCGAAACAGGTGGCCTTAATCAGCAGTTTCGGAGGTGTGCTCATAGGATCTACCAGTTCAACCTTTCATTCTTCCGTCAGTCGTCGCGGCCGCCTATTGCGGAGATTGGACCGCGAGTCGGACTTCGTGTTGTCTCGAAGTAACCACAGCCCTGTTGAACCGAACGACAACGCTTCGTTAATGTTCGGTTCATTTTGATTTTGATAGGTTTACCGCATGTACAGGCGCACTCTCCTTGCCGTTTGCCTAGCGCAGGCCCTCGCCGTTCTTCCGGCTGAGGGCGCTGTGAGAGAACTCGGTCAGCAGGAGTTGCGTCAGAGTGTGAAGGCGGGCCAGAGCCTGAGCCTTCAAAGGATTCTCGCAGCCATTCCCAAGACGGTATCCGGGGAGCCGGTCGATGTCCGGGCCTTTGATGCGGGCAGGATCTACTACCATGTTCTGGTCATGCGGCCGAACGGCAAGCTCGCCAGCGTCGTCGTGGATGCTGCAACTGGTCAGATGGTGTCGGGAAATTCCGCCCAGGCAAAGGCCGTGCGCGAGGCTGCCCGCACAAGCTCTGGCAACAATGGAAAGAAGGTCGGACAGAGCGCCAGCAAGACGAAGGGCAAGTCTGGCAGCAAGGGTAACTCCGACAAAGCGGGCAACAACGGTAACAGCGGTGGCAACGGCGGTGGCAACGGCGGTGGCAATGGTGGTGGCAACGGCGGCGGCAACGGCGGTGGCAATGGTGGTGGCGGCGGCGGCAAGAAATAGACTATGAATGCCGAAACCCCCACCATGCGGGCACTGATCAACAATGCGCATTCTGATCGCCGAAGACGAGACCGTTCTGTGTGAGCAGATCAAGCGTGTCCTGACGTCGGAAGGCTACGCTCTCGACACGGCGCATGACGGCGAGGAAGCGGCCCATCTCGGCGCAACCGAGCCATACGACATGATCATCCTGGACCTCGGGCTGCCCAAGAAGGACGGCATCTCCATTCTCAAGGAATGGCGCAGCCAAAGTGTCGAGACGCCTGTCCTGATCCTGACGGCGCGGGACGGCTGGGCCGACCGGGTCGATGGCCTCGATGCGGGCGCGGACGACTACATGTCGAAGCCTTTCTACATGCCCGAGCTTTCAGCGCGCGTTCGTGCGCTCCTGCGCCGAAAGTCGGGCATCTCCAATCCAGTCTTCAAGAAGGGAAGCATCGAATTCGACACGCGCACGAAACGCGTGTTGATGGGTGGGTTCCCTGTGGAACTGACTTCCCAGGAGGTCGCCGTCCTGTCCTACCTTGTGCACAATATCGGTAGGCTGGTGTCGCGCACGGAGCTGTCGGACCATATCTACGAATACGACGGTGACCGGGATTCGAACACGATCGCGGTGTTCGTGACCCGGCTGCGCAAGAAGCTCGGCGCCGAGTTGATCGAAACGGTGCGCGGCCTCGGCTACCGGATCGACAGCGACTGATGTGGTCACTACGTCAACGCGCGATCCTCGGCGGCCTGATCTGGGCCGGAATCGCGATCGCCATCGGCGGTGTTGCTCTTTTCTACTTCTTCGACACTCTGACGCAACGGCGCTTTGATGAGGCGCTCCTGGATCGCTACATTCAGGTTGTCTCCGCGCTGGGCAACAGCGGCGGCGAGCCGGAGCTTGTCGAAAGTTTTCTGAACGACCCGGCTTATCAGCGCCCTTATTCGGGCCGCTACTGGCAGATCACCGGGGCCGATGACACCGCTGTCGCGTCGCGATCGCTGTTCGATTCATTGCTGCCCGACCACTCGGACGCTTCCGCGGAGGTTCAGTTCTGGACGGGCACCGGGCCGCAAAGCTTGGTTCGCGGCGCCTACGGGCTTGTCAGTCTGGAAGACGGCGCGGATTGGGTCGTGAACGTGGCGGAGTCGCTCTCCGCGCTCGAACTCGAGCGGCAGAGGATCCGGCAAAGCCTGCTCACGACCTTCGCCTTGATAGGGGCGCTCGGCGTCGCGGGAACGATTCTTCAGACGTCCGCCATTCTGAGGCCGCTGAACAAGCTTAGAGAAGATGTAGCGCATCGCTGGGACCGCGACGAATTTCTAGAGCCCAGAGATTACCCCGAAGAGGTCGCGCCTCTCGTCACCGACATAAACACGCTGCTCGAACGTAATCGCGAGATCGTCGAGCGCGGGCGTCGGCAGGCGGCCGATCTAGCGCACGCGCTAAAGACGCCTTCAGCGATTTTGCGCAACGAACTCAACGCGCTTGCCGAATGTAACGTCGACGTGAATAACGCTCGGAGCGCGCTCGACCGGGTCGATGCCCAGCTGCAGCGTTCGCTGGCACGGACACGCGCGGCCAATAGCGGGGCTTCGGCGCAGCGCCAGACCGAGCTTCGCACCTCGGTCGAGCGGCTCGCCCGGCTTTTCCGCTCGATGCACGATCGTGCCGCGAAGACACTCCGCTTTGAGTTCGCGCCAGATTTGCGGGTGCCGATGGACATGCAGGACATCGAAGAGATCCTCGGGAACATTCTTGAAAACGCCTTCCATTGGGCGAAGGCGACGGTGCAGCTGACGGCCGGGCGCACCGAGCAGGAGGTCTGGATCAGGATCGAGGACGATGGCCCGGGCATTCCGGAAGTCGACCGCCGCGAAGCGCTCAGATCGGGCGGGCGCCTCGACACGTCCGCGCCCGGAACTGGGATCGGGCTCGCCATCGTTGCCGATCTCGCGCAGGCCTATGGCGGCGCTATCGCGCTTGACGCCTCCGACACACTCGGTGGGCTAAGCGTCCTGATCTCCATACCCTCGGCGCAAGGGCTGGGGATATCTGGCTGATCGAATTATTGGCTGGCCTCGATCGACAGCGAAACGGACGAATACCAGTCGGCTGCCGCACGAATCTCGTCGTCCGTGAGATTCTGGGCGATAGGCGTCATCACTTCATGTACCCGCTTGCCCGAGCGGAACGCCTTGAGTTGGGTATCGGTGTAGATATTCGTTTCGGCGGCGAGGTTTGGCACGTCCTCCGTCACGCCAATTCCGTCTGCGCCGTGACAGTCCACGCAAATCTCCGGCGCGTCGGCGGGATCGGCGGAGAGCGTTGCGGTCACCGTGTGCGACGCGTACCAGGCGGCGAGGTCAGCGATTTGCTCGTCGCTCAGTGATTTGGCCACGACAGACATCATTTCATGCGCCCGCGCGCCGTCGCGGAAAGCGGTAAGCTGGGCGGCGATGTATGAGGCAGGCTCGCCGCCGATATGCGGCGCGATCGGGATCTTAGCGAAGCCGTCGATCCCGTGGCAGGTCCGACACTGGCCTGCTAGCACTTTGCCCGACGCGGGATCTCCCGCCCCCTGGGACAAGGCGGCCCCGGCGAGGACGGCCCCGCCGAGAACCATAGCGCTCACTGCCCTCATTGCGCGGGCGCCTCGTAACTGATGCGGTAGAGCGCACCGGCCAGGTCGTCGGAGACCAGGATAGAGCCGTCTGGCAACTCAGCCACGTCGACCGGGCGACCCAGATATTCGCCCGTGGCCGCGTCGAGCCAGCCTTCGGCGAAGGGCTCGGTGGTGGCATTGCCCTCATCGTCGATCTTCGTGACCATCACGCGGGCACCGACCGGAGTCGTCCGGTTCCAGGACCCGTGCTGGGCGGAAAAGATCGCGTTCTTGTAGTCGGCGGGGAACATCGAGCCGGTGTAGAAGTCCATGCCTAAATCGGCGGCATGGGCCACAGTTTCCACCGCGGGCATCACGGCGTCGACCGTCACTTCCTCGTCTTTGTATTCGTTGGTGCGTACGTCGCCGCCGCCGTACCACGGGTGGCCGAAGTGCTGGCCAACGGCGGTCTGACGGTTAATCTCGCCCGGAGGGATGTCGTCGCCCATGCCGTCGACCTGGTTGTCGGTGAACCAAAGTTCGCCCGTGACCGGGTGAAAGTCGTGGCCGACCGAGTTGCGGATGCCGTAGGTGTAGACCTCACGCCCCGTGCCATCGAGATTCAGCCGGATCATGCCGCCGATGCCCACCTGCCCGTAGAGTTCGAGCTTCTCGGGTGGGGCAACGTTGAAAGGCTGGCCGAGCGAGATGTAGATCTTGTTGTCCGGCCCGATCTTGCAGACCCGGGCAGTGTGGTTGAACGACTCCTCCTCGGGTGGGATCAACTCGCCCTTCTTGATCAGGTTGAAGGCCGCCACGTCGGGGCTTTCATAGAAGAACTCGGCCGCGGGGAATAGAAGGACGCGGTTCTGTTCGGCGATGTAGAGAAATCCGTCCTTCGAGAAGCACGGGCCGTTCGGGATCGAGAAAGTCAGCGAGGGGGCGAAGTCCTTCACCTCGTCCGCCACGCGGTCCTTGTTGCGGTCGGTCACTGCCCAGACCTTGTCCTTGCGGGTGCCGACGAACGTGACGACGCCTTGCGGCCCAACTGCCATGTGGCGGGCGTCGGGGGCGACGGCGTAGAGCTCGATTTTGAAGCCTGGCGGCATCTCGACGCGTTCGAGGTTCGCGCGGATGCCGTCGGCATAGTCGCCGCCTTGCTCGACAAAGGTGAATTCCGTCACTCCGGTCTTCTGGAAGTTCGAGAGTTTGTCCAGGTTGTCAGGAACATTTGCCGTCTGTGCTTCAGCCGCGCCAGCAACGAGCGCTGCTGCGGCAATTGTTGATAGAAGTCGTGTCATCTGATCCTCCCTTGGGTTTTACTGTCCTCCGAAACGTATGTCGGGCGGGCCCAGCCGCCCGGGCCATTTACATCAGCCATGCGGCTCAGATCGCGCGCGCCGATATCTCACTTGCGATATGGTCCGCCTGCCGAATGGCAAGTGCGACAATCGTGAGAGTCGGGTTTTCGGCTGCGCCGGTCGTGAATTGTGACCCATCCGAAACGAAGAGGTTCGCGATGTCGTGGGTCTGGCCCCACTTGTTCACGACGCCGTCGCGCGGGTTATCGCTCATCCGGTTGGTGCCCAGATTGTGCGTCGACGGATAGGGCGGCGTCGGAAATGTCCTCGTCGCGCCGACCGCCTCGTAGATCTTGATGCCCTGGCCATATGCGTGGTTGCGCATCGCGATGTCGTTCGGGTGGTCCGAGAAGTTGACGTTCGCGACGGGCAGTCCCCACTGGTCCTTGACGTCGTGATTGAGCGTGACGCGGTTCGTCTCTTGCGGCATGTCCTCGCCCACGATCCACATGCCTGCCATGCGGTCGTAGGCGTCGAGCGCGGTCGTGAATTCCCGCCCCCAGGCGCCAGGATCGAGGAACGCGGCCATGAACGGCAGGCCGAGCGACAGGGTCTCGAGTTCGTAGCCGCCGACGAAACCGCGGCTCGGATCGTGCCGCGCTTCGTCCTGGATGATGCCGGCCATGGTCGTGCCGCGCCACATCCGCACGGGCTTGTCGAACACGGCATAGACCGAGCCGGTCGTGTGCCGCATGTAGTTGCGCCCGACCTGTCCCGAGGAATTGGCGAGCCCGTCGGGGAACATCGCCGAAGCGGAGTTCAGCAGAAGCCGCGGGCTTTCGAACGAGTTGCCGGCGACGCAGACGATCCGCGCCCTCTGCATCTGCAGGTTGCCGTCCTTGTCGAAATACTCGACGCCGGTGACCTTGCCGCTGTCGTCGTGCAGGATGCGCGCGGCATGGGCGTGGTCGCGCACTTCAAGATTGCCCGTCGCCTCGCCCTTCGGAATGTCGGTGTAGGCGGCCGACCACTTGGCACCCCACTTGCAGCCCTGGAAGCAAAAGCCGGTCTGCTGGCAGGCGGGACGTTCATCGTTGTCGATGGAGTTGATCGCCATCCGGCCGGTATGGACCTCCTGGTAGCCGAGCGCCGTCGCGCCCTTCTCGAACACCTTGTAGTTGTTGTTGCCGGGCAAGCCGGGGAATTCCCCGGTGCGCGTGACGCCGAGCTTGGCCTCGGCCTTCTCATACCAGGGCGCCATCTCGTCGCCGTCGATCGGCCAGTCGAGAAGGTTCGCGCCCGGCACCTCGCCATAGGTGGTCTTCGCCTTCCACTCGTGCGGCTGGAAGCGGATCGAGGCGCCGGCCCAATGGGTCGTGGTGCCACCCACCGCCTTGACGATCCAGGCAGGCAGGCCCGAAAAATCCTTCGCAACCCGCCAGTCGCCCGACGTCGTTCGCGGATCGACCCATGCGAGCTGGCCGAAGCTTTCCCATTCGTCGTTGATGTAATCCTCGGGCAGGTAGCGCCCGCCGGCCTCGAGGGCCACGACGCTCACGCCCTTCTGGGCAAGTTCGTTCGCCAGAACGCCGCCGCCCGCGCCGGTGCCGATGACGACGACCACGTTGTCGTCGTTCAGGTCAAAAGGTGCAGCCATAGTCCTGTTCCTCCCCTATGGCTCATAGCCAGTTAATGTCGTCGAAGCCGCGGTCGATGTAGCCGCCCTCGCTGAAGCTTTCGCCCTCGTAGCCGAAGATCGGCCAGACCTCTTTCTGGTTGTAGAGGCCGGTCACAAGACCGCCGCGGATCTGCTGGAAGAACGGGCTGTCCTCCATCGAGCGGAGGATGTCGACCCGGTCGCGTTCCCAGCCCATGCCGAGATAGCTGTCGAAGCCCTTGCCGCGCGCGGCGGCGTTCAGCCCCTCGATTCCTGCCTCGATCCCCGGCGCGGCTTCGGCCGTGTCGTAGCCCTTCACCGCGACGACATAAAATTTGTCGCCCGCCCGGTCGTGCGGGTAGATGTCGCGCGCCATCTGGACCAGAGTCGCGAATGTTTCGGGCTTGAGTGCCGAAAGCTCGGTCGCCCAGGCGGCGTCCTTCGCGGCCATGAAGCCGGTCCCGATCACGAAGGATGCGCCTGCGGCGCTGGCGCGAGACAGAAGCTGTCGCCTGCTCAGGCCGCGGGGGCTGGTTGCGTTGGTCATGAGTTCTCCTCCTTTGCCACCCATCGCGGCCCGTTCAGCCGGCGATATCTGCAATATGTGTCACTTGAAGCGCCCGCCGCGTTCGAGAACCTCGACCTGGTATCCATCGGGGTCCGCGACGAAGAAGAAGCGGGCGATGCGCTTGCCGGCCGGCGCGAATTCCACGAGTTTGCGCGGGCTCAGGCCCTCGGCTTCGAACCGTGCATGTTCGGCGTCGAGATCCTCGACGGACACCGCGAGATGGCCGTAGCCGTCGCCCAGATCGTAAGATTCGGTCCGGCCCTTGTTGATCGTTAGTTCAAGCTCGAACTCGCTCTCCGGATTGCGCATGTAGACGAGCGTGAAGTCGGGGAAATCCAGCCGGTCGGCCACTTTCAGACCAAATGCTTTTTCGTAGAACGCGACCGACGTGTGCTCGTCCAGGACGCGAATCATGGTATGGATTGTCTTTGGCACAACGCTCTCCCGGCGCGCTTGTTTCCAAACGGGGAAAGCGTAACTCCGTATCGACAGGTTGTAGGTAGTATGGGCTTACTACCAGCGGGATTTATTCTCCGGTACCGTCGAAACTACTCGGCCGCCATCACCGTTGGCCGTGTGATCGGGGCAGACTCGATGAACGTCAGACAGGCACAGCGCAATAGCGACGTAAAGTTCGACGGCTCGCCACGAAGCTCCAGAACTTCGGCATGAAGCCTCGAGACGAAAGTTGGTGTCGTGACGCCTTCGGATTCGGCGATTTCATCGAGGATTGCCCAGAAGGATCTTTCCAGCCGGATGCTGGTGCTCTGGCCATTTAGACGAAGACGGCGTGTTTCACTTGCGTAGAGCCGGGGGTCCTGCCCGGCAAAGACATGGCACATCGGTGCTCCTCCCCAAGCTGAAGCGCTGACCGGCAACTCAGAAAACGAGGCAAAACCTGCACAATGTATTTCGTATACGAAATTTGACATTCTGTCCATAACCCGGCTACGCCCGGGACGGAACCGCAGGTATGATGGACGCACATGGAATCGATCAAAACGCCCAAAACGCTGGTCGAGCAGACCTATGAAATCCTGCTCGATGCGATTTGCACCGGCGAACTCGCACCCGGCGAGCGCCTTGCTCAGGACCAGATCGCGGCGAAACTGAACGTGTCGCGGCAGCCAGTGAACAGCGCCATTTCAATCCTGAAGGCCAACCGCTTTGTCGAAGACACGGGCCGGCGCGGCGTCATCGTTTCTCAGGTCGACACGAACCTGTTCCGGTCGATCTATGAATTTCGCTCCGTGATCGAGCCCTTTGCCGTCACGCTGGCCGGCGCTCGGCTGACAGAAAACGCGCGGATGGAGGCCGAGCTTTCGATCGGCCGGGGCAGGCAGGCGGCGAGCAGGCGCGACGCGCTTGGCCTCCTGCGCGCGGATGTCGAGTTTCACAGCATGATCTACCGATGGAGCGGCAATCCCGTCATCGAGAACTCGATGCAGGTCAACTGGCATCACATCCGGCGTTCGATGGCTCAGGTACTGCGCGATCCGGACGCCGCGGCACCGGTCTGGGACGAACACGAGGCAATCGTCGAGGCGCTGCTCGCAGGTCGTACCAAAGATGCGGCGGCACTTATGAAGCGGCATATTGAAGGGGCCTACAGACAGATCGTTGCAGCAACATCCGCTGAAGCTTGATCGGCTTCGTAGCTTGCTGGAGCCGGTGGATATCGCGCGGGGCCGAATGGATGGAATCCGCCCGACTGTCGGGCAGCCTGAACGCGATGAACGACGTGGAGACCTGTTGACCACAAATCGCGTGTCTTGTCGGTTTTTCGGCTGATAGGATCCGCCCATGTCGAAAGGCCGCACCACCGAAGCCCCAGACTCTGCGCCTGAAAGGATGTCGTTCCTCGTCGTCCCGCGCTTCAACATGTCGACCCTGATCACGATGATCGAGGTCATGCGGGTTGCGAACTACCTTTCGCCCGCGCCGCTCTATTCGTGGGAGATTGTGTCATTTGATGGAGCCGACGTTCCGTCATCGAACGGGTTGTCGCTTGCGGCGCGGCCCCCCGACGACCGCAATCGCCGTGGCGAAACCGTTTTCGTGCTGGCGAGCTGGAATGCCGAGGCCTACAGTAACGCGAGAACGCTGAACTGGCTTCGGCGTCACGCACGGACCGGCATGCGCGTCTGCGCAGTGGAACTTGGCTGCTACCTGGTGGCGCGAGCGGGGCTCCTTTCGGGCAACCTTGCAACGACGCATTGGTCCTGGATGTCCGGATTTCAGGAGCAGTTCGACGACGTTTCGGTCGTAGAGCAGCTGTTTACCATCGACGGCCAAATGATGACCTGCGCGGGCGGGCTCGCCGGGGTCGACCTCGTGCTGAAGCTCGTCGGCGACGCGCATGGCGAGCGTCTTGCCCAAGAGGTCGCTGACCAGATGCTGTATCACCCGATCCGCCTCGCGGAGGCGCCGCAGCGGCGGCCAATCGGCCGCGGCCAGGAGACGCTTTCACCGATCGTGCGTGACGCCATCGCCCTGATCGAGCAACACATCGCCGAGCCTATGCCGGTGCCAGAGGTCGCAGACCGGCTCGGCGTGTCGCAACGCCAACTCGAGCGGCAGTTCAAGGCCAGAGTGGGCTGTACGGTGGTGCAGTTCGGACTGCTCCTGCGCCTGCAGCACGCTCGTGTGCTGCTGATCGCAACCGAGCTTTCCGTGCGCGAGATCGCGACGGCTTCGGGCTTCAACACGCTGTCGCATTTCGCTTACTCTTTCGGGAGGCGCTTTGGGCGACGTCCTTCGGATTACCGGCAGGCCTGGCCAGAAAAGGACGCCGCACCGAGTTGGCCTGGTACGCTGGCAAAGTTTCTCGAAGCGCTCGAGAACCAAGGAACGGCGAAGCCTTTTCAAGTCCTGCGCAAGTCAGGGGCGTAGCCCCACCCTGCCTCAGCCCGACGAAAACACAGGGACGACCTCATCGATGAAGAGTTCGAGCGAGCGCCTTTGTTCGGCGAGGCCGAGGCCGAGGCTCGCGTAGTAGATGAACTCGTCCACGCCGATCTCCTCGTAACGCCTCAGCTTCCCGATCACCTCGTCCGGCGTCCCGAACATCAGGTTGTCGTGCAGCATCCTGGGGTCGTATTCCGCGCGGTTCCCAAGTTGGTCGAAGGGGGTTTGCTTCGGGAAGCCGTCCTTCACGTCGCCGAGATTCTTGAACAGGTTCTCGAACTGGCCGAGCTGGCGCTGGGCGGCGCGGACGGGCACCATCCAGTCCTCCTTCCGGTCGTAGAGCGCGGTGTGGCGCATCATCGCCATGGTCGGAAGTTTCGCGCCGGGATGGGCCGCCATCGCGTCCTCGAGCCGTTGCATGTAGGTCTCTGCCTCGTCCATCCCGCGCGTGAGCGGCCAGGACATGATGTTGCAGCCTTCGCGGACCGCGTAGTCGTAGGTGATCGGTGCACGCGCGGCGACCCAGACCGGGACCTCCGACTGAACCGGTTTCGGCACGGCCGTCGAGGTCGGGAATGACCAGAATTCGCCGTCATGCTCGTAGTCGCCCTTCCAGAGCGCCCGGACGGCCGGCAGCATCTCCTGCATGTAGCGCCAGGCGTCGGACTGCTTCAGCCCCGGCGCCATGCGGTCGAATTCGCGCTGATAGGCGCCCGAGCCGATGCCGAATTCCAGCCGCCCGCCCGAGATGAGGTCGACGAATCCGGCTTCACCGGCGAGCTTGATGGGGTTCCAGTAGGCCGCGACGGCGACCGCGGTGCCGAGCCGGATGCGGTCGGTATGCGCGGCCCACCAAGCGAGGATCGAGAACGGGTTGGGCGCGATCGTCATTTCTAGCGCGTGATGCTCGGCCGCCCAGACGGTGCTGAACCCGCCCCGGTCGGCCATCTGCACCATCTCGAGCGTGTGGCGCGCCACCTCGTTCATGTCGCGGCTCGCGTCCATGCGCTCCATGTTGATCGCCAGCTGGAATCTCATCGCCGTCTCTCCCGGATTATCTTTCGCGGCCAATTTTCACGCCTTCGGCGGCATGCGTTGTCGGAAATTCGTCATTGGCGACAAATTTTCGACACACCGTGGAAAGCAGTGCCGCCATTGTCTAGAGCCGCTCAGCGCATCACGAAGGGATTCGCCATCGGCTCGTCAGAGGTGTTCACCCATACCGTTTTCGGGCGCGTGTAGTCGTACATCGCCTGAAACCCGCTCTCCCGGCCGTAGCCTGACCCCTTGACGCCGCCAAACTCCGCGATTGGAGAGATGGCACGGTACGTATTGATCCAGACGATGCCGGCGCGGATCGCTTTCGACATCCGCATCTGCCGGGCGCCGCTTCGCGTGAAGATCCCCGCCGCCAAACCATGTCTACTGTCGTTGGCGAGCAAGACGACTTCGTCCTCGGTTCGGAACCTCTGGACCGCCAGCACGGGTCCGAAGAGCTCGGTGTCGACAATGCGCAGATCTTGACGCGGGCAATCGAGGATGGTGGGTTCGTAGAAGGTGCCGGAGAGGCCTTCGGGGCGCTTGCCTCCACACAAGACCTTTGCGCCTTCGCCGATGGCCAAAGCGACCTCACGCTCGATGGATTCGAGTTGACCGGTCGTGCAAAGCGGACCCATCTGGGTCTCTTCTGCCAGAGGATCGCCAATCCGTATGTCGCGCGCGCGCTCCGTCATCTTCGAAAGAAACTTGCTTGCGATGTCCTCGTGCAGATAGAGCCGCGACCCGGCGACGCAGCTTTGCCCCGTCGCCCCGAAGATCCCGGCGATTGCACCGTTCACCGCGCTCTCGATGTCGGCGTCCTCGAAGACGATGAAGGGCGACTTGCCGCCAAGCTCCAACGTGACCTCGGCGAAATTCTCCGCCGAGTTGTAGAGCACATGACGCGCCGCCCGCGGTCCGCCGGTGAAGGAAATGCGGGCGACAAGAGGGTGGGAGGTCAGCGCCTTGCCGCAGGGGTCGCCGTGGCCGGTGACGATATTGACGACACCGGGCGGAAAGCCAGCCTCTTCGATCAATTCACCGAATTCCAGCAATGCAGCCGAGGCGTGCTCGGACGCCTTGATGACGACGGTATTGCCTGCCGCCAGAGCCGGGCCGATTTTCACCGCGACGAGGAAAAGCTGCGAATTCCAGGGCACGACAGCGGCCACGACGCCCAGTGGCTCGCGCCGGGTGAAAACGAAGAGGTCGGGTTTGTCGATGGGCAACGTCTCGCCTGAGATCTTGTCAGCGCAGCCTGCGTAGAAATGGAAAAACTCGGCGATGTATTTCGCCTGCCATCGGGTTTCCTTAAGCATCTTCCCGGTGTCGATGCTTTCCGTACGCCCAAGCGCCTCTGACCGGTCGGCCAGGAGATCGCCCAGCCTTCGAAGGCACTTGCCGCGCTGAGAGGGAACCATCCCGGCCCACGGGCCCGACATGAAGGAGCGGTCGGCGGCGCGAACGGCGCGGTCCACGTCTTCAGCCGTCGCCTCGGGCACGCGACACCAGACCTCCCCGGTAGCTGGGTTAACGCTGTCGAACATGCCACCGTCGGAAGCCCCGGCCCATTCTCCGTCGATCAGCATGCTGTATGGTCTGATCTCGCCCATCGCGTGCCTCCTCCCTTTGACTATTTCTCATACTGGAAGGATCGCGCCGGGTCTCGTCGGATTTTCGACAGGTGCTGGCGAAAATTGTGTATCCCATTCGCCGGACCAGTGGCACGCATGAGGAAAGGGAGACGCGCATGTCGGAAAAGCAGGTCATCGGCGAGCCGCTTGTGATCGACGGGCGCAGGCTGTCACTAAGCCGCGCCGTTCGGGCGGGGGATTTCGTCTATCTAACGGGCCAGGTCCCAATGCAGGACGGCGCGGTCATGACCAAGGGTGCAATCGAGGACCAGACGCGCGTCGTGCTCGACGACATCACCGCGACGCTGGCTGTGGCCGGCTGCACGCGGGACGACGTCGTCAAGGCAATGGTGTGGCTGACAGATCGTTCCGATTTTCCCGGCTTCGACTTGGTCTATGGGGAATACTTCCCGAACGATCCCCCGGCGCGCTCGGCGGTGGTCACGGACCTTCTGGTCGACGTGAGGGTCGAAGTCGAGGTCGTTGCCTACAAGCCTCTGGCGCGCGCATGACGCGCTCACCGACAGGCACCGCTTTTGACATGACCGGCCCCGAAAGCGCGCCGGTTGTCGCGCTGATCCACGGTCTCGGGCTCAACCGCGCGCTCTGGCAGTGGCTCGCGCCACATATCGTAGATCGTTACCGCGTGCTCGCCTACGACCTTCTCGGCCATGGCGAAAGCTCGCCGCCACAGCCCGATCCGACGTTGAAATCGCTCTCGGACCAGCTCACCGGGCTGCTCGATCATCTTGGCATCGACAAGGTTTCGGCCGTCGGTTTTTCGCTTGGCGGCATGGTTGCGCGACGCTTTGCGCAGGACCATCCCGGCCGGGTTGCAGCGCTCGGCGTCCTGCATTCGCCCCACCGGCGAACGAAGGAGGCTCAGGCCGCTATCCGCGCGCGCGTCGAACAGGCCCGCGCGGAGGGGCCGCGCGTGACCGTCGAGGCGGCGCTCGTCCGGTGGTTTACGGACGACTACCGCACGGCGAATTCGGGCGTGATGCAACTCGTCCGCTCCTGGGTCCTCGCAAACGACCCGGACGTTTATCCCGACCTCTACCGTATTCTCGCGGAAGGAGTGGAAGAGATTGTTGCACCCAACCCGCCGATTGCCTGCCCGGCGCTCGTCATCACCGCTGATGAGGATTTTGGCAACGGCCCCGAGATGACGCATGCCATCGCTGCCGAGATAGCGAACGCCGAAACGCAGATTTTGCCAGGTCTCCGGCACATGGCGCTTGTCGAGGATCCGCCAGCGGTCAATGCACCGCTGATTGCATTTCTGGACCGTCATCTTGCCGCAGGAACTTTCGGCGCTCGGAGAGCAGGTTCGGGAGCATGACAGTCGGAGGCATCGACTCTCGGACCCTTCGCAACGCCTTCGGTGCCTTCGCGACCGGCGTCACGATCGTGACGACACGGCAGCCAGACGGCACTCCGCGCGGCTTCACCGCGAACTCGTTCACGTCGGTGTCGCTCGATCCGCCGCTTCTGCTCGTCTGCCTCGCCAAGACCGCCCATAGCTGCGAAAGCTTCATGCAGGCCGCCCACTTTGCCGTGAACGTCCTGGCCGAGGATCAGAAGGCGGTCTCGGGCCTTTTTGCAAGCCAGGTAGCGGACAAGTTCGGCCAGTGCTCCTGGAAGGCAGGGGCGGCGGACGTTCCTCTGGTCGACGGGTCGCTTGCGCAGTTCGCCTGCGAACGAGAGCAGCTGGTGGATGCGGGCGACCACGTCGTGCTGATCGGGCGCGTGATCGAGGCCTCGGTGCGGGACGGCAACCCGCTAGGCTATTTCCGCGGAAACTATTTCTCGATCGGTCTTGAGGATCGCCTGGTCTCCGCGTTTGTCGCGAAAGGCGCGACAAGGATTGGCGCGGTGCTGACGATGGACAATAGAATTCTTCTTGAAGAGCAAGCTGGCGGAGCGCTGTCAGTGCCGGTGGCGCCGGAAGCGGAACCCAGCCTCGACGGCTTGCGGGCGATGATGCTCAGCCGGGGCATGAAGCCCGAAGTCGATTTCCTCTATGCGGTCTACGAGAATCGCGAAACGGGGGTGCACGGGATCTTCTACCACGGCCTTGTTTCGGGCGAAGCGCCCACGGGAATGGTGCTGCAGCCGCTCGACACGTTGCCTCTGGACAGGGTCGCCGACGCTGCCGAACGATCGATGCTGCGACGCTATGCCGAGGAGTTTCGCCACGGGACCTTCGGAATTTATCAGGGTAACGAAGCAACGGGGCAGGTTCGTCGGATAAGCCGCTGAGGGCGCGCGGTATGTAGCCGGGACTGCGCAACGTCCGAGCCGATGCTGTGGATGTTCTCGACATATTGGCGTGGATTAAGACCCCATCGGCGTCGTGGCGGACGAAACCTGCCTGTTGCAGCTTCGCATCAATTTTGTCGCCAATCTGTGCCACCTATTCAATTCTCGGTGGTGCAAAATAGAACTCTGCTAAGTTGACGCAAAGACAATTGAAATGAGGCAGGTTGATGAAACGGACCATGGGCTTGGTGGTCCCGGTAACGCTCGTTGCGTCATGCGCAGCGGTGGGACCGGACTATGTGCGTCCGCAGATGTCCATGTCTGCGCTTTTCGTGAATGGTGGGTCGTCCGCGCTGCGGGATGCGGCGGTCGAGCGGTGGTGGACAGGTCTGAACGATCCGCTTTTGAACTCACTCGTCGATCGTGGTCTGTCACAGAACCTTGACATCCGTACGGCCTGGACCCGGATCCGGCAGGCGGAGGCCGCGCTGGCCCGTACGGGCATTGCCTCGCAGCTGAGCGGTGATATCTCTGGTCGCGCCGGTCGCGAACGCGACTCGGCCGGCAATATCGACGATGCGAATTCAATCTCGGCAGACGCTGCGTATGTCTTCGATTTGTTCGGCGGGGTCCGGCGCAGCACCGAGTCGGCGCGCGCGAGCCTCGAAGCGGCCCATTACGACCGGGGCACGGTTCGACTCGCTTATCTCGCGGATATCGCGGACGCCTACGTCAACGCACGCTACTTCCAGAATGCCGCATGGATCACGCGACAGGCGATCCAGTCGCGGCGCGCGGCGTTCGATCTCGTGTCGCGACAGGCCGCAGCGGGCGAAGCGACGATGCTGGACGAGGCGCAGGCCCGTGCGCTTCTCCGCAGCGCCGAGGCGGCACTTCCCTCGCTTCAGGCGAATTTCGAGGGAAACGTGTTCCGAATTGCGACCCTTCTGGCAGAACCCGCCGGGCCGATCATGCAGCGCATGACGCAAGGATCGGGCCAGCCGGTGCCGCAGCGCTTGTCAAAGAGCGGTACGCCCGCGGATCTGTTGCGCAATCGGCCCGACATCCGCGCGGCTGAGCGTGAATTCGCCGCGTCGACGGCCGCGATCGGTGTCGCCGAGGCTCAGCTTTATCCCTCGCTCACGCTGTCGGGCTTTATCAGTTCGGGCGACGACGAAACGTGGGCCTTCGGTCCCGTCCTGCGAGTCCCGGTCCTGAACCAGGGCGTCCTTCGCGCGAACCGTGACGCGGCCAAGGCGCGCGCGGCGGAAGCTGATCTCAACTGGCGCTCGACGGTGTTGCGCGCGGTTGAGGAGGTGCAGGAAGCCGATTCCTCCACCCGTTACTGGCGCCGCCAAGTGGGCGCCCAGCGTTCTGCCGCCCAGGCGAACAACGAGGTGCGCGACCTGACCAAGAAGAGCTACGAGGCTGCCGAGACCGTGCTGACTGACGTGCTGGACGCCGAGCGGCGCTCGCTCGACAGCCAGATCGCGCTGGCCGGCGGGCTGCGTGACCTCGCGACAAGCTGGATTAGGCTTCAAGTGGCAACAGGACGCGGTTGGTCAGATCAGCCGCCGCCGGATGACGCGATGGTGGCTGTCGCCGAGTGATCGGTCCTACTTCTATTGCTCGCGGAATGCGCGCGCCATGCTGTCGACAACAGGCTTGGCGATGTATTGTGCGAAGGTCCGCTCTTCAGTCTTGATCATGATCTCGACTGGCATGCCGGGTTTCGGTGCGAAACGTGGAACGCGGGCAATCTCTTCCTTCGACAGCGAGACGCGGACGACATAAACCTCGCGCGCGTTGGGCTGTTCGGCGGCCTGCGCGACCGCGTCGGCCGAGACATACTCGACCGTGCCGTTCAGGATCGGTGTCGTGCGTTGGTTCAACCCGACGAGCCGAACGGTCGAAATCTGCCCAAGCTTGACACTGTCGATATCACTGCGTGGCACAAGCGTCTCGATGATTAGCGGCGCATCGTCGGGCAGGATCTCGGCGATGGCGCGGCCAGTTTCGATGACGCCGCCTGAGGTATGGTAGTAGAGTCGCACGACCGTTCCCGAGACGGGCGCGAGCACTTCCGTGCGCAAGAGAACATTGTCGGCCTTGCGCATCTGTTCGCGGACGCTTTCCAACTCAGCCTGGATCGCCTGAATCTCGGTCAGTGCGGCGCGGCTGTACTCATCGTGAGTCTTCTCGATCTGGGTCTGGAACTTGGCGCGCATCTCGCCGATTTCGTCAAGTTCGGCTTCGATCCTGCCAATCTGGCCGATCGCATCGAGCCGCGCCCGGCGCAGCGCCGTGACATCCGCCTTCCGCGCGAGGCCGGACTGTAGCAGTTCATCCTTCGATTCAAGCTCTTCGTCGAGAAGCGCGAGTTGCCCGACCAAAGCTTCGTGTTGCCGGGCATAGCCACGATGGCGCGCGTCGATCGCGTCCATGTTGCGCTCGATCAGCATGACGTCGTTCGCCAGCCCCGAGCGCGCCACGGTGAACGCCAGCCGCTGGCTGTCGAGAATGGTGGCGACCTCAGGATCGGCGCTTTCGTCCAGGAGCGCAGGGGGCAAAGTCAGGGTGTCTTTGCCAAGATGTTGAGTCAGAAGCCGCTGCTCTGTCGCCTCGAGGCGCACCTGGCGCAGGTGGAGTTCGCGCTCGTTCGCCTTTGCGAGTGTCTCGTCGAGCCTGAGAATCGGCTGTCCCGCCTTTACGGTCTCGCCTTCAGCCACGAGGATATCTTCTATGATCCCGCCCTCGAGGTGCTGAATGATCTTGTTCTGGCCGGTGGCGACAAAGCTGCCTTGAGAGATGACTGCGGCGGCCAACGGCGCGCGGAACGCCCAGAGCCCGAAGCCTCCGAATGCAATCACCATCAGCGATAGTCCGAAAATCGCATGGCGTGAGATCGAACGTGGAACCTCGGAATACCATTCCGTAGCGCTGGGAACCTGGACAAGGTCAGTCATCTTGGTCCCCCTCTTCGCCCGATTGCGGTACCTGGCGCGCGCCGGTTTGTGTCTGCGACGCCACCCGGTTCGCGGCCGACTGCCGGTCGCCCCCGTGCAGTTTGGCCAACACCTCGTCGCGCTGACCGAAGAGCGCGACGCTCCCGTTGGCAAGCAGCATGATCTTGTCGACCACGTTCAGGAGCGCCGGCTTCTGTGTGATGATGACCGAGGTGATGCCATTGGCCCTCGCATGTTCGATAGCTTTGGCAAGAGCCTTGTCGCCCGCCACGTCGAGGTTCGAGTTCGGCTCGTCCAGGACAAGGAAGCGCGGGTCGCCGAAGAAGGCGCGGGCAAGCGCGATGCGCTGCTTCTGGCCGCCCGAGAGCGGCGAGCCGTCGGCCGCGACCATCGTCTCGTAGCCTTGGGGAAGCTGGGCGATCATGTCGTGCACGTCCGCGAGCACGGCGGCGCGATGAATCTGCTCGTCTGTCGCGTCGTCACGCATCCGGCCGATATTGTCCTTGATCGTGCCGGGGAACAACTGCACGTCCTGCGGCAAGTAGCCGATGTTCTCGCCCATCTGGCGCGGGTCCCAGTTCCTGAGATCCATGAGGTCGAGCCGGACATTGCCCGACGTCGGAAGGATCGAGCCGACGAGCATCTTGCCGAGCGTCGTCTTGCCCGCACCCGAATTGCCGATCACCGCCAGTGCCTCGCCGGGATTGAGCGAGAAGCTCAGCCCGTTCAGGATCACCTGCTTGGTGCCGCCCGGCACGTAAAGCAGGCGTTCTACGTCAAGCCGACCCTCCGGGCGGGGCAGGCGCAGCCGCTCGAACTGGTAGCGCGATGTGTTGAGGAGCCGCGCAATCCGGTCGTAAGCCGCGCGCGTCAGAAGGAATGCGTGCCACCCCTCGATCGCGCCTTCGACGGGAGCCAACGCCCGACCGGCGATGATCGACGCGGCGATGACCATGCCGCCCGTGATCTCTCCTTGAATCGCGAGATAGGCGCCCCAGCCAAGCATGCCCACCTGGGTCAAAAGCCGAATCGCCCGCGAGATCGCGGCAGACACGATGTTGCGGTCCTGCGCGTGAACCTGCGAGGTCAGCGACGACGCAGTGTCGCGGCCCCAGATGCGCACCGCTTCCGGGATCATCGACATCGCGTTGATCACCTGGCTGTTGCGCGACATGGAGTCGAGGTGCAGGTTGGCCTTTGACTGGGCCACCGTGGCCTTGGCAAAATGTCCGGATGTGATCCGCTGGTTGATGATCGCGATCACGAAAAGCGCCAGAGCCGTGCTCATCACGATCATCCCGAGCTCGGGATGAACAAGATAGATCGCCAGCATGAAGAGCGGCGCGAACGGGATATCGAGGAACGAGATCAGCGTCCCGGAAACGAGAAAGCCCCGGAGCTGCTGCAGGTCGCCGAGCGTCTGGTATTCCTTGCCGTTGCCGTTCAGTGAGGCGTGTGCGGCAGCGCTCAGGATTGGCGCGCCGAGCTGCGCGGCGACTTCGACCGCCGTCCGCATCAGCATGAAGCGCCTGACCGCGTCGAGTATGGCCTGGAGCACAACCGCACCCACGATAACGACCGTGAGCATGATGAGCGTATCGACAGACCGGCTGGTCAGGACCCTGTCCGATATCTGAAACAGGTAAATCGGGATTGACAGGATCAAGAGGTTTGTCGCGCAGGTCAGCACGAATACGAAGCCCAAGTTGCGCCGGACGGCAGAGATGCCGTTCTTCAGGCTTGCGCCGAAATCCTCTGGTCCGATGCGTTTGTGAAATGCGGTGCCCTTGCCGCCGCCGCCACCACCACCCGGCGGACCCACTGGCGTATCTTGCCGACGAAGGACGGGGCCCGTCGAGCCCTCGATCGTCGTTCCAATCACGCCGGAGCGCCCTTTGTCGGACACGCGTCCCCTCGCGGGGGGCTGGTTCACCCGCATTTCGGGCTTGAGAATAAAATGATCATGTTTCACTTTTTCGTGCGCCTTGCGCTTGGTCGAGAAAATCGGACCTTGCCCGTTTTCGGGGAAGTCGCTTGGGTCGCTAATATCCTTCAAAGAATAGCTCCTGGGTAATCTCGTTCAGGTCAGGCCAGGACCGACTGCATCACGTCGAGGCTGCCGGAATCGGACGACATCGGCTGCGCGCCCGCGCCATCGTCCGCAAGCGACGTATCGGGATCGATCATGTCGCTCGCCAAAAACGCGGCGACCGCCTCGTTCGTAAGCGCGGCCAATGCCACGCCGTCCGGTACGGCATTAGTGTCGATCAGCTCCGCCTGGTAGATCAGCGCATCGCTGTAGACGTCGCCGCCCGCCAGAACGACCGAGTCGATCCCCGCATCCTCAATGTAGGCGTCGTTGAGAAGCGCGTTAGAGCCGGTATTGACCGTCACATCGCCGTTGGCCGCGACGAAGTCCTCGAGCGCGAGATTCACCTGATCCGCGTCGCCGACATAGTTGAGCTGCTGGAGCGCATTCACCTTGATCAGGTCGCCGGAGATGTAGAGCACCGAGAGCGTGTCCTTGCCCTCGAAAAGCGCGTCGCCCGCGAGCGTGGCCGAGATTGAGCCTGCCCCGTTGGCTAGCGCCTCGACCTCGGCGCGGAACAGATCGGTCATGGCCGTGACCGTATCGATGCCGGTGGTCGAAATCGTCGCGCTGTTCTGCAGATAGTTGTCGCCGGACTCGACGCCGCCCGTCGCCCATTCGGCGCCTTCGATCGCGTCGCTATCAAGCAGCACGTTGATCTGCTCGATGAAGTTAAACGTGATCATGTTGCCGCCGACGATGATCAGGTCGTAATAGAACCCGAGTTCGACAAGCGAAGCGAAGTTGCCCAACGTGTTGCCGCCGAGCCCGATCGACGTGTTGCTGCCCGAGAATTCGATCTCGGCGCGGTCGTTATCGGTCGCGAAGATGTGTTGCTGCAACCAGTTGAGCAGGACGACGTCGCCGTCGATGCGCTCGACCTGCCAGTGACGCGGAAAGACCGGATCGTCCGCCGCGGCTGGCGTCGCAGCGTCTGCCGGCTGAGATGACATCAACTGGATCTGAGCAGCGTTGATCGCATGCGACGGAGAGCCGCCATAATAGCCGCTGTCGTTGTTGATGAGTACGTTGACCTGGCTGATCAAGTCGAGCCGCACGACGTCGCCCGCCACCGCGATGACGTCGGCATCGACCCAACTGATCCCGATATAGGCCTCGTTGGTCGAAAGGTTTTCGCCGGTCGAGACGTGATGGCCGGGTTCAACCGCGAAAGGGTTGTCCTCGGCGTCGTCCTCGGAGGCTTCGTCTTCATCCTCCCGCATCGACTTTGGCAGGTTCTCGCGGAAATCAGGCATCTCCTCGACGCGCTCGCCGTTCACGTAGATGCCGTTCGCATCCTCACCGTAGACGACAGTGACCTTCGCGCCTTCGACGGCTGATCCGTCAAGGTTCATGGCCTCGGCGAAGACGTCCAGGACGTCGTTCACCGAGGGCACGTGGCCGGGTTCCATGATCTCGGAAATGCCGAGGCTGAGTTCCTGTGCCACTTCCGCCAGTTCCATGAGCTCGGCGGTAAATACGGATGGATCAATGAACTCGTATCCGTGGCCGAATGTCAGAAGATCGTTGTCCGACATTGTCAGCGATTGAACGGTCACCGTCACAATGGAGTTCGGCGGCGGGATGTACCAGTGCAATTCCAGTTCGGCGGGTCCCGCTCGGGCCGCCGCAGCTTCAGGAAGCGAGACTTCGGCTGATACGGAGCTGGAATATGCGCCACCGCCGCTACCGGACTCGGCTAACGCGAGCACCGGCGCCGCGGACGGTTCGGCGGCTGGGGGCATCGACGGCAAGCCCTTCAGGCCTGGGTCGAAGCCATTGAGATCATAAGGTGCCCGGACCGAGATATTGAACTCGGGAAGATCGCCGGGTTCCGGTGCATCTTCGAGCCTGCCACGAAATGCGTCGTATTCGGCGCGCATCCGCGCAGCTTCGGTATCGAGATGAAAAAAGCCTATGAAATGAGCAATTGCTTCGGTGGTGCGATCAAGGGGCATGAACCTCGCCCTCCGTTGCGGAATCCCGGTAAACACCGGGTGATCTGAAAATCAGATGAGGACGGGGCCGGCCAGCCGGCCCCGTCCATTAGCTTGCCTTAGCCAAGATCGTCGTCGCCGACGACCGAGGAATTCAGGTCGCCGCCAACCACGGTCATGTCGACCGAGTTGCCGAGGATGTTGGCACCCATCACGATGTTCTGGTTGAACGCCGTGATGTCGAGGGTCGCCGAAGCATCCGCGAACGATTCGCCGTTCACGTAGCCGTCGTCGCCATTGCCGGAGCCCCAGCTGCCAGCGCTACCGCCAGCACCGCCGTCGCCATTGGTGGCCGTGCCACCATTGCCGCCCCAGGTATTGGCGCTTCCGCCGGCGCCCGTAGCGCCGATCGACGAAGCGGACGTGCTCGCGCCGCTCGACGTGTTGGCCGCGTCGTCGTCCGAGCTGGCGGCGCCGCCGTAGCCGGCGATCGCGTCAGCCATGCCGTCGGCCGAGCCGTTCACGTCGTGATCGGCGAACACTGCCGACCAGCCGCCGTCACCGCCAGCGGCTTCGGAGTCACCGACGCCAGCGCCAAGCGCAGCCGCGTCGGAATCGGCATCGTTGGATCCGTCGCCGCCCTGGCCAACGCCAAGCCCGAGACCGGTGCCGTCGCCGGCAACGTCGTTGGTTGCCGCGTTGTCGCCGCCGTCGCCGCCTTCCGACAGACCCGCGCCGACACCCACGCCGACACCAGTGCCGTCGCCGGACGTTGCGGTGCCGTCGCCGCCGTCGCCCGCATCCGCGTCGCCGACGCCGATGCCAACGCCAGTGCCGTCAGCGTCGCTGTCAGCGGTGCCGTCGCCGCCATCGCCGGCTTCAGCATTGGCGAGCGCTGCGTTGATCAGGCCGAGACCCGCCGCTGCGATCGCGCCGGCCGAGCCGCCCATGCCGCCCGTGCCGTTGGCGTCGCTGTCAGCCGCACCAAGACCGCCGCCGAGGCCAGCCGCGTTGGCGTCGCCGCCGTCACCGCCATTGCCTTGCGCGCCGCTCGCGCCGAGGCCGCCGCCGAGGCCCGCACCGATGCCAGCCGAGTCGCCGCCATCTGCGTCAGACGCCGCCTGCGACGTGCCTTCCGACCCCTCACCGAGGCCAACGCCAAGACCGGCGCCGTCGCCGCCCGTGGCGTCACCAGTCGAAGCATCGGAGTCCGCACCTGCGAGCCCGACGCCGAGACCAAGCGACGTGCCGTTACCGCCAGCGCCGCCAGCACCTTGGGTCGCGGAATCGTTGCTGCTGTGGTTGGCCGAGACGTTCAGCGCACCGGCGTCACCGCCGTCGCCGCCCTCGGAGTCGCTGTCCGTCTCGGCTTCGCCGCTGACGTGGTTGAACGCCGCCGAACCGGAATGGGCGTCGCCGCCGTCACCGCCGGCACCGGCCGCATGGCCACCGTCAGCCTGGGCATAGCTGCCGCCGCTCCCGCCATCTGCTTCCGCGTCAATGCCTTCCTCGGCATAGGCCCAGCCGCCATTGGCGTCGCCGGAGTTGTTGAACGAGCCATTGTTGTGGACTTGCGGGTTCTCGAGGTTGTCATTGTCCTCGAGGTTGGCCGATTGGGCGTTGAACGTAGCCGCGAGCGAGCCGCCGCCGGAGTTCAGGTTGTTCAGCACGTTCTCGATCTCGAGGTCGTTGCCGGGATTGTAGTCGATGTCGAGATCACGTCCGGCGCCGATGGCCATGCCAACCGCGGAGTTGTCGATGTCGATGATATCGTCATCGCGCGGGATCCACTCACCGCCACCGAAGTCGATATTGATGCTGTTGGTGTTGGTGTTGCTGTCGTCACCACCATTGGTGTTGGCGTTGTTGGAGCTTTGACCTTGAAGCTGGCCTTGGCCCTGGTGTTGACCCTGCTCCTGGCCCTGTTCGGTCCGGGTCGAGGTAGTGCTGGTGTTGGTGTTGGTCGCGTTGGATTCAGAATTCGAATTCGCAGACGCGTCAGCTGCCGCGTTCGCTTCGGCACCGGCCTCGGCGCTCGCGTCGGCGTCCGCGTTGTTGATGTCGATTTCGTGCTCGCGGATGTTGATGCCGGTTTCGACGTTGACGTCGACGTCGGTGTCATCAAACGCGAACTGGTTCTGCTGGTTGCTTCCTCTACGGCTAGACATGAGTGTCTTCCTTAGCAATGGCACCCTGTCTCGCCGCCACTCATTTCATAGGCGGCACTTGATGGGTGCGGTTTCGGTTTGGATTTCGGCCACAGGAAACGACGCATCGCATCGATGAACCGCCGGCCGTCGCGGTCTGTCTGTTACTGTTCCCCCCTCTTCAATGACTTACCCAGAACAACTGCCGGTGAATCAACGCCACGCCCCCACCACTGAAAAATCGCTACAGAAAACTTCGGTGCATAAACGTCCGGCAAAATACTTGGTCAGAACACGGGCTCTCAAACGAACCCAGACCCAGATGATTGCATCGCGGGGTCGATGCGGAAAGCTGGACAAAGTGTTAACGGGGCGAGAATTAGTCCGCTCCAGGATCGGCACAGTTGGGACAACTAGTTGACACACAAACGCCTTTTTTCGTTTTGCGCCACGGCACTGCTTCCTCGTTAGGAGGCGCCAAATGCCCCAAGATCGCAGCGGACCTAACCGAATGGCTAGGTCTCCGGCGATGCCGAGAGAAGGTGGAGTACGGCAGCACAGCCGGTCGCCGTCGAACGATCAGCATGGAGCTAACTCACTGAGCGGTAAGAGAGCTTCCTCAGTCTCGCTGCTGCTTTGGCTGCGCTCTCCAGCCTTTGCCTCTCCAAACGGTTAGTAACGAAATCTGTTCGGATTATATGCGAATCGCGCTATGCTACTGTCCGGAAGGAGTTCTTTCAGCGGAGAATTTGCAAAAGCCCTATCCAGACAAATTTATTGGGTGAAGGGAACCTATAGATGTTTGTTGTGAATGGCTCGGGTCTTTCCGACCCGACGAAAATTGACGTAGAGCACATGCTTTTTATAGGCAGTTCCTGCGTTTTTCCCGATGTGATGTTGCGCCTCGTGCGCGTCGAATTCGAAGGCGTCGATGTCTTGAGGCTCGACGGTCTCGATCAGGAGACTACGCTGCCCGAGGCGGCGATGCTCAGGCTCGTGGTCATCGACGATCGGTTCGCCAGGACGGTCGAAGAACGATACGACGAAATCCGGCAGCGCTTCGCGGGGGCTCAAATCGCGCTTGCGTATCGTGACGCCAATGTCGCGCGCCGGCTCTTTTCGGCGCAGCAAAGCCAGGGACGGCTGTCAGGATTGCGCTTCATCCCGATGAACGCGCCGGTGGCGGGCTGGGTCTCGATGCTGCGGCTCCTGCTTGCCGGCGATTTTGTTGTGCCTGGTGACCTCGTTGCACCCGCAGCAGGCGGCGCCCAAGCCACGCTGATGCAAAACGCCCCCGCCTCAGCAGTTGAAGCCTCACTTACTCAGCGCGAGCTAGAGGTGCTGGACCGCGTCGCGTTGGGACACCGGAACAAGATCATCGCCGACGATCTTGGGGTGTCGGAACACACGGTGAAGCTTCACATTCACCACATCATCTCGAAGATCGGCGTGCAGAACCGGACGGCGGCCGCGAACTGGTATCTTGCGCAAAGCCGGACCGACAGGACACCGCGTCCCGAGTCATGAACGCGCGCGGTCAAACCACGCCGTTCGACGATGCGCTGCTTTTGATCGGACGGCTGAACTACACGTGGACAAACACTGAAAGCCTGCTCGTCCACGCCATTGCCGGCCTAGCGCGGACTGACAAGGAAACGGCCGTCATCATCTTTCTAACCCTCAATACCATGCGTGCCCGCGTCGATCTCGTCGAGCGCCTCGCCAAGCTCGACCGCATCTCACCACCCGAGCGCGACCGCGTTCTGACGGCCACACGCAAACTCGTGACGCTTTCGGTCGCACGAAACCGCTACAACCATTCGCTTTATGCCTTCGATCCCGAAACGGGCGGCGTGCGGACAATCCTCATGCGGATTGCCGACCGCAAGGACGAGATCAAGATGGGCAAGAGCACGGATCTCGACGACTCCGCATTGGATGAGATCAGGTCAGTGATCGCGGACCTTGGCAAGCTCAACCGAGAGCTCTGGTCGATCATCAGCGATTTCGGGTATCCGGCTTGATTGCCTGGCCGATGCACCGCGGCGGCCGCGGCGTTGCCGCGAGAAGGGCGATAGCCATGCATGGTTGTCTCGGCGGGGCAAGACTCGCGCAAGCCTTCTGCGGCTAGATTTTTATGCCGCTTTTCGGCAGACTGACGAAGGGTGGCAGCTGTGGGTGTTGGCGGTGTCCGGCAGGGTGGTCGGGCGACGTCACATGCAAAGTGCGGCTGAAGACAGGTAACGGGTCTTCGTCCGTATCCGGTGCGGGACTGGATAAGCCGGTCGCGTGATTTCGCCGATTTTGGCGAAGGACGGAGCCCCCACGGCGAATTTGAGGGGGAGAGGGTTATTGGGAACAAATTCCGCGGTCGGTGTTCAGGACGGCCCGTTTTCCGCGACCGGTGACGGTGCCGGAATATACTGGAGCCAAGCCCATGTGCTTGCCTTCGACCGTCTGGGTTTCGCGATCAAGAGCCGCGCGCCACTGACCGTATTCACCGGAGTGGACGGGACTGGGCGGACGACGCTGCTGCGTGAACTCGTGGAGCGCAACAAGGAAGATATGCTCATCGGAATGCTGTCTGATCCCGATGAGCTTGCCGGGGCGCCCAGCGCCGCCGTCCTGAGGACTTTTGGCGAGCCTCAGCCGCCTGCGCCGGAGGAGTATCATCGGGAAGAACTCTCACGGCTTCTCGACGCCTCCGCCGAGGTCGGTTCGACTCCGGTTCTTCTCATCGACGACGCGGACCGACTGTCGGACGAAACGCTTCGGGCGGTTTGTCGGCTGATCGAAGGCGGTTCCGGAGAGCGGCCCGAAATCAAACTGATCCTGGCCGGACCGCCTGAACTCTTCGAGTGGCTCTACCGCCGCTCACAGCTTCTTGTCGGCCCGACATTTGAGCTGACCGCGATGTCCAAGGAGGACACCGCGGGTTATGTCGGCCACATCTTGAAGTCTGCCGGCATGAAGCCGGGATTGTTCGATGCCGAGGCACTGTCCGAGATCCATCGGCGCACGGGCGGCGTCCCGGTGAAGATTAACGCGGTGTGCGAAGGTTGCCTCAATCAGGCTTGCGAAGAGGGGGTCGCCGAGATCGGCCGGGGTCTAGTGCGCAGAGTGGTGATCACGCATGGCACGCGTGGGCTGATCCATCAACTGGAAATCGAACGCGAAGCGGAACCCCGCTTCGAGGTGCCCGACGAGATGCCGGATTTCGACGCCTCTGCGCCGTTGTCGACAACGGCCGGCGTTCCGCTTGTTCCCGAGTCTCAGCCAACACCGGCGATACCGCGCGAGCCCGCCGAGGCAGGCGTCGCGCCAAAGGAGCCCACAGCACAACGACAGCACGGCGCGTCACTCGCGAACGCGCTGAAGGCATTCAAGAAGACGCCCGGCGCTTCTTCTACCGTCGAGCCGCGCGTCCGTTCGCGTATCGGCGCGCTTTCGGCGCTCGCGCGACCCGCCCCGGGCGAGAGCAGTCTCGAGCGCCTTCGCCGGAAGATGTCGTCGGAACCGGACCGGTCCGCGCCGATGCGCCCCGAATCCGCGACGGTCTCTCGTGAACGACACGCCGCGCCCAGTCCGCGCGGGCGCCGCCGTTCCATCCTGGCGGGATCGGCGTCGGCGGTTTTGCTGGTCGCTGTGGGGGCCGCTCTGTGGTCGGCACCGGACGGTTCGCTGCGGAACGGGCTTGAAACCGTGAAGCTTCAAACCGTGTCTCTATTCGGCGGCGCGTCCGAAATGCGTGCTCAGTCGGCGCTGTCAGCCGTCCCGGAGAGGGCGCCTCCGGCGGTACTCGACCGCATCGCCCGAATTCGGGCGGCAGTCGCGGGCGTACCGGACGACGCGGGTGCGCGGTTTCGTCAGGCAATCGAGGCGGCAGGCGAGGACGCCGAAATCGCGGTTGTCAGCTACGCCCGGGCCGCGCTGGTCGGCCACGATCGCGCCGCCTATTACCTGGGCCAGATCTTCGAGACAGGCGAAGGGGTCCCTGTGGACAGATCCTTGGCGCGTGCCTGGTACAAGCAGGCGGGCTCTGACTTCAGCGGTGCGGTCAAGCTGTTGGGCGCGCTTCCTCCGCCGGAGATACAGGGTGCCCTGTCGGCGCCTATACAGCTTTACGGCGGGCAGGAGCCGAGCGGTTCGGTAGAGTTGATCTGGACAAGCGGGGAAGGACGTGACCCGACGTACTACCGGGTCGAACTTGCTGACGCACAGGGAAGGACAGCGATGTCCGCACAGCCGCTCACGATCTCGGCGCTTCGGCTTACGGTCCCGGAAGGCGTGCTACGCTGGCGAGTGGTCGCTGTAAGCGACGATCCGGCGGCAGAGGCTACGTCGCCTTGGCTGCCGATTGGCGAGCACTGAAGCGGTGCCGGGTTCGGGTTCGCCCCCGCACCCGGCGGATTCTGTTAGCAGCCGATTTCGGCGCAGATGCGCTGGCGATAGGCCTCGTTCGCCTGGCTTTCAGCGCTGGGCGCAGCCGCCACCGCGGGCGCCTGGGCGCACTGCAACTGATAGGAGTCGCTCAATCCCATGTTAACGCAGCCCGCAATGTCCCAACCTGGCGGAATGTCGTTCAGATCGACGTTCTGCCATTTCGGATGCCCGGTTTCCCTGAGCTTCCCGAAGTTGGTGAATACGAGGTTCGCCAGATCCGATACCGACTGACAACTCGCCCGATGATACGAATTGCGATTGGGCACGTATTCGTAGGTCATCAGCACGGCCTTCACCGCGACCACGTCGATTGCTTCGGTCTGGAACGGGTAGGTTCCCGGCTCGATCTTCGAAGGCACATAGACCTGGGCGAGCGTGGGATCCGCAATTGGCAGCAGATGCAGCTTCGTGCCGTCAATCGAAGGTGACTGAAAGATCTTGGTCGGTGCGCCCGCGACGTAAAAGAAGGCGTCGATGCTGCCATCGATGAGCCGGGCGAGCGATGTGTCGGCGTCGATCTTTAGCCGTTCGGCCGGTTGCACGTCCGCAAGGTCGAGCACCAGTGACGCGGTCAGGAAAGTGCCGCTGTCCTCGACGCCAACCGCAACGCGCCGACCGTTCAAGTCGGCAAGCGATCCGATTTCGCGCTTGGCGAGAATATGCACCTCTTCGTTGTAGAGCGGGAACGCGATCCGAACGCCGAAAATGGCCCGCGCGATTGCCGGATCGTCGGCGGAGTAGGTCTTGAGATATTCCAGCACGTCGCTCTGAACGATGCCGAACTGCGTTTGTGGGCGTTTTCGCACGCCAAGGAAATTCTCGAGCGAGCCCGCGCTTTCGTGCACGTTGTACCGAAGGCCGCATTCCGCGGCCAGCCGGCTCATGTCTTGGCCGATCTGGATATAGGTCCCAGTCGGTCCCCCTGTGAGGATATTGCGCTCGACCTCCTGTGCCGCCACCGGGCGGACGAGCAATAGAGCCAGTGCAAGCAGGCCGACGCATGCGACCGCTTTCTCTTTGAGAGTTGTCACCTTTCCCTCCTTCTCAAATCAAAGGACCGCAGTTCAACACGCGCCCACGGACTTCATTAAAAAAACGAGTGTCTGACGATTTATCGAGCCGAATGACGCCCTGAGCGCATCTGTCGGGCACATCCCGTTCGCTATTTCGATCGCCAATTGATCGACCTTCGCCGGATCGGCTTCCCCCAGCCCCGGCGCCCTGCGCAGCATGGCGTGCACGTCGGTGATCGGGCGTGTCGCAAGCCTTGGGGCGGCAGGTTCTACGCTGAGCGCCACGGCCGCGGCCTGTTCAGGAACCGCCTCGCGCGTGGCGCCGCCTTCTTCGAGCTGTTCGGTAATCAAGCCGAGCCGCGCTGTGGCCTCGTCGGCCTGTTGCCTGAGCAATTCGAGCTCGCTGGCCAGCTCTGACATTTCGGCCCGATAAGCCGACACCCCTCCGGGCGCAGTGGCAGTGCCGGTCGTCGAAACGCCCGCAGTCGTCGCGCCTGTCGCGGCATTCGGTGTTAGGGCCTCCGCAGCCGCCAGCGCCGCCGCAGCGGCTTCGGCGCGTCTGGCCTCCAGATCGATGACTTCGGCCGCAACGCTGTCGCGTTCATTGCTGAGTGACGCGACTTCTTCCTTGACCCGTTCGATTTCATCGTGGCCGGCGGCGATCGTATCCTCCAACTCAAGCAGCACTGTCTCGAGTTCGGCTTTGCGGGTCTCGAGCGTCTCTAGCTCCTCAGCCGCCGCAGAAGCGGCGGCGGCATGTTGCGATCTGTCTTCGGCAACGGCAGCGAGTTCCGTTATCTCGGCTCGGTAGCCATCAGCCTCTGCCTTGAGAGTATCGAGCAGTGACTGGGTCTTCGTCACGTTCTGTTCGGCTTCAGCGACGGACGACAGGATCTGCTCCCGCTGTGCGATCGCGGCTTCGACTGCGCTTTCCGCGCTGGCCCTGGCCGCCGCGAGTTCGTCGAGTTCCGCCACCAACCGCTCGCGCCCTGCAATCGCGGCCTCGGTCTCGTTCTCCGCGTCCGCCTTGGTCACCGCGAGTTCGTCAAGTTCCGTCGCCACACGCTCTCGCCGCTCGCGCATGCCGTCCTCTTCGGCGGTGAGCCGGGCGCGCTCCTCTTCGAGCGTTTCAACCGACGTGGCAATCTCCTGCTTCAGCTGCTGGGCCGATGCCAACTCGGCCTGAAGTTCGGCAAGTTTTCCGCGCGCGCTTCCCAACTCCGCCTCCGCCGCCCGCTTCGTGGCCTCTATCTCCTCCACTTGGGCGGTCGATTGAGCGAGCCTCTCACGTGCCACGGAAATGCTCGCTTGAACACTTGTCATCTCCCCGCGCATCCCCTGCAGACGCGAGCCGATATCCTGTTCCTCGGCCTTGGCCGTCGCGGCCGCTGCCTCGGCCGCGGTTTGCTGAGCCAGCATGGCGTCGAGTTCCGCCTTCGCGCTTTCGCGCACTTTTGCGATCGCGGCCATTTCCTCGCGTGATCGCACAAGTTCCTCCTGCGCGGAGGCCAGATCGGCTCGGTGCGTTTCCATTTCGGTACCGACAGAGCTGAGGCTAGCCACCTTGGCCTCCGCTTCAGATGATAGCCGCTCAAGTTCCGCCTCGGCGGCCACCAGCGCCTGTTCAGATATGTGAAGCTCTTCGTCTGTCTCGACTTTCTTCTCGGCCAGTGCCGCGATCTCGGCTTCGAGTTCGGCGAATCGCACCTGCCCGCTTGCAAGCGTTGCCTCAAGCGCCTCGGCCTCATCTTTTGTCGTCTCGTAGCGCTCCATCTCCAGGGCGGCACCCGCCAGCCGGGTGTCGAGCTCTGTCATCTCCTCGCTGCCGGCCTGAAGCCGGGTCTCGATGTCCTCAAGCGCTGTTGTACGCTCGGCGAGCTGCCGTTCATGGCTCTCGATCTGCGCCTCCAGATCGCGCCGCACTTCAGCCAGTTCCGCAAGCCGCGCCGTGTCAGCGCTGCGCTGTCGGCCCATTTTCGTGATTTCGTCGGAAATCACCGCCAGTTCCTCTTTGGCACTGGAGATCTGTGCGGACAGACCATCCCGGTCGGACCGCGCCCTGGCGATTTCATCTTCGAGAAGCGCAAGCACTTTGCGCAACGAAGCTGCCGTCTCTGACGGCTGCTCTTCGACTGTAATGTCTGTCGCCGCTTGCTGCGACCATCCGGCGGATGCCGTAAAGATCAAACCTAGAATCGCAACAGAGCGGGCAAAACGCCCAAAAAACACCATTCCCCCCCGAACCCCCAAAACTGGAGCTGCTTCGCAACGGTCTCACAAAACCTTCTAAAAGTCGAATCTGTCGGGATGACATACTGGCGCCCAGCTGAATGCACCGATCGAAACGTCAAGCATGCAATGCTCCACGCTGGAGAAGTAAGATATTGAATATTAATGTAAAAGTGAAATCGCAATCGGTCGTCCCTTTGCTGGCCGCTGACGACGGCCTCCGGGAAAACCGCTTGGGCGCGGAGGCTTTAATGTTGCGAAATCATGGGCAATCAGTGCACAGAGCGACTTCAGTCGTCAGAAGTGCCTCGGAAAGATTCCAGCAAGGAAACGAGCGATGATGCGCTCGGCATCCTTTCGCGAAAACGCCTTTGGATGAGATAAATAGTCAGTCCACATGCCTTCGAGCAGTGCGAGCGTCCCGTATGTCGTTTCCCGCGCGACCGTGACGCCATCTGTAATTCCGTTGGCCTCGGCAAGCGCCACGAAGGCTTCTCGGATCATGCCGCGCAGCCGCCGGTCGCGAGTGTCGCTGTAGCGTGCGATACCCTCATGCGCGTTGGCCCGGCCACGGAAGGCATGCCAGATCGCCGCGGAGCGTCCGTTCAAAATTTCTTCGCTGAGATCCGCCCGGACTACCGCCATGATCAGGGCCGCTGGATCGCCTTCCTTTCCGGCGAGCTGGCGCTCCATCTCGTCGTAATACTCGCGGCTGAACGCCTCTGCGGCGGCGACAAGAAGATTGTCCTTGCCGCCGAAATGCAGGTGGATCATGCCGCGCGACAGTCCCGCCCTCTCGATGATGCGGCTGACCGTTGTGTCCGTGATCCCGTGCTCTGCGATGGAATCGAGTGCTGCCGCGATAAGGACTTGCCGGTTGCGTTCGGGGTGTCGAACGGCCTTCGGTGACTTCTCGGCGGACCCTTGTTCATTGTGTCGCATCGTCAATCCGTCTGCTTTTCGCCCGCGTCTTAAGTCAGCGATATCACCGCGATTGACAGGGGTGTCGAACTTGCGCAATCTTAAATGGACGATCGTCCATTAACAAGGGTGGCGGCGTCGGACGGCCAGCTGGGGGTGTTTCTTGCTCGATATGAGAAGCGAGTCGTCCAGAGGTATGGCGCTCAGCGCGCCGGCCACGCTCTATGTCGGGCTGCTGGTCGCGGCGCCGCTCGTGATCCTCGTCGCCTACTCGCTCTGGACGCAGACCTACGTGACGATCGACCGGACGCCGACGCTCGCGAGCTACCGCGAGGCGTTCGGCGACCCGCTCGTGCGGCACCTCATGCTCCGCTCGATCCTGATCGCGGGGGCGGTCACGGTCGTGACGGTGGCGCTGGCCTATCCTATCGCCTATTTCATCGCCTTCCGGGCGCGCAAAAAAACGCTCTGGCTGCTTCTGATCACGATCCCGTTCTGGTCGAGCTACCTCCTACGCGTCTTCGCCTGGAAGCTGATCCTCGGCTTCAACGGCGTGATGAACTCCGCGCTCCTCGCGCTCGGGATTATCGACGAGCCGCTGACCTTCCTCCTCTACAACGAATTCGCGGTCGTCCTGACCCTCGCCCATGCCTGGGCGCCCTTCGCGATCCTCCCGATCTACGTCTCGCTCCAGAAGATCGACCCGAGCCTGCTCGAGGCGTCGACCGACCTCGGCAACGGCCCGGTCGAAACCTTCCTGCGCGTGACGCTGCCCCTGACTATCCCCGGCATCATCGCGGCCTGCCTCATCATCTTCATTCCGACGGTCGGCGATTATGTCACGCCGTCGCTCGTCGGCGGGTCGGACGGCAAGATGATCGCCAACCTGATCCAGGTGCAGTTCGGCGCGGCCAACAACTGGCCGCTTGGCGCGACGCTCTCGCTACTGGCGATGCTGTCGGTCGGCTTCGTCGCCATCGTCTTCGTGATCGGCGCCACGGGGCTCGGGAGGCGCATCCGATGACGCGCGCGAACGGCCTTCTCTTCTATATCATCCTCTATCTGGCGTTCCTCTATCTGCCGGTGCTGTTCCTGCCGCTCTTTTCCTTCAACGACGGCACGATCGTGGCCTTCCCGATCAAGGGGTGGACGCTTGAATGGTACCGCCAACTCGGCGGGCAGGAGACGCTCCTGCAGGCGCTCGGCAACAGCCTGATCGTCGGCGCGGTGACGGCGCTTTTCGCGACCTCGATGGGGCTCTTCGCGGCGCGGGCCTATGTCCGCTACCGCTTCCCCGGCAAGGAGGCGTCCGAGGGGCTCGTGATGCTGCCCCTCGTCATCCCTGGCATCATCGTCGCGTCGTCGATGCTGATCCTCTTCATCTCGATCGGGCTGAAGCCGTCGCTCACCGCCGTGATCCTCGGCCACACCTTCCTCGCGCTGCCGTTCTCGGTCTCGATCATGAAGTCCGCCTTCGACGATTTTGACGTCTCGCTTGAGGAGGCGGCTTTCGACCTCGGGTCGACGGTGACAGAGACCTTCCGGCGGGTGACGCTGCCCATCGTCTTCCCCGGCATCGTGTCGAGCCTGCTCGTCACCTTCACCGTCAGCTTCGACGAATTCGTGCTGGCCTTCTTCCTCTCGGGCAACCAGCCGACGCTGCCGGTCTATATCTGGAGCCAGATCCGCTTCCCGGCCAAGCTGCCCAACACGCTCGCGCTCGGTTCGCTCCTGCTTTTCGCCTCGGTCCTTCTTCTGGTGGTCGCCGAGATGTTCCGCCGCCGCTCCTCGTCCTCGCCCGTGTGACAGACATGACAGAGACATCGATCATCGAACTTCAGGGCGTCGAGAAACGGTTCGGCCGGTTCGTCGCGGTCTCCGACATGACGCTCAGCCTCAGGGCGGGCGAGTTCTTCTCGCTGCTCGGCCCGTCCGGCTGTGGCAAGACGACCGCGCTCCGGATGATCGCGGGGTTTCAGGAGCCGACCGCGGGCAAGGTCGTGATCGACGGCCAGGACATGGCGGGCATACCGGCCAACAAGCGCCCGACCAACATGGTGTTCCAGAGCTACGCGATCTTTCCCCACCTGAACGTCGGCGACAACGTCGCCTACGGGCTGCGCCATCGCGGCGTCCCGAAGGCGGAGATCGCCGCCCGCGTGGACGAGGCCTTGGGGATGGTCGAGCTGGGCGGCCTCCAGGCGCGCCGCGCGACCGAGCTGTCGGGCGGCCAGCGCCAGCGCGTGGCGCTCGCCCGGGCGCTCGTCATGCGGCCGAAGGTGCTCCTGCTCGACGAACCGCTCTCGGCGCTCGACAAGAAGCTGCGCGAGCAGATGCAGTTCGAGATGCGCCATCTGCAGCAGAACCTCGGCATCACCTTCGTCATGGTGACGCACGACCAGTACGAGGCGATGACGATGTCCGACCGGATCGGGGTCATGTTCAATGGCAGGCTCGTGCAGGTCGACCAACCGGCCGAGCTCTACGCCCGCCCCGGCAGCCGCGAGGTCGCGACCTTCATCGGCGGCATGAACCTCCTGCCGGCCGAGGTCCGCGCCGATGAAGGCGGCACGCTGACAGTCGAGACGCCCGGCTTCGGGACGCTCGGCATTGCCGAGAACCCCAAGGTGGCGAGCCGCGCGAAGCGGATCGTTGTCGGCATCCGGCCCGAACAGCTCGAAATCGCAGCCGAGAGGCCCGCCGACTACGACGCGACGGTCCGAGGCGAGGTCAGCGACGTCGCCTTCTACGGCGAAAGCGTGCATTACCGCGTGCGCATTCCCGGCATCGATGCGCCGGTCGCGGCCTCGGTCCCGAATTATTTCCATACCGTCGATCACAAGCCCGGCGACCGGGTTTGGCTCGGCGTCCAGGGCGCGTCGGTGATCGACCTCGGCGCGGAGGACAAGAAATGAAAAAGGGAGGAAAATGATGAAACACACGAATCTCGGGGCGCTCGCCCTCGCGACGCTGGTCGCGCCGGGCACCGCCTTCGCGGCCGGCGCGGATCTGTCGGTCTTCGACTGGTCGGGCTACGAGGACCAGGGATTCTTCGGCGCCTACATGGAAAAGCACGGCGAGGCGCCGTCCTACACCTTCTTCGGCAGCCAGGAGGAGGCCTTCACCAAGCTCCAGTCCGGCTTCACCGCCGATCTCGCGCATCCCTGTTCGGACGCCGTGCGCAAATGGGTGGCCGCCGACCTCATCCAGCCGCTCGATCCGTCGAAGCTGACCAACTGGGATGCGCTCCTGCCCGAGATCAAGGAGGTGGACGGCATCGTCATCGACGGCGAGGTCTACATGATGCCGTTCGAATGGGGCAACACCGGGCTCATCTACCGCACCGACAAGATCAGCGACGACCAGATCTCGCTCCAGCTGATGGCCGATCCGGCCTATCAGGGCAAGGTCGCGATCCCCGATGCGGCCTCGAGCGCCTATGCGCTGGCCTCGCTCGCGACCGGCAACAAGGACACCTACACCGACCTCACGGACGAACAGTTCCAGGCCGCCTCCGACTGGCTGCGCTCGGTTCATCCCAACATAAGGTTCTATTGGGCCGATGCCGGCCAGCTCGACCAGGCGATGGCCTCGGGCGAGCTGGAGCTGGGCTGGGCATGGAACCAGTCCGAGCTGAACCTGATCTGGAACGAGGTCCCGGCCAAGATGATGCGCGACGTCGACAAGGGCATCGCGACATGGGTCTGCGGCTATGTCCACTTGAAGTCATCGACCACGCCTGAGGAACAGATCTATGACCTCCTGAATGCGCTCTCGGACAAGGAAAGCGGCAAGTACATCATCGAGAGCTGGGGCTATCCGCACGCCAACGCCGAAGCGTTCGGCATCTCCGACCAGGAGCTGATCAAGACCTACGGCTTCGACGACGTCTCGAGCTTCTTCGAAGGCAGCCTGTTCTTCGACGCCGTCCAGCCCGAGCTTGAGGCGAAGATGCTGAAGGAGTTCGAGCGCATCAAGGCCGGCTTCTGACACGTTGACCGCCGGGGCGGCGCTCTCCGCCCCGGCCCTCCGACTTCCGAGACAAGGCGCGCTGATGACGGACGCGAACACATACGCTGTGCTCTTCGAACCGGTGCGGATCGGCCCCGTGACCGCCCGCAACCGGTTCTACCAGGTGCCCCATTGCAACGGTATGGGGCATGTCCGGCCGCGCGCCGAGGCGGCCAACCGCGGCATGAAGGCCGAGGGCGGATGGGCCGTCGTCTCGACCCAGGAGACCGAGATCCACCCGACTTCGGACCTCTCGCCTTTCGCCGAGAACCGGCTCTGGGACGAACGCGACATTCCGGCGCTGCGGCTGATGACCGAGGCGGTGCACGCGCATGGCGCGCTTGCCGCGATCGAGCTCGCCCATAACGGCAACCACGCGCAGAACCTCTTTTCCCGCGCGCCCGTCTTCGCGCCCTCCGACATGTCGCTCGACTACGCCATCCCGAAACAGGCTCGCGCGATGGACAAGGCCGACATTCGCGCCTTCCGCCGCTGGCACCGCGACGCGGCGCTGCGCGCCCGGGACGCCGGGTTCGACGTGATCTACGTCTATGCCGGACATCGCATGACGCTCGCACAGCACTTCCTTCTGCCGCACATGAACCAGCGCGGCGACGAGTATGGCGGCTCGCTCGAGAACCGCGTCCGTCTGACGCGCGAGCTTCTGGAGGACACGCGCGAGGCCGTCGGCGACACCTGCGCCGTCGCCTTCCGCTTCGCGGTTGACGAGATGCTGGGGGCAGACGGCATGCAGGCCGCCGAGGAAGGCCGCGCGGTGGTGGAGCTTCTGGCAGAGCTGCCCGATCTCTGGGACGTCAATGTCTGCGACTGGCCGAACGATTCCGTGACCACGCGGTTCCAGCCCCAGGACGGCTATCAGAACGACTACATCGCCTTCGTGAAAGCGGTGACGTCGAAACCCGTCGTCGGTGTCGGCCGGCTGACCTCGCCCGACCAGATGGTTTCGATGATCCGCAAGGGGATCGTCGACCTCATCGGCGCCGCGCGGCCTTCGATCGCCGACCCGTTCCTGCCGAGGAAGATCGAAGAGGGCCGGATCGACGAGATCCGCGAATGCATCGGCTGCAACATCTGCGTCAGCGCGGACACGCAGGGCGTGCCGATCCGCTGCACCCAGAACCCGACGATGGGCGAGGAATGGCGGCGCGGCTGGCATCCCGAGAAGATCGCGCCCAAGGGCCGGGAAGAGGCGGCGCTCGTCATCGGCGCGGGGCCTGCCGGGCTCGAATGCGCGATGCAGCTCGCCCGGCGCGGCTACGAGGTGACGCTGGCCGAGGCGCGGGCGGAGGCGGGCGGCCGGGTCCTGCGCGAAAGCGCTCTGCCGGGCCTCGCCGCATGGAAACGCGTGGCCGACTACCGACTGAACGACCTCGCGCAGCGCGCCAATGTGCGGCTCTTCACCGAAAGCCGGCTCGACGCCGACGCGGTCCTCGAACTCGGCATCCCGAACGTCTTCGTCGCGACCGGCGCCACCTGGCGGCGCGACGGGATCGGCCGCACGGGCCAGCGCCGCCCGCCGGTGATCGACCCGGCCGCGCGGGTCCTCACGCCCGACGACATCATGGACGGACGGACGCCGCCCGACGGGCCGGTCGCGATCTACGACGACGACCAGGCCTATCTCGCAGGCGTTCTCGCCGAAAGGCTGGCGGAAGCCGGCCACCACGTCGCCTTCGTCACGCCGGCGAGCGTCGTCTCGCCCTGGACCGACCTCACGCTCGAACAGGCGCGGGTCCAGGCGCGTCTGATCAAGCTCGGCGTCGAGATCCGCTGCACCCGCCAGATGCTCGCGCTCGGGCCGGACCGTATGCGGACCGCCTGCATCTATTCCGGCCGCGAGGAGGACATTCCCTGCGCCTCCGCCGTGCTCGTCACGGAACGGCACCGCGACACCGCGCTCTACGACGCGCTCCGCGACCGGGGCGGCTTCCGGACGCTGGAACTTATCGGCGACGCGGCCTCTCCCGGGCTCATCGCGGACGCGGTCTATTCCGGCCATCTCGCCGCGCGCAATTTCGAACGCGATCCCGGCGAGATCGACCGGGACTGGTTCCGCCGCGAGATGGTCGCGCTCGAACCCTGAACGAAGGATATGGCCATGAGCGAACTCGTATCACGCAGACCCCAACGCGGCGGCCGCGCCGCCCGCCAGGCCGCACGCGCCCAGGCGACCGGCAACGAGGCGATCCATGCCGGCTTGCCGGGCGGGCGCTATCGGCCGCTGACCGATGCGGACATGGCGCAGGTTCATGGCGCCGCGCTCACGGTGCTGGAGCGGACCGGTCTCAAGGACCCGATTCCGGAACTTCTGGACATCGTCCTGCCGAAGGGTGCCCGGCTCAATGAGCACGGCCGCCTCTGCTTCCCGCGTGCGCTGATGGAGGACCTGCTGGACGGGGTCGCAAGCGAGTTCTACGTCCATGCGCGCGGCGACCGCGCGGGCAAGGACGACATGCACTGCACTGCCCAGAACGTCTACTTCGCCAATTCCGGAACGGCAGTCACTACCTTTGATGCCAATACGAAAAGCTTCCGGCCATCGACACTGCGCGACATCTACGACTTCACCCGCCTCGTCGACCGGCTGGAGAACATCCACATGCTGGGCGACACGGTGCTCGCGACGGATGTGACCGACGACTACGCGCACGACATGAACATGGTCTACGCGATGCTAGCCGGCAGCCAGAAGCCCGCCTGCCTGACCTTCCGCGCGCGCGAGCACATTCCGCATGCGATCCGCCTTTTCGATCACGCCTCGGGTGGCGAGGGCAGCTTCCTGAAGAAACCTTCCGTCATCTTCGGCGGCTGTCCGGTCGTCTCGCCGCTCAGGTTCGGCAAGGAGAATCTCGAAATCATGATCGACACCGCGAAGCTCGGCCTGACAGTCGACCTCGCGGTGCCGCCCCAGGCGGGCGCGACCTCGCCCGCGACGCTCGCCGGCACGCTCGCGCAGTCGGTCGCCGAGACGCTCGCCTGCGTCGCGATCGTCAACCTCATCACGCCGGGCTGCCCGATCGTCTTCGCCGCCTGGCCATTCATCACCGATTTGCGCACCGGCTCATTCACCGGCGGCAGCGGTGAACAGGCGCTGATCTCCGCCGCCGCGATCCAGATGGGCAACTTCTACAACATGCCGACCTCGGTCGGCTGCGGCATGACCGACGCCAAGCTGCCCGACGCGCAGTACGGGCTGGAGAAGGCGCTGACCTTTACGCTTGCCGCCCATGCCGGTGCCAACCGGCTCTGCGAGTTCGGCGGCATGCTCGGCAGCCTCATGGGGTGCAGCTTCGAAAGCATGGTGATCGACGACGAGGCGGGGGGCATGATCCTGAGGACGCTGCGCGGCATCGAGGTCTCCGACGAGACGCTCGCCGTGGACGTCATCCATTCCTGCGCGATCGAGCCGGGGCATTTCCTCGGCAATACCCATACGCTCGACCACATGACGAGCGAGTTCGTCTTTCCCGAACTGATGGACCGCGAACGGACCGACACATGGGAACGCGAAGGCCGCACCGATCTCTTCGACCGCGCCCGCGCTAAGGCAGACACGATTCTGGACAGCCACTTTCCGAATCATTTCGGGGCGGCGGACGCGTACGTGCGCGAGGAGTTCCCGATCATCCTCGGCGCCGAGGAGATGAAACGCCGGGCGCCGCGCCCGCAACCGAAAGAGGGGGCAGCCTGACATAAGGGTGAGCGATATCGACCGCTCGAAGCGGTGGGACAACGCACATTTCCTGCATCCGTGGGAAGGCATGGGCGATCTCGGCCGGAACGAGCGCACCTTCGTCGAGGCCGGCGAGGGCATCCACGTCGTCAACGAGGAGGGCCGCAGGCTCATCGACGGCCCGGGCGGCATGTGGTGAGTGCAGATCGGATACGGCCGCGCCGAGATGGCCGAGGCCATCGCCGAACAGGCCCGGCAGCTCGCCTGTTCCTCGCCCTTCGGAAATACGAATTCCGTGAGCGCCCGTCTCGACCGAGAAATCGCCGCCCGGACGCAGGGCGACCTGAATACGTCTTCTTCACGACCGGCGGATCGACGGTCGTCGACACGGCCCTGCGCTTCGTCCAGTTCCGCAGCGACCTCCTCGGCTGGCCTGAGAAAAAGGTCGTGATCTCGCGCCTGAAGGACTGCCACGGCAGCACCTGCCTGGCCGCCAGCGTCAGCGGCAAGGAGCGTGACAAGCGTTTGCTGGACAAGGCCGAGGGGCTCGTCCATTTCCTGTCGGATCTAAACCCCTACCGCCGCCCCGCGGGCACCAGCGTGGCCGAGTTCCTCGACGCACGTGTGGCCGAGCCCGACCGCGCGATCCGCGAGATCGGCCCCGATCGGGTCGCGGCCTTCGTCGCCGAGCCGGTCCTCGCCTCGGGCGGGGTGTTGCGGCGCCCGAAGACTACCACCGTCGTTGTCTAGAGATTTGCTGCCGCCACGAGGTCCTTTGAATCTCGGAAGAGGTTGTCACGGGCTTCGGCCGGCTAGGCCACTGGTTCGCTTCCGAGCCCGTGTTTGACATCGTTTCCGACATCGTCAACTGCGCCAAGGGTATGATTTCGGGCTATCTGCCTATGGGTGCGGCGATCATTTCCGACCAGCCAATCGAGGATATCTCGGGCGACGGCGCTAAGGGGGCGACTTTCTCGAACGGCTAAACCTATTCCGGCCATCCAGTTGGCGCGGCGGCAGCGCGGAAGAACATCGAGGCCATCGAAGGTGAGGGCATCCTCGACCACGTCCGACGGATCAGCCCTCTCTTCGTCGAGCGTCTGCACGCGCTTCGCGACCTGCCGCTGGTCGGAGATACGAGGGGCATGGGGCGCATGGGCTGCGTCGAATGCGTGGCGGGGCCGCCGGGCATCGAGACGCTCGAGACTGACTTCGCGATCGGCGCCCGCTGCCGGGAGTTGGGGCTGATCGTCCGGTCCATCGTGAACATGTGCGTCTTCTCGCCGCCACTCGACACTTCAGAAAGCGAGATCGTACGGATGTTCGACATTCTCGCGAAGGTAATCCGGATTTCGGCGGACGATCTTGCCCGCGAGGGTCTCGTCGTGGAGGGCTGACGCCCTTCAGGGCCACTCCCGCGCCTCACCCCGCGCCGAGGGCGCTTGAAAGCCGCGCGATTTCCGGGTCCATTCGAGAGGCGGAAGCATCGGCAAGCGGGACACATCCTGCCTTCGCATGTGCGGCGCGATTGCGAAGGAGCCTTCGGGCATGTTCATCGGACTGGATCTCGGCACCTCGGCGGTCAAGGCCGTGGCTTTTCGCGATCACGCCGTCGTAGCCTCCGCCACCGCCGCGCTCGAGGTGGTGTCGCCCAAGCCGGGATGGTCCGAACAGGACCCGGCGGCGTGGATCGCCGCCTGCCGCGAGGTCCTGCGCGAACTCTGCGCGCATCTTGGCTCGGCCGCTTCCGATATTCTCGGCATCGGCCTTTCCGGGCAGATGCATGGCGCGGTGTTCCTGGGCGCCGACCGGAAACCGCTCCGCAACTGCATCCTCTGGAACGACAGCCGCTCCGCCGCCGAATGCGCGGAACTCTCGCGCCGCGCGCCGTCGATCGCCCAGACCGCCGGCATCCCGCCGCTGCCGGGCTTCACCGCGCCGAAGATCATGTGGCTCAAGCGGCACGAACCGGAAGTCTACGCTGCGCTCCGCCATATCCTTCTGCCCAAGGACTACGTCGGGCTCTGGCTGCATGGCGGGCTGGAGACCGACCGCTCCGACGCCGCTGGAACCCTGTGGCTCGACCAAGAAGCGGGCGCGTGGGACGTAGGCCTTTGCAGCGCGAGCGACTGCGACATCGCCTGGCTGCCGCCGGTCCATGCCGGAACCGAAGAGGTCGGCGCTGTGAGATCCACCGCCGCGGAGCAAACCGGCCTGCCCGCCGGCATTCCCGTCTTCGCGGGCGGCGGCGACGCGGCGACGGGCGCGGTGTCGGTTGGAGCGACGCAGCCGGGGCGCGGGTTCATCTCGCTGGGGACGTCTGGGCAGCTCTTTTTGTGCACAGACCAGCACCGGCCGAATCCGGACAAATACGTTCACGCTTTCGCCCACACGCTGCCGGACGGTTTCTACCAGATGGCGGCTATGCTCAACGGCGCGCGTCCGCTCGCCTGGCTCGCTGGCATCCTTGGATGCTCGGTCAAGGACCTCGTGGAAGAGGCTGTCCGGGCGTCGCCAGCACGCGCCCCGCTTTGCTTGCCCTACCTCACTGGCGAGCGCAGCCCTCACGGAGACCCAGATATTCGCGGCGCCTTCTATGGGCTCGAAGATACCGCCGGGCGCGCCGAGTTGGCCTATGCCGTTCTCGAAGCCGTCGCCTTTTCCATGGCCGATGCCACGGAAAGCTTCGGCGACAGCCTGGATGACGCGCCGCATTTGCTCGCCATCGGCGGCGGCACTCGCAGCGACGCACTGCTTCAGCTGATCGCGGATGTGACGCGACGCACGCTTGGCAGGGGCAAGAGCGCAGAGGCGGGGCCGTCGGTCGGCGCTGCGCTGCTTGCGGCGGCTGGGGCAGGGGCGATAGAGCTAACCGATCTCGCGCGCTCGCCGGATGTCGAGACATGGTTCGAGCCGTCAGACCCGTCCCCCGAGATTTTCGAGCGTCTCGATCGGTATCGCGAGCTTTATCGCTGCCTCAAGCAGATGCCGGCTTCCTCCGCTGCTGCGTCCGCCTCGCGCGCTAAGCCTACGATGCCAGCAGCGCGGCGGACGTAATCTGCATCTCCGCGCTGAGCGCGCGGATTCATAGCGTCAGCTCGATGTCGGAAGGGCATTGCGAAGCGCGGCTTCATCGAGCGGCGTGCCCTCATTTACGGCCATGCCGACGGGCGTGCAGTTCACGAGACCCGTCGCGCCCGAAGCCGCCTCCACCGCAGTGGTCGCGACGCCGATCTCTGGCGCGGCCATGCGCAAATCGGCCGCCAGTACCTCGGCCTTGGCCGGATCGAGTTCGAACAGTCGGATCCTGGTGGCCTTGAGCGCGACAAGGCCGAAGGCAACCCCGCGGCCCATCCTCTTCGAGTATCACTGTGTTGATCGCATCGACGGCCCGCACAAGCGGGTCATCGATCCGCACCTTCGCCGCCGCGACTTCCTTTTAGGGATAAGTGACGTTGATCCCGCGGTAGTCGCCCGTGGCGCAGTCGGCGAAGACCGCGTCGAAATCCTTGGAAAGGTCGTGCGGGATAAGACTGTCGTAGACGACGGTCAGCCCATGCTGCCGCCCCGCAAGTCGGTGCAGGAGAGGCGAGCGCGATCGGCTGACATTGTCGCCGATGAGGCCGAGATGGAATTCAGGCTTCTGGTGACGCTCGGACATGTGCTCGTCTTACGGCTTCTCCGTGGCGGCACGAGGCCTCGGACCTAGATGGCCCTCAGCCTGCTTCCAGCACCTCGCCAAGCGCATGCGGCGCTTCAACTGCACGAACGGCCGGATTTGCTGGCGCACTCAAAAGCGAACATACGGGAAAGACCGACAAAGACCATCACGGCAACGACGAAGCAGCTTCCTCGCGATCCGTCGTTTTCAAATCGCGAAGCACCCGGCGCATTGCGGCGACCAACGGATCACGTGTCTTGCTGAGGATCTGCAGCCAGTCGAACAGTGTGGGGTGTCTCGCCATTGTTTCCCGCAGGGCCGCCCCGAAGACCAGCGCAATTCCGTGCCGCATGAACATCGTGCGCGCCTGACCCGGCAGGCGGGTCCCGCCTACCGGATCGCCGGCACAGATTTAGCCTTGGCCGCAGCCACGCGTATCCTCCGATCCCAGCGTGACCAGCCCAGCCACAGCATAGCCCTCCCGTAGGGCAAGCTCGAGGACTCCGCAGAGCGTGGCCAGTGTCATTTGAATTTCGCGATCATGTCCTTGATGCCCGGGATCGTTTCGATTTGGTAAGCATGGGTCGGCTGAAAACACTGCACAAGCGGACGTTGGCTGAGCGCGCCGAGGTTAGTGAAGTAGTACCTTTCATAGCCCGGCAGAACGCAGCAAGGACAGTGGCCACGATTGACGCAGACGGTGGAACCGTCAAAGATGTGATCGGCATCGCGTCGTATCGCCTCTTCGCGCTACCCCAGTCGAAAATCGGCCGGCCGACCTTAGCCTAGTTTCCGGGACATAGGATGGGTTGCAGAAGTTCAGCAAATGCCGGAACGGCAATGTGCCTCATTGCTTCCTCAGTCGGATGCAGATGGTCGGGCAGCCACGCGGCACGCGTCTCTTCATCCAGAGCAAGCCAAGCGGCCGTGGCGTCGACCACCGAAAGGCCAAGTTCATCGGCGAGGTCCCGATAGATATTGCGGTAGGCTCGCTGGCCGGGCCTTTCCCACGCCTCGCGACCCAATGCGGGATTCATTGTGGCGAGGATGACCTGGGCGCCGTGGTGCTGCGAAAGTGCGATGATCTTGGAGTGGTAACTGCGACTCACAAAAACCGGGAAGCCGCGCCAAAGGGAAGCGTCGTTGCCTGCAAACGCGACGACGACTATATCCGGCCGGGCCTGTCGGAAGTGCTCGCGCAGCGAGGAAAGGCCCCAGGCGCTGTTCGCGCCAGCCTTCGCCAGCCGCATGACCGAAGCATCGGGATTGCAAGCGCGCAGCTGTCGCTCCAATTCCTCGACCCAACCGCCTCGCGAGATCAGGCTCGCCCCAACCAGAAGCACCGAGTTTGCGGCTTTGTCCGACGCGGGCCGCCGCGGCGCTGACGTCCGGCGCTCATCTTCGAAGACCGAGAAGTCCAAACCATAAAAAGCCAACGTTGCCACCACAAGCAACGGAGAGGCGACTGCAACAACGAGGAGAAGCGACTTCATGTGGCCTGCTCGACCTTAGGACGTCGCCATGACACGAGGGCTCGCACAGCGATTTCGGAGGTATTCGCCGAGATTGCCCTATACCCACAGGAGGATCAATGGCGCCGGGCAGCCGCGCTTGGCGACCGTCCGCCAGAGGTTGCCTCTGTCATTCGCGCAGTGTCATAGTCGCCGCAACCGCGCCTGACTCAAATGGAGCACATGACCGAATTCGCCAGCAGTCTCACTACACTCGATTCCCGTCTGCAGGGCATTGCCCGTGCGATGGGACTGCAGCGTGCATATTTCGACATGCGCGAGTTCGCACGCGCCCGTCTTATTGACCGCGTGGATCTGACCGAGAACCGGAACCACCGCGCGATCTTCGTTCATGTGCCGAAATGTGCCGGTACGGCGATCACCACCCAACTCCCGATTGCGCACGGCCACCGGTCTGCAGAGTTCCTTCGCTGGAAAGACCCTGCGTTGTTTGATGCCTGCTTCACGTTCGGCTTCGTACGCAACCCCTACGATCGCTTTGTCTCAGCGTTCCACTATCTGCGCTCCGACAAGACGTCGCGGCGAGATGCTGCCTGGGGGCTGCAGTTTCTCGGGCGCTACAAGGGCTTTGGAGACTTCGCCGAGGCGATGCTGGAGCCCGCGCGGCGCCGGCCCGTACTCGGTTGGCTGCATTTCTTGCCGCAGACATACTTCCTTTGCGATCGAAAGAATCGTGTCATCGTCGATTTCGTCGGGCGGCAGGAACGGTTCGCCGAGGATCTCGAAGAAGTGAATCGCCGCGCCGGGTTCAGCCTTGTGAACCAGCGCGTCCGGGCGGTCAAACGCGACGACTACCGCACCTTCTATACGCCGGACACGGCCCGGCTGATTGAAGAGATTTACGCCGACGATTTTGAGGTATTCGGCTTCCTGCGAGAAACCGGCTTCGCCAATGCGCCGGAGCGTGGCGCGACCGAGCAATCTTGACGTGGCTGCGTGGGTGTCGTGAGGCCAACTGAGGCTCGCGTCGCAGCGCGCGGACTTGGACCCGCAACCGCTCGTGCCGTCACTCTTACGGTCGGACCTGGATTACGCGGTGGCGCTCCTTGAGGCGCCAACTGCGCCGTCCAGGATCGCCTTCGCCGAAATCTTCGACCGGATGCGCGTGGCGGTCGTCCTGTCCTGTCACGCTCTCGCCTCCATGATCGATCGCCCTCGGTTAGCCTGATCCGCTCGATGCTGCAGCGCGCAGGACCTCAAGTGCAAACAAGCGCGGACGAGTGAGAGCAAAGCCGCAAACCTTTCCGCATCTTTGACACCTAGGCGCCGCTCGTCCTGCGGAAACGTGACCGGATACTTGCCGTCAGAACCGGTTAGGTTCAGGGATCAGCACTAAGTCATGCAGCGGATTTGTTGCCAAACGCGCAACTGTTGCGCCGGTGTCTGGAACTGAACGCGCACTTTGCGTTTGTTTGCGCTAGGCCTTCGTGCGTACAAAGCGCGCAAACCCCACGGTCGAGGACTAACGCTCACGATGTCACTGCTATCAGCGCTACGCACGATGGTGCACAGAAAAATCGTCCTGCCAGGCGTCACCTTCTACTACCGACGCCTTTACGGGATGGACCTCGGTGAAGACGTCAGGATTTCACTGGGGGCGCGGCTGGACAAGACCCATCCGAGGGGTATCCACATCGGCGACTGTACGGCGATCACTTCAGGGGCGGCCATACTGACGCACGATTTCGTCAACCGCGAACACCGGGAAGTATACATCGGTCGCAACTGCTTCATTGGGTATGGAGCAATCGTCCTGCCGGGTGTACGGATCGGTGACTCGGTCATAGTCACTGGAAACTCAGTTGTCGGGCGGGATGTCCCCTCCAACTGCGTCGTGATGGGTAATCCCGCCCGTGTCGTCGAAAACAACATCGTCACGGGCCCTTGGGGTATCCGTCTCGACAAGGGAAATGCACAACCTATTAAGCGGTAAGGTGCTTGTAATGCATAAGGGAATTGTGATGAGCGAACTCGAAACTAGCATACGCAAGGTATTCGCGGAGATCTGGGCGCAAGAGAAGGAGTCCAAGCAACCGGAGTTGTCGCCTGACACGGTGCTTTTGGAGACGGGTCTTGATAGCCTGGGCTTTGCCATCTTCGTCTCGATGCTGGACGAGGAGCTTGGCTTCGATCCGTTCACAATCTCCGAGGACTCGTACTATCCTCAGACATTTGCCGAGTTCGTGGCCTTCTACGAGAAGTACCAGCCGAGAGCATGACCGCACTGGTGGATCAGATAGCAGCCCCAGAGATTGTGGGAGCCGGGCACAAGCTCGTCACACGGGATGCTCTTCAGGCGTACACCGCGAGCCGAAGGGTCGCCGAGACGGCCTGCGTTGCCTTGAGCTTCAACGATCCGCTGCTCCTGGTCCGCGCTTTGGCTGCCCTCGACGGCCAAGTCGAAGCGATGCTTCTTCTATCTGGCGTGCTCGACCGGGAATCGACCGTGAAGCTGATGGCACAAGTCGGTTGCGACATGCTCCTTACGGATAGGAGTGAATTGAACGGGTTCGACAACGCCCTGGGCTTCGATTTGGCCATTGCCGAAGGCCGCGGCGCGGCTGGGCGGACGACGAAATGGCTGATGACAACGTCAGGGACGACCGGGCTGCCCAAAGTCATTCCGCATACGCTCCAATCCCTGGCGCGAAGCGTCTATCGTTTCGCACCTGCCGATGCGCCGACATGGGGCCTGCTGTACGACCCGACCCGGTTTGCCGGCCTGCAGGTTACTCTGCAGGCCCTGATCGGCGGCGGGCGACTGGTGATCGCGAACACGCACAAACCTCTCGCAGAACAGATCCAGGAGCTCATCAACCACGGCTGCACGCATCTGTCCGCCACGCCCACGCTCTGGCGTAGGATCCTGATGGTGCCAGACCACAGAAAACTGCAGCTGAAGCAGGTGACGCTTGGCGGTGAAATCGCCGACCAGGCAACCCTCGATGCGCTTCGCGCTGCGTTTCCTGACGCGAGAGTCACGCACATCTATGCGTCCACAGAAGCAGGTGTCGGATTTTCGGTGAATGACGGAAAGGCTGGGTTCCCAGCAGCTTATCTTCGAGTTGCGCCGGGTGGAATGAAGTTAAAGATAGTCGACAACATACTCTGGCTCAGGCCACCGCACACCCCGCCGCCGAACAGTCCGGGAATAGAAGTCGACGCGGATGGATTCGTGCGATCGGGCGACTTGATCGCCGCGGAGACGGACCGGCTGCTGTTTCTCGGCCGAGAAAACGGCCTCATTAATGTTGGCGGCGTGAAGGTCTATCCCGAAACGGTCGAGAACGTGGTGAAGGACATCCCGGGGGTTGCATTGGCGCAAGTGACTGCGAAGAAGAGCCCCATTACGGGCACGCTCGTTGTTGCCGAAGTGTTGCTGGAGGCGAGCGCCGACCCGGCCTGCGTCAAACAGGCGATCCTTGAGTCCTGTCGAGCCAAACTCGTACGGGAGGCGGTGCCGGCTATCGTGCGTTTCGTCCAAGGATTTGAAACCAATTCCGCAGGCAAGCTTGTACGCAATGGAGGCACGCCGGAATGAAGACAGTGCTGATCACCGGCGTTTCGCGCGGCTTGGGACTTGCTACGGCGCGGCGCCTGCTCGCCGACCCGGAGAATTACCGGGTGGTTGGGACAAGCCGCACACTCAGCGATGCTTACGGCGAACTCGTCGAAGAAAACGAAGGCCGTGTTGAGTTCCTCAAGAGCGATCTCGGTGATATCGACAGCATTCCGGCTTTGATCGGTGGCGTCGTCGATCGGCACGGACCGCTCTGGGGATTGGTGAACAACGCCGCTATCGGTACCGACGGCGTCCTCGCGACCATGCACCAGACCGATATCCAAAACGTTCTGACAGTGAACCTGATGGCGCCGCTCGTGCTGGTGAAGTATGCATCGCGTGGCATGCTCGCGAAACGACAAGGCCGCATCGTGAGCGTCTCATCGATTATTGCATCGACGGGGTTTCATGGGCTGGCAGCCTATGCGGCGTCAAAGGCCGGTCTCGAAGGAATGACACGCTCGCTTTCGCGCGAACTCGGCAAGCGCAACATCACAGTAAACTGTGTCGCGCCGGGCTACATGGAGACGGAAATGACAAAGGGGCTGGATGTGCACAAGATGGCTTCGATCCGGCGTCGCGCACCGCTTGGGCTTGCAGAGCCGGAAGATGCCGCAGGAGCAGTGGCTTATCTTCTCGGGCCGGAAGCGGGCAGATTAACCGGAACGGTCATCACTGTGGATGGCGGAAGCACGGCGTAGGCTACAAAGGCGAAGAAACAATCTGTACTGGTCATTTGATCGATTAGCTACAATGCGCGTGAGCTCCTGATTTGCTCCCGTTGGCCCCTTGCCCTGGAGCGCGTGCGTTCTGATGGTTGAGTGACTGCGACGGCTTAAGCCACCCGAAGTAAGATAATCCAGCGGTTACGGACTTGCCCCAACGCTGAACCGTGGGCCTAAGCGTCATCCGACGAACGCCCTGGCGCCAGTGGATCGCCTAATTCTTTGTCGATGTGACAATTCGATTGGCGTCTGACCTCGAAACAATGGACTATGGCGTGGACCTCGGCCCAAACTCTTAGAGTGCTGAAGACGGTGCTAATCAGTCAATAACGTGAGTTCCTTACAAGATGAACATGCGGGAAGCTTTCGACGAAATGCTGATTTCAGATGGTGGTTGCCGTCCGGCATATTGTCACTTCAAGGACTGGTTCGATCGTGAGGATCCCGCGCGACTTCGGGCGAAACAGCGGGAGGCGGAGGATCTTTTTCGCCTGACGGGCATCACCTTCAACGTCTACGGCCGGGAGGAAGCAGAGGAAAGGCTCATTCCCTTCGATATTGTGCCGCGTATCATCACGGCCGACGAATGGCGCAAGCTGAAACGCGGCCTGGAACAGCGCGTCAGCGCGATCAATGGCTTCCTATACGATATCTATCACCGCCAGGAGATCGTGCGAGCCGGCCGTCTGCCCGAGGAGATGATCAGCCGCAACGAGGCGTTCCTGCCGCATATGTGCGGCGTGGCGCCGCCGGGCGGTGTTTACACGCACATTCTCGGCATCGACCTTGTTCGCACCTCCGAGCAGGAGTTCTTCGTTCTGGAAGACAACGCGCGCACGCCAAGCGGCGTGAGCTACATGCTCGAGAACCGCGAAACGATGCTGCACATGTTTCCTGAACTCTTTTCTCAAAACCGGGTTGCGCCTGTGCAGCACTACCCGGCGAAGCTCCGAAGCAGTCTGGCCGCCTGCGCGCCTGCCGGTACGACCGATGCCCCAACAATCGCTGTTCTGACGCCTGGCATCTACAACTCTGCCTATTTCGAGCACGCGTTTCTCGCGAACGAGATGGGAGTGGAGCTAGTCGAGGGCCATGATCTCAGGGTCGTCGATGGCAGAATCGCGATGCGTACGACGGCAGGCTACAAGCCGATCGATGTTCTTTATCGGCGTGTGGACGATGATTTCCTCGACCCGCTCAACCTGCGTCCCGATAGTCAACTGGGTGTTCCAGGACTTCTCGATGTTTATCGTGCGGGTGGCATCACAATAGCCAATGCGCCGGGAACCGGCATCGCCGACGACAAGGCGATCTACAGCTACATGCATGACATCATCGAGTTTTATACGGGCGAAGCGCCGATTCTGCAGAATGTTCCGACTTGGCGCTGTTCGGAAAGCGAGGGCCTTGCCTACGTGCTCGACAACCTCCAGGAACTGGTGGTCAAGGAAGTTCACGGATCGGGCGGTTATGGCATGATCATCGGGCCGACCGCGACGAAGAAGGAGCTTCGCGAGTTCAGGAATAAGCTGGAGGCGCGGCCGGGCAACTATATCGCGCAACCTACACTGAGCCTGTCCACGGTTCCGACCTTCACGCGCGCCGGCCTTGCACCTCGGCACGTCGACCTGAGACCGTTCATCCTCGTCCGCCCGGACAGAGTGGACATCACGCCAGGAGGTTTGACGCGCGTGGCATTGAAGAAAGGCTCTCTCGTGGTGAACTCGTCGCAAGGCGGTGGAACGAAGGACACTTGGGTTCTGGAGGATTGACCGGCGTGTTAGGTCGAACCGCAAACGGGCTATTTTGGATGTACCGCTACCTTGAGCGGGCGGAAAACACGTCACGGCTTATCGAAACCGGTCAGAGGATTGCCCTCACGCGACTTCGGACGTCAGACGAAGAATGGCGTTCGGTCATGCAGACGGCGGCTGTCTGCGACGGATACGATTTGACGCACGACGAAGTGACGAAGGATTCGGCCATCGACTGGATGCTTCGGTCGAAGGAAAACACGTCTTCGGTCATGTCAGCGATCACGGCGGCTCGGCAGAACGCCCGAAGCGTGCGCACCGCTTTGACATCGGAACTGTGGGAGGCGATGAACGCCGCCTACATGACCACGTCGAGGCGCCTCTCACGCAAGGTGCCGGAGCGCGACCTGCCCGATCTTCTGAAGGCGCTGCGGCACAGCACGGCGCTGGTACGTGGGATGACGCATGGTACGATGCTGCGAAACGACATCTACGATTTCTCGCGGATCGGCACGTTTCTGGAACGTGCGGACAACACTGCCCGGATCCTGGACGTCAAATACTATGTGCTTCTGCCCTCCCTTTCGGCGGTTGGATCTTCCATCGATAACGTCCAGTGGGAAACCATTCTGCGATCGGTTTCCGGGAGGGGCGGCTTTCGGATGACCTACGGCAGCATGCCACAGGCTCGCGACGTCGCCTGCTACCTGATCCTCGACGGCCGGATGCCGCGCAGCATTGCGTTCAGCACGGGCAAGATACGTGACAATCTTGAGTATCTATCCATCGACTACGGCATTCAGCCCCCATCACTTGAGCTGGCGCGAGGGCTGTCGGATGCTTGCGCCTCGACAAGCATTGAGGAGATCTTTCACACTGGGCTCCATGAATATCTTCAGACCACTCTTTTCAGGCTGTCCGCTCTGGGCAAGCAGATCGAACGCGACTTCAGGTTTTACAACTAGATCATGACACTCCTCATCAGGCACATCACCAGTTATCGGTTCGAGAGCCCGCCTAACTACGGGTTGCAACAGTTGCGAAAGACGCCGAAGTCCGGCCGTGGTCAGACCGTCGTTTCTTGGAGCACAGAAGTGGTCGGCGGCCGAAAGGAGCTGTCATTCGAAGACCACCATCACAACACCGTAGATCTGGTGAGCTTCGATGGATCGGCGAATGAAATCGTAATCACAAGCTTCGGAGAAGTCGCCGTCGATCAGACCGACGGCGTTGTCGGCCCCAGTTTCGGGCCGTCGCCGCTGTGGCTGTACCTGCGCGAAAGTCCGGCGACGAAATTCGGGCGCGGCAGCCGCTCTCTCGTTCAGGAAGTGGAAGACGGCCCGAATCTTGAGCGCCTACATGGGCTGAGCCGGGTCGTGCGTGAGGCGATCGAATATCAGCCGGGCGTATCGCTGGCAGACTGGACTGCCGAGGATGCCATTTCGCACGGACGCGGCGTTTGCCAGGATCACACGCAGGTCTTCCTTAGCTGCGCCCGAATGATGGGGTTTTCGGCGCGCTACGTATCTGGATATCTGATGCTGAACGACCGCGTTGATCAGGAAGCCATGCATGCCTGGGCCGAAGCCCATGTCGACGGTTTGGGCTGGGTTGGCTTCGACATATCGAACGGAATTTCCCCGGATGCACGCTACGTTCGGGTTGCGACCGGGCTGGACTACAAGGATGCTGCCCCGGTAACGGGCATGCATGTCGGGGGAAATTCGGAAACGCTCTCCGTCGAGATCCAAGTCGCCCAGCAATGACTGGACTTTCATGACCTACTGCGTCGGAATGCTACTCAATCGTGGGATCGTGTTCATGTCCGACACGCGGTCGAACGCAGGGATCGACAACATCTCCACCTTCTGCAAGCTTCACACGTGGAGCCTGCCGGGCAGCAGCGCCCTGACGCTCCTCACATCGGGGAACCTCGCGACCACGCAGGCGGTCGTCAGCCTTCTCGACGAGCGCTCGAAGGCGCAGGACCGGCGCGAGCCTACCCTGCTAAAGGCCGAATCCATGTTTCAGGCCGCGCGCGTGGTCGCGAACACTTTGCACGAGGTGATTGACGAGCGCGGAAACCAGGGTCCGCAGTCCGAGGGCCCGTTCGCCGCGACCCTCATTCTTGGAGGTCAGATCAAACCGGGACCTTCCCGGTTGTTCATGATCTATCCCGAGGGCAACTTCATCGAGGCGGGGCCGGATACACCCTTCTTCCAGATCGGAGAGATGAAGTACGGTCGCCCCATCCTCGTACGCGCCTACGACCCGGGCATGAGCTTCGAAGACGCGATGAAGCTTCTGCTCGTCAGTTTCGATTCCACGCTGAAGGCGAATCTGACGGTTGGCGCGCCCTTCGATTTTCATATCTACGAAACCGATCGATTTGAAATTGGCCGCACTGGCAGGATCGAATTGGAGGATCCCTATTTTCAGAGCGTTTCGAAGGGCTGGGGAGATGCATTGCGGTCAGCTCTCGACAGCATCCCGGCGTTTCGTTTCGATGCCTAGCCGACCGATCGAAGATGGCCCGTTTGGAAGGCGCCAAACGGCCGCCTCGAAAAAGACCTATGGTCATGACTTCGGCAATGGGGCCGTCCTGGTCAAGTGGTGTTGGAAGAGCATGATCTATTGTCTGAAATGGCGTTCGTAGCGGCGCTTGTCGTATTTGACAGGCTTTCCACGAGACGTCCGCCCGAAGATACAGGGATTAATCCGTTTTTTCAGGACTTCACGGAGCCAGGTCGCGCAATAAGCCCGGTCAACCAGCAGTCATTGAAGCGATGGCCAGCGGTTCAGAAAAGCTGCCGCTCCGGTGTAATCGCAGAGTTGACGTTAAGTCATGTAGAACCTGATGGGGCGCTCGATGGTTTCGGTGACCGCGTGCAGCGTGGTGTTTATGCCCCCCCATCGCTTCCAGCGGACGTAGAGAGACGTCGGTGGGCCATGCTCCTTCGGGGCCTCCCGCCACCCTATTCAGCTGCGATTGATGAAGATGAAACCACTTAGCACGTGCCGGTCATCAACACGCAGCTTGCCATGGCTTTTAGGGAAGAAGCGCTGAAGACAGGTCATCTGCGCGTCCGTCAGCCGGCAAGGATCAATCATCATGAGGTATCCAAGCGGAGCCTGCTACATGCTGAAAGCCCAAAATCAATGGGTCCTGACCCTACGCCATAGGAGATTGCCAGGTTCGAAAGGATGAATTGCGCGCCTTGAGAATGATCCGAATCCAGCCAAACCCATCATGTTTCAGTCGTACCGGCGATTGCTTGCACCTCTTCGAATGCGCGCCAAGCTACAAGAATCGCGCCACAATGAGGCAAGCCAATCGAAAATTATCTCATTTAGTCCAAACTCTTGCCCGACTGCCAGAATAGGTCGGCTGCTGAACATATGCGTTCAAGCAGGTGACTTGCTGCCGAAACCAGGAGCCGGGCCTGTTGCCGACGCAGATTTGAGCGAGCGTGAACGGCAATGCCTAACCACCAGGTTGAATTTTACAATGCCAATCCGGCGAACATCTTCACGACTTCTGTCGGAAGCATGTTCACGTGGACGGGACCTGCGACGGCTGACGGAAGTGCCACGATCACCGATAACGAAACCGGCATCGGGGGGCAGACGCTTGACGACGACAGTGCCGGTGGCGAAACCGCGACCGCGACCGCGACAATCGGCGGGAACACGTCTACTGGGTCTACAGCCGACGCGGAACTCGTCTGGACGGTAAGGGACACGGTCACCGGCGCGACCTTCCAGGTCGCTCAGTTCCAGGTGGAAAACGGCGCGGCGGCGGGTTTCTACACGCTGTCCGAACAGCCGCTGATCGTGAACCGCGTCTACGAGGTTGTCGCCTACGACACCAACTCGAACGCCGATGCGGGCGATATCGCCTTCACCTATGCGGATTTCGTGTCTCTCCCCCACGTCATTTCCGGAACAAGCGGCGATGACGTCATCGATTCCTCCTACGCTGGCGACCCGCACGGCGACATGATCGACAGTGGCGCGGGCGCCGGGCCTTCGGGCAACGCAGATATCGTTGATGCGGGTACCGGGGACGACACCGTGGTTTCGGGCGCGGGCGACGACACCGTGACAGGCGGGTCGGGAAACGACTCGATCACCGGCGGCGCCGGGAACGACGTCATCTATGGCGACAGCAATGGCGCCACGTCCACTTCGGAAAATCTGAACTGGGCGGGAAGCGGCGCCGACGAATCCAGCCTCGCGGCCGGGTTCACCCAGAACACGGGCGAGATGAACGTTTCGGTCTCATTCGCCAGCGACGGAGACAACAACCCGCTCTATCAGGTCGAGAGCACCGACTCGATCTATGTCGGCAGCGGCGAGCCAATGAGCTCCTCGTCCAGCACCTATCTTTACGGCAACGGGCTGGGGGCCACGTCCACGACGACGATCAACTTCGCAGCCGCCCCCGGCAGCAACATGAGCGACGAGGTCCAGAACGTCGTCTTCCGGATCAGTGATATCGACGCGTTCGATGGCAACCATCTCGATGTCGTGACCGTGAACGCCTACGACGCGAACGGTAATCCGGTCACCGTCACTATCACGCCAGGCAGCAATGACAGCCTGTCGGGCAACACGATCACGGCCGGCAACACGCTCGATTCCCCGAACCAGCTGGCCGGCTCGGCCCTGATCGAGATCGCGGGACCGGTGGCCTCGATCGAGATTATCTACAGCAATGCCGAGGACACGCTGACCGGTTCCTATACCGGCACCCATGCCATATGGGTCTCGGACATCCATTTCGACACGATCGTGCCGACCGACGGCGACGACGTGATCGACGGAGGCGCTGGCGACGATTTCATCGACGGTGAAGGCGGCGATGACACGCTGATCGGCGGGGTCGGGGCCGACATGCTTTCCGGCGGCGCCGGTAACGACAACCTGACCGTCGCCCAGGGCGATGTGGCGACGGGGGGTGACGGCGACGACGTCTTCACCTTGGCGGAACTTGGCGAAGCCGGGATGGCCGGCATTACCATTGTCGGCGGCGAAGGTGGCGAAACCAACGGCGATACGCTCGACTTCAATGGGCTCGTTGACCTGTCTACGTTGACGATCACGAACTCCAACGATGCGGCTGGCGGTCTTAGCGGCACCGTCCAAATGTACGACGGCACGCTGGTCAGTTTCTCCAATATCGAGAACATTATCTGCTTCACTCCCGGCACGCGGATCCTGACCGAGCGTGGAGAGCTCCCGATTCAGTTCCTGCGTCAGGGCGATATGGTCGTGACCCGCGACAATGGTTTGCAGCCAATCCGGTGGATCGGAAGCTCCCTCGTGCCTGGCACGGGCAAGTTCGCTCCGATCGCGATCGACACCAACGTACTTAGCGATGCGAAACGACCGCTTCTGGTGTCGCCGCAGCACCGAATCCTCATTCAGGACCTTCGTGCCGAATTGATGTTTGACGACCCCGAAGTGCTTGTGTCTGCGGCCCACATGGTAGACGGCGTGTATGTCAGCAGGAGGCCGTGTCCGCTCGTCACGTACATCCATATAATGTTCGATCAGCACGAGATTATTTACGCCGAGGGTGCGGCCACCGAGAGCTTCCACGTAGCGGATGCGGGCCTCGCGGCGCTCAGCGATCAGGCACGCGAGGAGATGTTCGACGTCTTTCCGCATCTGCGCGGCGACATCAGCCTTCACGGTGCCACCGCGCGCCGGTGCCTGAAGCGCTACGAGGCCGAGGCGCTGCTTCGGGACAACAATCGCACGCGTCCGCGGCGCGCAACTCGTTTGCAGGCCACAGCTGCCGCGTGATGCGAATCTTCGGCCCCCAAGCATACGGCCGCGAATTAACGCGATTTCTAGAGTCGTGCTTGCGCTTCCCTTGATTGACACGCCGGATTGCAAAAGCTCTTCAACTCCCGGAGCTCGCAGATCCTGCAACTGCGCGTCTGGGCGCGTGCGCACTATTTCTCGTTGGATTGGTGCAAACATCGGTATAGACGGCAATGGCCGAACTCGATTGCGGCATTGACGGCTGACGCTTCGACATTGCCGGTTCAGCGTGACCCGCGGCGGATGCGGGCATAGCGCGCGACGCCAGTCAGTGCACGCTGCGCCACACTTCCTGAATGCGGTGGAACTTGACGCGTTCCGGGCGAGGTTCAGCCAGTGGTTTCGCATGAACTGCTGGAAAAGCTGGCTGTGCTGGCAGTCCCGGGCTATCCGGTCACAGCCCAAAAAGCCTGTTTGCAGGGAAATTACAGGGAAATGGGCGCGTTTTTCGGACCTGCGCGACGATTTCCGCGCTGATTAGTCACGCTGTTGCAATGCGTTGCGAGGCCTTTCCCTGCGCGCCATAACAGGGAACTGAAATTGCCAGATCAGGGAAATTTTCAGGGAAGAACAGGGAACAGAACAGGCAAAACAGGGAACCACGTGGCCGTGCACCTACCACCGGTCGCGGTCATCCCCGGGATGGATACTAGATATGATGACTGGTGGCGTGAGCTCTTGTTCCGTTCTTAACGGATCAATTCTAAGCTGATGCAGACGATCTGGTGAACTCCCCCGCGCAAGGCGCCGCAGAGTAAGCCGCCCCCGGAACCGGTAATCACCTCGGGACGACCCGGGCGGACAAGGTCACTCCGACGAGGACTGACCATCCCGATGGGATCCCACCCGGTCCGCCCCCTGTCACAAGGTTGCGGCACGAATTCCACAGTGAGCGCCCTTCACGGGCATCCAGAGATTTGTCCGGTCGGAACACGGTCTGGACATCGAAAAAAGGAAGACAGCAATGTCTTACACCATCAAAGAGATCGCGGTGGGCGATCTGACACCTTGGTCGAAGAACGCCCGGACCCATTCGAAGAAGCAGCTCCGCCAGATCGGCGAGAGCATCCGGACGTTCGGCCTCACCAACCCGGTGCTGACCGACGCGACGAACACGATCCTCGCCGGTCACGGCCGGGTCGCGGCGGCGAAGCTCATCGGCATGAGCCATGTTCCTTGCGTCCGGCTCGAGCACATGACACCGGGTCAGAAGCGGGCCTATGTGCTCGCCGACAACAAGCTCGCTGAATCCCGGCTGGGACGAGGAGTTGCTGGCCGAGGAGTTGCAGGCGCTGATGGGCATCGAAGATCTCGGCTTCGGCATCGGGATGACGGGCTTCGAGCTCGGCGAGATCGACACGGTGATCACCGGGCTCTCTATCGAGGAGCCGGGCGATCCGGAGGATGATGTCCTGCCGGCCGCAGCCCCGCGTCGGGTTCATCCGGGCGATGTCTGGCAGCTCGGGCGGCATCGGCTGGTCTGCGGCGATGCGCTCGATCCGGGTGTGGTGGCGACGCTGATGACGGAGGAGCAGGCGCGAATGGTCTTCTCGGACCCGCCCTACAACGTGAAGATCGACGGCCATGTCGGCGGGTCGGGGAAGATCAGGCACCGCGAGTTCGCCATGGCCTCGGGTGAAATGACGGTTGGCGAGTTCACCGGATTTCTCACGCGCGCGTTACGCAACATGGCCGAGCACAGTATGGACGGCTCGATCCACTTCCTCTGCATGGACTGGCGCCACATGGGCGAGATGCTGGACGCGGGGCAGGCGGTCTACGGCGAGTTGAAGAACCTGTTCGTCAGGGCCAAGGACAATGGGGGCATGGGCACCTTCTATCGCTCACGCCACGAGCTGATCTTTGCATTCAAGAAGGGCGAGGCCCCCACGTCAACACCTTCGAACTTGGTCAGCATGGCCGCTACCGCACTAATGTCTGGCAATACCGGGGCGTGAACACGATGCCGGCGGGCCGGATGGAGGAACTGGCGCTGCACCCGACCGTGAAGCCGGTGCAGATAATCGCCGACGCGATCCGCGACGTCTCGGGGCGCGGCGAGATCGTGCTCGATCTCTTCGGAGGCTCCGGCTCGACCCTGATCGCGGCCGAGAAGACCGGGCGGCGAGGATACCTCACCGAGCTCGACCCGATCTACTGCGACCGGATCCTCACGCGCTGGGAGGCTTATGCGAAGGATGAGGCCGAGCGCCTAGTCTGCGGCTGGCCGCAACCACTCGACCGGTTGGAGGCGGCGGACTGAGCGGGCAGGGGAAGGGCAGGCCATCCCGGGCGCTCACCATGCGTCCGGGCTACGATGTGGGCTACGGCAAGCCGCCTGAGGGGGCGCGCTTCAAGCCGGGCCAGCCCGGCAATCCCCGGGGCAGGCCGAAGGGCGCGAAGAACCGGAGGCCGGCGCTGCACGAGGAACGGATGAAGGCGATCATCCTCGACGAGGCGTATCGGACGATCACGGTCCGGGATGGCGACCGCAACGTTACCGTCCCGATGGCGCGGGCCGTCATCCGGTCGCTTGCCGTCAATGCCGCGAAGGGCCAGCACCGGGCCCAGCGGCTCTTCGCGGAACTCCTCTTGTCGACCGAGAACGCCAACCGCGCCGTGCACGACGATTGGCTTGAGACGGCCATCAGCTACAAGGTCGAATGGGAGGTCGAACTCGAGCGCCGGACCCGGCTCGGCATCACCGACCTGCCCGAGCCGCTGCCGCATCCCGACCATGGCCTCATCGACATGGCAATGGGCACCGCACGGATCGTCGGGCCCTCGACGAAGGAAGAAAAGGCCAAAGGGGACCGGTTCGTTGCGCGGAGAGCCGACTTCAGAGAAGAGGTCAACGAGTTGACGAAGATGCTCAAGGCGGAGACCAAGCCCAACATGCGCCGGATCCTCTCCGACGACATCGCGCACGCCGAGAAGATCATCGGCATCATCGACGGCGCGCTTAGCGGCAAGCCGGTGAGGGGTTAGGGTGGGCTCGTAGCCGCCAAGCGGCGGTGTAGCGGTCGCCGTCGACTTGGCTCCATCTTGCCGTCACTCGGAGACATTGACCGGTTCACCTTTCGCTGCGACGCAGCTTTCGCATTGCTGCCGTTCGTGAACTGCGCAGGATTTCACAGATTTCATAACGGCAGCGCGAAAAAGCATTCCAATCGCTAAAATGAGCCTGTTCACGGCTCTACCGAGCAAGTTGTCATGAGCTGGGTTGTTGAGCCGGACGGCAGAAACGCCCGGTCCATTTAGCTGAGTCTCTCAATTACCAGACGATCCATTCACCCGAGGGACGTGTCCATGCGGATGTCGCCGGCGCCTCTGTAAAGACATCGCTCAGAGGCGCCATATGGTCTGGGTTGGAATGGAATCGTGCCATTCCCTCGGCGTCCATCCAGACGTCTACGCCGAGTATCTCCATCGACGGCGGCTGGCCGAGTTGAGGCAATGCCATGTAGATTTCGTGCGATATCATCCCCTCCAGACGCGCGGCATTAATCGTGTCGTTGGCCATCTGGTTGAAGCCTGCCAGCGCCGCTTCGCGCGACTTGGCCATGCCGCGCAGCAGACCGACGCAGCAAGGCTCGCGTCCGGCAGGAACAGGCAGATTATATGCGGCGAAGTCCGCCGCCTTGCCCCAAAGATCCCGCTGCGGCTGACCATCAAAGATCATCCCGCCGCCAGCCTGCACCTCTGCACCGGAAAAGAACTTGTCAAAGCCTTCGCGCGAGTTCCACAAGTCCATGATCAAGAGTTCGGTTGCGTCGCCATCGGTGTCGCCGATCGGCACATAGACGTTGTGGCTAAGGTCGCCCAATGCGCGTGCTGCAGCGACGCCATCGGGGTTGCCGGCGGTCATATTATGTGTCGTGCGACTGTCCTCCCACGTCGGAGGCTTCAAAGCGCCACGAATAGTCAGCAGAAAAATGTCGTCAATTTTGGTCATCGGAATGTTCCTGTGTTGGGAAGAGTTTGCTTGAGACTGTGCGGTGCCGCTCAGTGCTACGATCGGCAGCCAGGCGAGGCCGGACGCTGTGACTTGTCGTCGGGAGAACGTCGTTTTGTCGAATCGGTCCATGGCGATGCCCTCGGTCGTTTCTCGAATAGGGGGCACGCTAAGGGGCATGAAAATATGATCAAGAACATATACTCAGCCCTGCTAGTTTTGGGGAATCAAACGGAAAGGACGCCCATGCCGTATTCTTCAGAGCACAAGAATGAGACCCGAGAACGTATCCTTCGCAGCGCGCGGCACTTGTTCAATCGGAAAGGCTTCGTGGCAGTGACGGTCGGCGAGGTAATGAAGGAGTCGGGCCTGACCCACGGTGGATTCTATAATCACTTCCGGTCAAAGGAAGAGCTTTACGCCGAAGCGATCATGCAGTTCGGGCGCAATGATCCGCCAGAACACTGGCAGACGCTTGGCTTTGACGGCACCGCAGAAGGCGAGCGTTTGGCGCGGCTGATTGTCGACGCCTATCTTTCGCGCGAGCATCTCGACGACCGCGACGGTTCCTGCCCGATGGTTGGTCTGCCCAGCGACGTGGCACGGGGCGGGAGCAAGCTGAAATCCGCGTTTCAACAAGTCCTAGAAATGATGGTGGGCGTCTTCGAAGCCGGAATGCCGCATGACAAAGTCCCGACACGCGAGCGGGCCATTTGCATGGTGGCATTATGCGTTGGAGGCATGGTTCTGGCGCGCGCGGTCGAAGACGAGAGTTTGGCGGACGAGTTACGGAATACAGTGCGTAAACGGGCAAATACTCAGTTCAGCCCAACACCCGAGGCACGTACGAATTGAAACGCCAGAAACTGTTGCGCCACCGATATGGCATTGCTTTTTTTTCAATTGCCTGGCCCAAGCAAACAGGACGAAGCCGCCGTTTGCAGGTTGCGCGTGGCAGTAACGATCAGTCGCCAATCACTGCGAAAGGACTTGCCGGATGTGACTGACCGCGCGATCTAAGCGATGTCTCTTCGCAGGTATCCGTGACCTTGATCCGTGGTGCATTGCAACCGCGATCGAAAATGATGCAACTGTGTCCATGGTCGTGGAAACACCCCCCCGGAATGCTCCGGTAAGGTTCAAAAACGCGAGCCGCGTTCTGCTCACCATGAAAGTAATAGATCGATCCCAAGTCCCAATTCATATCCAGAATGGTCGCGTCCCCAAAGTCTATCAATGCGGTCAGCCCGTCACTATCGCAAATCAACTGCCTTTCATGAATGTCGGAATGGCAAAGCACGCTATTCCCTTCCTTTACGACGGTGGAAACCTGTCGCAGATGAGCAATGATTTCAGGTGCAATGTCGGGTGCCGCGGAAAAAACAGGATGAATGAACCCGTGTTCCCAAGTTTCGGGCAGAGGATTCTCGAAGCGTTGCATAACCCCCTCTACGGGGGTTGTTTTCTGGCCGATCAATGTCGCCTCTCTCAACATGATTGGCTTGCCGAATAGTTTTGTTGGCAAGCGATGTAGAGCAGCAAGTGTCTCGCCAATGTCTCGGCATACACCTACGGACAATGAACCCCGTCTTGGGTGTGATCCGTGGACAAAGACATCGAGGCTCCAGCGCCTCCCATCAAGCAGCAAGTTCATTTCATGCGAGCTCGATAGTGTCTCGACAACCCGCCCGCCCATTCGAAAAATTTCTGCCCTGATAAGAGCATCCAATTCGCTAGCCAGGACCCGATCGCCGTCCTCAATGATGCGTAGTGCATAGGTTTGGCGATCCGAATGAACCTTCCAGACGGAACAGGTCGCCCCCTGAACGCAGGAGTCGATTTGGCTCAGGCTTTCACCAATCTCAGAAAGTAAACCAGTAACGAAAGATCGCAACTCGTGCGCGTGCAAAAAAACCGTCCCTTCCACGGATGATCGTGTCCTCGCTCATACATAACACGAGGTCGCCAACAGGGGTAAGTTGGGCTCCCGCCGGACCTGCGGCAGCGCGGCATGGTAGGGCCTGATACCGGCATCGGGTCGGCGATGAGGTGGCATGCGGCGGAGCGGAGGAACCGTCATGAAGATTGCACATTTGCCCGCTATTCGCGCCTGCCGGCCAGCCTGGAACAAGGGCCGCATCGTGGGTCGGAAGCGCCCGCTGCTGCCAAAGCATGTCTGGGCGATCCGAGTCCGGCTCGAGATCTCGGAAAACATCCGAGACGCTGCACTGTTCAATCTCGCGATCGACAGCAAGCTTCGCGGCTGCGACCTCGTGAAGCTCATTGTCGCCGATGTCTATGCTGCCGGCCAGATCAAGGAGCGAGCATCGATAATCCAGAGCAAGACGCGAAAACCCGTCCGCTTCGAAATCACCGAAGGGACGCGCAAGTCGCTCGCAGCGTGGCTGCACGATCCTATGATGGTCGGCTCCGAGTATCTTTGGCCCGGCCGCTTCCATGAACGGTTACGCATTCCCACTCGCCAGCATGAACGGCGCGTGCGAGATAGGGTCTCATCAATTGGGCTTGAGCCGAGCGCATATGGCACGCATTCGATGCGCCGCACCAAGGTCGCCCAGATCTATCGTAAGACGGGCAACCTGCGCGCGGTCCAGCTCCTGCTGGGCCACACCAAGATGGACAGCACGGTGCGATACCTGGCGTAGAACTTGAGGACGCGTTAGCGATAGCCGAAGCCGTAAAAATCTGAACTGTTGGGCCGCCCCGACGCGGACGGCCCATTGCGGCCATCCGCGTGCCCCATTTGACGCTGCAGTACCGCTCCACCGAAGCGGCCATCCGTCAAGTTCGCAGCAATTGTAACCGCCAATACGTGCGTTGCGCGGAACAAACCCAACCTTCGCCGCTGCAGCTTCAATGTCTGCCGCTGGAGCTTAGCGATACTGGTTTCCGCAATGCCGCGATAGAGACCGTTCGCGGCCGGTGCTCGCCGCCGGCACACTCGGCAGTTTGGTCGCGACAGAAAGCCTAACCAAGCCGCGCCTCAACATGGCTTCGTCTAAGAAACCCTATCATGGGCAATCGTACCTCGAGCGACGAAACTGAGCCCAAGTGCGGCGCTGGACAAGTCTGCGAGGCGCCGCTGATAGTCTCCCGTGAAGAAGGAGGGTGTTTTTGAAGAAGGTCGGGCAGCAGTGTCCCCTATTTGAGTAGAGACTGCAAAATTCGTGCGAGGTCCTGAACGCTGGAAACTCGCACTGCATCGTCAGTGAGAGAGGCCCTGCGCCAGCGCGCCGGCTTCAGTTCTTCACTGTCGGCATGAAAACGTGGGATTTGCCGAACATGCGGGCCGAGACAAGGTCGGGCGAAGCGATCTCGATCCCGGCTCCGTGCAGCTTTTCCAGCACTGCCCAGTTCAGCCGGGACCGGCTCTCGTTCAGCCGGTCCGGCGTCGCGGGGCGTCCGTGTATCTGATAAACGACGGAGTAGTCCTCGATCTCTTGGACCCAGACCGAGGCGCCGGTCACGCCGGCGGCGGTGGCGGCCTGTTCCAGCAGGGGCTTCACGACGGAAGGATCGACGTCGAAGCCGAGCGACACCGAGGTCGAGATGACCGCGGTCTCGGCCGGCATCTGCTTCACATGGTGCATCAGGACATGCGTGGAGGGGAAGGAGATGCGTTCGCCGAGTTCCGTCCTCATCTCGACGCGCAGAAGCTCGATCCGCTCGATCCGCCCGAAGACGCCGTCGATCGTCAGGTACTGGCCTTCCTTCAGGTTCCAGATCGGCCGCAGGAGCATCCCCGCGAGCGCGTTTCCGGTGATGCTGGTCGAGGACAGGGCGATGAGCGCGCTGAGCGATATGCCGAAGAGAGTGAGGACCGAGGAGCGGTTCTCGGGCGTGAAGGGCAGGAGGATGATCAGGAGGAACAGCACGGCGAGGACGACGGCGCTCATCATCGCGTAGCGCGTGACCAGCCGGTCACGATGCGTTCCAAACAGCCGGTGGAGCGTGCGGTTGGCGTAGTAGATGGCCGCCACCGCCGCGACCAGCAGCGCGACGGTCCACAGAAGATCGTTCAGCAGGTGGCCGAGCGTGTAGTTCTCGTCATGGATGTTGAAGACCTGCGCACATGCCGGGCCGGGGACGAAAAGGGCCGCCGGCGCAAGTCGCGCGGGGTTGGGGAGAAATCTCATAGTCCGGTCGCCTTCTTGATCGCGGGAAGGGAAAACACTGCAAAACCGAAGGCCCTGAAGCAGGTCACGGCGAGGATGACGATCGCGCCGACAATGTCGGTGATGCTGACGAAGATCGCGGGGAAGCCGTACAGGACGCTGACCATGGCGGTGAACGCGAGCGACATCGCTACGATGACGACCAGCCCGAGATTTTCGAGGAACCGCTGATGCGCCGCGATCAGCGCCAGCGCGAAGCCGATCTTGCAGAGCATGATCGTCCCGAGAAAACCCGCCGCCGATTTGACCGGGAACAAGCCGAACGCGAAGAAGTAGGCCGGCGGGAAGAAGAGCGACGAGATCATCACAAAGAGAAGCGCGATGGCCGCGAGGAGCGCAATCGCCGCCAGGACGAGGATGACGCAGGCAAGGACGAAGGTCACCATCCCCTGCGTCCGGCCCGCGACGGCGTTCGTGACGACCATCGGCGCGGCGATCAGGAGGACGGTCATCACGACGAGGAGGTCGAAGACGGCGAGCGCCCCGATCCCGTTGCCGACGCAGGCCCCGGCGAGTTCGAGCACGACGGCCAGGACGATCAGTGCGACCGCCGCGACGAAGGGAACCTTGCGCGTCTCAGCCATCGCGCAGCAACCCTTCGAGGCCCTCGGGCAGGACGCAGAGACAGGTCGGGCCTTTGTAGCCGTCGCGCTCCTTCCCCTCGCTGAACAGCATCCTGTAGAGCGCATAGGAGCTGAGGCAAGCCTTCTGGCCCGCTTCGTCCTTTGGAACCGGGTCGCATTCGGGATTGGTCCCGATGCCACCGAGGGCGGCGCCGGAGAGGGTGCTGAGCGCATAGACGGCGACGAGGACGATCAGCGCCTTCCAGACGATGCGCCTGTTGACGATGACGGCGCCGGACGGTCCGCCGGGCTGCGTCCCGAGAAGCCAGCGCGCGCCGAAGCCGAAGAGCGCCCGGAAGGGCCAGGCAATGGCCTGCCACGGGAAGCGGAAGCCGCGGCCCGGCCGCTTGCCGGGATCGGCCCCGGCACCGCCGCCCGCCTCGGTGGGCGCAGGCGCGCGGGGCACGACATCGAGCGTCACCGAGGGGCTGGCGGCCGGGTGCTCGTCGCCGGCGGCATGGGTGATCAGCCGGAGCTTGCGGGCCCCGGCGGAGATGCCGGCGGGCACCTCGGCCGCGACGACGATGCGCGCCGTGGCGCGGGGGCCGAGCTGGCGCAGGGGGCCGTCCTCTACCGTGAACCAGCCGGGCGCGACGTCGCCTTCGCCGGTTACCGAGAGCCGCACCTCGACGGGCTCGGTCAGGGTGTTGGTGATGGTGAACAAGAGCCGCGCCTTCCCCGACCCGTCGCAGGAAAGCGCGCGTACGAGCGGCGTGATCTCTACCTTGTGGCCCATGGGAGGATCGCGCCGGGCGTCATCGGATCAGTTCGCCGTTTCACGGAGTTTCTGCCAGAAGAGGAACGCGAGGACCGCCGTCATGATGCCGGTGAAGTAATCCGCGACCGGCAGCTTGATGAAGAAGACCGCCGCGAGAAGGAGCGGGGCCCAGAAGCTGAGAAAGCAGTGCAGCTTCGTGAAATGGCGGCGGATGGCGATCCCGACCATGATGGCGCAGAACAGGCTCGATCCGATCCAGAGCACCGCTGCCTGACCGCCGGCTTTCACGTTGTCGCGCCCGAGTATTTCGTCGAGGACCGTCCCCAGCACGGCGCCAACGACGAAGGCGAGGACGAATGTGACCGCCCCGCCGATCAGCGTCACCAGCCAGCTCCTGCGCGGCTTGGGCGGCTGGACGACCGGCGCTTCGGGCGGGGGCGTGACCGTGACCGGAATGGCCCCGCTTTCGTCGAAGCGTTCGCCCGGTTCCTTGAGGTCGAAGACCAGAAGGCTGAACGCGAAGCTGCCCGGCGGCGCGCTTTTCGGCGCGTCGAGATGCACGTCGACGGCGAGGTCCTCGCCGGGGCGAAGGCGTTTGCTGTTGCCGATATCAACCGAGAGCCACGCCTCCGGCAGATCGCCCTCGGTAACGACGCGGACGCCGACCTCGAGGCCCTCGTCGGCGACGCACCGGGCGGTGTAGGAGGACGTGACCCGCGTCCCCGCCTCGCAGGTCATGGGTGTCAGAGTGTCGGAAAAGCTTACGATGCTGCTCAACTGTCTATCCCGCCTTCTTGCTCTCGTCGCCCCTGCGCTTGCGTGGCGCCCTGGCCTCCTTGTCCGGTTCCTCCACAGTTGGCGCCATCAGGCCGCTGAAAACAAGCTCGTGCGTCACATAGGCCGGTTTTTCCTCGGCGATGATGCGCTCGATGAGCCTCGCGAAGCCCAGCGCGGCCCCCGGGGCGAGGACGCGGATGTGGAAGGGGACGGGCTGTCCGCGAGCATCGGCGACATGTTCGTCGACACTGAACCCCTCGATGCCCGTGGCCTGTTCGAGGAACTTCCGCAACCCCTCGGAGGTGCCGCGCAGGCGCGACAGCTCGGGCGCGGCGCGGATGAGCTTCCGCAGCTGCGCCGTGCCCGGCGCGAAGCGGGGGCCCCGGCCGGCTGGCGCGCCGGAATATTTGTTGCGGTCGAAGAACCGTTCGAGATCGACGCAGCGCGCCAGCAGATAGACGAACCGGTCCTCGGCGCGATCCACCGAGAGGTTGTCGGGCAGCCGCTCGACCGCCCGTTCGACGGGCGAGAGCAGCGCCTCCATCGCGGCGATCAGCGCGTCGAGCGGCGACCGCCCGGTCAGCGTGCGCCGGTAAATCTCGGGCAGAAGATCCTCGATATCAGAGCGTTTCATCGACCTGCGACACCCTGATCTCGTGGCGGCCCGAGCACAGGACCCAGTTCGCGGGCAGCTTGACCTCGTTCTCGAACTCGGTCTCGGAACAGCACTGATAGCTGATGCCGAGATCGGTCGAGCGGAAGACGCCGCTCGGCCCGGCCGCGAGCACGAAGCCCTCGGTGGCGGCGATCGCGTCGACGGGGCTGAGGCGGCTGACATCGCGCAGCGGCAGGCCGCAGCTGACATCGGGCGTGCGCCAGGCGATCTCGGCCTCGTCGGGGTTCAGGCACAAGACGCCCCGCCTGAGCGAGCCGGCATAAATCGTGTGCCCGTCATGCGCGAGTGCACGGCAGCCGCCCGCCGACCAGCCCTCGCCGAAATGGGTCCAGTCGTCCTGGTCGATGCCCTTTCCCTCGAGCTGGGCGCGGTAGCAGCCGTTGCCCTCGTCCTTGCCGACCGCCGAGACGCCCGCCCAGAGATAGCGGTGCGTGGCGGTCTCCTGGATCATCAGGACGCGCACCAGTTCGCCCTTCAGGCCGACATGGCGGTAGCTGCCGGCCTCACCCGCCTCGGCCGACAGGTAGACGCCCTGTTCGGCGCTGCCGGCGACCGCCACGATCGTGCGGCCTTGGAGGTCGCGCGAGACGGCGACCGAGGTCGCTCCCATCTCGGGGTCGTCGGCGTCGACGAGGACCTGGCGCGGCGCGGCGCCGGGTTGCAGCAGGACCTCGAAGAGACCGGAGGGCGAGGCGAGGAAAAGCGACGGCACCCGGTCGCGGAAGATCCAGGCGACGCTGGAGACCTCGAACTCGAACAGGCTGACGAGCTCGAAGCTTTCGCCGCAGTCGCGCGAGACGTGGAGCCGCCACTGGTCGTCCTCTTTCGTCACCGCCGAGACGAGCCCGGCCCGGGCGGGATCGTCGCCCGCCTCGGGCGCGTAGGCGGCGACGTGCATCACCGTCTGGCCGTCGAAGCGCGAGAGCGCTTCCCAGCTGTCGCCGTTGTTGCCGGAGCGGTAGAATTCCGACCCGCTCGCGGTGTACCAGGTGTCGGCCTGGTAGGGGTCGCGGGCGAGCGTCTTGACCTCGGCATGGGGCGCATGGTCGACGACGAGGCGGATATTGGCGACACCCGCGACGCCGGGCAGGTCGCCGATCGCGCGCAGGACGTCCCAGGCAAGAAGCGGCCGGCCGAAGCCCCAGCCCGGCTTGCCCGGGCCGCGATCGAGCGGGTTGACGAGGTTCTGCAGCCGTTCGCTGATGCGGGCCTCGGCGGCGGCGCTGTCCTGGCCGGGATAGACGGTCACGTTCGCCCGGGCGAAGACGCTCTTGTAGCGCGCCCAGTTGATCAGGCAGGCGGTTCCGAGCGCGCGCCGCACGTCGAGGACACCCTGCACCTGTTCGAGGACCTGCGCCTGCTGCGCCTCGCGCAGCGACTGCACCGTCACAAGCCCGGTCGTGTCGTGCGGTTGGGGCACCAGCGAGACGTTGACGGCACCGCGCGCGCCATGGGCCCAGAGCGAGGCGTTCGCGATGGCGCGCGCCCGGTTGACGCCCGCCGCCGCGCGGCAGGCAAGTGTCTCGAAGTCGCGCGCGGTGATTGCGCGTTCGAGGGAGTGCAACTCCATAGGGCCGCGCGCCAGCGCGTTCTCGAGTGCCTCGGTCGGTCGGCCCGCCGTGGCGGCTTCAGGATTGGTCACCGAAACGCCGTCGAGCGGGGAGACGAGAACCGACAGCTTTCCCGCGGGAATGCCGCCACCGCCCTCGCCTTCGTGACGGTACCAGACGCGGATTTCCTGGCCGCGCGCAGGCACGTTGCCGAGAACAATCGGGCGGTCGCTCACCCGCCCCGCGCCCTCGCCGATCCTGAGCGCGGGCGCGAAGGCGATCTCTCCGGTGTAGCGGTTGACGGTATAGACGTTCCGGCCACGGGTCTGCTCAGAGAACCGGCTGACCTCCTGCCAAACTGAATAGGCCCTGCCCGCGTGTTCGACGGTCGTGTCGGCGGCGGTAAGCTCGGACGCCTCGGCCTCGACGGCCACGATCATGTTTTGCCCGGGCAGGTTGTCAGCGATGAGCGGGCCGTGGCGCACGGTAACGGACTGGCCCGGCTGGCCGTCGCCGCGGCCCGCGAGCTCGCCCGCGACCGACACGAAATGCGCCGCCGGCACAAGGACCTCGGTCTCGCCCGCAGGCAGCGTCGCCGGCACCAGTGTCTCGAAGACGGGAGGCCGACCGCCATCGCCGCCGCGCGGCGTCGTGACCCGCAGGCCGGCGGGCAGCTCCAGATCGGCGCCGCGCGGCGCGGCTAGGTTCAACTTCAGCACCGCCTGCGCGGCCGAGGGTGGGAAGGGGCGGACGTTCAGAAGCTCCAGGAAGGCGACATAGGCCTTCTCGGGCAACCGGTTCATCCGGTAGATCATCATCTCGGTCAGATGCGCGAAGGCTTCGACGAGGACGACGCCCGGATCGCTCGTAGAGAGGTCGGTCCAGCCGTCGCTATGCTCTCGCACGACCTGCAGCGCCTCGTCGACGAGTTCGTCAAAGGTCCTGTCGTCCACCTCCGGCATCGGCAGTACCATGGTCAACCCCCCCCTCCGGACAGATCAAAGCCGAACGACGCGCTATCCTCGATGCCGGTCCGGCGGACACGGTAGTGCAGCTCGGTCTGCATGACATGCTCCGCGTGCGGGTCGCGGTGCGCGTCGATATGGATCACCTGGACGCGCGGCTCCCACGTCGCGACGGCCTGCTCGACATAGTGCATGGCGAGCCCGTGCGTCGTCTCGTCGTTGGGCGCGAAAACCAGCCGGTGCAGGTCGCAGCCGTAGTCGGGGCGGCGCACGCGCTCGCCCGGTGTCGTGGACAGGAGCATGAGGATCGACTGGCGGATGGCGAGCATGCCGGTCGCGAGCGCCAGGCGCCCGTCGCCCGCCACGACGAGGCCCGCCTCGGGGCCCCGGTCGAGATCGGGATGGACGAAACGCAGCGCGGCGTCTGGAGCCGAAACGGGCGCCATCCGGTTACTCCCCCGCCCTGACGAGCGCCTGACCGGCGTCGCGCACCTTGTACTTGACCATGCCGGGCGGCGTGCCATCGGTCAGGCCAGACGTGTCCTCGAGACAGACGGGCGCCCCCGCGATCGTGACGAAGTCGCTCGCGCCGGTCGCCATCGGCAGGGTCGAGGTGCAGGGCTTCAGCGTCGGCCCGACATTCGGGCAGCCCGCAATCGGCCGCCCGGCTGGGTCGGGGCGGCGCAGGACCGGGCTGCCCTCGATCGTTACGAAGCCGCGCGAGGCCTTCATCGGCGCGACCCCCACGACGTGGTCGCAGGTGACGACCGCGCTTTCTGTAAGCAGGAGTTTCATAGCTTCTCGAAATCCACCTTGGCGGCGCCGATTCGGACCTCCCGGCCCGGCGCGCGGATCTGCAGGTCGGTCTCGGCGTGCAGGACCATGCCGCCGGAGGTCATCTCGACATAGCTGCCGTTCGCCGCCTCGACCCGCGTTTCGTCGCGCGCCAGCGACAGCGTCGCGCCGCCCTTCGCGCGCGCGACGATCCGGTCCTTGGCGTCGTCAAGGACGACCTCGTGGCCACCGCCCGACCGCATCAGGAGCTTGCAGCGCCGGCCGCCCGACACGCCGGTATCGTCGGGTGCCTCGCTGCCGAAGACGCCGCCGAGCACGACGCCCTGCGCCGGATCGCCGTTGACGAGCGCCACCAGAACCGTGTCGCCAAAATCCGGCAGCGCGATCACGCCCTTGTCACGGCCCGCGGCGGGCAGGAGCACCTGAAGCCAGTCCGTTTCGATATCGGCGAAGACGGGAAGCGCGACGCGCACGCGGCCGAGCCCTGACGGATCGGCGACGTCGACGACGCGGGCGGGCGTGATCTCGCCCGCCGGAGCCTGCGGCGCGGCGTCGGGCAGGCGCGTCGAGACCTCCGTGAGGAAGCCGCGCTCGCCGTCGACGGTGTGCAGGACGGAGCTGAGCACGAAGGAATGGTCGCCCGCCATCCCCGCGCCGACGAGCCGGACGGCCACGCCGGGGCCGAGACGGGCATCGCCGGTGACGGTGCCTTCGAGCGTCAGCCGGTCGGCCTCGGCGCGGTCCATCGCCGCCTGCGCCTCGGCCCCCGCCTCGCGCCGGCTTCGCCCGGTGCGCGACGCAAGGACGCGGCCGGCGCCGCCCCTACCGCCGAGAAGGCCCGGCCTCTGCGTCGGCGCGGGCGCGGCGGCGCTGTGGTGGGCGATGGTCGTCGGGTCCCATTGTCGCGCCTCCATCCCGCCCGGCACCGCGAGCAGGTTGTCCTCGAACCGGAACGCAAGGAGATTGTCCGCCGGGTCGAGCGGAGTGGCCCGGCCGCGCCGCTGTGCGCGCGTCACGACCAGCCGGTTGCCGTCCAGGAAGAACCACAGGCCCGCCCGCGCGGCGATGTCGCGCAGGAAGTCGAGGTCGCTCTGCCGCGTCTGGGCCGTCCGGGGCAGGACCGGACCGTCGTCCCTGACATCGGTGGCAAGACCGTGCCGGCCGGCGATATCCGCGATGATCTCGCCGGCCGTCATGTCGGAGAACATGGTCATGGTCTGTGCGCCGCGCAGCCGGTGGAGCGCGTCATGGGCGCGCAGACGCATCACTGGGGCCCCGGCGAGCGGCTTTTCGACCGCGAGCGCCGTTACCGTCCCGTCGAAGATTGCGCACCGTCCCTGTCCGACAGTGACCGTCAGCGGGGCGTCGGCCAGGATGCGCGGGCGGTCCGGCTCGAGCCGCAGGGTGATCTCGCAGAGCGCCGGCGCGGAGAGCTCGCGGCGAACCCGCATGTCCGATACCAGCCCCGACAGATCCGACCGCGCCAGGCCCGATCCGCAGCGGACCGCAAGGGCGGGTATGTCGCGAATGATGGTCATGACTCGGCCCGAAGTTCCTTGCGTACGGGGATCTTCAGCGCGATCCCGGGCGCGAGCATGTCCGGACTGCGGATGTCGTTCGCGTCCGCGATGACCCGCCACAGCCCCGCATCCCCGTAGTAACGCTCCGCCAGCAGGTCGAGCCGGTCGGCCGACCGCGCCGCATCGTCGCCCGCCGGCGGCGCGGTTGTGTGGATCTTGGGCGCCGCCCCGCCCGCCTCAGCGCCCTTCGCCTCGGCGATCCTGAGCGGCTGGCGCCGCGCCGCCGCGCCGGGCCGGGCCTGGGCGTCTTCTTCGCCCGGCACCACGAGCAGCCGCAGCCGCAGCCAGGACCGGCGCGGCACGCCCGAGGCATCGAACGCCTCGAGCCGCTCGGCGACGCTGCGGACCACGGCCCGGACGTTCCATGTCTTGCCCCAGACGAAGCGGATATAGGGCGGCCGGCGCACACCACCCGGCGGCGCGTCGGTGTTTTCCGAAAGCTCCCAAATCGGCCGCGTATGGTCGCGGACATCACCCGACACGACGGTGGAGCCGAGCCTCAGCGAGACGTCGAAGACAAGGTCGAGGTCAAGTTCCGAATAGCCGCCACCGGTGAAAAGCGCCGAGCCGCGCCGCGTCCCCCGGTCGCCGACCGAGCCGGTCGAGAAGGTTTCGAGGTCGATCCCGGCGAGGCGGCGAAAAACGAGGCTTTCGGGGTTTAGCATGCAGCTGAGCCGCGTGTTCGTCCGTTCGACCAGGAATGCCACGCGCTCCATCTCAGCTTCTCTGCTCCCTGATCAGCGCGGCGAGGCGGTCGCGCTGGTCCGCGACGGCCTCGGGCGTCGCCCTCCGGACGATACCGGCGGGAAGGTCGGGCCAGCGGTCGGAGCCCCAGTCGGCGCCGGGCCGGTCGGGCGCGGGGCCGGTCGGGCGAAGGGGCGTCGACGCGGCGGAGCGGCGATCCGACGGCGGCAGCCCCGGCGGGGCAGCGGGCGCGCCGTCTTCGGAAGGTTCGGCCTGGCTTGGCGCGGGGCGCGGCGCGGGCGGCAGGTCGGACCATGCGAGGGTCGGGCGCGGAAACTGCGCGGGAGGCGGGGCGGCGGGACGTTCGGCGACGGTTGGCGGCGGGCGGTCCCTCGCCTCGCGGGACGGCAGCAGGAGCCGGCCGGCGCCGGTTTGCTGTCTGGCCCGACCTTCCTCGCGCGCGGACCCGCGCGCGTCGGAGGCCGGTGACGGTCGCCTGCGTGGCGCATCGGTGTCGCGGGCCGGAATCTCCGCCGCCGCATCGTGTTTCCGGCCGCTCGTAAGGCCCGGCGCACGCTCCTCCTGCCGCCCTGTGGCCAGGGCGGCCGTCTCGGAACCCTCGGCGTCCGCGTCGTCCAGGAGTTGCGGCGCGTGTTTCCTGACCAGCTGCAGCCAGTGCTCCGGCGGCCTGCCCCCGTGTCGTCCGGCGGGCAGGTCCGCCGCAGCGGTCCCGAGACGGTCGGCGAGCCGCGAAAGCGCGCCGGCCGCCGACCTCAGAAGCCGCGCAAAGGGGCCCGCGACGGAGCCGGGACCTGCGCTGCTGCGCCGGTCACGCACGCTCGATCCCCTCGCAGACGAGGGTCAGCGTTTCGATGGCCGAGGCGTTGCTGAGCGCGTCGAACTCGGCGCCGCGCCACGCGGTCGGCCAAGCATCGGTCAGGTTCCAGCGGGCCTGTTCCTGACCGCCGGGCCGCGTCAGGATGATCGAGATGTGCCGCCGTTCGACGCTGCCGGAGGCGGCAGTCTGCATCCAGTCCCACAGGTCGCGCGATTCCGACAGGCCCCATTTCAGCGTGATGTTGCCGTATTTCGCGCGACCGGCGAGCTTGCGCACAGCGGGCCCACCGCCGCCCTCGCGGTAGTCGATCGCCTCGACCTCGACACTGAGACCTGTCACTTCGGTGAAGTAGCCGACCGGCCCCTCCCCCAGATCGAGAATGAAGTTGTACGCGCGATAGATCTCACGGTCCGGCATGGTGCGCCCCTATCCCTGGTCCTCATCCGGGCGGATCATGCCCAGACGAAAGACGATGAATTCCGCCGGCTTCACGGGCGCGATGCCGATCTCGGTGATGAGCCGTCCGGCGTCGATCGATTCAGGTGTGTTGGTCTCGTCGTCGCAGCGCACGAAGAACGCCTGTTCGGGCGTCTCGCCCAGAAGCGCGCCCTGCCGCCACAGGAGCGTGAGGAAGGCGCGCACGTTCCGCTCGACGCTTTTCCAGAGGGTCATGTCGTTCGGCTCGAAGACCGTCCAGCGCGTGCCCTCCTCGATCGATTCCTTGATCATGTTGACCAGCCGGCGGACGTTGATGTAGCGCCACTCGCTGGCCTCATCGGCGAGCGTCCGGGCGCCCCAGACGCGGATGCCGGAGGTCGGGAAGAAGCGGATAACGTTCACGCCCGCCTTGTTCAGTTCGCCCTGCTCGGCCCGCGACACGAGCTTCTTGAGGCCGAGCGCACCGCGCACCGTCTCGTTCGCGGGCGGCTTGTGGACGCCGCGCTTGGCGTCCGTTCGGGCGTAGATCCCGGCGATGTGGCCCGAGGGCGCGGCGTCAAGCGTCCGGGACGGGTCGAACGGATCGCGCACGATCAAGTGCGGAAAGTAGACCGCGCCGTAGCCATCTTCCGACGACCGCGGGCGGAACCCCGAACCGCCGCCCGAGGCGCTGGCGACCTTCTTCAGCGCCTCCAGATCCTCGGCATCGGCCGGAAAATCGAGGATGGCGACCCGGTCACCGAGCTTTTCGCAATGGATCAGGACCGCCTCATAGGCCGCCGCATCGCCCTGCCCCGGGGCGCAGACGATCGCGATCTCGTCGAAGGCCTCGAGCGCCTCGAGCCCGCCGGCCAGATCGGCTTCGGTGCCAGTGTTCACGATGAAGCAGCGGCCGCCCCCGTTGAGGAAGAAGCCCTGGACCGCCACGGCGAGGTCGTTCGACGTGCTGTCGGCCTCGGCATAGTCGGCGACGAACTGGGACCAGTTGTGGCAGGGCCGCGGCTTGCCGACATGCGCCCCCGCCCGGGGCGCGGCGCCGAGAAAGGCCGCCGTGCTCGTCCCCACCATTCCGATCGGCTTCGCGCCGGTCGACACTTCTTCGACATAGACGCCGGGAGTCTGATAATTGGACATGATCACGCTTCTTTCGGGCTGAATTCGACTTTGACGGGCGATTCGGAGAGGTCGATCTGAAGGGTCTGGCTGCGGCCCCGCGCCTCGATCAGGAGCGTGCTCCGACCGGGCCGCACGGCGATGCCCTCGAACGCGAAGAGGCCGCGATCATCGGTGCGGGTCGAACGGCGAAGCTCGGGCAGCGTCACCTTGGCGCGGGCGAGCCCGGCCGGGCCCGGGCCGATCACCTGCCCGGCGAGCCGGCCGAAGGGCGCGAGCTCGATCTCGGTCGGCTGGGTGACCGGCACGCCGGCGCGCGCAGGCAGCTGCGGCTCGATCGGGACGTTCAGGAACAGGCCGGCGCGGGGCGCGACGCCGAAGGCCCGCCAGACCGCAACGTCGATCGCCGCGAACTCGGCGTCGATCCCGGCATCGGCCAGCGCGGCCTCGGTCACCTGCCCCAGCGCCCGGTGCCCGGCCGCGGAATCGGGAGCGGCCGTCGTCACGAGATAGCGCGCCGTCAGCGCCGCGCGGGCGGTCGCCGCGTGCGACCTCGGATGCGTCGGCAGAAGGTCCATCAGATGCAGGAAGATGGTCGCCTTCCCGGCCTCGGCGACCGGCGGGCCGATCACGATATCCGCCTCGACACCGACCTGCCTCAGCCAGCCCTCAAGCCGTTCGGTCGCTGCGTCGATCATCGTGCAGACCCAAATGCCCTACGAGAAATGCGTTCCGCTGACGCTAGCGTCAACTATTTGGCCGATCAAGAATATTGTTCTACGTTCGATTCCGGAAAGGCGAGTCGGTGGGAAAGATTACCCACGGGATCATTGAATTCGATTGCTTTTATTCGGGAGGTTGGAAATGAAAGTGCACTTTGTCCTGAACAAGGTCACCAAGACTTTCGCGGTCGTGCTGAGGGACCTGGCGGCGCACCGCAAGGCCGGGAAGGCCAACGAGAAGCCTGCGATCCACGACCGGGTGGCAGAGGCCCTGAACAGCGCGGTCTGCATGCACGGCGACGCCGACATGGTGTTCGAGCAGAGAAGGGGCGACGACAACAACTGGACCAAGCAGGATCTGGCGAAGGCCGTGATGCCCGAGGTCTACAAGGGCCTGATGAAGATCGCCCAATACCTCGACACGCTGAAGAACAACCTCGTGGGGCTCAACATCACCACGGACAAGGAGCTTGAAGAAGCTATCCGCAAGTTCATGGATAACGACAAGGATGCGAGCGCGGCGAAGGCATTTCTCAAGAAAATCTACCTGCAGGACAACGGCAAGCTCCGCTATCCCACGATGGCGGAGATCAATGCGCGCACCGACACGTTCCTGCCGCGCCTGCGCGACTCCCTTGAGGCCGCACGTCGCCGGGCCAAGGCCGAGGCGGAGGAGCGAGCGAAACAGGCGGCGTCCAGTTCGTCGGAACAGGCGCCGCAGGCGGTCTACGGAAGCGGCCCGCCGGCGATCGACGCGGATTATGCCATCCCGCCGGCGCCGGCCCAGTTGTACGGCCAGGTGCCCCAGCTTGACTACGACAGCGTCAACGCGCCGCTGAACTGATGCAATCTGACGCGCGTGCGTTGGGCCAGGGACATTAGTTGGTTTTTTAAGCTTAAGGGGAAGCCGCCGCTAAATAGACTATGAGCTGTAGAGTAGGGTACTTCGTGATCAGGGCTGTTTCCGGAGCTGGGTGATTGATATCCAACTTCGGATTGCGGGTGCCATGTTCTTGCCGGAGATTTCCGCTTCCAGATGCCACTGCATCGTCGGGGCCAGAAACAAGACACAGTGTGGCCGAACTTCTTTGGCCTGACCGATCGGACAGGGGGCAAGCCATGAAGAAGATCCGCTGTGCGATCTATACCCGCAAGAGTTTGGAGGATGGGCTCGAACAGGAGTTCAACTCGCTCCATGCGCAGCGGGAGGCATGCGCGGCGTGTATCGCCAGCCAGAAGGCCGAAGGCTGGGTGCTGATGCCAACGCAGTACGATGATGGCGGAATCTCGGGCGGTACACTCGACCGCCCCGCGATGCAGCAGCTTCTCGCGGATGTCGATGCGGGAGCGGTGGACCGGGTTGTGGTCTGCAAGATCGACCGGCTGACCGGGTCGCTTGCCGACTTCGCCAAGATCGTCGAGCGGCTGGATGCGGCAGGCGCCTCCTTCGTCTCGGTCACCCCGAGCTTCAACACCGCGACCAGCATGGGGCGGCTGACGCTCAACATGCTTCTCTCCTTCGCCCAGTTCGAGCGCGAAGTCACGGCAGAGCGCATCCGCGACAAGATCGCGGCTTCGAAGCGCAAGGGCCTCTGGATGGGAGGCTACGTCCCCTTGGGCTACGACGCGGACGGGCGCACGCTTCGGATCAACGTCGATGAGGCAAAGACATTCCGGGCGCTTTACGATCTCTACCGCGAACACGGCACGATCCGGGCGCTGAAGGAGGAAGTGAAACGTCTGGGGCTTCGGTCGAAACTCAGAACCGCGGCGGACGGGCGGATGCAGGGCGGTCAGTCTTTCGGCCGCGGCCATATCCATCACATCCTCGCGAACCCGCTCTATGCCGGACGCATCCGCCACAAGCGTCAGATCCATGACGGCCAGCACTCGGCGATCATCGAGCCCGATCTCTGGGAGGCGGTCCAAATGCAGCTGACCGCAGAGGCACGCAAGCTCCGCACGCGGAAGGCGGCAGACACCAGGTCACCGCTCTGCGGAAAACTCTTCGAGACCGGCGACAGGCTCACGCCCTCGCATTCGAAGACCCGGGCGGGGACAAGGTTGCGGTACTACATCTCTCACCGGCTGGTCACGCGGAGCGGTGAGGCCGGCGTAACCGGATGGCGTCTGCCTGCGGAGGAGCTGGAGAAGCGGATCGAGGCGATCGTCCGAGGCCTGCTTACCGATGCAACACTGGCCGGGCGCCTGGTCAGTGCCCCAGACGCGGATGAGATTGTGCGCCTGCGGGTCGCGCTGGATGGCTTGAAGCGGAACACAAGCAAAGCCGAGCTCCTGGAACTGGTCGAGCGCGTCGACATCGCGCCCGGCAATCTGAGACTTGCGCTCGATGCGGATGCGATCGCCCAACGTCTGCCGATAGGCGCGGATCGCGTCGATGCCGATGCGCTCAGGACATCCGTCCCGTTCCGGCTGCGCAAGCGCGGGGTGGAGACGAAGCTGGTGCTGGCCGATGCACCCGCCGGGTGCGCTGATACGCTGATCCGCAACATTGCGCAGGCACACAACTGGTTCGACCAGGTGAAAGCGGGGCGCAGCTTTGACGAGATCGCCGAGGCGGAAGGCACTTCCAAACGGCGCGTCCAGCAGATGATCAATCTCGCCTTTCTCGCGCCGGACATCGTCCGGGATGTTCTCGACGGCAAACAGCCGCTCGGGTTTACCTCCGATTGGTGCAAGAACCATCCGCTTCCCTCGGATTGGGACGCCCAGCGCCGCGTGGTTGCGACACTCTGATCGACCCTCTCCACACCTCGCACCGCGAAATAGCCAAACGCAGACTTCTGCCAATCTGCGACCGAATTTGCGGTTCCATCGTGGTCTGCGCATACGACCCCTCCGCGCAAGCCACGGAAAACGCGTCACTATCCGAGGTGAACTTCGCACCGTCTCGATCGGGCGGAGTGGGTGGCTGGGGCGGTAGGATTCGAACCTACGGTGCGCGGTACCAAAAACCGGTGCCTTACCACTTGGCTACGCCCCAACGGAGGGCGTGATACCCAAGGCCGCGGCGTGCCGCAAGTGAAAATCGGCCGATTGGGCGCCCGTTGCGATACAGGTCGATTTGGATGTGCTCAGCTCGATCTTCGCCGCCGCGGCCACTCGTTCGGTGCCATTGGTGCCGCCTCGTCCACGCGGCCGCGCCAAACTTGCGCGTCTGCGGGACGGATGCTCGCGCAGTCTCGGGGCATGCCGTCAGATGCGAACCGGGTCAGCCTTGGCGATCCGGTCGAGCGCCATGAGCACTTCGAGCAGGTGCGGCATTTCGTCAAGCGGGATCATGTTGGGTCCGTCGGACGGTGCCCTTTCGGGATCCTCGTGCGTCTCGACGAAAACCCCAGCGATCCCGAGGCTCGCGGCGGCCCGCGCCATTACCGGTGCGAATTCCCGTTGACCTCCCGACGCCTCGCCAAGTCCGCCGGGCTGCTGCACGGAATGGGTTGCATCCATGATCACCGGATAGCCCGACTTCGCCATGGTCGGCAGGGCGCGCATGTCGGCGACGAGCGTATTGTATCCGAAGGAAACGCCGCGCTCCGTCAGGAGAATGCGGGTGTTACCCGTGCTTTCGACCTTGCCGGCGACATTGGCCATGTCCCAGGGCGCAAGAAACTGGCCCTTCTTGATGTTTACGGCGCAGCCCGTCTCACCCGCAGCCAGAAGCAGGTCGGTCTGGCGGCACAGAAAGGCCGGAATCTGGATCACGTCGACCACTGCGCCCGCGATGCGCGCCTGCTCCGGGTCATGGATGTCTGTCAGGACCGGGATGCCCGTCGCGTCGCGCAAGTCCCCAAGCATCTTCAGTCCCGCCTCGATCCCGAGGCCACGCCTGCCAGACAGGGATGTCCGGTTTGCCTTGTCGTAGCTGGCCTTGAAGATGTATTGCGCGCCCGCCGCGGCGCATGCTTCCGCCATGGTCCCCGCGATCATCTGCGCATGATCGGCGCTTTCAAGCTGGCACGGGCCAGCGATCAAGGTCAGTGGCCGGTCGTTGCCGACAGTCAGCCCGCCGATCGTCACGTCCTTCATTGCGATCATCGTTTCGTCCTCAGGACGTCGCCTGTTCGCGCAGGATGGACGCGGTCAGCGACAGCATGAGGTAAATGCCACCGAAGATGAGGAAGGCCAAGAGCGTGTTTTCGAATGCGCGCGGATATGTCGGTTCGTCCGGGGCCACTGGGCTTACGCTCGTTTCCAAGTAGCGCACCTGCCTGTTGGCCTCTATCCGCGCAGTTTCAAGCTGCTGGAGGGCCTGGCTCAGCATCAATTGGCGGGTTTCCAGATCGGCCTCTGCAATTCTCAGCCGCCCGGTGATCTGCGCCAGCGACGCCTCTCCGTTCATGCTGTTCGTGAGCTGCGACCTGAGCTCTGCGATCAGCGCCTCAAGCCGCCGGATATCGCCCCGTGTTGCATCCACGCGGGCCTGGTTCGGCCGGGTATTGTCGAGAAGCTGGCGTAACTCTAGGCGCTTCTTCTGAAGTTCAACCTCGAACGTTCCGACTTGGCTCATGACAGAACTTTGCTCGGTCAGCGGGTCCAAGATCCCAAGTTCTTCCTGGAGCGCCAGCACATGCTGCTGAGCTTCCAGAACCTTGACTTCGGCGTCCTCGTAGCTTGCTCGAGCCCCCTGCATCTGGTCCTCGCGCAGCCTTTGCGACAACTGGTCAACCTGTTGTTCGGCATAGCCGAGCAGCGCCTCGGAGAAATTCTGGCTGACCGCAGGATCGGCGGCAATGACCTCCATCTTGATCAGGCCTTCAGTCGGGTCGTAGCCGATCCGGACGTTGCGCTTGTAAAGCTTGTAGGCCGTCTCGTTCGTTGCTTCGGGTTCGAGCCGCTGCAGCGGATCGATGAAACCCTGCGAGAAATGCTGCTTGAAGCCCAAGTCATGATCGAGCCTGAGCATCGCATCGCGCGACTGCAGATAGCCTTGCACCGCGATCGAATCCTGTGACGTCGCGAATTGGGTGCCGCGGAACATCGAGCCGATCCCGCTCGACGCGCTCTCGGCCTGCTGAATGACAAACTCGGACGTCGTCGCATAGAGTGGCGTCGCCAACCTGAAGAAGTACCAGCCCGCGAGAGCCGTCGGGAAGATCACGAAAACTGCGAGCCGCGAGAGAAGCAGGAAGAATGCGAGTCGCCGACGTCGCACGATATCACGCTGGATCTGGATGATCTCCTGCGCGCGCTGGGCTTCGTTGGGCGGCACTGCGGGTAGTTTCGGCCTATTCACCACCGTTTGGGGCAGCTGGGCTTTCGAGTCGACATCAGCGCCGCGCCTGTTCTCGATCAGCTTCAAAACGGCGGAGGGCTGGAAGGGGTCGATTCCCTCGCGTCTGAGCAGAACGACGGCCTCGTGATCGGACGACGCGTCGACACCGTTCTTCTGGGCGACGCGCCTGGCGGTGCGCAGCTGTCGGCCGCTGAGACCCTCAGCCTTGACGGCCGCAACCTCATTGTCGATCGCTCTCTCGGCCTGGTCAGTCGAAGTCGGGGCCGCGGTTGGATAGCGCGTGTCGCCGAAGCCGTCCTCGGACTGGTCGGACGCGACAAGATCTTCGCCCTCTGCCTGCGGCGCTGCGGCGGCGCCGGGCGCCTTGCGGATGCGGAATTTGCTAGCTTTGGGTGGCGTAGTCATACATCCGTTTCGCTTCTTCGAGGGTGTTGAACATGCGCAGCTGGCCGTTGTGAAGAACTGCGGCCGAACGACAGAACTTTTCGAGCGTTGCAGCCTGGTGTGAGACAACGACAACGGTCGACGTCTTCAGCCGATCGCGTAGAATGGACCCAGCCTTGCGGTTGAACTCCACATCCGTGGTGGATGGCATGCCTTCGTCGATCAGGTAGATGTCGAACTCCATCGCGAGCAGGAGCGAAAAGGTAAACCGCGACTTCATGCCGGCACTGTAGGTTCCGACCGGCATGTCGAAATATTCCTCGATCCCACAGAGCCAGCGGCTGAATGCCTCTACATAGTCGGGGTCGAGCCCGTAGAGCCGTGCGATGAAGCGCGCGTTCTCGCGGCCGGAATGCTTCTGGACGACGCCGCCCATGAATCCGAGGGGAAAGGACACGCGGCACGTCTTGCGGATGCTGCCTTCGTCGGGCTTCTCGAGCCCGGCCATCATGTTGACAATTGTCGTCTTGCCTGTCCCGTTCGGGGCAAGGATTCCCAGCGAATTGCCAAGCTCGATACGGAAGGAAGCGCGGTCAAGGATCACCTTGCGCTGCTTGCCTGTCCAGAAGGACTTGCTCACATTGTCGAATTCGAGCATCCCTTTGCCCTGGCGCTGCCCTTGCTGCCTCTCATGCCCTTAGCGGACCATCGTTAACATATACGCTACAATCACATCTTGCCCGCATTATGGCGGAGCAGTGCAGGAATTCACACCTTGGACGGCGGCTTTCACAGCCAGGTCGTCCCCGCAGGTCAGGCAGGCACCTTTTCGACCCGGCAGAGCTTGCCTGCGATGATCGAGAGGAGTGCTGCTCCGAAGGAGAAAAGCGCGCCCATCTTCGCGGCATCCTGAACAGGTCCGCTCGGGAAGGCGACGGAGGCCACGAATAGCGCGACGGTGAAGCCGATGGCGGCGACGAAACCAATCACCACGAGATCGATGGATCGCATGCCCTGTGGCAAGCCCAACCGCATTGGGTATGCAGCGAACCACCCGAAGAGGAAGATGCCCACTGGCTTTCCGACAATCAGGCCGAGAAGCACAAGCCAGGTCGGCTCCGAGATCGCGCTGAACTCGACGCCCGCGTTCAGCAGCCCGAAGAAGAAGAGGACAATCTCAACCGGATGTTTCAGGTGGTGCTCGATCCAGTTCAAGAGGTCTGTGAGATACTGCTCCGCCTCCGCGAAGATGCCGAAGGCGCGGTCGGCATGGGGGATCGTCGGCACGATCGGCAGCAGGCCGAGCGCCGGGTGGATACCCGATTCCTGAAAGCCGTACCAGCTAAGACATCCGGCGACGAGGTAGGGCCAAAACGCCAGTTTCTGCCGCACCCAGGTCGAATTTGGTCGGAGCTGGTTGCCGCGGTCGAGCCGCCGGGGCAGCCAGTTGAAGAGCAGGAAGACTACGAAGGCGGCGCCGAAGGACAGAATCAGCCATTCCGGCGCAAGCTCTCCGGAAGGGTAGAAGACGGCGAGGATGATCAGTCCTGCCGCGTCATCGGCGATGGCCAGAAGTAGCAGGAACCGGATCGCCGGGTGACCCGCGCCAAAGACCAGGCGGCCAATGAGGTAGGAAAACGCGATGTCGGTCGCTGTCGGGATCGCCCAGCCGCGGCTCACGGTTTCATAGACACCGAGCACGGCGGCGAGGCCGAGATAGACGGCTATAGGGCCGAACATTCCGCCCGCCGTGGCGATCAGCGGCGTCATCGCCTTGCGCCCTCTCAGACTTCCGTTCTCTAGGATGATCGCCTCCCACACCTCCTTCGCAGCGATGGCGAAGAAGAAGGCCATGAAGACGTCGTTGACGAGGTAGTGCAGCGTCAGCGTGCGTGTGATATGGCCGCCTTCCTCGTGCGCGTGGCCGATGAAGAAGTGGTCGACGATCACGAAATCCACGAAGTGGTGATAGCTACCCGCGTCGATGTTCGCCCAGACGAGCGCGATGAGAGCGCCGGCGATGAGGAGGAGCGAATAATTGGTGACGTAGTTCCAGACGCGATACATTCGGCTCCCCCCGGCAAATCGTCTTTGTTTGGATAGTTGAAAGCCCAATCGGGGGCAACCCGGATGGGTCTGCGGGAGCGATTGCCGAAGGACGGGCGCAGCTTTAGAGTTGCCGGATGCAAGACCAGTTAGATGAGCTTGGCGCGGAAATCGGGCGTTGTCAGCTTTGCGCGACTGATTTTGCCGCGACCGCCACAAGACATGAGCCGCGCCCGGTTGTATGGTTCAACCCCTCGGCGCGCGTTCTCATCGCAGGCCAAGCCCCCGGCGCGAGGGTCCACCATTCCGGCCGACCATTTACGGATCCGTCCGGCGACCGGCTGCGCGTCTGGCTCGGGCTCGACGAAGATGGCTTCTACGATCGCGCGTCTGTGGCGATTGTGCCGATGGCCTTCTGTTTTCCCGGCTATGATGATCGCGGCTCGGATCTGCCGCCTCCCCGCCGCTGCGCCGATCATTGGCGCGCGCGCGTGATGCAGAACCTGGCGCGGGTGCGGATCACCTTTCTCGTCGGGGCTCATGCGCATCGCTGGCATCTAGGCGCCGCCGCCGTGAAGGGAGGCGTCACCGCGACCGTCGCCCGCTGGTGCGACCATGCGCCTTCGGTATTTCCCTTGCCGCACCCGTCGTGGCGCAATACCGGATGGTTGAAACGCAACCCATGGTTCGAGGCCGAGCTTCTGCCAGTAGCTCGAGCGCGATTGGCGGAGGTGTTGGAAAGTGACTGAAACGGAGCTTGACGCGGCCCATCGTTCGATGACCGCCGCGCCCGAAGACCCTGCGGCGCGACTGCGCTATTATGAAAGGCTCGCGGATACGGAGCTGTTCCTCCTCCTCGCTGCCGAGCCGGAGGGCGACATGGTCTCGCCACGCATCTTCGCATTGGAGGATGGCGACTTCGCGCTTGCTTTCGATCTCGAGGAAAGACTTGCGGACTTCGTCGGTATGCCCGTCCCTTACGCGGCTTTGCCCGGCCGCGCGGCGGCGCGTGCGCTGGCAGGGCAAGACGTCGGTCTCGCCCTAAATCTCGGTGATGCGGCCTGCGCCCAACTGCTGCCCGCCGAGGCGCTGGCATGGCTGGCCGGGGCACTCGACCACATTCCGGAGGCGGCCGAAGTCCTGCCTACCGAATTTTTCGCGCCGCGCGATCTGCCAAGGGCCCTTTTTTCCGCAATCGACCGTCGACTGTCTCGGCTGGCGGGAATCGCAACGCGGGCCTTTCTCGTTGGCACTGCGGGATTGGATGGCACAGTTAGCCACCTGCTGGCATTCGAAGGCGCCCGCGCAAGTGAGGAGCCGGTGCTCGCGAAGGCGATAGCAGAGGCGGTGACGTTTTCCGGCCTCGAGTCAAGTTGTTTGGATGTTACGTTCCTCTCGACCGACGATCCCGCGCTGGCGCAGATTGCCGCGGTCGCGGTCTGCTTCGAACTTCCCGAAATTCCGGCACTGCCAACGCGCTCGGCAACGGTGAACGCGCCCGGAATGGACCCCGCGCACCCGCCGCGGCTGCGTTGATCTCAGTAGCCCTGCCTGCGATCGACCAGATAGAGAAATGATTCGCCGGCTTCTCCGCGCCGAATGTTCTCGGCGATCACACGCGACGCGCTGGATCCGCGTGTCTCGGACGCGATATGCGGCGTCACGGTGATCTTGGGATGTTGCCAGAACGGGTGGGACGGCGGCAACGGTTCTTCGCGAAAGACATCGAGAGTCGCATGGCCGATTTGCCCCGCATCGAGTGCGGCGAGCAGCGCATCGTCGTCGATCAGCGCCCCACGGCCGGGATTGATGATAATGGCGCCCCTTGGCATCGAAGCTATCCGATCGGCGTTCAGGATGGTGTCGGTCTCGGCGGTCAGCGGCAACAGCAGGACCGCAATTTCAGCCCGCGAAAGAACGTGGCGCAGCCCCTCCTCTTTGGCGTGGCAGTCTAAACCCGGCACGGCCTTCGCGGTGCGGCTCCACCCCATGACAGGGAAGCCGAGCCCTGCCAGCGCTCGCCCGCATGCCCGGCCGAGCTCGCCCAGCCCAAGGATTGCCACCGGTCTCTCGCTGGCGATCGGTGGCGCGATACCTCCCCGCCAGATGCCATTCTGGCCGAGAATATGGACGTCCATGCCAAGATGGTGGCGCAGCACATGTCCTGTCACCCACTCCACCATTCCGGCCGTCAGGGCGGGGTCAACCATACGGCAAAGAGGCTGGGTCAGCGTGGCATTGCCGACAATGTTTTCGACCCCCGCCCAAAGGTTCAAAACCGCCTTTGCGTTCCTGTATGGTCGAAAGTCCTCGATCGGTCCGCCGGGGGCGAAGACGATGTAGTCGGCCTCTTCAGGCGTCGCGTCCAGTACGACGCGGGCATTCACCCCGGCCTCGGCGATCGCTGCGGAAAGGTGGTCGCGGTAGTCCGGCCAGCGGTCCTCGCCCGCTGCGAAGAATACGGTCACGGACATCATTTACCTCGGCCTGTGGATGTGGGCGCTTTGCACAAGGCCGAAGGCGCCGAGAAGGATTATCATCGCCGTCCCGCCGTAGGAGACTAGTGGAAGCGGCACGCCCACGACCGGAATAAGGCCGGTGACCATCGACATGTTAACCATGAAGAACAGAAAGAACGTACCTGCGATTCCGAAGGTCAGGAGCGCCGAAAAGCGGTCACGGTTTGACAGCGCCGACATGATACAGAACAGCAGAATCAGTACGTAAAGGGCTAGGAGTGAGAACGCGCCAATAAATCCGAACTCCTCCGCCAGAGTCGTAAAGATAAAATCGGTGTGCTTTTCGGGCAGAAAGTTCAGCCGCGATTGGGAGCCTTGCATGAAGCCCTTGCCGGCCCAGCCCCCCGAACCGAGCGCGATCTGAGCTTGCGTGATATTGTAGCCGGCGCCGAGCGGATCGGTGCTGGGGTCGAGGAAGGTATCGATCCGTCGGAACTGGTAGTCCTCGATCAACTGCCAGGATGTGCCGCGGCTTTCGAAGACCCCGTAAATCAGTGCTACAGACAGCGCGACCACGGTTCCGAAATACCACAGGCTCACGCCGGCCAGAAACATCACCAGCCCGCCGCCCGCCAGCAGCAGGACGGCCGTGCCAAGATCGGGCTGCTTCAGCACCAGAAAGGTCGGAACGAGGATCAGGACGATCGGGATCAGCACCCAGAGCGGGTGCGAGACTTTCTTGATATCTAGCCAGTCGTAGTAGGCGGCAAGCATCATCACCAGCGCCACCTTCATCAGTTCTGACGGCTGCAGGCGCAAGGGTCCGAACTCGATCCAGCGTTGCGCGCCCATCCCGATGGAGCCGAAGAACTCGACCGCAACGAGCAGGAGGATCGCGCTGAGATAGGCGAGCGCCGAGACGTTTCGCCAGAACCAGATCGGGACGAACCCGATCAGAAGCATTGCGACGAGGCCGACTGCGAAACGCTTCATCTGCGGTTCCGCCCAGATCTCGGGCCGCCCGCCGGCGACGGAGTAGAGCATCAGGAACCCGACCGAGGCGACGGCGGCCAGCAGCAGCACGAGCGGCCAGTTCACGTAGAAGATCTTCTTAAGCCCGGTGGGAACGGTCTTGACGTGATACTCAAGGTAACTCATGCGCGCGACCTGCCTCCCTTGGGCGCGTCAGGTGCGATCAGATTAAGCCGCTCGCGCTCTGACTCGATCCGAACCCGCTGGCTCTCGGGATAGGCGGTGAGCGGCGGCAGCCCTCCGTGAAGCGCCTGGAGAACGATGTCGCGCGCGATCGGCGCCGCAGCGGCCGAGCCGCCACCGCCATGTTCCACGACAACTGAGACCGCGACCTGGGGCGCGTCGACCGGCGCATAGCAGACGAAAAGCGCGTGGTCCCGCCGCTCCCATGGCAAATCCTCGTTGCGTGTTACGCCGCGCGCCCGTTCGGCGGCGGTGATGTTGCGAACCTGGCTGGTGCCGGTCTTGCCCGCCATGCGCATCGCGTCGTCTACGATCCGAGAGCCGTAGGCGGTGCCGCGGCGCGAGTTCGAGACGTCGAACATCCCCCGCCGCACCGCCGCGAGATGGGCGTTGTTCAACCCAAGTGGCAGTGCTTCGGGTAAGGGCACATCCTGTCCGTCGATGGCCCGCACGAGACGCGGAGTTACCGCAAGCCCCGACGCGATTCGCGCGCTCATTACGGCGAGCTGAAGCGGGGAGGCGAGGACATAGCCCTGGCCGATTCCGGAATTCAGCGTGTCGCCGACCCTCCAGTCCTCGCCGTACTTCCTGAGCTTCCAGTCCTTGTCGGGCGCCAGCCCCTCGCTCACGGCCGACATCGGCAGATCGAATCGGGCGCCAATTCCGAGTCGGCGCGCCATCGCGGCGATGGCGTCGATTCCCACCCGCTGAGCCACCTCGTAGTAAAACACATCGCAGGACTGTTGGAGGCTTTCATTCAGGTCGACGTGTCCGTGACCGGCGCGCTTCCAACAATGGAAGCGGCGCGTGCCGAGCTTGACGAATCCGCGGCAATAGAAGGTATCCTGGGTGCCGATCACGCCCGCCTCGAGCGCAGCGAGCGCCACGACCATCTTGAAGGTCGATCCCGGCGGATAGGCGCCCTGCACCGACTTATCGGCCAGCGGACGGCGGATGTTTTCCGTCAGCGCACGGTAATCGACCGCGGTAATGCCGCGAACGAAGAGGTTCGGATCGAAACTGGGCGCCGAGTTGATTGCGAGGATGTCGCCGTTTCGCACGTCCATCACGACCGCAGCGGCGCTGTCCTCTCCAAGCCGGGCCTGAATGTAGTTCTGAAGATGCCGGTCCACTGTCAACTGGACATCGGCGCCAGGATCGCCTTCCTTGCGGCCCAGTTCGCGCATGACGCGGCCGGTCGAGCTAACCTCGATCCGCCTTGTGCCGGCGGTGCCACGAAGCTCTGATTCCAGCTTCGCCTCAACTCCGATCTTGCCGATCTGGAATCGCGGGATTTGCAAGAGCGGGTCTGGGTCGTCGAGCTTGGACAGGTCATAGTCGCTGACCGGGCCGACATAGCCCAGCATATGGGCGAAATCGGCGCCGAGCGGATAGTAGCGTGAAAGCCCGACCTCTGTCGTCACGCCGGGAAGCGCGGGGGCATTGACCGCGACTCGGCTGAACTCTTCCCAACTCAGCCGGTCGGCCACAGTGATCGGCAGAGTCGGGCTTCGGCGCGCGATTTCCTTCTTCGCGCGATCCAGATCCTCGTCCGACAAAGGCACGAGCTGCGAAAGCCGCGAGAGGACTTCGTCGGTGTCGCCCGCATCCTCGCGTGTGATCGTGATGCGGTAGTTCTGCTCGTTTCCGGCGATCACTGCGCCTTTGCGGTCGTGGATCAGCCCGCGCGCCGGTGGAAGAAGCCGGATCTTGATGCTGTTCTCTTCGGCCAGAAGGCGGAATTCGTCAGCCTGATCGAGCTGCAGATAGCGCATGCGAAACACCAGGGTTCCAACAAACACGCCCTGGACGGAGGCCATTAGAAGCCCCCGCCGACTAATACGACGATAGCTTTCCTGTGTGTCCCGGGGAGCGCGCTTCATAGTCGATGTCCCAAGGCATCGACCTCGCCCTTGGCCGCGCGGCGAAGACCGATGACGAACAGTGTGAACAGAACCACCATCGGATAGGCGGCGATCGTTGCCAGCGCGCGAAGGATCGTGGGACCGAATTCTGCCTGTGGCACAATGAAAATCGCGAGCATAACCCAATGGATCAACGTCATGGCCATAACCAGCCCGCCGATCATCGCCCAGTCGAGCGCGAAGGGCAAATCGCGCAGCGTCACCTCGCGAGATCGAAGGAACTCGGTCCCCATAAGGACGATCAGGGGCCATGGGCCGGGTGGCCGCATCGTCAGGAAGTCCTCAAGAAGGAAGACACAAACGATCAGCGCGGCAGGTACGTAGTCAGGCCGCCGGCGGATCCAGACGAAGGTCAGACAGAGAATGAGGTCGGGCCCCGGAATCCGCGACGGGACCATGTCGAGAGGCAGAAGCCGGAGGAACAATATCGCGAGCGCAAGAGCCACGAACAAGGCGCGGTGCGCAACGCGTGACGCGGCAATCGGGTCAACCATCGCCGCCGCCTCGCGCCGGTGGGAACTCAGGCTCGATACGCGGCGGATCGGGCGGCGGGATCAGGTCGCCGGCTTCAGAGATCTGTTCCACTGCGTGGCTGCGCAATACGCGCAGGAAGCTCAACCGCTCGTAGTCGGCCGAGAGGCGAACCCTGAGGCGCTGATCGGTGCCAAGCTCAACCTGCCCGACCAGAAGTCCCGCGGGGAAAACGCCGCCGTCGCCGGACGAGATCACGCGGTCGCCCGGTCGCACCAACTCCGGCGATTCTACGAATTCGACCGGCGGGGCGGGGCTGTTGTCGCCGACAAGCATCGCTTTCTGGCCCGAGGGCTGGATCGTGACCGGAATGCGGCTGGAACTGTCTGTCAACAGGATGACGCGCGCAGTGGTCTGTCCGACGCCCGAAATTCGTCCGACTAGGCCGAGCCCGTCCATCGTCGCCCAGCCATCGACGATGCCGTCGCGCGCACCGACGTTTAGAAGGACCGATTGTCGGAAGGGCGAGCCGCTGTCGGCCAGAACCACGCCCGAAACCGAGGTCAGCTTCGGGTCGAGCCGAACCTGGTTCTGCGCCAGGAGCTTTGCGTTCTGCTGTTCGAGTTGGACGGCAGCTTCTTTCCAAGCTTTCATCTGCTGCAGTTCGCGACGCAGTTCCTGGTTTTGTTCGTAGAGGCTCGCGTAGGACTGAAAGCCTTTGACCATGTCTACAAGCTTGGTCACTGGGACCATCGCCCAGTCCATGTTTGGCACGACGCTGTCGATGAAGGCCGCACGGAAACGCTCCACGCGCGGACTATCGATACGCCAGATCAGGAAGATCGTGGTCAGGCAGACGATGAGCACCGCAATCAATATGCGGCGCACCGGGCTCTTGAAGTCGACGTCGGCTTTACGGTCTCGTGCCACGGCGGCCTCGCGGTCGGGGCGCTGGGCTTAAGGCTCAGCTTTCGTAATCTATCACATGACGGAGCTGTTTTTCGTACTCCAGCGCCTTTCCCGTGCCGAGAGCCACGCAACTCATCGACTGGTCCGCGATGGAAATCGACAACCCTGTCTGCTCCCGCAGCGCCAAGTCCAGTTCGCCCAGAAGCGCGCCGCCGCCGGTGAGCATCACGCCCCGGTCTACGATATCGGCCGCGAGATCTGGCGGGGTCGCTTCAAGCGCAATCATCACCGCCTCGCAGATCTGTTGGACGGGTTCTGCAAGCGCCTCGGCGACTTGGGCCTGATTGATCTCGGTTTCCTTCGGCACGCCGTTCAGAAGATCACGGCCACGGATCTGCATCGACGCGCCACGCCCGTCGTCGGGCATCCGCGCGGTGCCGATCGAGGTCTTGATCCGTTCCGCGGTCGATTCCCCGATCAGCAGGTTTTGCTGACGCCGCAGGTGGCTGATGATCGCCTCGTCCATCCGGTCGCCGCCGACGCGCACCGAACGCGCATAGACGATGTCACCAAGCGACAGCACCGCGACCTCGGTTGTGCCGCCGCCGATATCGACAACCATGGAACCGGTCGGGTCGGTGATCGGCATGCCGGCCCCAATGGCCGCCGCGATGGGTTCGGCGATCAGCCCGGCGCGCCGGGCGCCAGCGGAAAGGACGGATTGCCGGATTGCGCGCTTCTCGACCGGGGTCGCACCGTGCGGCACGCAAACGATGATTTTCGGCTTTGAGAACGTGGTGCGCTTGTGGACCTTGCGAATGAAGTGCTTGATCATCTCTTCCGCAACATCGAAGTCGGCGATCACGCCCTCGCGCATCGGCCGGATTGCCTCGATCGAACCCGGCGTGCGGCCGAGCATCAGCTTCGCGTCTTCGCCGACGGCGAGAACCTGCTTCTTGCCGTCCTTGACGTGGTAGGCCACGACCGAGGGTTCATTGAGGATGATGCCCTTGCCCTTCACGTAGACGAGCGTGTTCGCCGTCCCGAGGTCGATCGCCATGTCGGACGAAAAAAGCCCACCCCAGCTTGCCATATCGTAATCCCGTTACCCAACAGAGTCCGGCCCGCGACTCGCATGTCGCAGGCCGGTGCTTCTTATAGGCGTCTCCGCCCGGCGACGAAAGGGTTATCACCACCGGCCCGGGCGGGTTTCTGCTGACTTTACATAATCGAACATATTAAGCCAGAGTCTCTGACAAAAATGGAAGAAAATATCACGAAACCGATTTAAGCTCATCCTCAGGCTTCGTCTTGGCGCGCCGCCAGATAAGATTGTTGAGCGCACTGACATAGGCCTTGGCGCTCGCCACCACCGTGTCAGTGTCCGAAGACTGGCCCGTCACGATCTTGCCGTCCTCTTCCAGACGCACCGATACCGTTGCTTGCGCGTCGGTTCCTTCCGTCACCGCATGAACCTGAAACAGCGCAAGCCGGGCATCGTGCGGGAAAAGCTTCTTTATCGCATTGAAAGTCGCGTCCACCGGGCCATCCCCCTGGGCGGTGACTTGGTGGTCCACGCCGTCGATCGTGAGAATCAGGTCGGCGGACTGAGGTGCCTCGGTGCCGCAAATGACCCGCAGGAACTTCACCTGAAGCTGGTCCCCGGCCGCCTCGGACGCGCTGTCGGTCATCAGCGCGATCAGGTCGTCATCATAGACTTCCTTCTTGCGGTCGGCGAGCGCCTTGAACCGGACGAAGACGTCGTTCAGCTGGTTGTCGGCCAGATCGTAGCCCAAATCTTTCAGCTTAGCGCGCAGCGCCGCGCGGCCTGAGTGCTTGCCCATCACGAGGTTCGTTGCGGCGAGGCCGATATCCTCTGGCCGCATGATTTCGAACGTTTCTGCGTTCTTCAACATGCCGTCCTGGTGGATGCCGCTTTCATGCGCGAACGCGTTCTTGCCGACGATGGCCTTGTTGAACTGCACCGGGAAGCCCGACACGGCGGCGACGCGGCGCGAGATGTTCATGATCTTGGTCGTGTCGATGCCGGTGCGGTAGGGCATGATGTCGTTGCGGACCTTGAGCGCCATCACGACCTCTTCGAGCGCCGTGTTGCCCGCGCGTTCGCCGAGCCCGTTGATAGTGCACTCGATCTGGCGCGCTCCCGCCTCGACCGCCGCCAGCGCGTTCGCCGTCGCCATGCCGAGATCGTTGTGGCAATGGGTCGCGAAGGTCACCTCGTCTGCTCCCGGCACTTTTTCGACCAGCATTCGGATCAGGTCGGCGGATTCACGCGGCGCGGTATAGCCCACTGTGTCAGGGATGTTGATCGTTGTGGCGCCCGCCTTGATGGCGATCTCGACGACGCGGCAGAGGTAGTCATGCTCCGTGCGCGTCGCGTCCATCGGCGACCACTGGACGTTATCGCAGAGATTGCGCGCGTGTGTCACGGTGTCGTGGATGCGCTCGGCCATTTCATCCATGTTCAGGTTCGGGATGGCGCGGTGGAGCGGCGAGGTTCCGATGAAGGTGTGGATGCGCGGCCGCTTCGCGTGTTTCACCGCCTCCCAGCAGCGGTCGATATCCTTGATTTGCGCCCGCGCGAGGCCGCAGATCACCGCGTTCTGCGCCTGCTCCGCGATCGCGGTCACAGCCTCGAAATCGCCTTCCGACGCGATCGGAAAGCCCGCCTCGATGATGTCGACGCCCATCTCATCGAGCATTTCCGCGATTTCGAGCTTTTCCTCGTGCGTCATCGTAGCGCCGGGCGATTGTTCGCCGTCGCGCAATGTGGTGTCGAATATCACCACGCGGTCTTGCTTGGTCTTGTCGGTCATTGTCCTGATCTCGCTTTGTGTTCCTTAGCTTTGCCTGGCGCTGATCACCTCTGAGCGGTCGCGCCGAACGGCACGCTCAGAGGCGGCTAAGGAGGAGAAGGGCACGAAGCGACCGCGCGTGCGCGGCACCGATTGCGGCCTGGATATGCTGGCTTCGTGTCATGGGGCGCGACTATAGGCGGAATCCGACAAAGGAAAAGTGCTTTTTCTCTACGACCCCGGTATACCCGACCCCCGTCTGTATCCTTTGGGCCGTCATGCCGTCTGAAATGCGATCACTGGTGATAGGAGCGTCAGGCGGCATCGGCGCCGCCTTGGCGCGCGAACTTGCTCAGCACGGCGAAGTCGTAACTCTGTCGCGCTCGGTAGACGGGGTGGATGTGACTGAGGAAGACTCTGTCGCCGCGGCGCTTGATCGGCTCGACGGCAGTTTCGATTTGGTCTTCGTGGCCACGGGCGCGCTCGGAACGCCGGAAAAGTCCCTGCGCGCGCTCAGCAGCGATGAGTTGGCCGCTCAGTTCGCGGTCAACACCATCGGACCTGCGCTTGTGCTGAAACACGCAGTGCGGCTTCTGCCGCGCGGCCGTCGGTCGGTCTTCGCGGCCTTGTCGGCGCGTGTCGGCTCCATCGGCGACAACCGGCTGGGCGGCTGGTACGCCTACCGGGCCTCGAAGGCGGCGCTGAACCAGATGTTGCACGGCGCGAGTGTCGAAATCGCGCGGACCCATCCCGAGGCGATCGTCGCCCTTCTCCATCCCGGCACGGTCGCGACGTCATTCACTCAAGACTACCCGGCTAACAACAAAGTCACGCCAAGCGAAGCCGCGCGGGATCTCATCCGCGTCCTGGAAAGTTTGTCGCCGTCGCAGTCGGGTGGCTTCTTCGACTATGCCGGAAATCCGATCCCGTGGTGAAGCCAGGCCTGGTCCGCGTGTCTGCCAAGTCGCCTATCTCCAATCGTCCGCGTCAAAGCCCGATGTGTCGGCGGGTGCCTATGTCGACCGCATGTCCGACCACTGCGCGGGCTGCACCTACAGTGTGAAAGAGCGCGCGGGTCCCGACGCTTTCCCCTTCTACCGACTCTTTCTTGCATTTCCTCGAGCGGCACCGCGAACGGTTCGAGCATAGCCTGCGGATGAAGGTCATCTACGGGGACTGCGACCGTAGTGAGCAGGCACAACGGAATCGCGTGCCAGCCGACGCTTAGGCGCTTCTGGATAAGCCGGAGGCGGGCGAAGAAGCATGGGGCGCTTGAGCGCTACTTACAGGGCCGGTCGTCCGCTCGCGAAAGCTCTTCGGCTCTTCTCACATCGGCGCAGTGACGAAGATAGGCCTGAATCTCGGGGTCCTCCACGATCTCGCCGATCGCTTCCAGCCGCACGGCGATGAATTCGAGCGTTTCGGCGCTGTTTGCATCCGCCGCCTGCCGCGCCTGATCGCGCATGGCGCTGGCGAGGTGGCGCATCCGTGTACCATTCACGGGATGCGAAGCATCGTCGCGCAGCCACGCCTCGTAGGCGGCGTCGCTGTCGAAATCCGAACGGTTCCGCATGTAGCCGGCGCTCGCCTGAAGCCACAATACGGCGCCCATGGGGATTGTGCCGGACCGCGCCAGGACGTCGACGGCGAAAGCATCGGCCTCGGCCTCCCGCTGCTGGCTTTCGTGGGCGGAGCGTGGCTTTTCAAGGTGGCCCAGCCTGAGATGGCCGAGTTCGTGCGCCAGGAGGAACGCCCAGGCGGAATTTCGGAAGCGCAGCGACAGGTCGTCCACCGCCTTGTTGCTTTCCCAGACGCGGGACGGCACGCCGAGCGCCGAAAGGGGATCGGACGTTGCGGCGCCGAACTTGTCCGCCCGATGCTTGAGCATCGCCAGATACTCGTCGATCGGTTCAAGCGATTGGCGCTGCAGATATCGCCAGGCATAGACCACGCTCAAGTCTTCGACGAATTTCAGCGTGGCTGCAGGCGCGACGATGGTGGGCGCTTCCCCGGCGACCGGTGCGAACTTGAACGCCAGGGGTCCGGCACCGCGCAGAGGATGGATGACCGTCACCCCTTCGACCGCGCCGCGTTCCTCGGCGGTCAGGAAGTCGCGCAGCCCGCGCTCCAGCAGGAAATTGAACCGCTCTTCGTAGCGCGCGGCATCGGCCTGCAAAGCGGCATCATCATATAGCTGCGCCGCCACCGGACTGACACCAAGGCACCACGCGGCGGCGATCCAGCCGCCCATCGCGATGCGATATCGCTCCGGGCCGGGCATCGCGCTAGCCTCCGTCAGTCGGTAGCGTCGGCAGCGGATCGATGGCAACCGAATCCTCGTCGGCGCCGCTCACGTGCAGTTCGCCCGCGCACTGATCCATTACGATCCTGACCTGAAGGTAGAAATCGCGGTGACTGTCGGCGATCTCCGGATGGCCAGCCAAGAAGCGTTCGAGGTGGCCGACCATGCCGGGACAGTCGCCCGCCTGCTGTGCTTCGATGGCGGCTGCATAGTCCTCGTTCGCGGCGGCCAAGCCCGGAAAAACAAGCAGGATACCTGCAAGGAGGGAAGCCGCCCACCAATCCATCACGATCCCCCTTCCGAACCGCTCGCCAGATCGGCGGGGAGGGCGGGTAGATTCGACAGGACGCGCTCGGCGTCGCTGGGCAGCTTGATGTCGAAGCCCTGATAAAGCGTCACGCAGACAACCGCCGTTCCGAACAGCGCGAAGAAGGTTCCTGGTGCCGTGCGGCTTAGTTTCAAGGCGTGGGCGCCGGATGAGGCTTCGAGCGTCGCTGCCGGCTTCTCGATCCCGGCGATGAACAGCCGATACCCCATGTACGCGAAGCCCAGGCCGGTCAGTAGGCTCACGAGCTTGTAGCAGGCGACCGCGGTTACGGCCCAGAACGCGAGATCATTCGGCGAGGACATGGCCCGCCTCCATTGCGCAATGGATTGATTATACCGCGATTGCCGCGATCGGGCCAGCCGTCCGGGTGGAAAGGTGGTCAGGCAACTCGCTTAGTTCGACGTGTCGCCCTCGTCAGGCTCGGCGGCGCCGTCGGTCGTCTCCTCGTCCGGAGCCGATTCGGTCAGTGCGCCGTCGGTCCATGTACCGGCCGCCGTTTCGCCCGAGGCGTAGCGCATAACACCCTGACCCTGACGCTTGCCGGCAGAGAAGCTGCCTTCGTAGACGTCGCCGTTGGGGTACGTAGCCACCCCTTCGCCGTCGATCTCGCCAGACTTCCAGCCGCCCGTATATCGGAAACCGTCGGGCATGACGATCTCGCCCTGGCCTTCGCGCTGGCCGGCCAAGAACTGGCCAGTATAGACCGTGCCGTCGGCATAGGTGGCCACGCCTTGGCCTTCGCGCTGTCCGTCCGTCCACTCGCCCACATAGGAATAGCCGTCGGGATAAGTCATCTTGCCCTGGCCGTGGTTCTTCCCACCCTTGAAGCTGCCTTCGTAGACGAGCCCGTTGGCGTAGCGCGCAATGCCTTCGCCCTCGATCACGCCGTCCCGCCATTGGCCCTCATAGGTCGCGCCGTCCGGATAGGTGATCTTGCCCTGACCGTTGGCGAGGTCACTGCGGAACTCCCCCTCATAGACCGATCCATCGGGATAGGTCACCTTGCCCGTGCCTTCGATCCGGCCCTCGACCCAGTGGCCCTCATAAAGATAGCCGTCCGCGCCCTGGAACGTGCCGACGCCTTGGCGTTGGTCGGCGACGAAGCCGCCATCGTACGCGTCACCGTTGGCATAGGTGACCTTGCCCTGCCCCTGACGCTTGCCGTTCACGAGTTCGCCTTCGTAGATGTCTCCGTTGGGCTGAATCAGCTTTCCCTGGCCATTCATCTGGCCGTCCGCCCATGCGCCTTCATAGACGAGCCCGTCCGCTAGCGTGAGCTTGCCTTGCCCGGCGCGCTGGCCGCGCAGCATGTCGCCCTCATAGACCGCGCCATCGGGATAGATGATCTTGCCCTTGCCTTCCTTGACGCCGTCGATCCAGTCGCCCTCATACGTGTAGCCGCCGGGGCTTTCCATCTCGCCCTTGCCGTGATGAAGCGCCTTGCGGAAGCCGCCCGTATAGGTCACGCCGTTGGCGTAGCTGGCCACGCCCTCGCCCTCAATCTCGCCCTCGACCCAGTCGCCTTCATAGGTGCCGCCATCGGCGAAGGTGATCTTGCCCTTGCCATGCGGTTTGCCCTTCACGAAGGCGCCTTCGTAGACGGAGCCGTTGGGATAACGCGCCGTGCCTTGGCCGAGTATTTCGCCCTCGACCCAGTCGCCCGAATACTCATAGCCGTTGGGCAGCCGGTAGGTGCCCTGGCCGTGCTGTTTGCCGTCCTTGAACGTGCCCTCGTAGATGCCGCCGTCATCGTATTCCTTGGTGATGACCTCCTGAGCGAACGCTACGCCCCCGATCAGCAGCAGCACGGCCGCCAAGACCGCCCGCATTCCAGCACCGCCACGCTCCGTCATGGTTCTTTACGCCTCTCGCTCTCGTCCTGTTTCCGGCGGACCGGCCTGATGATTCAGGTACTCGGCCAGCCGCGCCTTTCCGGCCGCCACCCGGCAGAACCCTAAATCCGCCCGTGCCGGGTGACAAGGATTTCGGACAAGCATGCGGCGTGGCTTCGCCGGCGGTCGGGAACGGCTTTTCCTTGGCGGTCAGTCTGATAAGACGAGGCGGGCAAGACGGGAAACGCGCATGGCCGAGACATTCCGCCTGACACTGGCACAGCTGAACCCGACCGTTGGCGACATTACCGGCAACGCCCGCAAGGCGCGAGAGGCGTGGCAGGCGGGCAAGGACGCCGGCGCCCACATGGTCGCGCTGACCGAAATGTTCGTGACCGGTTACCAGACCCAGGATCTGGTGTCGAAGCTTGCCTTCACCGATGCTGCGATGGCCGAGATCGTGACGCTCGCGGGTGATTGCGCCGACGGGCCCGCCCTGGGCATTGGGGGGCCGTACCGCGATGAGAGCGGGCTCTACAACGCCTACTGGGTGCTTGAGCGTGGCAAAGTCGTCGCCCGCGTTTTGAAGCATCATCTGCCGAACGCCACGGTTTTTGACGAGGAGCGGCTATTCGATTCTGGCCCCGTGAGCGGTCCCTACAAGATCGGACCGGTCCGGATCGGAACGCCGATCTGCGAGGACGCCTGGTTCGACGACGTGGCCGAAACACTGGCGGAAACCGGCGCCGAGATCCTGCTCATCCCGAACGGATCACCCTACTACCGAAACAAGTACGACCAGCGTGTGACGGTCATGGTCAGCCGTGTGATCGAGACAGGGTTGCCGCTTGTCTATCTAAACATGGTGGGTGGGCAGGACGACCAGATCTTCGATGGCGGCACGTTCGTGCTCAATCCTTCCGCCGAACTCGCGCTCCAGATGCCTGTGTTCGACGAGTGCATCCGCCATGTCGATTTCGAGTTGGGCGAAAGGGGCTGGAGAGCGCAGCGGACAGAGCTCGATGCCGTACCGGACGAGTGGGAACAGGACTATCGCGCAATGGTCGAGGCATTGCGCGACTACCTCGGCAAGACGGGATTCGGCAAGGTTCTGCTCGGCCTGTCTGGCGGAGTTGATTCCGCGCTCGTTGCCGCGATCGCCGCCGACGCCATCGGGCCCGAGAACGTGCGCTGCGTCATGCTTCCCTCGGAATATACCTCGGCCCATTCCTTGGAGGACGCGACCTCGGTCGCGAAGTCTTTGGGCTGCCGGCTCGACACGCTGCCGATAGCGGGGCCACGCGCGGCGGTGACGGCGGCGCTTGCGCCGCTCTTCGAGGGGACGAAGTCTGGTGTTGCCGAGGAAAACATCCAGTCCCGTCTACGCGGACTCATGCTGATGGCGCTGTCGAACAAGTTCGACGAGATGCTTCTGACAACCGGTAACAAGTCCGAGGTCGCGGTCGGATACGCGACCATCTACGGGGACATGGCCGGGGGCTACAACCCTTTGAAGGATCTCTACAAGACCCGGGTCTTTGAGATATGCCGATGGCGAAATGCGAACAATCGCAACTGGATGCGAGGGCCCGCCGGTGAGATAATTCCCGAACGCGTGATCTCCAAGCCGCCTTCGGCAGAGCTTCGGGAAGACCAGAAGGATTCCGACAGCCTGCCGCCCTACGAGATCCTAGACCCGATTCTTGAACGGTTGGTCGACCGGGACTTGTCGGTTTCCGAGATCGTGGCCGAAGGTTTCGATCGCGACACCGTCAAGAAGGTGGAGCACCTACTTTACATCAGCGAATACAAACGCTTTCAATCGGCGCCGGGCCCGCGATTGTCGCTCAAGGCATTCTGGCTGGACCGGCGCTATCCGATCGTGAACCGCTGGCGCGACGGAGTGTGAGCGAAGGATGGGAAATCCGCTCGACGATCTTCAGTACGCAGTCATGACCGACGGTCGCTGGCGGGATGGTCGTTTCCCGAAGGTCTTCCTCGACGGGCATGAACTCGACTTGGCGGCGTGCAAAGGCCCGATTGAGGGTGAGCGTGCGCTGATCCTCGGGGCGCATGGCAAGAATTTACACGACCTTCTCGCACGGGTCACGGTCGATACGCTCGGCATCTGCGACAGCCGAGCGGAAGACTTCTCTGGCCTCGCACGGCTGTCCGGTCTCCGGAGGCTCGACATCCGCTACGTCACGCGGCTGACCGACATATCGTGTCTGCGCGGGCTCAAGCATCTCGAAACACTCGTTTTCTACGAACCGGGAAAACTTACCGATATTAGCCCGATTGCCGCGCTTGAAAACCTGACGGCGTTTGAGTTTTCAGGAGGAATCAGCGCGGTGGCGAGAGCGGATTCACTTGCGCCAATCGGTGCATTGAAGCGGCTCGAGATGCTGCGTCTTCTTAACCTGCGCGTCACCGATGGCGGACTTCGCCCCTTGGCTGGGTGCGAGTCCTTGGCCTGTCTCGACGTATCGAACCAGTTCGAAACGGCGGATTACGCCTATCTCTCCGTAATGCTGCCCGACACGGAATGCGCTCTGTTCCGGCCCTACACCGATCTCGAATGCAAGATCGGCGATTCCGACGTGATGGTGACAGGTCTGCGCAAGCCTTTTCTGAACGCGAAACGGGACGCGGCGCGCCTGGCCCGTTATGTCGAGGCGTTCGAGCTGCTTAGGGCCGAGGCGCGGGCGGGGCGCTGACGTATCGAACTGCGCCTCGAATGCTTCGAGGAATCGCGCTAAGATGTGCGTGCGCAGGGTGCGGGCGGGGCTTCGCCGATCGTGCAATGGACGGTGTGTAAATTTTGACCGACCGATCCCGGCGCTGTATAGACGGCCCGTCGCGCTCAGGAGTATCTCGTGTTCCGGTTTATCGCTTCGATCTTTGGCGGTTTCTTCAGTTGGCTTGTCACCGGCGCGCTCTTTGCCGCGCTGACGGTGGGTGGCATTTTCTGGATCTACAGCCGCGACCTGCCCGATCACGAATATCTCGCGCAGTACACGCCCAAGACGATCAGCCGGATCTACTCGGGCGAAGGGCGCCTTATGGACGAGTTCGCGACCGAACGGCGGATCTACGCGCCGATCGAGGAGATTCCGGATATCGTCAAATGGGCCTTCATCTCGGCCGAAGACAAGAATTTCTACGCCCACGGCGGCTATGACGCGCGTGGCATGGCGGGCGCGCTCTGGGACGCGATCCGCACGCGCGGCAAGACGCTGCGCGGGGCCTCGACGATCCCTCAGCAGGTCGCGAAGAACTTCCTTCTGGGTGGTGACCGGACGGCCGAGCGTAAGATCAAGGAACTGATCCTGTCCACCCGCCTGGTCGAGACGCTTTCAAAGGACAAGATCCTGGAGCTATATCTCAACGAGATCGACCTCGGATTCCTGTCCTTCGGCGTGGCCTCGGCCGCGCAGACCTATTTCAACAAGACGCTTGTCCAACTTGCACCGGAAGAGGCAGCCTATCTCGCCGCGCTTCCGAAGGCACCCTACAGCTATCACCCGGTACGCAACACCGAACCCGCGATCGATCGGCGCAACTATGTGCTGCGCGAGATGTTCCAGAACGGCTATATCGACCGCGAGACGATGGAAGCCGCGCAGGCAGCGCCTTTGAAGACCGTGCAGAACGGCGATTACCCGTCGTTCAAGGGTTCCTTACCGCCGCGCGACTACTTCACGGACGAGATCCGCCGCCAGCTCTCACGCAGCTTCGGCGAGGCCGAATTCTTCGGCGGCGGCCTGACGATCCGCGCGACCGTCGATCCGGAGATGCAGCACCAGGCCGCCGAAGCACTTCAGGAGGCGCTCGAAAGCTACGACCGCGGTCTGGGCATCTGGCGTGGCACGCGCAAGTCGCTGGATCCTGAACAGCTAGGATCGGAGGAGACGTGGCGCGCAGCGCTGGCGCAGGTCGAGGTGCCGCGCGACGTCGACGGCTGGCTACCCGCCGTAGTGCTCGAAGTCGGCGAGAACGCCGCGCGGATCGGGGTCGAGGGCGTCGAGAACGATGAGGATGGTCACTGGATTCCGGCCGAGGACGTCACATGGGCGCGCAAGCGTCAGGCTGACGGACGGCTGGGCAAGAAGGCGCAGGCCGCCGGCGATCTCGTCTCGGTAGGTGATGTCGTGCTCGTGGTGGCGCTTGCCAACGACGATGGTTCGTTCAAGCGCTGGTCGCTGAGGCAGGTTCCGGAAGTGCAGGGCGGCTTCATGGCGATGGACGTCAATACTGGCCGCGTCATCGCGATGCAGGGCGGGTTTTCCTACCAGTCGTCGGTCTTCAACCGCGCCACGCAGGCAATGCGCCAGCCGGGCTCGGCCTTCAAACCCTTTGTCTATGCGGCCGCGCTGGATTCGGGCTTCTCCCCGGCCACCATCGTCGTTGACGCGCCGATCGAGGTGGACACGCCGCAGGGTCTTTGGCGGCCGAAGAACGCGTCCAACAAGTTCTACGGCCCGACGCCCCTGCGGACAGGGATCGAACAGTCGCGGAACCTGATGACGGTGCGGGTCGCGCAGGAAATCACGATGCAGACCGTCGCGGGCTACGCGGAACGCTTCGGTGTCTACGACCGTTTGTCGCCTTACCTCGCAAATGCGCTCGGATCTCAGGAGACCACGCTCTTCAAGATGGTCGCGGCCTACGCGATGTTTGCCAATGGCGGCGAGCGAGTGGAGCCGACGCTCGTCGACCGGGTGCAGGACCGCTGGGGCCGTACCATCTACCGCCACGATCAGCGCGACTGCTCCGATTGCCGCGTGGCGAGCCTCGATCAGGGCGCGGCACCGAAGATCACGTCGAACCGGGAGCGGGTGATGGACGGGGTTACCGCCTACCAGCTCACCTCCATGCTTCAGGGCGTCGTGCAGCGCGGTTCGGGATCGGGTGTCAACCTGCCGGTACCCACCGGCGGCAAGACCGGCACCACGAACGACGCCAAGGATGTGTGGTTCATCGGGTTCACCTCGAACATCGTTGCTGGCTGCTACATGGGCTATGACCAGCCCCGGACGCTGGGGCGCGGGGCCTATGGCGGCACGCTCTGCGTTCCGGTTTTCAATGCGTTCATGGGGGAGGCGGTGAAGAAGTATGGCGGCCGCGAATTCAAGGTTCCCGACGGTGGCCACTTCATCAAGATAAACCGCTTCACCGGCGAGCGGCTGCCCGATGACGCTTCGGGCGACTACGTGCAGGCCGAATTCTTCCGCGACGGCGAAATCCCGATCTTCGGCATCGGCGCGATGGTCGACGGTGGCTTCGCGATGGGCCAGAACCTGCCGTTGTTCGCCTACGGCGAAGTCGGCGGGGACGAGGGCGGCACCTCGATCACGACGTCAACCGGCAAGAAGAAGGTCATCCCGAAGAAGGCCGATTTCGGTACTTTGAGCTCGGGCGGCTTATACTGATGCCGACCTCCGGGGCACCGCCCAGGGCCTTGGAACAAGCAGCACAAGCCGAACTCAGCGGCTCCCTTGCCGGGGGCTGAGCGCTCGGCTATCACGCAGCACGGAAAGCGGAAGGACGACGGCAATGCGCGCCGAGACCGAAAACATCGTCGAGGCGATCGGCAAGTCGCTGAAGCTTCTCGGCCAGCGGATGGACTGGGAAACGGCGCCGCACCGGCTCGAAGAGTTCAACGCGATGATCGAGGACAGCGATCTTTGGTCCGATCCGGATCGCGCGCAGAAGCTGATGCGCGACCGTCAGGCGCTGATGGACGCGGTCGAGACCTATCAGCGGATCGAGCGCGAACTGAAGGACAACGTCGAGCTGATTGAGCTTGGCGAGATCGAGGACGACAAGGACATCGTGGCCGACGCCGAGGCATCGCTGAGGGCGCTGAAGGAGGTCGCCGCCGCGAAAGAACTCGAGGCGCTTCTCGACGGCGAGGCGGACGCGAACGACACGTTCCTCGAAATCAACGCAGGCGCCGGCGGCACGGAAAGCTGCGACTGGGCGGCGATGCTCGCCCGCATGTATGTCCGCTGGGCCGAAAAAAAAGGCTACAAGGTCGAACTGATCAGCGAAAGCTCGGGCGAAGAGGCGGGCATCCGGTCGGCCGCCTACAAGATATCCGGCCACAACGCCTATGGCTGGCTGAAATCGGAATCGGGCGTCCACCGGCTGGTGCGAATCTCGCCCTACGACTCGGCGGCGCGGCGGCACACCTCCTTTTCTTCGGTCTGGGTCTACCCGGTCGTTGATGAGAATATCGAGATTGTTATCCCCGACAACGAGATCCGCATCGACACTTACCGCTCCTCAGGCGCGGGCGGCCAGCACGTCAATACGACAGACTCGGCCGTGCGGATCACGCACATTCCGAGCGGTATCGTCGTGACCTCGTCCGAGAAGTCACAGCATCAGAACCGCGCGAACGCGATGGCAGCTCTGAAGTCGCGGCTCTACCAGCTTGAACTCGACAAGCGGAACGCCGAGATCAACGCCCAGCACGACGCCAAGGGCGATGCCGGCTGGGGTAACCAGATACGGTCCTACGTGCTTCAGCCCTACCAGATGGTGAAGGACCTGCGCACTGGGCACGAGACGTCGGACACGCAGGGCGTGCTCGACGGCAATCTCGACACCTTCATGGCGGCGACGCTGGCAATGGACGTTGCCGGCAAGAGCCGCGCAGAGGCGCAAGGCGAAGACTGACGCGCTAGCGCGGATCATCGTTGTCGGCCGAGCGGTTCAACAATATTTGTTTTGGGCGGACGCCCGGCAAATCGTCTTGTCACAAGGGTCCCTCATGCCCTAGCCTTTCCCTGCGCGCGAGGAAGGAGGAGCTATGGTGGACTCGGTTCGGGGTCCCGACCCGCTTCCTGACATCCGGCGCGTCGAATTCTCGGATATCGGAGCGGTCTTCAGGCGCGGACTGCGCGATTTCCTGCGCGCGCCCTGGTTCGGGATATTCTTCAGCGCCGTTTACGTGGCGGGCGGCATCGTTCTCTTTAAGGTCTACACGGCCGCAGGTCAGCAATGGTGGCTCGCGCCGGTGGTCCTAGGATTCCCGCTGATCGCGCCCTTCGCGGCCGTGGGCCTTTACGAGGTCAGCCGCCGGATCGAAACGGGTGAGCCGCTGGGATGGGGCGACGTGCTGAGCGTCGTCTTCGCGCAAAGGGATCGCCAGATCCCGGCGATGGCCGCGGTCGTCATCGTGATCTTTCTGTTTTGGGTCTTCATCGCCCACGCGCTCTTTGCGCTCTTCATCGGGCTCAGGGCCTTCACTTCGGGGCTCGACTTCACGAGCCTCTTTCTGTCTGGCAACGGGCCGATCCTGCTTCTCGTGGGCAGTGTGATCGGGGCCTGCTTCGCGTCGGTATTGTTCGCGGTCACGGTCTGCGGTCTTCCTCTGCTGTTGGAAAAAGAGATCGACTTCGTGACCGCGATGATCCACTCGACCCGCGCCGTTCTGGACAACCTGCGCGTCATGGCACTTTGGGGGATCGTGATCGCGGGCCTTCTCTTTCTGGGCATGCTGCCGATGTTTCTGGGACTGTTCGTGGTGCTGCCCATTCTCGGTCACGCGACCTGGCACATGTATCGCCGTCTAATGGGGCCAGACTGAAGACGATGGGCGTTCAGCGCCCTTTCAGCTCCTCGCTGAAGCGAAGTGGTCCGGTTTCGCGGCCCAGGCGGGCGCGGTAGACGGGCAGGCTTTCCGTTACGCGCATGATGTAGTTCTGCGTTTCGCGGAACGGGATGTGCTCGATCCAGTCAATTACGTCGGTCCCGTCGGTGCGCGGGTCGCCAAATTCTGACATCCAGGCCCGCGGCCTCCCCGGACCGGCATTGTAGCCGGCCGCCACGAGAACCGGGACCGGCCCGAACGTCTCGATAAGTTCGTCAAGATATGCAGCGCCCAGTCGGGCGTTGTATTGCCAGTCCGTGGTCAGCTTGCCGCCGTCGTAGCTGACGCCGATCCGGGCGGCCATCATCTTCGCGGTGCCCGGCATGACCTGCATGAGGCCGCGCGCGCCAGCATGAGAAATGGCTGAGGGGTTGAACTCGCTTTCGCGCCGGGCAATGGCCAGCGCCAGCTCACGCTTGACCGGCAGGTCGAGCGCCTCCATCCCGTTCATCGGGAAATAGGCCGACGGCCAGATCACGCCCTTCTCGGCTGACGCCTTGGCCAGCAGAAGCGCGGTGTTGGCGTCACCCCATTCAAGCGTCATACCCGCGAGCGCGCCGATCTCCTCGCCCGAGAGGCTTTCTGACAGGTGCAGAAGGAAGCGCGCCGCGAGCCTCCGGTCGCCTGCCGCCTCTAGGAGTTGCGCCGCGCGGAAGACCTCGGAGTCCGCGAAGCGCGCAGTCCGCCAGTCGGGGAAGCGCTCGCCCCCCTTCAGAGCCGGCGAGAGTGGCAGGCCGACCTTCTCTGCCGCGAGAAGCCCGTAAAAGGCGGTCTGGTAGCGCGCGCCTTCTGCATAGGCAGCCCGTGCCTCGTCCGACCGGTCAAGTGCATCGAGGGCGCGGCCTTTCCAATAGCCGGCACGCGCCAGGCTGATCGGCCCACCGACGGCGTTCTCGAAACGGGTGAAATGCTTCAGCGCCGTTTCTGCGTCGTTGAGTTTCCTCAGCGCGATGTAACCCGAAAGCCATTCGAGATCGGCATAGTCGCTGCCTGCGCTCAGGTAGTGGTCCGCCGCCATCCGGTAGGCCTTTCGCGCATCGCCCACCCGCATCTCTCGGCGGGCGAGGCGGCGGCGCCAGTCGGCCCACTGGTCGGGATCGCCCAGCGCTTCGGCGCTGACCGAGCGTTCGAGCATCAGTTCGCTCGCGCTGTCGTAGAAGTTCTTGCGGATGCGCCAGCGGAATCGGTCGTAGGCAAGCCCGCCCGACGACAGCGCCTTTTCGGGTAGCGCCTTGATCAGAACGTCGACACCCGGCTCGCTGGTCTGAAGCGCCACGCGCGCCTCGGCCAATGCGCGGGTGTAAGGGCTGTTCAACGGCAGCATCCTCCGCACATCGGCGACGTTGCCGGCCCTGAGCATCGCAGCCGTGCGTCCGTCGTGATGGCCCTTCAGCAATTCGCTGTGGCGGGCGATGAAGAGCGCGTGTTGCGCCTTGCTCATCGAAAGAGTGCGCCAAGCGCGCGTGGCCTCCTCGGCCGCAGCATCCGCTTGGCCCGCAGCCTGCAGCGCGGCGATCAGTGCGAGGCTTCCAGTGCCGCTCCGGGGCTTTCGATCTACGAAATAGGCAATGACGGCACCCGGATCGGCGTCCGGGGCGATCACCGCATTGCCACGTTCGGCCAGATACGGCAGGCCTGGCCAATCAGGATGGCGGGCGAGAAAATCGCGGTACTCGGAGAAGCTGCCCTTGCCGTCGCGGAGCCGCCGCCAGTCGATGATTGCTGAGGCAAGCGGGCCCGATGTCTGGGCCCGCGCTACAGCGGCGGGCCAATCCCTGGCATCGGCAAACGTGATTGCGGCGCGGAGCGCGTCCGAATCGTCGGCGCGCACCGGGGTCGGGGGCAGGATCGTGGCCAGCGCGATAGGCGCGGCGAGGGCAAAGGCGCGGATCATTGGTCCAAGTCTGCTTCGATGGTTTGCGCGCAGGATAGCGTCGCGCCCGGCGCCCGCAACAGGGAAACTTGGCAATGACGGCACTTGCCTATACGTTCCGCGCGATTCCAACGGGCGTTTCCGCCCCAGCCACCTAAGGAGCGTGTCATGTTCAAAGGGTCCTTCCCAGCCCTCGTCACACCGTTCAAAAACGGCGAGCTGGATCTGGACACGCTCAAGAAGCTCGTCGAGTGGCATATCGCCGAGGGTTCGCACGGTCTCGTTCCCGTCGGCACCACCGGCGAAAGCCCGACGCTCTCGCACGAAGAGCATGTCCGGGTGATCGAGGAGGTGGTCAAGGCCGCCGCCGGCCGTGTGCCGGTGATCGCGGGCGCGGGCTCGAACAGCACGGAAGAGGGCATCTACCTCATCCGCCAGGCCGAGGCCGTCGGCGCGGACGCCGCCCTGGTCGTGACGCCCTATTACAACAAGCCGACTCAGCGCGGGCTCTACGCGCATTTCAAGGCGATGCACGACGCCAGCAACCTGCCAATCATCATCTACAACATTCCCGGCCGTTCGGTCGTGGACATGTCGCCGGAGACAATGGGAGAACTTGCGAAGCTTCCCCGCATCGTCGGCGTCAAGGACGCGACCGGCAAGATCGAGCGGGTGAGCCAGCAGCGCGCCGCTTGCGGCCGCGACTTCATCCAGCTTTCGGGTGAGGACGCGAGCGCGCTCGGCTTCAACGCTCATGGCGGCGTGGGCTGCATCAGCGTCACCGCGAACGTGGCGCCCCGGCTGTGCGCCGAGTTTCAGGAGGCGACACTGGCCGGCGACTACGCCAAGGCGCTCGACTACCAGGACCGGCTGATGCCCTTGCACGAGGCAATCTTCATCGAGCCGGGCCTTGCGGGTGCGAAATACGGGCTCGCGAAGCTCGGCATGTGCTCTGACGAGGTGCGGATGCCGTTGACCACTCTCCTGCCTGAGACGAAGGCCCGCATCGATGCCGCGATGCGTCACGCTGGGCTTGTGAACTAGGATGGTCCGGAACGCGGCGTGGCGGCGCGGGGCAGGCTGTCTTTCTGACGCGAACGCCAGAGAGTGAAGAGCCCCGACGCCACTACGATCGCCGCGCCGATCACGACGTTGGTCTGCAGCGTTTCGCCGAACACCGTCAATCCCAGGGCCGACGCGAAGACGAGTTGGAGATAGGCGAAGGGTTGGATGGCACTCGCCTCAGCAACTTCAAGCGCGCGGATCATCAGCCAGTGGCCGGTCACCGCCGTGCAGCACAGCACCATCATCCAGACCCAGTCCGTGGCACGCATCGGTTCCCAATAGAAAAGGCCGACGGCGGTCATCACCACCGCGCCGGTAACGCCCGTCCAGAAGAAGCTGACGGCAGATCGGTCGCCGCGCGCAACGTAGCGCGTCAGCAGACCGTAAAGCGCGAACATCGAGGCCGCGATGAGGGGAATGAGTGCTGCGGGCGAGAAGACGGTGTAGCCGGGTCGCAAGATCACCAGCACGCCGACGAACCCGATCCCGATCGCTGTCCAGCGCCGCCAGCCAACCTTTTCGCCAAGGACCGGCCCGGACAGCGCGGCCACGAGAAGCGGGTAGCACGCGAACACGGCATGGCTTTCGACTAGGCCGAGGATCGTGAAGGCCGTGACCATGACACAGATCTCGGCGGCAAGCAGGACGCCGCGAAAGATCTGGACCATCGGGAAATGTGTCCGCGCGGCATTCGTGATTCCGCCCGCCCTGCGCGACGCCACCGCGATCACGAAGGCGGCGAAGAACCAGTAGCGGATCATCACGACCATGTAGACGTTGTATTCCCCCGCAAGATGCCGCGAGATGCCGTCCTGCATCGCGAAAACGAAGCTCGTGGCGATCATCAGGATAGCGCCAAGGCGGAAGTTGTGGTCGGTCATGTCGCCTCGCCGAGGATGCCGCGGGTCATGTGGCGCTTGTGGCCGTAGCCCTTCGCCCGCTCTATCTGAAAGCCTGCCGCCTGCAAGCCCCGCCGGACAAATCCCGCCGCCGTGTAGGTCGCCAATGTTCCGCCTGGCGTGGTATGGCGGGCAACCTCGGCCATGACGACCTCGGACCAGAGTTCGGGGTTCTTCGCGGGCGAAAAGCCGTCGAGGAACCAGGCATCGGCACGTCCCTGCCAGTCCGGCAGCGCGTCGCGGGCGTCGCCTTCGATGATCTCGACATCCACGGGGCCGAGCACAAAGCGTCGCGCGCCCGTCGTCCATACCGCGAGAAGGGGCGCGGCCTCTGGGTGAATCTCCGGAAACGCCGCGAGCGCACGCGCCATGTCGTCGGCGGGCATCGGGAAGGCTTCGAAGCTTGTGTAGCTGAGCCGGCCCGCCGCGCCGTGGGTCTGCCACGCGATGAGCGTTGCGATGAGGTTCAGGCCGGTGCCGAAACCAAGCTCGGCAATACGAAACCCGTCGCGGAACCGCGCAGGCAGCGCATTCCCCTCCAGAAAGACGTGCCGCGTCTCGGCCAGCCCGTCAGTGAGCGAAAAATACGTGTCTTCGAATAGAGTCGAGACGGGCACAGCGCCGTCCCGCCACGTCACCCGTTCGATCTGGTCCTTCGTGTGCATGTGTCCTAACCCTATAGGTCGCGAGATAGGCGAAGGTCGAGGCTAATGGCAATCGCGGATGTGACAGTGATGGGGGGCGGCATCTTCGGCCTCTCGATCGCTTGGGAGCTAACCCGTCGCGGCGCATCGGTGCGCCTAGTTGAGAGTGATCGAATCGGCGCGGGTTCCTCGGGTGGCATCGTCGGAGCGCTTGCACCGCACGTGCCTGAGAGCTGGAATCCGAAAAAGGCGTTCCAACTAGAGAGCCTGCTTTTGGCGGAAGGGTTCTGGGGCGAAATCGCTGCGGCATCCGGCATTGATCCGGGTTACGCCCGACTGGGGCGCTGGCAGCCGCTTGCGGATGCCGAGGCGTTGCAGCGGGCGCGCGCCCGGGCGGGGGAGGCAGCTCAGCTCTGGCAAGGTCTGGCAGAGTGGCGCGTAGTCCGCGCGACTGATGACGGCTGGGCACTCAATAGCTTCACGGGCTGGATCGTCGAAGACAACCTCACAGCGCGCCTTCATCCGCGCCGCGCGGGCGAGGCCCTTGCCGCTGCGATGCGTAAAAAAGGGGGCAAGGTGGAAATCGGGCAATCTAATTCCGGTTTGGGGCCTGTCATCTGGGCGACGGGTGTTCAGGGACTCGCCGATCTATCGGCCGATCTGGGGCGACCCGTCGGGAGCGGTGTGAAGGGACAGGCCGCGCTTCTTGCCTGCAACGCGCGAAATCGGCCCCAGATCTTCGCCGAAGGGCTTCACATCGTTCCGCACGGCGATGGGACAGTCGCGGTCGGCTCGACCTCAGAGCGTGACTTCGCCGCGGGAACCTCTGTGGACGATCAGCTAGAGGAGTTGATCAAGAAGGCCCGCGCCATCTGCCCTGTGCTCCGTGATGCACCGGTCGTCGAGCGCTGGGCTGGCGTCCGGCCGCGTGCGAAAAGTCGCGCGCCGATGCTCGGGGCGTGGCCCGACCGGGCGGGACATTACGTTGCCAACGGCGGCTTCAAGATCGGCTTTGGAATGGCGCCGAAAGTCGCGGAGGTCATGGCCGATCTGGTGCTGGAAGGCCGCGACAATATCCCCAAAGGATTCCGGGTGGAGGACAGCCTCTAGACCGGCTCGGCCAAGCGCTCGACCTCCACCCTCAACGCCTCCATCAGCGACTTCAGCTTCGAGATCGACCGCTCGTCCGTCAGGTGTCCGTTCTCGTCGAACGCCTTTCGCGAATTGGCGATCATCACCTCCGGCCCGGTCAGAATCCGCGGCCGGAACCCCGTCAGCGCCAGCCGCAGCGAAAACTGCGACCGCGCGCCGCCTGCCCGGCCAGCCGCGGCGGAGATGATCGCGACAGGCTTGCCCTCGAACGGCCTGCCCTCGGTCCGGCTTACCCAGTCGAGCGCGTTCTTCAGAACCCCCGAAAGCATGCTGTTGTATTCGGGTGTCGAGATCACGATTGCATCGGACGCGGCGACGCCGGCGGCAAGCTTTGCGACTGGCGCGGGAATCCCCTCGGCATCTTCCATATCCCCGTCGTAGAGCGGCAGGCGCAGGTTCGCTTCACGGAACTCGGCCGGTCCGAAGAGCCGCGCGGCTTCGCGGATCAGCTTGCGGTTCGTCGATCCGGCGCGGAGTGCGCCGGCGATGCCGAACAATACGGGTCGGGACATGGAACCTCCGATTTTGGGGCGATGCCTGCGGTTGCGTGCAATGTAAGACCTAGTAAGCTCTTCCGGGCGGCGCAACCTTCACCGGCGCGCAGAAGGTTTGTGCCTCAACGCAGGATTTTCGTGAATGTTAAGGATGTTGGCCGGTCAAAACCCGGATGCGCGCGTTCGCCGGTCCTTTTGAACCCCATCGCTGCGAAGGCGGCGTGGTTTGCGACAAGCTCCACCCGGCCCTGCAACTCCAGCCGGTCGACACCGAGTTCGGCCGCGCGCTGTTCGGCAAGCCTGATCAATTGCCGACAGAGCCCCTGACCGCGATACCCCTCCGCCACCGCGAGCTTGCCGATATACAGCCGCTTAGCCTCGGGCACTAGAAAGATACAGGCGACCGGATCTCCCGCCTCGGCGAGCGTCCAGACTTCCCCTTCGCGGAGCTGCCGCGCCATAGCCTCCGCCGTCAGTTGGTGCACGGATGAGGGCGGATCGATGACGCCGTCCATATAGGCGAAAGCCTCACGCACCAAAGCCAGAACTGGCGCCGGGTCGTCCGTCTCGCTCATCCGCCGAGGCGTGCGCCGGACCGGCAATCCGTCGGCGATCTGCAGCCAGGGAAGGCGTTCGTTCCAGTGAACGTGCTGCGTCGGCTGGTAGGCGGCAGGATCGTCGAGCGTTGCCGCGTAGAGGTCGATTTCTGCGCTGCGCTCAGGGCTCTGATATGCCATGGGTGTTCCACATACGGCACAAAAGTAGCGCTGGGTTCCGGGCGAGGATTCGTATTTGGCGGGCAGAGCGCCGGTCCAGCGGAAGGACGTGAGGCTGACACCGAGAAAGCTCGTGAAGGGCGAGGCGGTCGCGCGACGGCAGCTTTCACAATGGCAGTGGGACTGCCAGTTGGGCGCACCCTGAAAAGCGTAGCGCACCGCACCGCAGAGGCACCGCCCCGATCCGCCGTCCAAAGCCTGTCTCCCGCATGCCGGAATACCCGCAGTCTGGCGTGTGCGCCGTGACGCGGTCAAGTTCAACTCCGCAGCGGCGGATGTCATTCAAGAACGTTGGTAGTGCGGAGATTCCGGATATTTTGTCCGATATCTTGTGGAAAACTCCGCTATGGGCGCGATATGCGGGGTGGAAGCATTGACTCAAGGCTCCTTCCGCCCAAGGATTGCAAACCCGGAGGAATCATTGGAAGGCCCCCGACGTGCGTTTCACGCGGCTCAGACTGAACGGCTTCAAAAGCTTCGTGGACCCGACGGATCTATTGATCCACGACGGGCTGACGGGAGTCGTGGGTCCGAACGGGTGCGGCAAGTCGAACCTTCTTGAGGCCCTGCGCTGGGTGATGGGCGAAAATCGCCCGACCGCGATGCGCGGTGGCGGCATGGAGGACGTGATCTTCGCGGGCGCCGCCACCCGCCCCGCGCGAAACTTCGCCGAAGTGTCGATCACGATCGACAATACAGAACGCCTCGCGCCGTCGGGGTTCAATGATCAGGATCAACTCGAAATTGTGCGCCGGATCACGCGCGACGCGGGATCGGCCTACAAGGCCAACACCAAGGATGTGCGGGCGCGCGACGTGCAGATGCTGTTCGCCGACGCCTCGACTGGCTCGCATTCGCCCGCGCTTGTGCGGCAGGGCCAGATCGCGGAACTGATCAATGCGAAGCCGAAGAACCGTCGCCGCATCCTCGAAGAGGCGGCCGGCATTTCAGGACTCTACCAGCGCCGTCATGAGGCGGAGCTGAAGCTGAACGCGACCGAGCTGAACCTCGCGCGGGTCGAGGATGTCGTGGAGCAGCTCGCGAGCCAGCTCACTCAACTCGCCCGGCAGGCGCGGCAGGCCGCGCGCTACCGCGAGATCGGCGAGGAACTGCGGCGGGCCGAGGGGATGCTGCTCTACCGCCGCTGGCGCGAGGCAGATCAGGCGCGCGCCACCGCCGAAGCCGACCTGACCGAGCGGACCAAGCTTGCCGCCCAGGCCGAGACCGCGGCCCGGTCGGCGGCCAAGACGCGGGGCGCGCGCGAGGAAGCCCTGCCGCCCCTCCGCGAGGAAGAGGCCGTGGCGGCGGCGGTTCTCCAGCGGCTTCAGGTCAGCCGTGACACTCTCAATGATCAGGAAGCCCGCGCGCTCCAGACCATCGAGACGCTGAAGGGCCGGATCGAGCAGCTTTCCCGCGACATGGAGCGCGAAGCGGGGCTGAACCGCGACGCTGGCGAAACCATCGAGCGGCTCGATTGGGAGCAAGCCGAGATCGCGAAGGCGGCGGAAGGCCATGAATCGCGCCTCGCCGATGCTCTGGACGCCGCGCAGGAGGCCGCGCGCATCCTCTCCGACCGCGAGGCTGCGCTGTCCGAACTGACCGAGGACGTTGCGCGCCTTTCCGCCCGGCACCAGTCCGCGCACCGGTTGCTCACAGACAGCCGCGCCACGCTGGACAAGAACGAGACCGAGGCCGGGCGCGCCAATATGGCTGCGACCGAGGCGGAGGCGGCGCTGACCAAGGCGTCCGACGATCTCTCTGCCGCGCAGGCCGCACAGACCGGGGCGCAGAAGGCCGCCGAAGAGGCGGAAGCCGCGCTCGCAGCCGCCGACGAGGCGCGGACCGACGCGCAGTCAAGGGAAGCCGAGGCGCGGGCGGCGCGCTCGGAGACCGAGGGCGAGGCGGGCGCGCTCAAGGCCGAGGCGGGCGCACTTATGAAGCTGGTGGAGCGTGAGGCGGCGTCCGGCAGCCAGATTCTTGACCGAGTCGAGGTGAAGAAAGGCTACGAGAAGGCGCTCGGCGCCGCGCTCGCCGACGACTTGCGCGCGCCCGAGGTCGGCCCCGGGGCCGTCTCGGGCTGGGCTGTCCTGCCCGGCTATCCGCAGGGCCAGACCCTGCCCGACGGCGTTTCGGCACTGTCGAACCATGTCACCGTGCCCGAAGTCCTCGCCCGCCGGATCGGCCAGATCGGGCTCGTGGACAGGACCGATGGCGCGCAGCTGCAGCCGCTGCTGAAACCGGGTCAGCGGCTCGTGTCGCAGGAAGGCGATCTCTGGCGCTGGGACGGCTTCCGGGCAGGCGCGGAGGACGCGCCGACTGCAGCGGCCCTACGCCTTCAGCAGCTCAACCGTCTGGTCGAGCTCAAGGACGACCTCGAACAGGTCCAAGCGCGAGCGGATGGTGCGAAACAGGCGCATGAGCATCTGACCAGACTCTTGGCCGAGTCAACGGAGGCCGACCGCGCCGCGCGCGAGGCCCGCCGCGAGGCGGACAGGCGCATGGCGGAAGCGTCGCGCGCGCTGTCCAAGGCCGAAGCGGATCGCTCGATCGCCGCCGGCAAGCTGGAAAGCGCACGTCTCGCCGTGGCGCGGCATGAGGAAGAGGCCCTGTCCGCCCGTGGCCAGCTCAAGGAGGCGGAGGCTGCGGTCAACGCGCTGCCCGATCTCGACACCGCGCGCGGCGAGGTCGAAGACGTTAAGCTGACCGTCGAGGCGGCGCGGATGACCATGCTTGCCAAGCGCTCTGCCCATGACGAGGTCCGACGCGAAGGCGAGGCGCGGACCAGGCGGCGCCAGGAGATAGCCAAGGAAGTCTCGGGCTGGCGGCATCGCCTCGAGACAGCCGAGAAGCGCAGCGCCGAGCTTGCAGAGCGCAAGGAGGCGAGCGAGGCGGAATTGGAGGAGGCGTCCGCCGCGCCCGCAGAGATCGCGGTCAAGCGGGAGGAACTCGCTGAGGCGATCGACAAGGCGGAAATGCGCCGCCGCGCCGCCGCAGACCGGCTCGCAGAGGCAGAGACGGCGCTCCGCAAGGCCACTGACACCGAACGCGAGGCCGAACGTGCCGCCTCAGAGGCGCGCGAGGCGCGCGCCCGGGCCGAGGCCCGTGCCGATGCGGCGCGCGAAAGCGTAGCAGCCGCCGCCGAACGCATCCGCGACGAGACGGAGCGGGAGCCGGCAGCTCTGCTGCAAAGCCTTGACGCCGATCCCGAGAAGATGCCCACCGCCGAAGCGCTCGACAACGACGTCCAGCGCCTGCGCCGGCAGCGCGACGCCTTGGGCGCGGTGAACCTGCGCGCCGAGGAGGACGCCAAGGAGGTACAGGAGGAGCACGACAATCTTGTCGTCGAGATGGCTGACCTCGAAGAGGCGATCAAGAAGCTTCGTTCAGGCATCGCCGGGTTGAACCGCGAGGGGCGCGAACGCCTGCTGACCGCGTTCGAGCAGGTGAACAGCAACTTCCGGCTGCTTTTCACCCACCTCTTCGGCGGCGGCGAAGCAAACCTCGTTCTGGTGGAAAGCGACGACCCGCTTGAGGCCGGCCTTGAGATCATGTGCCAGCCGCCGGGCAAGAAGCTCTCGACACTCTCGCTCCTGTCGGGCGGGGAGCAGACCCTGACGGCGCTCGCGCTGATCTTCGCGGTCTTCCTTGCGAATCCCGCGCCGATCTGCGTGCTCGACGAGGTCGACGCGCCCTTGGACGATGCCAACGTCACCCGCTTCTGCGACTTGCTGGACGAGATGACGCGGCGCACAGACACTCGCTTCCTGATTATCACCCACCACGCGGTGACGATGGCGCGCATGGACCGGCTGTTCGGGGTTACGATGGCCGAACAGGGCGTGAGCCAGCTTGTCAGCGTCGATCTGAAGAAGGCCGAGGCGCTGGTCGCCTGAACGGCAATAAAACCGGGCGCCTCGCCTGACTGCGAGACGTGACATGACAATCGAAGTCGCGACGGACGATTTTCCACTCGCCGAACCCTTCACGATTGCCCGCGGCTCGCGCACAAAGGCGCGCGTGCTCACCGTCACGGTGCGGCAGGACGGCGTTGTCGGACGGGGCGAATGCGTCCCCTATGCGCGCTATGGTGAAAGCACCGAGAGCGTGGCCGTTCTGATCGCCGGACTTCCCGCCGACGTTACCCGCGAACGGCTCCAAGACCTGCTGCCTGCCGGCGCAGCGCGCAACGCGGTCGATTGCGCGCTTTGGGATATCGAGGCGAAGAAGCTGGGTCGCCGCGTCTGGGATATCGCCGGTTTGCCCGTGCCAGTTCCCCTGACGACCGCGTTCACGCTTTCGCTCGACACGCCCGAGCGCATGCGTGCGGCGGCAGGGCGTCAGGCGCACCGCCCGATCCTGAAGATCAAGCTTGGGGCCGACGGCGACATGGCGCGGCTCGAGGCCGTGCGACAGGGCGCGCCAGCGTCGCGCATCATCGTTGATGCGAACGAAGGCTGGACGGCGGAAGCCTATGCCGAGCTTGCGCCGCATCTTACAGCGCTTGGCGTCGCGCTGGTCGAACAGCCGCTTCCGGCGGGCGCGGACGACGCGTTGGGGGACATCCCGCGCCCCGTGCCCGTTTGCGCCGACGAAAGCTGTCACGACTGCGCCTCGCTTGCAGGCCTCCGCGGCAAATACGACCTCGTCAACATCAAGCTCGACAAGACGGGCGGGCTGACCGAAGCTCTGGCGCTTCGCGATGCAGCGCGGGCGGAGGGATTCGGCGTGATGGTCGGCTGCATGGTCGGCTCGTCACTCGCGATGGCGCCGGCGGTGCTGGTCGCTCAGGGGGCCGAGGTCGTCGACCTCGACGGCCCGCTCCTCCTGGCGCGCGACCGGGCCAATGCGCTGCGTTACGACGATTCGCTTCTCCACCCGCCCGAGGCGGCGCTTTGGGGTTGAGCTCGAGACTTGACCTCGCCCGCGCAACGCAGGATGAGTCCGCGACCGCATCGGGAGATACCGCCATGAGCCGCATCGTCTACGTGAACGGAGAATACGTCTCCGAAGAGGAGGCGAAGATCTCCGTCTTTGACCGCGGATTTCTCATGGCTGACGCGGTCTATGAGGTGACGAGCGTGCTCGACGGCAAACTCATCGACTTCGACGGGCATGCGGCGCGGCTGGCGCGGTCGCTCGCTGAACTGGACATGGCTAGCCCGGTGAGCCACGAGGAGTTGCTGGCGATCCATCGCGAAATGGTCGCGCGGAACGGGATCGAGGATGGGCTCATCTATCTTCAGGTCACGCGCGGCAATCCGGGCGATCGGGACTTCGTGTTCCCCGATCCGGAAAAGGTGAGGCCGGGCATCGTCCTTTTCACCCAATCGAAGCCGGGTCTGGCCGACAATCCGGCAGCGCAGGTTGGAATGAAGGTGATCTCCATTCCGGACATCCGCTGGGGGCGGCGTGACATCAAAACGGTGCAGCTTCTCTACCCCTCGATGGGCAAGATGATGGCCAAGAAGGCGGGCTGCGATGATGCCTGGTTCGTCGAGGAAGATGGCGTAGTGACCGAAGGCACGTCCAACAACGCCTACATCGTGAAGGGCAGCAAGATCATCACCCGGCACCTGTCGGAGGACATCCTTCACGGCATCACGCGCGCCGCCGTGCTGCGCATCGCCAAGGAGGCGCAGATGGCGGTCGAGGAACGCGCCTTCACGGTCGAGGAGGCAAAGTGCGCGGACGAAGCCTTCGTGACCTCCGCTTCGGCCTTTGTGATGCCGGTCGTGGAAATCGACGGCGCGATGCTCGGACAAGGGAAGCCGGGGCCGGTCGCGAAGCGGATGCGGGAAATCTATCTCGAGGAAAGCCGAAAGGCCGCGATATGAGGCGATGGGCCGGCGGTGTTCACGCGCTTTGGACAACCTGCACGGTGACCGCTGCGTAAAAGACGAGGCTCGCCGCAAGCACGCAGACGTGCCAGATCGTGTAGTGGAACGGCAACCTCTCGAACAGGTAGAAGGCGACGCCGGCAGTATAAAGAAGGCCACCCACCGCAATCAGCGCGATCACCGGTGTGGAGAGCGTTGCGAAGAACGCGCCCCCAGCCATGACACCGGCCCAGCCTATGCCGAGATAGAGCGCCAGGCTAGCCATGCGGAAACGATCTGGCGCGACGATCTTGATCCCGACCCCAGCGAGCGCAGCACCCCAGACGCCCGCCAAGAGCCAGCCGCCCTGGCCCGACAGAAGCGTGAAGGGCGTGTAGGTGCCCGCGATCTTCACGTAGATGGCCGAATGGTCGAGCCGCTTCAGAAGCCCCGCCCAGCCCGGATGTGGGATCAGGTTGTACAACGCGGAGAAGAGGATCATCGCGAAAAGCGCCGTGCCATAGACCGATATTGCAAACATCGCGGTGAAATCGCCGCGCAGGACGGCCGTGACCGCGATCAGGATCGGAACCGCGATCAGCACTACCGCCAGGCCCGACGCATGGATCACCGCGTCTGAGACACGCTCGGCGCGGGAATAGTCGGACCTTTGGTCAAGCAGCGGCATCTTGGGACCGAGTGTACCATCAGGGTGCCGGCCATTCCAAAGTGCGAATGTCAATTCACCGTGTCCGATCGCGAACCGATTGCGACATCCCGGTAGAACGCACGCGACAAACGGAACTTCTCCATTGCAATACACATCGGTCGGAAGCGGTAAATTGCCTGCGCGCGGCGACCCTGCGCTCTGCCAGACCGAGGACCGGTCCGCACCGCCCAGGCCTTGGCAGGTCAGGCGGCGCGCCCGTAAAACCCGATCCGTTCTTCTTCGGTGAACTGCACGCCGGGGCGTTCGTAGAGCGAAAAGACAGCGATGATGCGCGACTGCTCGCCTCTTACGGGCGTCACGCGATGCGCCGTGTTTCTCCCCCTGAAGACATTGAGCGTCCCGGGCGCGAGGGCGAGCGACCGGCAATCCGGGTCCTGGCCCGCGAGAAGTCGCGCGACACCGTCGTAGTTCGGCTCAGTATCGCTCCGCAGATCGGACCGATACTCGAACGCGCCGCCCGCGTCAGACGCCTGCAAGAGAAGCGTGGTCGTGAATTCCGACCGGTCGAAATGCCAGTTCAACGCCTCGCCCTCGCCGTAGGCCATCGCGTTCACGCGGGCGAGCGGATCGTCCATCGTGTAAAGCGCGTCCTTGCCCATGGCCGCGGCGAGGAAGCGGGCGAAGCCCGGCCATTCGTATAGCCGGGTGACGACCGGGCCGATCTGGTCGCCGCAGAGCGTGCGGTTCCGGGTCTCGAACATGCGCAGTGCTGGATGATCGGGCGCAAGTCCCGGAACCGATTTCTGGAAGTAGATATTGTGTCGGCGGGCATGGGTGAAACTGTCGCTCTCGAACCGGGGCGCGAGCTCGGCCACGGCGGCGTCCCGCGCCCCCGACCGGAGGAAACCTTCGAGGTTGAACATGCCGTCACGCGCCAGATCTGTGCGGGCGCGTGCGACGAGAGCGTCCCAGCGGGCCGAGCCGGGCCTGTCGAGCGGATAGCGGTCGAGGTCGAGAATGTCCTGCATGATGCGGTCCCCAGATAGCCGGACAAGCGTGGCGCGCCGCGGCCTCTATTGCAACGGGAGGAATTTTCGCGGAGCATAAGAAAAACTTTCGGAAAGTCATGTCAGCTCCCCCGCCCCTCAATGCGATTCGCGCCTTCGAGGTCGCGGCAAGATCCGGCAGTTTTGTGCAGGCCGGCGCGGAGTTGGGTGTCACCTCTGCCGCCGTTAGCCAGCAGGTCAAGGCGCTTGAGGTGCATCTCGGCAAGCGGCTGTTTCTGAGGCAGGGCAACCGCATCGCGCTGACCGATGCTGGCCGCGCGATCTATCCCCGGATCGAGGCGGCCCTTGGCGAGCTTGCGGCGGTCACCGCCGAACTCATGTCCGGTCGCGACCGCGCTCGGCTCATCGTTTCGGTGCTGCCTTCGGTCGCCGAGCTCTTTCTCGCACCAGCGCTCAGGGGTTTCGACGGCCTTGGCGGAGTCGAGGTCCGGATTGAAGAGGACCCTGTGATCTTCGCCCGCGACGGGGTCGATTTACGCATCACCTATGGTGCGCATGCCTATCCTGACCACCACGCGGAGACGCTGTTTCGTGACCGGCTGGTACCCGTCGCGGCACCGGGTTTCGCGGCGCCCGAATGCGGGCTCAAGCACCTGCCCGACGGCGCCTTTATCCATACCAATTGGGGCCCGGCCTATGCCACGCAGCCCTCTTGGGCCGCATGGTTCGCATCGAAAGGGCTGTCGCGCCGCCCCGAACTTCGCGCGGGGCTCAATGTCGGAACGACCAGCTTCGCCGTCGCTGCGGCCCGGGCGGGGCTGGGGGTCGCGCTTGTTCCCGAACGCATCGCGGGCGGCGAGATTGGGTCGGGGTGCCTTGTTCTGGCCAATCCGGGCGCGCTCACGATGTCCTGGGACTACGTGCTCGTCTGGCCACATGCGCTTCAGCGCAAGCCCTCGCTCAGGGCGCTCATCGCGCATCTGAAAGCGAGGGCAGTGGAGGGATCAGATGATGGCTTGGAAGATCGCGCCTGACAGGATGGCGCCCGTAAGGCCGAGCCCGATATAGGCCGCGAAGACCGGCTTGTGCACCAGCGACCATACCGCCGCCATCGCCGGGATCGAGCTGACAGCACCCGCGACCATGAAGGCGAGGGCAGCTCCCGCGCTCATCCCCTGTTCCGTAAGACCGGCGAGAAGCGGCGGAGCGACATAGCTGTTGAGATAGGCAGGCATCCCGACGAGAGCGGCGACGGCGATGGATCCGAGCCCTTCGCCGCCCACCGCGCTGGCGATGAGATCGGCGGGAACGTAGGTGACGAGCAGCGCTTCAAGTACGTAGGCTAGCGCGAGCCATTTGACGAGAAAGAGCGCGTTGTGGCCGAATTCCCGTCCGAAGACATGCCTGCGCGCGGGATCGGTCCAGAAGCGCCAGGCAGGCCGACCGGATAGCGGAGAGGGGCCGCAGCCGCAGCCGCCCTGGGAAAAGGGCCTGATCGCGTCGCCGAACATCCCCGCCCCAATCAGCGCGCGGGTCACGAATCCGCCGAACAGGCCGAGCGCCACTGCCGAAACCGCTTTGGCGATCGCGAAGGGCCAGCCGAGCGCGGCCGCGGTGATAAGAAGGGTCGGCGGGTCGATGAGCGGCGATGAGAGCCAGAAGGCCATGACGGCGGAGAGCGGTGCGCCAAGCGCAAGAAGTCCGGCGACGAATGGGATCACCTCGCACGAGCAGAATGGCGCGAGCCCGCCGAAAAGAGCGGCGAGTACGATCATGCGGACCTCGCGACCCTTGAACGCATCAGCGATCATGCGTTCGGCGCCCGCGGCCTTCAGCGCGGAGATCAGGACGACTGCGAAGGCTATGTAGGGCAGGGTGCCCGCGAAAGCGCGGGCTGCGAAACTTGTGACCGTACCAAATCGTGCAGGGTCGAAAGCCGCGACGAGAAGGGGCGCGAGGACGACGATCGTCCACGGCGTAAGAAGCCATCTGTGGCCGATCCCGGATTGCGGCGCCCCGCCGCCTGCCACGTCAGCCATGCGTCACCGCCTTGCTTTCCGCGTCCGCGCAGCATTCGCTGAGGATAAATCCCGCCAGCGCCTCGAGCTGGACATAGTTCGCCCTGTTGATGACCGAGCGTCCGTCGCGTTCCTGGATAATGAGCCCTGCCTCGGAGAGGCTTCTCAAATGATGATTAAGCGTGGACGGCGCGATACCCGTGCGTGCCTGGATATGACCCACGATAAGGCCCTCTTCGCCCGCGCGAACGAGCGTTCGGAGAACACTAAGGCGCGCTTCGGACCCCATTGCCGCAAATCCCGCGGCGGCCGTATCAGCTCTCATCGAGAGTCTCGATTATATCCATATTTCTAGAATAATAGATACAAACGTGTCGTCAAGCCCTCAAGGAACTGCCACCCGGCGTCGCCTCAGCCCTTCTTTTGCTCGCCGACATTTTCTCGGAACGCGACATCAAAGGCGGCTTTCTTGTCTGAATCCGCCTCGGCATGGTTCTGCGCCTTCCATTCTTCATAGGGCATGCCGTAGTAGATCTTGCGCGCCTCTTCCTTCGACATCACGATGCCGCGTTCGTTCGCCGCTTCCTGATACCAGCGCGCCAGGCAGTTGCGGCAGAATCCGGCGAGATTCATCAGATCGATGTTCTGCACGTCGGCGCGCTTCTCCATCAGGTGTCGGCGCAGCGTGCGAAAGGCGGCTGCCTCGATCTCGGTGCGGGTTTGGTCGTCCATGCAATCCTCCTTAGGGTCAGAGATTGGTGGCCGAGAGGACCTCTTCAAGAATGGGGGCCAGCCGGTCGGCCCAGGCGATCTGGCCGTCCTCGGTCCGGATCAGATCATGGCGAATCTCGATCAGCACATTCGGGCGGCCGGGTCTGAGCGCGTGCCGATCGATCGAGTCACCATCGAGATGGCCGCCATAGGGTTCGTTCTCTCCGACCACGAGACCGGGTTCAGCCCTGAGCCGGTCGAGAAGCGCCAGCGCGAGACGTGGATCGACATGGGAGTAGAGGATACCGATCTGCCAGGGACGGTCAGAGCGGCCGAACAGCCGCGGCGTGAAGCTGTGGACGGCGCAGATCACAGTGTCGGTGCGGCGGGCAGCGAGATATTCGAGCGCGTCGTGATAGGGCCGGTAGAAGGCGTCGAGCCGTCGTTTCGTCTCGGCCGCGTCCACTGCGCGGTTCTCGGGGATCACCGTGCTGTCGTAAAGCTTCATGACCAGCGTCGGGTCATCCTCGCCCCGGTTTGGGTCGATGACTAGGCGCGAGAACTTCGAGAGGATCGCGGGCGCGTTCAGGCGCTCGGCCAGCCGGTGCGTGACGCCCGCGGCGCCAATATCGTACGCGATGTGGCGGTCCATGTCCGCGGGCGCGATCCCGAGCGCGCCACCCCCGATACAGTCGGGCACGCGGTTCGTGGCGTGATCGCAGGTCACGAGCCAGCGTGCAGGGCGGTCCTTACCGACGATCTCGTAGGGCTTGTGCGTCATGCGCCTGTCATCATTCGCTAATCGAACCTCACTTAGCCGAGGCGGACGGAAAGCGCCAGTTGCCGAGGCAGGCGTTTTCGGTCATACACGCCCGGGCAATCTGATAGCGCAAACAGAACGGGGGATTTCGAGCATGAGGCGGCTGCGTAACGTCAAGATCGTCGCGACCCTGGGACCCTCGTCGAGCGACTACGACACGATCCGCGCGCTGTTCGAGGCAGGCGCAGACGTGTTCCGGCTGAACATGAGCCACGGCAGCCACGAAGAGCAGGCCGCCCGCCATGCGAACATCCGCAAGGTCGAGGCCGATACCGGCCGCCCGATAGCGATCCTCGCCGACCTGCAAGGCCCGAAGCTGCGCGTCGGCACATTCGCGAACGGCGAGGAGGAGCTTGCTGAAGGGCAGAAGTTCCGCTTCGATCTCGATCCCGCCGAAGGCGATGCAAACCGTGTCTGTCTGCCGCACGAGGAGATTTTCGCCGCGCTCGAGGCGGGCACGAGGCTTCTGGTCAACGACGGAAAGATACGGCTGAAGGTCGACGAATGCGGGGCCGATTTCGCCAGTTGCACGGTGACCACGGGCGGCACGATCTCCAACCGCAAGGGCGTGAACGTGCCCGATGTCGTCCTCCCGCTCGCAGCACTGTCGGACCGCGACAAGGCAGATCTCGAATTCGCCTGCTCGCTTGGGGTCGACTGGCTCGCCCTGTCATTTGTTCAGCGCCCGGCGGATGTCGAGGAGGCGCGCGCACTGGTCAAGGGCCGTGCCGCGATCATGTCGAAGATCGAGAAACCCGCCGCGGTCAAGGCCTACCCCGCGATCCTGCAGGCCTCCGACGGGATCATGGTCGCGCGCGGGGATCTTGGCGTTGAACTGCCGGTGCATTCGGTGCCGCCGATCCAGAAGCAGCTTGTCCGCGGCGCGCGCGCCGCGGCCAAACCCGTGATCGTCGCGACCCAGATGCTGGAATCGATGATCGAAAGCCCGATGCCCACGCGGGCGGAGGTCTCGGACGTCGCCACCGCGATCTACGAGGGCGCCGACGCAGTGATGCTGTCGGCCGAGAGCGCGGCGGGCCAGTATCCGGTCGAGGCGGTGACGACGATGGACAGCGTCGCCAAGTCCGTCGAGGCTGATCCGATCTACCGCGAAGTCATCGAGGCCAGCCGGCGGGTGAGACGCGAGACCGTGGCCGACGGCATCGTCGCTGCGGCGCGCGAGATTGCCGAGGCAACCAACATCCACGCCATCTGCTGCTTCACGCAGTCCGGCACGACTGCGAGCCTTGTCGCGCGCGAGCGTCCGAACGTGCCGATCATCGCGCTCACCCCCGTCGCGGCGACGGCGCGCCGGCTCTGCCTTACCTGGGGCGTCCACTGCGTCCTGAGCGACGATATCATCGACCGCTTCAAGATGGCGGTCGTGAACGCCGCCCGCGCGGCTCGGCAATACGGCTTCGCCACCGAGAACGACCAGATCGTTGTCACTGCGGGCGTGCCCTTCAACGTCACGGGCACAACCAATATCCTTCGCGTCGCCCCCTGCGACGAAAGGTTGATTTTCCGCACCGATCCCGAATAATCGCGCTCGTAACAGGTGAACTGGAGCGTCGCGCATGGACAGCGATCTTCTGCTGGTCTTCGGGATATTCATGATGCTGCTCGCAGTGCCTGTCGTGATTTCGGCATTTTCGAGCGACCGGCCCATGAGGGGGGCGGTGGCTTTGGCCGCGATGGGGGGCGCGATGATCGTGGCCGCCTACGTGACCAATCCGGTAGGCTACCGGCCGGATGATATCCCCGACGTCGTCATGCGGGTGATCGCCGATATCGTCCGCTGAGCGGCCGGGGCCGTTCGGGCGCGGCTTCGAGGCGTCGGGTTCGCGTACCGCCCCCGTCCGGCAAGCGTATGGCATCCGTCCCGACAGGTGTCGGGACGCGATCGCCCCGCGGCCCGCAGCCGCGCCCGGCCCTTGCCAAACCCCTCCCGCCCGGCTATAGGGCGCCTCTCATATCCAGCGGGGCCGGCCAAGTGGCATTGCCGAGTCGCGCGTTAACGTCTGATACGGAGATGGAAATGCCCAAGATGAAGACCAAATCGGCCGCCAAGAAGCGGTTCAAGATGACCGCGACTGGCAAGGTCAAGTCCGGTGTCGCCGGCAAGCGTCACGGCATGATCAAGCGCTCGACGGACTTCATCCGCAAGGCGACGGGCACCATGGTGCTGAGCGACGCGGATACGAAGATCGTCAAGAAATACATGCCCTACGACCGCTGAGGAGACAGACACATGGCTCGCGTTAAATCCGGCGTCGTCACCCACGCCCGTCACCGCAAGATCATCAAGAAGGCCAAGGGCTATTACGCCGCCCGGGGCACGAATTTCCGTGTTGCCACCCAGGCGGTGGACAAGGCGAACCAGTACGCCACCCGCGACCGTAAGACCCGCAAGCGCAACTTCCGCGCGCTCTGGATCCAGCGGATCAACGCGGCGGTCCGGGCGATCGACGCCGACATGACCTATTCGCGTTTCGTCAACGCGCTCGGCCGCGCCGGGATCGAGGTCGACCGCAAGGTCCTCGCCGATCTCGCCGTGCACGAACCCGCGGCGTTTGAGGCCATCGTCGGAAAGGCGAAGGCCGCGCTCGCGTAACACTCTCTCCGCAAGAGGGACAGTCAGAACCCCGCGAGTGGCCTTGAAGGGCCTTCGCGGGGTTTTTCTTTGGCGCCTTGCAATGGCGGGGCGCCGTGGGTAGCAGAAGGCCGGATGGTCCGGAGGATGAGATGGACGGATTGGACGCGCTGAAGGAGCGGTATCTGGGCGGCATCGCCGAGGCGGGCGACGAGGCGGCGCTCGAGGAGCTGCGCGTCGCGGCGCTCGGCAAGAAGGGCGAGATATCCTTGAAGATGCGCGAGCTGGGGCAGATGGACCCGGCCGTGCGGCAGGCGGCGGGGCAGGCGCTGAACCGGCTGAAGGACGAGATCGACGCGGCCTTGCGGGCGAAGAAGGCGGCGCTGGGCGATGCGGCGCTCGACGAGCGGCTGAAGGCCGAGTGGCTCGACGTCACGCTGCCGGGGCGGCCGCGGCGGCAGGGCACGGTGCATCCGATCAGCCAGGTCACCGAGGAGGTGACGGCGATCTTCGCGGATATGGGCTTCGCGGTGGCCGAGGGGCCGCAGATCGAGTCGGACTGGTACAATTTCGACGCGCTCAACATCCCGCCCGAGCACCCCTCGCGGCAGGAGATGGACACGTTCTACATGGCGCGCGCGGAGGGCGACAACCGGCCGCCGCATGTGCTTCGGACCCATACCTCGCCGGTGCAGATCCGGTCGATGCAGACGCATGGCGCGCCGATCCGCATCATCGCGCCGGGGCGGGTCTACCGGATGGACATGGACCAGACGCACACGCCGATGTTCCACCAGGTCGAGGGGCTGGCGATCGACCGCGACATCTCGATGGCGAACCTGAAATGGGTCCTGGAGGAGTTCTGCCGCGCGTTCTTCGAGGTGGAGGGGGTGGAGCTGCGCTTCCGCGCCTCGCATTTCCCGTTCACCGAGCCGTCGGCCGAGGTCGATATCCGCTGTTCGTGGGCCGGCGGGTCCTTGAAGATCGGTGAGGGGGACGACTGGATGGAAATTTTGGGCTCCGGCATGGTCCATCCGAAGGTGCTGGCAGCGGCGGGGGTGGACCCCGACGAATGGCAGGGCTTTGCGTTCGGGCTCGGCATCGACCGGCTGGCGATGCTGAAATACGGGATTCCGGATCTCAGGGCGTTCTTCGAGAGCGATCTTCGGTGGCTCAGGCATTACGGCTTCGCGGCGCTGGATATGCCGACGGTGGCCGGGGGGTTGAGTAGGTGAACTTCTCAGAATTTAAGGCTGTGTGGAATGAGCCGAAGATGCGCTCGGCAATTCTGCTGCTTTTGGGTTTTGTCGTCGGGCTCGCCGTCGCGAAAGGGCTAACACGAGAGACGGTAACACTGTTCGCGGCCATCCTGGCAGCGATCATCGGTTTCTTTGCCTACGGTTGGCAAAGGAAGGTGGATCGTAGCGAAGCCGTCTTACTGGAGTGTCGCAAAGTATACCGTGAGTTCATCGCAGCGGCTGAACAACTTCTAGCTGTTCACTGCAGCGACGCTGATGACCCCACGAAGGATGCCGAAACCGCGCGATACCGCGAAGCGTATCAGTCTTTGATGATCTACGGCACTGACGAGATAATCGCGGCGGCTAAGCCATATTTAATGCAGGTTGTTCGATACACTGACCCAGAGTTTCAGGATCAAAGCAGCCCGCAGGAAGTTCTCGACCTTCGAAATAAACTAGAGACACTCGCCAGCATGATGCGTGACGACTGCAATAACGCAAAATCGCGGGGGCAGAGCATATGAAATTCACCCTCTTTTGGCTGAAAGACCATCTCGAAACCGAGGCCTCGCTCGACGAGATCACATACGCGCTCACCGATCTCGGGCTCGAGGTCGAGGGGGTCGAGAACCCCGCCGACACGCTCGGCGCGTTCCGCATAGCCCGTGTGATCGAGGCGAAGCAGCATCCCGATGCGGATCGCCTCAGGCTCTGTCGGGTCGCGACCTATCCGGACGGGCCGGGGGGCCGGATGGAGGAGGTGCAGGTCGTCTGCGGCGCGCCGAATGCGCGGACGGGGATGGTCGGGGTCTTCGCGCCCGTGGGCACGCATATTCCGGGGACGGGGGTGGACCTGAAGCCCGGCGTGATCCGGGGGGTCGAGAGTAACGGGATGCTCTGTTCCGAGCGGGAGATGATGATCTCGGACGATCACGAGGGGATCATCGACCTGCCGGAGGATGCGCCCCTCGGCGAGCGGTTCATCGATTATCGCGGGCTCAACGACCCGACGATCGACATCGCGATCACGCCGAACCGGCCCGATGCTTTGGGCGTCCGGGGGATCGCCCGCGACCTCGCGGCGCGGGGGCTCGGGGTGCTGAAGCCGCAGGCGATCGAGCCGGTGCACGGCGCGTTCAAGAGCCCGATCGGCGTGGTGATCGACGCGAGCCTGAAGGAGAACGGCTGTCCCCTCTTCACAGGTCGGGTGATCCGGGGGGTGAAGAACGGGCCGTCGCCCGCCTGGTTGCAGCGGCGGCTGAAGGCGATCGGGCTCAGGCCGATCTCGGCGCTCGTCGATATCACGAACTTCTTCACCTATGACCAGAACCGGCCCTTGCACGTCTTCGACGCGGACAAGGTGGCGGGCGATCTGCGCATCTATCCGGCGGAGGGCGGCGAGGAGCTTCTGGCGCTCGACGAGAAGACCTACCGGTTCGAGCCGGGGATGATGGTGATCGGCGACGACAAGGGACCCGAGAGCATCGCCGGCGTGATGGGCGGCGAGCCGTCGGGCTGCACCGAGGAGACGGTGAACGTCTTCCTCGAGTCGGCCTACTGGACGCCGATCGTGATCGCCGCGACGGGCCGCGCGCTGAAGATCCACTCCGACGCGCGCTACCGGTTCGAGCGCGGGGTGGACCCGGACTTCACCCTGCCGGGGCTGGAACAGGCGACGCGGATGATCCTGGAGATTTGCGGCGGCGAGGCGTCGGAGGTCGTGGTGGACGGCGCGGTGCCGGATGACGCGCGCGCCTACCGGTTCGATGCGAAGAAGGTGGTGCGCCTCGTCGGCATGGACATTCCCGAGGGCGAGCAGCGGGGGACGCTGGAGGCCTTGGGCTTCACGCTCAAGGGCGACATGGCCGCGCCGCCGTCCTGGCGGCCGGACGTGCAGGGCGAGGCCGATCTGGTCGAGGAGGTGGCGCGGATCGCGTCCCTGACGAAGCTTGAGGGCAAGCCGATGCGGCGCGCCAAGCCGGGCGTGCCGAAGCCGATCCTGACGCCGATGCAGATGCGCGAGAAGGCGGCGCGACGGGTGCTGGCGGCCTTGGGCTACAACGAATGCGTGACCTATTCGTTCATCGACGCGGGCAGTGCTGCGATGTTCGGTGGCGGCGCCGAGGCGACGCGGCTGGAAAACCCGATCTCTTCGGAGATGACGCATATGAGGCCTGACCTTCTGCCGGGGCTCCTGCAGGCGGCGGCCAGGAACCAGGCGCGGGGCTTCACCGACGTGGCGCTTTTCGAGGTCGGCCCGGTCTTTGCCGGTGGCGAGCCGGGCGAGCAGGCGCTGGTGGCGACGGGGCTCTTGGTCGGCGCCTCGGCGGCGCGCGATCCCTACGGATCGCGCCGGGCGGTCGATCTTTACGATGCGAAGGCGGATGCCGAGGCGGTGCTGGCGGCTTTGGGCGCGCCCGCGAGGATGCAGATCAACCGCAAGGTCGAGGGCTGGTGGCATCCCGGACGGTCGGGCGTGATGGCGCTGGGGCCGAATGCGCTCTGCGCGTTCGGCGAGGTCCATCCGAAGGTGCTGCGCGCGATGGACGTGAAGGGGCCGGCGGTGGCCTTCACCGTCCATGTCGAGGCGGTGCCCTTCCCGAAGGCGAAATCCGCGACGCGCCCGGCGCTGGCGATCTCCGACCTGCAGGCGGTGGAGCGCGATTTCGCCTTCGTCGTGGACAGGGGCGTCGAGGCGCTGACGCTGGTGAACGCGGCGCAGGGCGCGGACAAGGCGCTGATCGAAGGCGTGTCCGTCTTCGACGAGTTCTCGGGCGCGAAGGCCGAGGCGCAGATGGGGGCGGGGAAGAAATCGCTCGCCATCACCGTGCGCTTGCAGCCGCGCGACAAGACGCTGACCGACGAGGAGATCGAGGCGGTTTCGGCGAAGATAGTCGAGAAGGTCGCGAAGGCGACAGGCGGGGTGCTGCGCAGCTAGGCGATGGCGGCGGGCTGGACCATACGCCCTGCGCGGCCCGAGGACGGGTCCGGCCTGACCGCCTGCGTCAAGGCGGCCTATGCGCCGATCCTGCGGCGCGGTATCGACCTGCCGGATGTCGCGGAGGGCCTCGATGCGGATATTGAGCGCAATCTCGTCTGGATCGCCGAGGCCGGCGGCCGGATCGTGGGCGGGATCGTCGTCGTGCCGCACCCTCGGTACGCGCACCTCGCCAACCTCGCCGTCGATCCGCGGCTGCAAGGCAGGGGCATTGCGCGGGCGCTGATCGCTGCGGCGGAGGAAGCGGTTGGCCGCGACGGCGTGGCGGAGTTTCGGCTGGCGACCCATGTTGATCTGCCCGAGAATGTCACCCTCTACCGGCGGCTTGGCTGGGAAGTGAGCGGATCGGAAGGAAACCGCGTCTTCATGCGGAAGGCGTTGGCGGCAGATTGGAAGGAGGGTTGCATGACACTGAAGGTCTATCTCTCGGGCGAAATCCACACCGACTGGCGCGAGCAGATTGTCGCGGGGGCGAAGGGGCTCGATGTGGAGTTTTCGTCGCCGGTGACGGATCACGCGGCCTCGGACGATTGCGGGGTGGCGATCCTCGGGGCGGAGGACCAGAAGTTCTGGCACGACCACAAGGGCGCCAAGGTAAATGCGATCCGGACACGGAAGGCGATCGCGGAGGCGGATGTCGTGGTGGTGCGGTTCGGCGATCAGTACAAGCAGTGGAACGCGGCCTTCGATGCGGGCTATGCCGCCGCACTTGGAAAATCGCTGGTCGTGCTCCACGGGTCCAGCCATGCCCATGCGCTGAAAGAAGTCGATGCAGCGGCTCTCGCCGTGGCCGAGGAGCCGCGCCAGGTCGTCGATATCCTACGCTATGTGCTGACGGGCAAGTTGCCCGGCTAAGGCCGCAGGCTTGGCCGGGGGGGCTGCTTCTGGCAAGCTAGGGCGCTCATCAGTGAGCGGAGGGAACGGATGTTCGCCGACCGCGCCGAGGCCGGGCGCAAGCTGGCCGATGAACTGGAACGGATGGCGCCGGAAGATCCGGTGGTGCTGGCTCTGCCGCGCGGCGGCGTGCCGGTGGCCGCGCCGATTGCGGAGCGTCTCGGCGCGCCCCTCGATCTTCTGATGGTGCGCAAGATCGGCGTGCCGGGCCATGAGGAACTTGCTGCTGGTGCCATCGCCGAAGGGGCAGAGCCGGTCTTCAACCCCGATGTCCTGCGAAGCATCCGCAGCCGGGCGGAGGACTTCGCCGAGGCGGTCGCCGCCAAGCGCGCCGAGATCGCCGAGCGGCGCCGAATGTATCTGGGCGGCCGAGAACAGGTAGCGCTGGAAGGCAAGACGGCGATCGTCGTCGATGACGGCATCGCGACGGGCGCCACGATGCGGGCCGCGCTTGGAGCGGCGCGGGCGGCAGGTGCCGCACGGGTGATCCTCGCGGTGCCGGTGGCCCCCGCCGACGCGCTTGCCGAAGTCTCGCCGATGGTTGACGAGACCGTCTGCCTTCAGGTGCCGCGCCCGTTCTACGCGGTCGGCGCGCACTACCGGGATTTCAGGCAGGTGAGTGACGACGAGGTGGCCGCGACGCTGAGGCCCGGTTCGGACTGACGGCGGGAAACATGCCCTCGGCGCCGCGACCCTCAGAGGCGGGCGGGGATTTTCAGGCCGCGCTGCACCGCCGGGCGCGCAAGGAAGCGATCGAGCCAGGCGGGCACGTTCTTCAGATCGTCCCAGCCGACCTTGTCGCCCGCCGCGTAGTAATCTCGCAGCGTCCTCAGCCAAGGACAGATTGCGATGTCGGCGATGGAATAGTCGCCCGCGATCCAGTCGCGCCCCTCCAGCTGGCCGTCCAGCACGCGAAGCAGGCGGCGCGTCTCGTCATAGTAGCGCTGGCGCGGGCGGGGGTCCGCGATGTCCTTGCCCGCGAAGCGGTGGAAGTAGCCGACCTGGCCGAACATCGGCCCGACGCCGCCCATCTGGAACATCAGCCACTTGATGACCTCCCACCGGGACGGGCCGTCGGGCAGCAGCTTGCCGGTCTTCTCGGCGAGATAGAGCAGGATGGCGCCGCTTTCGAAGAGCGTGAGCGGCTTGCCGCCCGGACCGTCGGGGTCGATGATCGCGGGGATCTTGTTGTTCGGATTGAGCGAGAGGAACTCCGGGCTGAACTGTTCCTCTGCGTCGAAGGAGATACGATGGGCGTCGTAGGGCAGGCCCATCTCCTCGAGCGCGATGGAGACCTTCACCCCATTCGGCGTGGTCAGTGAATAGAGTTGAATGGCCCCCTTGGTCCGGGGCGGCCAGCGCCGCGCCACGGGAAACTCGGCAAAATCCAGCATGTGATCTCCGCGATTGATGATTGAAGGGAAACCTAAGCGGTTTTTCCCCCGGAAAAAGGTGTCGGGACTGTGCTTGCGTGTGATAGGGGGTGTGCGGCCCTTATCAGGCCCCACAAACCAAAGTCATGCGAACAGGAGAACGAGGACAGAGATGCTCAACGAGTTCAAGGATTTCATCGCCAAGGGCAATGTCATGGACATGGCCGTCGGTATCATCATCGGTGCGGCCTTTACCGCGATCGTCACGTCGCTCGTCGACGATCTGATCAACCCGATCATTTCGCTGTTCACTGGCGGCATCGACTTTTCCGGTCTCGGCTTCCGGCTGAGCGAAGGCGAAGAGGGTGCGGTGTTCGCCTATGGCAACTTCATCATGGCGATCATCAACTTCCTGATCATCGCCTGGGTCGTTTTCATGCTGGTGAAAATGGTGAACCGCGTGAAGGCCGCCGCAGAGAAGCCGGACGACGTCGCGCCCGAAGTGGATACCGGCCCGTCCGAGAAGGACCTGCTGGTCGAGATCCGCGACGCCCTGAAGAAGTGACGCGCGCAGGACAAACGAAAAGGCCCGCCGATGCGGCGGGCCTTTTTTTTGTTGCGGCGCGGGTCCTGGTTAGGCCGCCAGCGCCTGTTCGGCGGCGATCGTTTCGATGCCGAGCGCCTCGCCGACGGCGGCATAGGTCAGCTTGCCGGCATGGACGTTGAGTCCGTTCAAGAGATGCGGGTCATCGGCGCAGGCCTGCTTCCAGCCCTTGTCGGCGAGGTCGAGCATGAACGGCATCGTCGCGTTGCCGAGCGCGATGGTCGAGGTGCGGGCAACGGCGCCCGGCATGTTGGCCACGCAATAGTGCATGATCCCGTCGACTTCGTAGATAGGGTCCTGATGCGTCGTCGCCTTGGAGGTCTCGAAGCAGCCACCCTGGTCGATCGCAACGTCGACAAGCGCCGCGCCCGGCTTCATGATCGAGAGCTGCCTGCGCGTCACGAGCTTGGGTGCCGCCGCGCCGGGGATCAGGACCGCGCCGATCACCATGTCGGCGAGCGGCAGCAATTCGGCCAGGAGGCCGGCGGAGGAATAGCCGGTCTTGAACTGGCCGCCGAAGACGTCGTCGAGGTAGCGCAGACGCGTCAGCGACCGGTCGAGCACGGTGACATCCGCGCCCATGCCTGCGGCGATCTTGGCCGCGTGGGTGCCGACGACGCCGCCGCCGATGACGATGACGCGGGCGGGCCCGACGCCCGGCACGCCACCCATCAGGACACCGCGGCCGCCATTGGCCTTTTGCAGAGTCCACGCGCCGACCTGTGGCGCGAGCCGGCCCGCGACCTCGGACATCGGCGCGAGAAGCGGCAGGCCGCCCGCGCGGTCGGTCACCGTTTCATAGGCGATGGCGGTGACGCCGCTTGCCAGAAGGTCCTTCGTCTGTTCCGGGTCCGGCGCGAGGTGGAGATAGGTGAACAGGATCTGATCCTTGCGCAGCTTCTTGCGCTCCACCGCCTGAGGTTCCTTCACCTTCACGACCATGTCGGCCTGAGCGAAGACCTCGTCGGCCGACGGCAGGATCTTTGCGCCGACCGCGAGATAGTCGTCGTCGGAGAAGCCCGCGCCGAGGCCGGCGGCGGTCTCGATCACGACCTCATGGCCATGCGCGACGGCCTCGCCGGCCGCGTTCGGCGTCACGCCGACGCGAAACTCTTGCGGCTTGATTTCCTTGGGGCATCCGATCTTCATAGTGTCCTCCCGCAACATTCCATCCCATAGGATGCGCGAGGCCGCATGAAATTGCTTTGAGATTTGGCTGGCCAAAGTGGCTAAGTTGCGCGATGTATTCGGCATATCCACCAGTTATTCGAAGAAAGTTGCACGATATTGGATTTGGACGCTACAGACCGCCGCATCCTCACCGTCCTGCAGAAGCAGGGCCGCGTCACTAACGCCGAATTGTCGGAGCGTGTGAACCTCTCGCCTTCGGCCTGTCACCGGCGGGTCCAGAGGCTCGAGGAGGAGGGCTTCATCGACGGCTTCGTGGCGCTTCTGAACGCGCGCAAGCTGAAGCGTCCGACGACGGTCTTCGTCGAGATTACGCTCTCGGGCCAGGCAGACGAGGTGCTGGAGGCGTTCGAGAGGGCGGTGAAGCTGGTGCCCGATATCCTCGAATGCCACCTGATGGCGGGATCGGCCGACTATCTGTTGAAGGTCGTGGCCGAGGATACCGAGGACTTCGCCCGCATCCACCGCCAGTTCTTAGCGCGCCTGCCGGGTGTGGCACAGATGCACTCGTCCTTCGCGCTGAGAACGGTCCGGCAGACGACGGCGATCCCGGTCTGATCGGTCAGCCGCGGAGCCCTGTTTCTTCCAGCAGACCCATGCGCTTGGCCTCGTAGTAATAGCCCTTGGCGTACCACATCACCGCCCGGTCGCGGTTGCCGCGCGCCACAAGCCAGGCGCCGCGAAGGTACTTGACGGCGTAACGCAGATTGGTGTCGGCATCGAGCAGGCCGGAGGGCGATCCGCGATAGCCCATCGTGCGGGCGGTCTGAGGATGGATCTGCATCAGCCCGTAGTAGGGCCCGTTCCGCGCCGCCGGGTTGTACATGCTTTCGCGCTGGACGACGCGGTGCACGAGGTCCTCGGGCACGTCGTAGAACCGGGCGTGCCGGGTGATGAGCCGGTTCATTTCTGCCGGGCCGCCGGCACGGGCGCGCGCCGGTTCGCGCCGTGCACAGGCGGCGGGAAGGGCGGCGAGGAGAAAGAGTGCGCTGCGGCGGGTCAGTTGTGTCATGGGCCCCTCCTTGGACGGCCTCTGGATAACCGACGCCGAGAGTGCCGAAAAGAGGCGGAGGCGGCTTCCGCGCTCCGATAGGCGAAAACGGGCGTTTGGTATATCATTCGTGCCCTGAGGTGCTCGGCGCGGAGGCGCCGATAAAACGGGGGTTAGGCATGTCTTACGTTGACTGGGAAATCCGCGGCCCGAAGATCGGGGGATGCAGCTGTGACTACGGCTGCCCCTGCGAATTCAATGGCCGTCCAAGCCAGGGCTTCTGCCAGGGGCTCGAAGCGCATCTCATCGAGAAGGGCCATTTCGACGACGTCCCGCTCGACGGGCTCGTCGTGGCGGCGTGGTACCGCTGGCCCGGCGCGGTGCACGAGGGCAAGGGCGAGGCGCAAGGCTTCATCGACAAGCGTGCGAACTCGGAGCAGGTCGAGGCGCTGAGCAAGATTCTCGGCGGGGAGGAGCAGGAGCCGACGACGCTGTTCAACATCTACGGCTCGACGATCGAGAAGGAGCACGATCCGATATTCGAGGAGATCGACTTCAAGTGTGACATGGCCGCACGCACCGGATCATTCCGTATCGGCGATCTGTTGCGGCTCGACATCGATCCGATCCGCAACCCGGTGACCGGCAAGCCGCACCGGGCGAGGATCGTGCTGCCCGAGGGGTTCGAATTCAGCGAGGCCGAGATGGGCAGCGCAGATCTGCGCGTCAGGATCGAAGGAATCGCGGAATTCGGCCACGAGAAATGCTACGGCGCGCTGTTTTACGGCGCCTACGGGCCGCATGGGATCATCCGCGACGCGGCGTGACGGGCTGGGGCCGATGATCGAAGGCATTGAGGGGCTGGCACGGAACCGGCAGCCGGTGCTGCTGCTCTCGCTCGCGGCAATCTTCGCGGCCGCGCTCGCGTGGGTGATAGGCGGCGCGGGAATGGGCATGGACACCTGGGACATGACCCGCATGGCGCTGTTTCCGCATAGTCTCGGGGGCGAGGTCGATGCCGGTCTGGCGATGCCCGGCTGGAGCCTGGGTCATCTCGGGCTGGCGACGCTCATGTGGTGGGCCATGATGATCGGGATGATGCTGCCGAGCGCGCTGCCGATGATCTTGCTCCATGCCCGAGTTTCGGTGAGGGGCGCGTCGCGCGGGCACCCGATGCAGGCCGCGCCGGGCTGCTTCGCGGCGGGATATCTGACGGTGTGGCTCGGATTTTCGCTGGTGGCGGCGCTTCTGCAGTTCGGGCTGGTCCAGGGGCGGTTCATCTCGGGGATGATGCTGTGGTCGAACAGCCGCTGGCTAAGCGCGGCGCTGCTGGCGCTCGCGGCGGTCTACCAGTTCTCGGCGTTGAAGCATCGCTGCCTCGCCGAATGCCGCGCCCCGGCGGAGTTCCTTGCGCGGCACTGGCGGAACGGGGCCGGCGGAGCCTTCGTCATGGGGCTGAGGCACGGGGCGTTCTGCACCGGATGCTGCTGGGCGCTGATGCTGCTCCTGTTCGTGGGCGGAGTGATGAACCTGCTGTGGATCGCCGCCCTGGCCGCAATTGTTCTGGTCGAGAAACTTGCGCCGTCCGGCGCCCTGCTCGGGCGGATTGGCGGCGTCCTGCTGCTGACCTGGGCGGGCGCCACGCTCGTTGTGTGACCGGCCAACGAAAAACCCCCGGAAGCCAGGCTTCGGGGGTTCAACGTCTTCGCGGGGCACGCCCCGCCAGCAGTTCCGGTCGCCTCAGAGCGCGCCTTCGCGCTGGGCCTTCTTGCGCGCCAGTTTGCGGGCGCGGCGGATGGCCTCGGCCTTTTCGCGGGCACGCTTGACGGAGGGCTTCTCGAAATGCTGCCGAAGCTTCATTTCGCGGAACACCCCTTCGCGCTGAAGTTTCTTCTTCAGAGCCCGAAGCGCCTGTTCGACATTGTTGTCGCGAACGCTGACCTGCATGTGGTTGTCACCACCTTCCTAAGTTAGAGTTGCAATCAGTTGCAGGAAGCGCCCCTATATCAAAGCGGGACGCACTTGTCTACAAGGGTAATTTGGAGGCAAGGCCATGGAAAACAAGGGTTTGGACATCGCTCACGCCAAGGAGCGGCTGCTGGATGCGGCGCTCGGCCACGTCACATTCGACGGCTGGTCGGAAACCACGTTCCGCGCCGCGGCGGAGGAGGCGGGCGTCGCGCCGGAGCTTGCCCGCCTGATCTGCCCGCGCGGCGCGCTCGACCTCGCGGTCGGCTATCACATGTGGGGCGACGCGGCGATGCGCGACCGGCTGAAGGAGGCCGATCTCGCGGGGCAGCGCTTTCGCGACAGGGTCGCGCGGGCGGTGCGGCTGAGGCTGGAGGCCGGCGACCGCGAGATCGTGCGGCGGGGCGCGGCCTTGTTCGCCCTGCCGCAGAACGCGCCTGCGGGCGCGTCGCTCGTCTGGGGCACGGCGGATGCGATCTGGACCGCGCTCGGCGACACGTCGGACGACATCAACTGGTATTCGAAACGCGCGACGCTTTCGGCGGTCTATTCCGCCGTCGTGCTCTTCTGGCTCGGCGACGAGAGCGAGGGGAATGCCGCGACCTGGGAGTTCCTCGACCGGCGGATCGAGGACGTGATGCGGATCGAGAAGTTCAAGGCGCAGATGCGGGACGCCCCGGTCCTCGGCCGGGTCCTCGAAGGGCCGCTGAGGGTGCTCGGGCGGATCAGGGCGCCGTCAGGTGCGCCCGATGACCTGCCGGGACGGGTAACGGACGAGGAAAAGGCATGACACTGCCCAAGGCGATGCGCGCCGTCGGCATCACGAAGCCAGGCGGCCCCGAGGTCCTGCAGATCGGCGATGTCGCGGTGCCCGAGCCGGGGCCGGGACAGATCCTGATCGAGGTCGCCTGGGCGGGCGTCAACCGGCCCGATGCGCTGCAGCGCGCGGGGTCCTATGCGCCGCCGCCCTCGGCCTCGCCGCTGCCGGGGCTTGAGGCGGCGGGCCGGATCGCCGCGCTTGGGCCGGACGTGTCGGGCTGGGCAATAGGCGACGCGGTGACGGCGCTTCTGCCCGGCGGCGGCTACGCGGAATATGCCGTGACACCCGCCGCCCATGCGCTGCCGGTGCCAGAGGGCTTGGACCTGCGCGAAGCCGCCTGCCTGCCCGAGACCTGCTACACCGTCTGGTCCAACGTCTTCATGCGAGGGCAGCTGAAGGCGGGCGAGATCTTCCTCGTCCACGGCGGGTCCTCCGGCATCGGCACGACCGCGATCCAGATCGCGCGGGCGCTTGGCACGCGGGTCTTCACGACCGCGGGCTCGGCCGAGAAGTGCAAGGTGTGCGAGGATCTTGGCGCCGAACGCGCGATCAACTACCGCGAGGAGGATTTCGTCGCCGTCCTGAAGCGCGAGGGTGGGGCCGACGTGATCCTCGACATGGTGGGCGGCGACTACATCCCGCGCAACCTGAAGGCGCTCGCCGAGGATGGGCGGCTGGTGCAGATCGCCTTTCTCGGTGGCCCCGAGCTCACGGTGAACTTCGCTCCGATGATGGTGAAGCGCCAGACGATCACCGGTTCGACGCTCCGGCCGCAAAGCGACTTGGCCAAGGCGCGCATCGCCGAGGAACTGCGCGTCCATGTCTGGCCGCTGATCGACGCCGGGAGGCTGGCCCCGGTGATGGATTCCGAGTTCCCGCTGGCCGAGGCCGCCGAGGCGCACCGGCGGATCGAGAGTTCGGGCCATATCGGCAAGATCGTGCTGAAAGTGCGCTGAGCCGCGCCTGTGGCATTTCGCCCGTGCACAGCGTTCGGAATCACTCTATGCTGCGCCGCAGCATCAATGCTGGGGGTCACATGTCCGGTAAGGTCGTCTCCGTCGTGCAGCAGAAGGGCGGGTCAGGCAAGACCACGCTGGCCGTCAATCTCGCCGTCACCTGCGCGCGGCGCGGCATGTCGGTCGCGCTGCTCGACACCGACCCGCAGGGGTCGCTCGGGCGCTGGTTCATGACGCGGCGCGAGCGTTTGGGCGAGGCGGGGATGGACTTTACAACCTCCTCGGCCTGGGGCGTGTCCTACGAATGCGAGAAGCTGAAGCGCGAAGTCGATCTGGTGATCGTCGACACGCCGCCCAAGGTCGATGCCGACCTGCGACCCGCGCTGCGCGAGTCCGACCTCGTGCTGGTGCCGGTTGCGTCAAGCCATGTCGATCTCTGGGCGACCGAAGGTGTGCTCGACCTCGCCGCGCGCGAGGGGCGGCAGGCCTGGCTCGTTCTCAACCGGACCCGGGCGGGAACGCGTGTGGGCGAGGATGTGGCGCGGGCGGCGGCAGAGCTGACGGCGGGCGTGGCCGCCGCGCGACTCGCCAACCGCGTCGTCTATGCCGAGACGCTGGGCCAGGGGCTCGGCGCGGCGGAGGCGGGGCAGAAGGCCGTGCGGGTCGAGGTCGATGCCTTCACGGACGAGGTTCTGGGGCTGCTTGCCGACTGACCCGTCCGGAGGCTGCCGGCCCGGATCGGCGGTTTACAAAGCCCCCGTGGCGGCGCGATAGTCGAGGTGGAACGCGCGCGCCCGGAGGAGAGCCATGCCGAATATTTCCAGCGATTTCAGCGGCCAGACCGTGATCACCACCTTCGAGATGACGCCCGGCACCGCGCAGGATCTGATGGACGCGCTGAAGGACGCCTACGAGAAGTTCATCCGTCACCAGCCGGGCTTCATCGGCGCCGGGCTCCATATGAACGACGCCCAGACCCGGATCGCGAACTATTCGCAATGGCGCGATCGGGAGGACTTCAAGGCGATGCTGCGGACCGAGGAGATGCGCGAGAGGAACCGACAGATGGCGGCGCTCTGTTCGCGGTTCGAGCCGGTCATGTACGAGGTCTCGGCCGCATTCTGAGGCGCCTGCAAATTGTCGGCGGTGCGTATGGCACGCGTATGGCATCCGTCCCGACATCCGGCCCGGCAGGGTTCGGCCGCCGGGTTTGATCCCGGCGCGGTCCGACCCCATATCGGGTCCGACGCGAGATAGATGGAGAGAACCCGATGCTATGTCCGGTGGACGGAACCACGCTTCAGATGACCGAGCGGCAGGGGGTCGAGATCGACTACTGCCCGCAATGCCGGGGAGTGTGGCTCGATCGTGGCGAGCTCGACAAGATCATCGACCGCTCGACGCCCGCTGTGGCGCTGGAGGAGCCGGGACGGGAGAGCCTGCGCCGCGAATTGAAGGAGATGCGCGACGAAGGGCGCCGGCACGAGGATCGGGACGACGACGAGCGGGACCGGTATCGTCACGGCAAGCCCTACAGGAAGCGCAAGAGCTTCCTGAGCGAGATCTTCGACTTCGACTGAACGGGTCGCGGGCGTGTCTGTCGTGGGAGCTGGCGCGGCTTCAGCCCTGAACGCGGATCAGGAGCACCATCGACAACAACGCGCAGCCGATGCCGGCAACTTCGCGGGCGCGGATCTGCTCGCCGAAATGGGTCGCGCCGATCAGGCAGATCGCAAGAAGCGTGAACATCGAATAGGCCACGCCGCCCTGTGCCAGTGTCACATGGCGCATTGCGAAGTACCAAAGCACGCCGGACAGCGCGTACAGGAGCGCGCCGAGGACCGCCGGGCGCGAGTTGAGCGGCAGGCCAGTGTCGGCGGCGTGTTTCAGGGAAACGTCCCCCGCGATGACGATGAGCGCGGTCAAGAATGCGAAGGCATAGCCGTAAAACATGCTGAGCATGGCGCTGCTCCGGGCTTGAAAAGCTTCAATCAATCGGCTGGCTGCCCGGAAATCGCCGGGCGATGCGTCAGTCTGCCGACCCGGGCGGGGATGCGGCAAGTCGGGTATTCGTGACTTTAATTCGGGGAATGCGGGGGCCCGCGTCTGCGCGGTGCGGGGCCGAGATAGGCGAAGCGGTAGGCGCGCCCGTCACCGCCCGCGCCGCCGAGAATGTTGCCGCGCGTGACCCAGAGAGGGTTCGCCGCCGCGCCTGGGACGTCCAACTCGGCACCGGCCGCCCAGCCCCGCGGGAAGAAATACGTGTTGGCGACGGAGTGTTCGAGGTCAAGGAGGACGAGCCCGGTGATCGGCCGGAGGATGGCGAGGATCTTGCCCGCCGTGGTGCGCGCCGCGAAGGTCAGCCAGATGGTTAGGCAGACGAGAGCGTTGCAGAGAGCGGCGCGAATGAACCCCCTAAAGGCTGGCAGCGAAGCATTGGCCGAGGCGATCGCCGCCGCCGTGGCGCCCATCGAGCCGTCAAAGAGTCCCACGAGGCCGAAGGCCACGGCCAGCGCGCCCACGGTTTCCATGAGCCGGGCGATCTCGGCCGGTCATAGGCGTCGCCGAGGGCGGGCAGCTCGGTCATGTGCCGAAGGGTAACGGATGTGGCGGCAGGGGGAAGCGGGCAGAGGTGGGCTATTCCGCCGCGCCTGGCGCTTCGCAGCGATAGGGCGTGCCGTCGGAGAGACGGCAGAGCGCGTCGAAGTACCCTTCGGGGAGCGGTTCGTAGCTTCTGAGCTTCTTCGTCTTGTCAAGCCGGTCGAGATAGGCCGAGCAGGCGGCGATCCGGTAGGTCTCGACCCGCCAGGGCGAGTCAAACCAGCGGGCGAACGCCTCTGCCACGGCATCTTCGGGGCGCGTGCCGCTGGCGATCGCGCGTTCGAAGGTTGCGGCGACATCGGCATATTCGGGCATCACGCGGACGGCGTCCCAGGCCTCGGGCCGTCCCGCTTTGGCGAGTCGCCAGGCATAGTAGGTGGCGATGGCCTGCGCGTCGGCTTCGACCATGTAGGTGAAAAGTTCCATCGCGCCCAGGTCGTAGTCGATGGTGGGGCAGTAGCCGAGATCGTATTGCACGAGATGCCTCAGCTCGTGAATGAGGATCAAGAGCCGCTGGCCGAAATCGAGATCGGAGCGGAGCGCGATCAGGTTCGCCTCGACCTCGAGGGAGCCCCGCGCGGGGCTTGGCCGGTCCTCCTCGCAGATCGCGGTTCGGCTGGCTTTCAATACGTTGAGCAGCGGGTCGGGCGCCGGTTCGAGCGCCGCGATCGCCGAGATGAGGTCGCGGGCCGAGGTTTGGGCCGGGGTCGCGGCGTCCGTATAGGGCGGCAGAAGGCAGAGATCGGCGGCGCGGGAGTTCCAATGGATCGGCGGCTCCGCCCGGGCGGGCAGGGCGGAGACGAGGACGAGCACGGCAGCGCGGAGCATGCCGGGAGAGTAGTGCGGAAAGGCGCGCGGGGGGAAGGGGGACGAATCCCCCCGTCCCGTCGTGGTAGGGGCCCGCTTCTGGCGGGCAGGAAGGACGGGTGCGTACGGACACGCACCCGAGGTCGTCACGCCGGGTCAGGCTGCCCGCGTGCCGTCGTGGTGGCTACGTAGAGACCAGGCCGAAAGCGCGAGCGTCAGGATGCCGGTCGCGACGAAGTTCCACGTCGCGGCGAAGGCGCTGGCATCCGCGACCGCCGACAGGGCGGCGAAGCCCAGGACCCACGGCGAGATCACGAGCCACACGCCGATGGCCATGTCGGCCCATTCCTCCCAATCGCGGAATTCGACGATCGCCATGATGGCCATCCCGGCGATGATCACGCCGAACAGAACCGCGTTCCAGAACGCCGCCGGCAGCACGGCGAAGCCGAGAAGCCAGGGCGAGAGGAACAGCCAGACGCCGAGCACAAGGCAGAGGCCATCCTGCCAGCTCTCGGTTGCTTTCTTGAAGAAGTTTGTCATTGCATACCCCTCCTATGAGCGGTCCGCGTCGACGGTGGCCCGCCGAGGCGAGACCCCGCTGGCAACCTCGTTTGAGGATGCCAGCGCAAGAAGGAATCTAGGCAAGGGACCCAGGATTTCAAGGGATTGCGGCGATGTGGCCGGGCCGCATGGCGCCAAACGCTCCGGGCTGGCCCCGCCCGCGCCGATGCCGCGGACGGTGGGTGAAACAGCGCGCGGAGCCTACTCGTTCACCCGCAGGATCGACGCGATTGGGCCGATGCCGCTGTCGGCCGCGCCGGTATAAATGATCTTGACCGCGTCCCCGGCGGAGAGATCGGGCGAAAGCTCCGTCTTTTCGCCGAAGGTCCAGATGGTCTTGTCGTCGAGGACGATGATCCTGTCGACCCGGTCATAGGCGATGATCGTGCCGGAGGTCTCGTCGGCGATGGCCGGCGCGGCGAAGGTTGCAAGGGCGAGGGCGAGGAGGGGAAGACGCATGGCCATGGTTCCTGAGCGCGACCGCGGAGTGCGGACCGAACGGAAATAGGGCGGCGCCGGGGCGACCGCAAGTGGCCTTCGTGGTGAAGATCCGACCCCCGGCGGCACCGCGCCGATCGGTCAGTGCGGGTGGGAGAGGACCGGCACGCAATGGACCGGTGAAGGATGGCCCGAAAACTGTGAGATGGAGGGGTGGGTCCCCGGTACCGCCATCGGTCCGAAGAGTGGGTCCGGCGAAGGGAATGGTCTGCCAGAGCGCCACCGGTTTTCTGCCATGAAGGGGCCATGTTGTCCGGCTACTGCGTGCGCATGGCGATCCGGCGGGATATCGAAGGGCGCGAGACCGCGCGGTCCGGCACGCGCAGGCGCCGGAGCATGGCGGGGTTTCTCGCCTCCGCGATCGTCAAGCTCTGCGCGATCCCGATTGTCGCTGCCAGCGTCTCGGTGTCGCTTTACATCCGCACGAGCCCCTATCGGCCGACCGAGGCGCTGATCCATCTCGTCGCGATGGCTGGCTGCCCGGCGGCGGCGGCGATCGGCATTCCCGAGGCGCGCGAGGGCGAGCCCGGCTATCACGCCCGCAACGATCCCGACGGCGACGGCGTCGCCTGCGGCGCGGCGCGGGGCGATCCTCTGCCGGGGGCGACGGTCCGGGACAGCACGCGGCAGGTCGGCGGGGCGAAGTTCGTGCGCCCGAAACCCGCCGGGGGCGGGTAGCGGAGCCGTCCCGGCGAGGGGATCCCCCGAGGCAGCATCAGAGGTGCGCGGCAGTTGTGCTATGCTCGGGAGAGTGATTGCTCACTGGAGGCTGCCATGTCCTGGAAGATCACTCCCAATATCGCCGCCGAACTCATCGCCCACGAAGGCATCGTCCGGGAAGCCTACAAGGATTCCGTCGGCGTCTGGACGTGGAGCGTGGGGGTCACGTCTGCGTCCGGCCACAAGGTCTGGCCCCGCTACGTCGACAATCCTCAGACCCTGAAGAGATGCTTCGAGGTCTTCGAATGGCTGGTGCGGAACAAGTATCTGCCGCCCGTGAAGCGGGCCTTCGCCGGACACATACTTTCGGAGGCGCAGCTCGGTGCGGCGCTGTCCTTTCACTACAACACCGGCGGGATCGAGCGTGCGTCCTGGGTCAAGAAGTGGAAGGAAGGCGACGTCGCCGGAGCGCGGCAGGCGATCATGAACTGGAGCCGCCCGCCGGAGATCATTCCGCGCCGCAGGAAGGAACAGGCGCTGTTCTTCAACGGTGTCTGGTCGAATGACGGGTTCGGAACGGAATACGGCGTGAGGAAACCGGCCTACACGCCCGACTGGTCGAGCGCCCGGCGGGTGCAGATCAAGGAGACCCTGGACGAGCTGTTCGGCCCATAGGCGCACGGGCGCGCGGTTGCGAGGCAGATCACGATCTGGCCGGAATTTTCCGCCGCCTGAAAGCCGCGGCGGTGGAGTTTGGCCATGAAGCGGTCCATGCCTGCGAAGCGTTCGATGTCGCGCGCCTTGCGGCGGATCACGGTGCCTCTTGCACCGCTTTCGATGCAAAGAGGGCCGTAGCGTGCGTGATTTCACGCGCCTATTGGCAGGAGATGGTGCGTGCGAGCACGCATCCTACACTTCGCTGAACGGGATCTTCGAATTCGATTGAGGACGGGGGGCGGTTCGCGCTCGCCCTACTGCCCCCGCGTCGAGGCGATGGCGGTGATCTCCGTCGTCGCGGGCGGGCTGGCGAAGGTCGGGCCGACGGTGTCGCGGTAGGTCGCGAAGGCGGCGGAGTTCAGGAAGGCCTGTTTCCGCGCGTCGTCGGGGAATTCGAGGATGCCGACGAACTCCGTGGGCTCGGCGGTGGCGAAGCAGCTGTAGTGGAGGCCGTCGATACCTTCGGATCTGAGCCCCGCAACAAGCGCCCGCATCGCGGCTTTCTGGGCGTCGTGGCTGTCGGCGGAGGCGAGGGTGTAGCGGACGAGAAGGCTCATGGTCGGGTCCTTTCGGGTGGCATGGGACGATTAGGAACCGGAAAGGGGCAGGAGGCAAGGGGTGTGAAACCCGCGCGATTTCACGCCTGAAAGAACGTGTAAGGCTCTGAAAATGTGTGCGTTCGGATTTTTCGCTAAGGATATTTTGGGGGAATTTCGCAGTCTCAACGCGGTGGTTGGTGGGTGATCCCGCACCTTCGCGTGAAACCGGCCATTCTGCTCTTGTCATGCGTTCTGGATGCCGGTGAGACGGGGGAGCCGAAATCCTGCAAGGATTTCGGGGCCGCTTTCTTTTCAAGAAAGCGGTGACTCCACGTCATGGGCGGGTCAGCCCGCGGACGGGGGCTCGGTTGCAGAAGATGATGATTTGGCCGGAGTTTTCCGCCGCCTGGAAGCCGCGGCGGTGAATCTCGGCCATGAAGCGCTCCATGCCGACGAAGCGTTCGATGTCGCGCGCTTTGCGGCGGATCACGGCGCCCTCCTGCACCGCTTTCGAGGCGAAGAGGTCCTTCAGCCAGACCTCGGGCGAGAGAGGGGAGTTCCGGTTCCGCATGGGCGGAGGATTGGTGCGGGTTGGTTAAAGGTAGTTTAAGACAGGCGTTCAAGCCGCCGGGGCACGGTGGGTGAAACCGCGCCGAGGCGCGGAACGACCTACCCTACGCTTGCTTGCTTACTTGCAGTGGCCCCTCCCCGATTACCGCCAGTATTCGGTTCTCCAGTTTCTGTGCGAGTTCTTCAGGCGTTGCCCACGTTATGTGGTTGTATTGACGAGTATCAAAGTGCACCTGACTAATTAAATCTTCTCTGCAAGTCCATATCACTGGAATGCTGAGACCGTACGCGAATCCGGCTTCAAAATATACACCACCTCGTGGCTTGTTGGGTTCAGACGTAAAATCCGCTACGACAAACCTAGATCTCCTAATTTCCGCAATTATTCGGTCATCGATCTTTCCTACATGCTCAACATCGTCGATTCGGATAGCTTGATAGCCACATCGTTCGATAGCAGGCTTAATACCCATAGTGAAGGTATCTTTCATTTCGGGAGAAAACCACATCGCAACAAACGCGCGATGCGATTCACGATTTTCACCCTCTAGTTTATCGAGACGTAAATGTCCTTTTGGTGATAAACGGATGCCTTGGGAGAAGCTTCCTACACCTGAAGCGGGCTTGCTCTTGAACTCTGTCCATTCGTTGGAATGGCAATATTCGGAGAGGAATTGGACCTCCGATGCATCCGCTGAGCCCGTCCATGCAAGGAATTCATCGCGAATAGTATGCTCCGTATCTAGCCTCACGTATTCACCAACTTTCCCAGATTTTCTGCGGAGATATCGCAAAAGATTATCCGCTCGCTCCGAGACCGATTTCGCTCTCGTTTTTGTCTTTATTTCCTTGAGCGTGCTGCTGTCTATTTTGGGAACACTGACCCCCAAGCGTCGTTGTTCCACGAGCCAGTCGGTAAGTGCAACCTTTGCCTCATCTGGCCAGCTATGCACGCTCGTTTCTGAGGTTCCGCTAATCCAATACTCGCCACCGGCGCGAGGAGAGTTTACGATTTTGGAATCTGCTAGATACTCGACATCAAGCAGCCTTGTTCCCCAAAGTGGGCACGCGTCAACCGACATTATAGCCCCCTCCGCCGCTTCCCACCCCGCTGCCCGGCTCTCCCCGCCGTCGACCGCCCGGCCTTGACGCCGGACGCCTCCACCGCCTCCTCGACCGCCGATTGCCGGGCGAGGGGATCGTCGGCGACGGCGAGCTCCACGGCCTCCAGCCGCTTGATCTCGTCGCGGATGCGCGCGGCCTCCTCGAATTCCAGGTTCTCCGCCGCTTTCCGCATATGGGTGCGGAGCCCGTCGAGATGGGCCTGGAGGTTCGCGCCGACCATGGGTTTCTCGACCTTCGCGGTCACGCGGTTCATGTCCACGTCGCCCTTGTAGAGGCCGGAGAGGATGTCCTCGACGTTCTTCTTGATCGTCGCGGGGGTGATGCCGTGCGCCTCGTTATAAGCGACCTGCTTTTCGCGCCGCCGGTTGGTCTCGGCCAGCGCGCGCTCCATCGAGCCGGTTACGCGGTCGGCGTACATGATGACGCGGCCTTCGGCGTTCCGCGCGGCGCGGCCGATGGTCTGGATGAGCGAGGTTTCCGACCGCAGGAAGCCCTCCTTGTCGGCGTCGAGGATGGCCACCAGCCCGCATTCGGGGATGTCGAGCCCCTCGCGCAGGAGGTTGATGCCGACGAGGACGTCGAAGGCTCCCAATCGAAGATCGCGCAGGATCTCGATCCGTTCGATCGTGTCGATGTCGGAATGCATGTAGCGCACGCGGATGCCCTGTTCGTGCATGTATTCGGTGAGGTCCTCGGCCATGCGCTTGGTGAGCGTGGTGACGAGGGTGCGGAAGCCCTTGGCGGCGACCTGGCGGACTTCGTCCAAGAGGTCGTCGACCTGCATCTCGACGGGGCGGATCTCGACCTGGGGGTCGAGAAGGCCCGTAGGGCGGATGACCTGTTCGGTGAAGACGCCGCCGGTCTGCTCCAGTTCCCACGACTGCGGGGTGGCGGAGACGAAGACGGATTGCGGGCGCATCGCGTCCCATTCCTCGAATTTCAGGGGCCGGTTGTCCATGCAGGAGGGGAGCCGGAAGCCGTGTTCGGCCAGCGTGAACTTGCGCCGGTAGTCGCCCTTGTACATGCCGCCGATCTGGGGGACGGAGACGTGGCTTTCGTCGGCGAAGACGATGGCGTGGTCGGGAATGAACTCGAAGAGCGTGGGCGGCGGTTCGCCGGGCGCGCGGCCGGTGAGGTAGCGGGAATAGTTCTCGATCCCCGCGCAGGAGCCGGTGGCCTCCAGCATCTCAAGATCGAAGTTGCAGCGCTGCTCAAGCCGCTGGGCTTCGAGGAGCTTGCCTTCGTCGTGGAGCTGCTTGAGGCGGAGCGCCAGTTCCTTGCGGATGCCGTGGATGGCTTGCTGCAGCGTCGGGCGCGGGGTGACGTAGTGGGAATTCGCGTAGATGCGGATCTTGTCGAACGTGTCGGTCTTGGCTCCGGTCAGGGGGTCGAATTCGGTGATGCCTTCCAGTTCCTCGCCGAAGAACGAAAACCGCCAGGCGCGGTCCTCGAGGTGGGCGGGCCAGAGGTCGACGGTGTCGCCCTTCACGCGGAAGCTGCCGCGCTGGAAGGCGGCGTCCTGACGGCGGTATTGTTGGGCGACGAGATCGGCGAGGAACTTCCGCTGTTCGTAAAGCTTGCCCACCGCCATGTCCTGCGTCATGGCCGAATAGGTCTCGACCGAGCCGATGCCGTAGATGCAGGAGACCGAGGCGACGATGATCACGTCGTCGCGTTCGAGAAGGGCGCGGGTGGCTGAGTGGCGCATCCGGTCGATCTGCTCGTTGATCTGGGATTCCTTCTCGATATAGGTGTCCGAGCGCGGGACATAGGCCTCGGGCTGGTAGTAGTCGTAGTAGCTGACGAAGTACTCGACGGAGTTTTCCGGGAAGAACGACTTGAACTCGCCGTAGAGCTGGGCGGCGAGGGTCTTGTTGGGCGCGAGGATGATGGCCGGGCGCTGGGTTTCCTCGATCACCTTGGCCATGGTGTAGGTCTTGCCGGTGCCGGTCGCGCCCAGCAGGACCTGGTCGCGCTCGCCCGCGTTCACGCCCTGGCTCAGCTCCGCGATCGCGGTGGGCTGGTCGCCGGCCGGCGCGAAGTCGGTCTTCATGACGAATCGGCGGCCGCCTTCGAGCTTGGGCCGCGTCAGCACCTCGGGCCGGTGCATCGGCATGTTGGTGTTGTTGTGGGGCATGGTGATTCCTTCTGGCCCTTGAGATTTGATCTGTTTTTGTTCCGGTTCAAGGCGAATGCGCCCGAGAACCGTTTCGCCGGCGGAAACGAACGGATTCGGGGCGTCGCTTTGTCGGGCGCATGGAAAAAGTGCATCCGGCGCGCGAATTTGGACAACTTTGAGTTGTATTTGTGTTGTCGAAGCTCTAGTCTGATCCGGCAAGCAGCAACTGACTGCCGGTCGCGGCACCCACCCAGCCACCACCCACCCTTGCTCCCAGAGCACCGACCGGCAGTCAGCCTTGCATGTCCAGGACTTCCCTGATCCAGCCGCCAAGCCGTTCCCGTCCGCTCAGCGGGGCTTTGCAGACTTTGAAGCCGTTGCCGTCGATGACCGTACTTCAGGTAAGCATCCAATTGAGAGAGACTTGTGGAGCTTCCCCTGTGGCACGAAGAAGCCGTTAATTTCCGTCAAGTAGACCGACTGTGTTGCCCTCGGGGTCAGAGAACTCCAAATAGCGCAAGGTGTCGAAACCTTCGACCTTAACCGGCTCGGGCAACTCGATTCCCGCGTCTGACAGGCGTTCAATCTGAGCGTCGAGGTCCGGGACGTGCAGCGTCACGGTTGTGCGACTTTGTTCCTCGGAACTATCGAGAACCTGAAACAAAACGTCATCCGTGAGAACCCATTCGTGGCAAGACGGCATCGGCTCGCGGTCCCAGCGTCGGCCAATCAGCTTCGCCCACCAGTTGGATTGGGCGGCGAAATCGGCCGCGTTGATACTTAGGAAAACATGATTGATATTCATGGTTCCAAGCCTCCGCTCTCGGGCCGCTGGCAGTGGAAGAACCAGCGTGGCCAACGAAGGGTTCCATGCTTCATAGTGGAGAACGGGCGCGTTGCTCGTCTCTTGTAAGCGGATATTCGTTCATCTGGCAGGATCAGGCTTAGTGGGCTCCAAGGCGCTGAGCCGTCGCCGACAATCCCGCCCGACGCCGCCAAGGCCCTTGCGAAGGCCAGCGCGTTTCGGGATAAGGGGCCGAAGCCAGACGGAGTACGTCCATGCGCGCGCGCATCTATCAGCCGTCCCGCAATGCCATGCAGTCGGGAACCGCGAAGACCCGTCAGTGGATACTGGATTTCGCGCCGGCCGAGGCGCGCGAGGTCGATCCGCTCATGGGCTGGACCGGTTCGGGCGACACGCAGGCGCAGGTCCGGCTGAGATTCGACAGCCGCGCGGCGGCCGAGGACTATGCCCGCACGCACGGCATCGACTACGTGCTGGCCGAACCCCAACAGCGCCGGCTCAACATCCGCCCGCGCGGCTACGGCGAGAACTTCGCGACCGACCGCCGCAGCCCCTGGACGCACTGACCGCCCGTCGCGTCGGGCGCTTGCGCATTGGAGACAAGAGGATTTCCCATGTCCCTTGCATTTCGCGCCGGGACGGCGCTTTCCCTGTTCATCGCGTCCGGGCCGGCCTTTTCGGAGCCGGCCACGCCCGAGGGCGCGACGCGTCTGAAAGAGCTGTTTCAGACCTATCTCGGCAACACGCCTGACGTGATCACCGTCACCCCGGGCGGAGAGAACTACCGCGCGGTCGTCGATCCCAACCCCTTCTTCGCGCTGGGTGCGGAGGCGGGGCTGACGGGGACCGTGACGCCGATGACGCTGACCTTGACCGACCAGGGCGGCGGCAAATGGGGCGTCGAGCAGGACGAACCCTTCGCCTTGACCATCGACGTGCCCGACGTGTTCAGTCTTGACCTCAGGATCGCTCAGTCGCGCTGGAGCGGCGTTTTCGACGAGGCGCTGATCGCCTTCGAGCAGGCGGAGGCGGAAATCTCGGGCATGCGTTTGGAGGAAACCTTCGCCGAGCCCGGCGGGCCCAAGATGTCGATCACCTATGCAATCGACGAAATGAGCTACGTCTCGCGCGCGACGGCCGCCATGGGTGGCGGCGTCGACGCGACGATGGACTACAAGGTCTCGGGGATCGTCGAGACGATCTCCTCGGCACCCAATCCCGACATGCCGATCCCGGTCAGCGCGACCTTCACCATCGACAGCTACGACGCGGCGGGCGAGGTGAAGGGGATGAGGACGCAAGGTCTTTACGCGCTGCTGTCATGGTTTGTCGCCCATCCGTCGGAAGAGGAAATCGAGGCCGATCTCGCGGGGACTTCGGACGCCATCGCAGCGGCGCTGCCGATCTTCGAGGCGCTGCACCTTTCCGGCACGTTCGACAATCTCGACGTCGTGACACCCTTCGGCGCGGGCGGTGCGGATGCCGGCCGCTTCGACATCGACCTGAACGGCGTCGTCGGCGAGGGGCGCCTGCGCGAGATGGTCGCGTTGCAGGGTCTCAGGCTGCCCGAGGAACTCATGCCGGACTGGGTGCCGCAACTTCTGCCCGATGAGGTGACGCTGGATTTCGCGGTATCCGGTTTCGACCTCGCCGCGCCGGCCGCCATGCTTCTCGAGGCGATGGCCGAAAACAAGGAACCCGACGACGCAAGGCAGGCCGAAATTCTGCGGGCGCTTCTCCCTGACGGCAAGCTCCACGTGACCTTCGGGCCGGCGGGCGCAGCGTCGGATATCTACGATGTTGATATCGAGGCCGAGATCGTCGCCGGCCCCGCGGACGAGCCTGCGGGGTCCGCCTTCATCTCGGCAGGCGGAATCGAAGCGGTGCTCGAGGCGCTGAACGATGCGCCGGACGACGTTCGCCAGGGGGCGGTGCCCGCAATCATGATGATGCGCGGCATCGCCAAGCCCGAGGAGGGCGGTCGCTACAGCTGGGACGTCGAATTTGCGGGCGAGAAGAAGGTTCTGGTCAACGGCATCGACCTGACCGCGCTGTCCAAGGGGCAGTGAGCGGCGTGATCATCCGGCCCGAAAGCCCGCTGTCGGCCGATCTCGCGCTGCTGATGGGGCGGCACAGCGCCGACATGCATTCGGCCGACGCGCCGCCCGAGAGCATGCATATGCTGGACGCGGGCGCGCTGGCCGGGCCGGGGATCGACTTCTTCGTCATGCGCGAAGGGGATCGGCCGATCGGCATGGGGGCGCTGAAACGGATCGACGCGCGCCACGCCGAGATCAAGTCCATGCACGTGCTGGCAGAACTCCGGGGCCGGGGTCTGGCGCGCGCGATGCTCGACCACCTGATCGCCGAGGCGCGGATGGCAGGCTACCAGCGCTTGAGCCTCGAGACCGGGGCGCAGGCCGTATTTCTCGCGGCGCGAGAGCTTTACACGCGGGCGGGGTTCAAGGAATGCCCGCCGTTCGAGGGCTACAAGCCGGACCCGCATTCGGTCTTCATGACGCGGGAATTGGGCTGAGGCTGCTCAGTCGCCGATGCTCATGGCAAGCACCTGGCTGATCTCGGTCAGACTACGGCCGGATTGCCGGTTCCACGCGTTGAAGGCGCTCTGTACGGCGGCGAGATCGCGCTTCGACGTGGGCGCCTTGTCGACGACGCCCTCTGCGATGAGGCGCGCGGTGACGTCCTTCGACAGGACGAATGCCGGCTTGCCCATGACGCGCAGGACCCGCTGGCCCGTCGCTCCGCCCAGCCGGGACCCGCGTTTCGACAAAAGGTCGAGCAGGCCGACATAATCCTTGTCCGGCCAGTCCGCGAAGAACCGCGCGGCCGTGCCGTATTCGCGCGCGAGATCCGTGAGGAAGACCGCGTTGGAGATGACGGCGGAAAGTTTTGCGCCGTTTCGGACGACGCCCTTGTCGGCGAGCAGCCGGTCAAGCTCGGCATCGCCGTAAAGCGCCACGCGGGAGGGCTCGAAACCCTCGAAGGCGGACTCGAACCCGTCCCATTTCGCCTCTATCACTTTCCAGTTGAACCCGGCCTGAAAGATGCTTTTCGCCATCGTGGACAGCCAGCGGTCGTCGGTGGTCTGCACAATCTCTTCGGGCGCGAGTGGCTTGGTCAGCCGCGCTTCCACTGCCGCCGCGCCTTTTCGCTTTGCGGCGATGGCGTAGATTTCCGTGAAGCTACGCATTGGCATTCTCCGGGGTCCTTGAGGGCGATGCCTGGGCCGAAGCGAAGTATATCCTGACAGGCCAGTATATCCAGACGCGCGAGCCTTGCGTGGGTGACCTCTCAGCCGGTAAAGGGAAGGAAGCGGTCCCGTAGCTCAACTGGATAGAGCAGCTGACTTCTAATCAGCAGGTTGAGGGTTCGAGTCCTTCCGGGATCGCCAAAACTTTCAATTACTTACATAGTCGAGCGCTGTCGCGCTTATTTTCTAGGTAAGCGCAGGGTAAGCAACTGCGTCGATTTTCCCGTTGATTTCCCGTTCCGGCTGTCCGAGCGTTCGGGGCAACAGGGAGGAGTTCATGGGCCATATTCGGCTCGGGACGTTGCCGCGCTCAAAGAAGTGGCGGGACGTCATCGATATCCTGGAATCGGGCGCGGATGTTCTCGCGGTGGCCGAAGCGGCGGCGCGCGCGTCGGAATTGGATCTCGACCGGGCCTCCGATGACCCGCGGTTCCAGTTCATCGCGCGCCTCATGGTCCAATTGCCGCTCCTGGCGCGCGCTCCAGGGTTTCCCTCTGCGCTGGAAGACCTCGGGGCGGGACCAAATGCGCTGCAGTCCATACCCGACCTGCTTGTCGGACTGAACCGGATCATCGAGCAGAACACGTTCGAGGCCGGCCGATCCTCGGATCCCGGAGAATTGGCGCGGCTCGCATTGGTCGAAACGCTCTCCGCCCATCTCACCGACCGGCTGCCTTCCCTCTTCGCGCCGGAGCCCACGGAGATCCGTCGCGCCCTCGCCGCGTTCGCCGGTGGACAGGCGTTTGCCAGTCTTGCCCGGGACTTCTTCGCCCGGCTGACCTACCGGTCGCTCGACTATTATCTCAGCCGAGAACTCGCGAACCACACCGGGCCAGGACGCCGCTTTTCCACAGATGCCGACCGTACGGCATTCCAACGGGCGCTTGCTACGCACGTGTTCGAGGCGTCGCGGATCGTGGAGGCCTTCGCCGCGGGCTGGTATGGCAAGACCGTCTGGAGGGACCAGAAGCTCAACCAGGAGGAAATCAACCGCTTCACGCGGTATGCCTTCAGCAAGATGAGATCCGAGCTTGGGCGCCGCCGCGCCGCCGCCTGAGCACCGGGTCCGGTGTCTGGGGCATGTCGCGGGGCCGCGGCGGGGCGAGCGACTCACGTTCGAGATCGACGGTGAGACCCGCCATGCCACCCTTCGCATCGGGCAACTGACGAAGGAACTGGCTGCCAGCCTGCCCGCAAAGACCCTCGACCTCCTCGACCTCGCGACCCTCGTCTACGCGGTCGACGCGGCGGTCCGTCGTGGTGGAACTGCGGATCAGCGCATGGGCGCGAAGTGGTATCGCCGCTTCCTGATCGAAATGCCGGTGCGCGACCTCGCTGCCTGGAGTGATTTCGACTTGAAGCGTGAACTCGAAGAGATGCTCCTCTTCCTGTCCGGCGACCGCTTCGAGTTTGCATTCCGCGCGACGGAAGACCTGGTGCAGACCGCTTCGCCCTTCTTCAGATTCGGCCCGGACGAAGGCTGGAGACCAGACCGTGTGTTGATGTTCTCGGGCGGCCTAGATTCCTTCGCGGGCGCTCTCGAGGAGATCGTGGATCACGGCAACCGGGTCGCCCTCATCAGTCACTTTTCGTCGACCAAGATCGCGCCGATCCAGCGTGACCTTGTTGCCGCATTGAAAGATGGCCTCGGAAAGAACATGGCACGGCACTTTCCCGTGCAGATCCAGCTCGGCAAGGGAACAAACCTGGAGGGCACGCACCGCACGCGTTCGTTCCTCTTCGCCGCGCTTGGCACCGTTGTTGCCCTTGCGTTCAACCGCGACCGCGTTTCCTTCCACGAGAACGGCATCGTCAGTCTCAACCTCGCACCTGTCGCCAACGTCCTCGGCACCCGTGCCTCCCGGACGACGCATCCGCAGGCGCTGGACCGGTTCACCTCGTTCTTCGGCCAATTGGTCGGGACAGGCATGCGGATCGACAACCCGTTCTTCTGGAAGACCAAGACCGACGTTCTCTTGACGATCAGCCGGCTGAAGATGGCGGACCAGATCGCGCACACGCGCAGCTGCGCCGACGTTCACAACCAGACGATTCAACACGTGCATTGCGGGCGCTGCTCCCAGTGCATCGACCGCAGGTTCGCCGTTCTTGCCGCGGGCCTGGAACGGTTCGACCCGGCCGAGGCCTATCGCATCGACCTGTTGACCGGGGAACGGAATGCCGTACAGGACCGAGAGATGGCGCTCTCCTACCTGCGCAACGCGATCGAGGCAGAGTTTACGACGCCTATTTCACTCCTCGCGAGCCATCCGGAGATCGTCGCGGCGATCACCCATGTCGGCGAGCCGACTGCTCCGGCGCTGGACAGGATCGTGGCACTGCTCAATCGTCATGGCCGGGCGGTTGCGGATGTGATCCAGAGCGCGACAGACCGGCGCCCGCCGTCGGACTTCCCGGCGGACAGCCTTCCCAACCTCTTCGGCGACATCCGACGCGCGCAAATGAGTGCGTATCCACCACTCGGCGCTGACCGTAGCACAGAAGCCGCGCAGCCGCGGTTCGTCACCCTTGTCTTCGACGACGAGCGGAAGCGACTTAGTATCGAGGATCGGATCGACATTGGATCGGGCGCGACCTACCGCCTGCTTCGCGCGCTCGCGGAGTATCACCTGGCGGCGGCAGGCAAAGGACTCGACCCGTTCGACTATCCAATGATCGCAGCACAGAAGCTGGCCCACAAACTCGCCGTTGCCTCTGATGAGCATGTCCGCAAGTCTGTCATGCGGGCCAGAACCCTTCTGGCGAAACGTTTCGCTTCGGCGCAGCTGGACCCAGAGCTCGGGCGAGGTGTCATCGAGAACAATCCTTGGCGCGGATACCGGCTCGATCCACAGCTTGTGGCCGTGCGCCTCGGGTCGCTGGACATGGGCTGACGGACTAGTCTCGCTCTATAAGATCGCAACCCTCGTCATTATCGGGTTGACGGAAACGTGCCAGGAGTTCCAGTTGCCGACCGGATGACACCGTTCCGTAGGAGCGCAACGTCGTCAGCACGTCGTCATGGGCCATATTCTGAGACCAGGCCTTGATCTGTTCCGGCGTGCGGCAGTGCTCGTTCGCAAGTTCGACGATCGTGTCTCGGACGCGATGTGGCGAGTAGGGTGGCAGACTTGCCGCAGCGAAAGCACGCTTGAAGATCTGCGCTGCCGAGGATGGGCCCGCCCAGCGCTCTCGTGTGATGCCGAGCACCTCGAACTGCCCTGAGGGTCCGACACGGACAAGGGTTTTGGGGAATAGCGGGTCGGAGTCGCCAAACCGATGAACGGCCTTCAGTTCACTAATCCAGTCGCGGACGATCTCTTCGATCTCGGTGCCGATCGGAAAGAACCCCGTTGTGAAACTCTTGCCGAACTTCGTGTCGACGTCGCGACCATCGAACTGGACGCAGGCGTTCCGCAAATCGACATGTCCGAGCCGAAGAGAAATGGCCGCACTCTCGCGCGAGGCGGTCAGGAACAGGAAGGCGACGAGTGCACGATCGCGGCGCTGAATGACCGTGTCGGCGGGCATGCCGGACACGACATGGCGCGCGTCGGCCGGAGACGGATGCGGCTTCCAAAGGCCTAAGCGGCGCGCCACTTCGGACTTGCGCTCCGGAGTCAGGAACTCCGCGTCGGCATGGCTGATCTTCGAGCGATAGCCAGGCTGATCGGCGAGCCAGTGAAAGAATGCCTTCACGTCGCGCAGGATGCTGCCAACCGTCGCCGAAGAGAGCTTCGCCCCGGTGCGGGCATGGCGCTGTGAGGCCAGATGTCGTTTGAAACCTCGGGCGCGCTCGGAATGAAAGGCGCGGAAGTCGGCCTTGCCGAGATAGTCCTCGTAGGCGGAGATCGCAGCGGCCGCCTTGTCAATGGAGGCTGGCGACAGGCCCTTCGCATCCTGCAGCCAGACGAGGTACTTGCGCTTGATGCGCAGGTTCTCAGAGATGCGCTTTGACATGGGTTTGAGCCTCCCTTTCGAAGGTGACATTTGAGCGGGGATCGGTCTGGGACACTAATCTCGGGTTCGCCTGTTGAACTGTGACCTCCAGTTTGGCGCGGATCGCCTCGAGATCTGCGCGCCGGACCACCTTGTGCATCAGCGATCCGCAAGTGGGGCAGAGCGCTATCAGCATGCCGGTGGCCGTCGTTTGCTGGGTGTAGTCCGCCATCCGCCCAGCCGGCTCCCGCGGCTGTTTACAGCCGAGGCAGTAGAGGTGGTGCAGGGCCAGACGCTGGCGCGTTCGCGCTCGTCTTACACCAAGGAAGTTCTTCAGGTCATCGCCGCGGATGAGCCAGGGCCGTTTCGATTGATCCGCCACGAGCCCCTTGTCCTTGATCCAGCGGATCACGGTCTGGCGGTGGACGCCCAGCGCCTCCGCGGCCTCCCAGACGGTATAGATCCGGTGGCGCTTGATAGATGATCCGTTCGCGCGCCGTGCCATCACAACCGCTCCTTGGGAATGGGACCGGAGGTGTTGCGGCAGACCTGTCCCGCCTCGAACGTCTCTATCTCCGCCTCGTCATAGAGAACACGGGCGCCAATCTTGAGAAAGCGTGGTCCTTTGCCGAGCCAGCGCCACTGTTCCAACGTCCGGGGCGAGATCTGCCACCGCGCCGCCAACTGCTCCTGAGTCATCTTGGACATGACCGTTTCCTTGCTTCTGTGCGGCCCGATCGGGTTCGGGTCGCTTCGTGAGACAAGGATCGGGTTCGAAGGGTCTGAAGTATGTGGACAAGACTTAGGAAGGCGGGACCTGTACGGCCCGTAACACACTGAAATATAACGGCCCTATTCCTAAGAACGGGACATCTTGTTCCATCTTTGGGGCAATCGAAATCTCGGGCATGAAACACCAGATCCCAATGCATATTCAAAATGCTGCCGAGAAAACCGCTCCGCAGCCGCGTAGGGCTCGCAAGCACGCTATTCTGCACGCACAGGTACGGTCGAAAACGGCCCTGAGCGGATGAGGTGGATGGCTCCTGCTCCACCGGCGTCCAATGCGCCATAGTGCAGTTGTCATGGACTGCGAGGAAAGGAGCCACCCGATGACAGTAAAGACGGTCGGTCTGGATTTGGCCAAGGATGTTTTTCAGGTCCACGGTATTTCCGAGAATGGGCGCGTGATCTTCAACAAGGCGATCAAGCGGGCGAAGCTGCTGGCGTTCTTCGAGGCGCTGCCGCCCTGCACCGTCGGCATGGAGGCTTGCGGGTCCGCGCACCATTGGGGCCGGGAGTTGCGCAAGATCGGGCATGACGTGAAGCTCATGCCGGCGTTCTACGTGAAGCCCTATGTTAAGCGCGGCAAGACCGACGCGGTGGATGCCGAGGCGATCTGCGAGGCCGTTCGCCGCCCGACCATGCGCTTTGTCGAGATAAAGACGGAAGAACAGCAGGCGATCCTGTCAATCCACCGCACCCGCGACCTAGTGGTGCGGCAGCGGACCCAGGTTGCAAATCTGATCCGCAGCCTTCTGCGCGAGTTCGGTCATGTTCTGCCGACGGGGATCGAGGCCGTGACCGCATTCGCAAAACGTCACCTCGCGGGTGATCGTCCCGATATGCCCGACCTGGCCAACGGTGTTCTCGGAACACAGTGCTATCACTTTCTTGCTCTCAACGAACGGATCGACGGCTACACAAAGATGATCGAACAGCACGCCCTGCTCAGCGCAAGCGCCCGCCGGCTCATGCGTATGCCGGGGATCGGACCGATCACGGCCTCTGCCATCGGCGACGCCAAGCAGTTTGGTAGCGGTCGCGACTTCGCGGCCTGGCTGGGCCTGACGCCGCTCAACAAGTCCAGCGGCGGGAAGGACAAACTCGGCCGGATCACGAAGAAAGGCGACAGATATATCCGGAAGTTGCTGGTCGTGGGAATGAGCTCTCGCGCCCTGCTTGCCAAGAAGCACCCCGAACGAGTGGACATCTGGACCGCCAATATCATCGCCGAGAAGCCGTTCCGGCTGGCCACGACCGCCATGGCAAACAAAGCGGCCCGGATCATCTGGGCAATGCTGACGAAGAAACGAGAATATCGGCAACCGGCGGTCTGAGACGGTCGATTTGCCACGAGATGCAAGACGCTTGAAGTGATGATGCAGACTAAGTCAACCAAGAGCCAGGAAACTCCGGGAATGTCAGCGGCCCCTTAAGGTCGTTAAGCCGATTTGGAACGTCGCTCGCGGAATTCATCAAGGCCAGCGGAGGCAGCGCCGTCGCACAAACAGGCCGGACACACGACTGTACTGACGTCCGTCGCAATATCACCGAAAAAACTCTTGCAATGCAGGAGCCATCCACACACGCGCAAAGCCCGCGCCACTCGGCGAGTGCGGCGGCGCGGTTCAACATGAAGAGGTTCCGGCTAGAGAGGCTGCGTTCCTGGCTGAAGTGATTCTGGAGAGAAGCGTGGACGGCGGCGAATTTCTGAAGACTTCACATTCGTCGGAATCGGAGCATCGCTCGCTCCCGTCGTCGAAGTGGCAGGTGTGAGTTCTCAGCTCGATTGTTGAGCCAGCGGCCAGTTTCCTGCCGGTCGCCGGCGCCAAGTTCCTTCAGCACGGCGCCATAGGATCGAAGCTTGTGCGTGGCAAGAGTATCGGGCCAACCATGCTTCCGCATTGCTTTCCTTAGAAATTTCAATGCAGCCTTCTTGTCACGGGTCTTCGTGACGAAGCTTTCCAGGACCTCGCCCTCGTGATCGATGGCACGCCAAAGGTAGTGCCACTCTCCGTTTATCCTCACGAAAATCTCATCGAGATGCCAACGCCACCGGCTGATTCGCATTCCCTCGATCCTACGCTTGTGGATCTCAGATGATCCTTAAAACTCCGGATACCTGTCGCAGCGGTTGGTGATCCGTCGCCTGTCCTTCAGACGACCAAACATGATCTCGATGCGGTTGCGCCTTGTAGCAGCGCTTGTCATAGCGGACGGTCTCTCCTCGCGTTTTCCGTCCTGGGAAGTCGCTTATCATGCCTCCTTCAGTTCGGGGTTATGAATCACGCCGCCTCAACAGCCGCAAACCGATCAATTGTTCCTGAGACTTAACCCCATGTGATCCCTTGGTATTGCGGGCGATCCGTCAACAATTGGGAAAATCCTGCGATAGACCGGCTCTACATACTGTGCTGGGATACACCGTGGCTCCCATGGTCGGTGTCAGCGGTGAAATGTGGAGGCATTTGATTGGAAACTTTAACCACGTGTTAAGGATCATGGCTTATTCATGAACCGCGCCGAGATGCATGATTGGAAAGGCTGTCGACATGTGTGAGACAAGGAAGGATCTGCAGGAGCTCGCTGCCGAGTTGAGCGCTACCATCCACCTTACTCGCCGGCTTGGTTTCACGGCAACTGCGCAGGCCATGGCGCAGGTTCAGCGGGAGTTGGAGATGGTCGCGACAAAGCCCCCGCTCGCTCCCGCAGAGCCGCAAATCTGACAAGCGTGGGAGCCCGTTGCGTTCCCTGACCGGCCACCCGGCAATGGGGTTAACGATTGCGTAACTCTTTCGTGTCCGAGTTGTATTGTAAGCGGCGCAAACAGCCGCGAATGGGTTAGGGTTCAGACAATGGAAACAACGCAGTCAATCGCGCACATACTCTGCAGCGTAGCAGCGTATGCGGAACGTAATGGGCTCGACAATCTTCAGCGACTGGTTTCGGAAGCGGCAATCGCTGCAATGAAGGAGATACCAGAGACGCAAGGCAAGGAAGTGCTCGTCAAGCTGGTACGCTAGCAGATGCGGCAACAGACCCGGCTCGATCATTGGCGAGTTCACATCGATGTCCTTGGCGCCGGCTCAGGTCGACAATCATGCCGCCACGCGAGATCGCATCACACCGACTGCCTCTGCACGGCCGAGGTAACAGCGATCGCCCGATTTCGTCAGCGACAAACTCGTGGATCACCGGCGGTTCTGCGTGTTGAACCTGCTCGACGATCATAGTCGGTTTTTACCGGCCAGATCGTCGATGTTTCGATGCCAAGAGCAGTTCAAGGGGGTAGGGTCACCTCGGCCTGCTTCAGCGCAAACACGAATTGTGCCTACGTGAATTTCGACCTGTTCATAGGAGTCTCCTCGTTCTGCGCACGGGATCATGAGTGGAAAATTCCAACACAGATCGGTCTAGCGCGCAGTCAGCAGGTCATTCTTGAGCTATCGGTTGGCAGGTCGCCCAGATGGATTTCATGCACTCTTAAAAGGTTTTTTTGTTCGACCGAGCGATGTGAATTTTCGTTGGTGTACTAGTGTCGGCACGCCTCGCATTTTATCCGGGCATCCTCGACCGACAAGAACCAGTCCTGGTTTATACGATTGGCGTAGACCTTGCCGTCAACGCCGATTGATTTCTTGCGCCGTGCGGTCCCAAATCTTGGAAGTTCGTCAAGGTCGCACGAGCACATGATCTCTCAACTGAATATTAACCATCTTGCTGGAGCTTTCAGTCGAACAAGGGTCAGCAATCGGTGAGCGTGCATATGGTCGCCAGGACGATAGAACTTTACGATGATAACCTCTTAAACATTTCGACCAGCTCGCCTTTAATTGCACCGGGTAACTCGATAATCAACAATTCTGATACGCCAAACGGAGCTATTCCCGATTTTTCAGAGGGCTCTACTGTAACGGTAACAATTGAAGACACAAGTTGGGACCCGAATTTGTTTGAAGATGATGACTATGCCAACGATAGGATTACGGACGGCTCTGGATTGGTGGCCAACGGGACCGGAGTTAAAGCGGACTCACTCATATTCATCCGCGTGCTGGATGAAATGGGAAATCCAATTGGCCCAACTATATCCGTCACCGTTGTTACTAGAGACAACGTTACCCAAAACATCTGGGGCTTTCGCAGCGACTCGCCTCCTGTCGAAGGCACTCAGTATGTAAAGACAGGTGGCAATAGTATCGGTTCCGCTTCATATACTACTCTTCAGAGTCAGCCTGTCTGCTACTCGATAGGCGCGCTAGCCGATACGCCGGATGGGTCTCGTGCCGTTGAAACACTGCAGGCTGGTGACTTGGTAACCACACTGCATAATGGCCCCCAGGAAATTCTATGGATTCACCGGAGCGATGAGCCGCTGGGATCGGCAGAGCGGGACGCAAAATCGGTGCTAAACGCAGCTGTCTTTCTCGGTCCCGGGCTTCCCGCGAAGGACTTGATCGTGCCGCCTCAGCACAGGATTCTCGTAGGTGGCTGCGAACAGTTCTACAACAGGTTCGAATTCGATGCGTCTGCCCCTGCCAAGTCGCTGACATCCTTGCCTGGGATCAGGCCGATGCCGGGTAAGAGACAGATAACGTGGCTTCACTTCGCATGCCGCGCACATGAAATCATCGTGGCAAATGGTTGTTTGTCGGAATCGCTTCTTTTTGGGCAAATGGGAATCGAGGGTCTGACAGGAACTGAACGGCGAACGGTTGCCAAGATTTTCGGCAGTTCCTCAATCCCGAATGAGGCGCTGAACGGTCCACCGGCTCAGCGATACCTCACAGCAGGTACAGTACGCCGGCAGCTCAAGAAAAGTCGAAATGAGCGGACGAGGCGCCGGTCAGAGGCAATCAAGATGTGGGATGCGGATCTGTCTGCTGAACGCTACGCGGCGATCCTCATGTGCGATGATGTTATCCCCAGAAACGCTCTCGGTTTTGAATAGAAGCTTCCGCATAGAATCATTGGCTCGGATAGGATCGGAATCGCGCTCCCACGCTTGTCAGATTTGCGGCTCTGCGGGAGCGAGCGGGGGCTTTGTCGCGACCATCTCCAACTCCCGCTGAACCTGCGCCATGGCCTGCGCAGTTGCCGTGAAACCAAGCCGGCGAGTAAGGTGGATGGTAGCGCTCAACTCGGCAGCGAGCTCCTGCAGATCCTTCCTTGTCTCACACATGTCGACAGCCTTTCCAATCATGCATCTCGGCGCGGTTCATGAATAAGCCATGATCCTTAACACGTGGTTAAAGTTTCCAATCAAATGCCTCCACATTTCACCGCTGACACCGACCATGGGAGCCACGGTGTATCCCAGCACAGTATGTAGAGCCGGTCTATCGCAGGATTTTCCCAATTGTTGACGAATCGCACATAATGCCGAGGGATAATATGGGCATAGGCTTTGCCGCCCGGCTCCGTCTGGCCGCGGCAGCGGATGTGCCAGATCATGTTCCGTTATCTTAGCCGGCATCGTGTTGACGCTGGCGCCTTTGACGAGCCGAATCGCGCGGATATGCCGGAGGCTAATTGAAGGGCATGACTATGCCATGGAACTGTTCTATTACGCGCAATTAGCCGAGGCTGTGACTGGGCGATGTCGTATTGGCCGCACGTGCCTTCCAGAACAGGGCGGAACATCTGGCCAAAACTGTAGATGACAACGTTCGAAATTTAGCAAAATTTTAACAAATTCGCGCTGAGTTGCTAGGGTCAGGACCCATTGATTTCAGCCGGGCGGCGTGATTCACCGGTCGAAAATCGAGCGGTGATATGAGCGAACTTTTCTGGCTAAGCGATGCGCACATGGCGCGTCTGGAGCCCTACTTCCCCAAGTCGCATGGCAAGCCTCGGGTCGATGACCGCCGCGTGCTGAGCGGGATTATCTTTATCAACCGCAATGGTTTGCGGTGGCGGGATGCGCCGAAGGAGTATGGTCCGCACAAGACGCTGTACAACCGGTGGAAGCGGTGGAGCGAGAAGGGGATCTTCGCGCAGATCATGGCGGGTCTGGCCGCCGCGCACGGTGAAGAGAAGACCGTGATGGTCGATGCGACCTACCTGAAAGCCCATCGTACCGCGACCAACATGGGCGTCAAAAAGGGGGGGCGTGGACGCCTGATCGGCCGGACCAAGGGCGGCATGAACACCAAGCTACACGCCGCTTGCGATAGCCAGAGCCAACCGCTCAATTTATTCGTCACCGCCGGACAGGTCAGCGACTACATCGGAGCGCGAGCACTGCTCAGCAGCCTGCCGAATGTCGAATGGCTGCTCGGGGATCGCGGCTACGATGCGGACTGGTTCAGAGAAGCGTTGAAAAACAAAGGGATACGTGCCTGCATCCCAGGTCGGTCGTCCCGTGCGAAGGCCGTGCGATACGACAAACGCAGATACAAACGCCGAAACCGGATCGAGATCATGTTCGGAAGGCTCAAAGACTGGCGACGCGTTGCCACTCGATACGATCGCTGCCCCAACGTCTTTCTCTCGGCAATCGCCTTGGCCGCAACCGTCATCTATTGGTTATGAGTCCAGACCCTAGGCGACACACGGCTTCATTGCGACTTTTCACTACCTCCGCACATCACATTAATATTGCGCTAACCATTCGCCAAATACCATTATTCTTGGCGCTCGCTTCCCGCAGTGGTTGATTCAGTCTAGAGGGGAACGAACACGAAGGCGCGGAAACGGGTGAATTTGACAGGTATGGAGCTCTGAAATGGGTAAGCACTGGTGGATAGCCGAAGTACTGATGGATATGGCGGCGTATGCGGAAAAAAACGATCTTCACACACTTAATGCGCAACTCTGCAACATTATGGTGACAGCCAACCAACTAATGCATGAGGCCCCGGACCAGGCGGACGGTGCAGCTACCACCGATATCATTTTGCCTCGGAAGCGGAGTGGCAAGAAGCTCAATCCAGCAACTTCAATTTAGCTGAACCGCGCCGCGTGCGCTGGAGGCGCCAACTCCTAGGGACGATGGGACAGTATGAGCAAGACAACGAGCAAGCATTTGCCTCGAGACATTACGGCAATCTGGCGGAAATGGTGACATCGTTACGGTCCGTCGCTTCGAGTGCCTGTTTTTTTGAACCGGCAAGGCGAACTCCAATTGCTCGGGAATATGTGGGACGAAGTCTTTGGGAATTCTTTAGAACTCACGGTGTTGATGGATTGGGCCGGTTCAAGAAGCCTATAGGTTATCCATCGTGACGCTCGAGCCACAACCAGCTTGGATGACCCGATCCTCCAGACGTAGAAGATTCCGCTGATCACCCGCCGGTCGTCCTCTCGCGCCCCTCCGCGCGGCTGTTTGGAAGAAAAGGCGCGATCAGTGCCCACTCGCTGTCGCTGCCATCGTGCTTGCCTTGCTCGCCTCCGTTTTCCAAAAGTGCTTCACGACAGAGATTTTCTGCGCAAACGGTCCTGTTGCCGGGCCCCCTCTTTCCCGGGACAGTCACTCCCTAAGGCCTTGGCAATTGGCATTCCCGCGCGGCGTAGCCATTGAGTACGGCGATACTGACCTTTAGTTCGGCGACCTGGCGTTCGGAGTCTCGTGCCCTCAGGCGCTGACTCAGCAATTCCACGTAGAGTATCTTGATTTGACGCGGCTTCGACGGTGATGGTCGCTCCATCTTCGCCCGAGCGTGCCCGAGCTACTTCGAACGTGCAGAGACTCCATTGTGCACGGCGGTACCGGCGGTGACAGCGTTCCACGGCTGCACCTACTCGCGCGGCGGGACGATCGCATTGGTCTGCGGTTGGTAATGTCATCGTTGCACTTGCAGTTGTGGTGGGCGATCGGCGATTACTCTCCCAATCTCCTTGCAGACTGAAATTTTTCTAAGCATGTCCGGCAGCACCGACGCATCGTCGTAACTGCTCCCCGTGATCTCGTCGGCCGAACCTCCCGTGTTAGCTCGCCGAAGCGAAGATGGAACTTGGGCAAACAAGGCGTTTGGAACCGCCATGCTTGCGGACACGCTATTCGCCTCCACCTTCGATTGTAAGATCGATGCCGTTGATCAGCAGGTTCTCAGTTTAGTGAGTCTTGCTCTGTCTCCACAACGCAGAGAGTTGGCCGCTCGGCTCGTGTTCGACCGATACCCTGAAGCTTGAAGAGAGGCATCGCAACGAATCCTTAGCGAGAATGAAATAGTAAGGGTCGTGCTGCACCGCGCCGCCACCTAGACACGTCCATTAGAAAGAGCCCACACTATGTCCACGGCCATAAAATTCGATTTCTCTCAAGCCGCCGGCGAAGAAATTGAGTCGAGTTTGTTCGGCGCTAACATGATATTTACAAAAAACATTCTCGACAATAATTCGAGTCCAACCTTAGACAACTTGAATGTCAGTAATATCCGTTACCCGGGAGGCTCCGTAACCGAATTTAACTTTGACTATAGAAACCCCGATATCGCGGTCAACGATAATAGCTTACACTACGATAATGATCAAGATACTGCGCCAACTCCACTCCTTCCAGGCGAATTTGTTCCTCTGACTAGTTTTCTCGACTGGGTAGAGTCCACTGGAAAGTCAGCCACTGTTGTGTTGCCAACACGCAATTTAGTCGACCAGTCGACTCAACAAGGTACGCTGCCGCGTGCGATCAATATTGAAGCAATTGAAGACCTTAAAAAATTTCTTTTGGATCTCCTATCTGATGTCGACTCGAACGGCAATGCAATGCAAAACGCAGATATAGCGGCGCTTGAAATCGGTAATGAATACTGGAGTTTGGGAAGTATGACCGCCGCCGAATACGGTGCGGTTGTTGATGCAGTAATTGCAGTCATAGAAGGCGTGTTTGAGGAGTTAGGAATTTCTTCTCAGGAGGCGCCGGATGTTCTGGTGCAAATGGGAAGTCCGTGGGGTGTTGAATTTCAGTCGGGGGGGGCATACTACGGAATAACTGCGGACTCACCTCAGTATATCCTTGATCAATATGGCTTAACTGATTCTGATTTCTTGAACGATGGATCATTGAAATGGCTATCTAAAATAAATCTGGTGAATTTGGATATAATAAGAGGTATCTCTGAGGATTCACGCAACTCTGTTGATGGTGTCGTTGATCATTATTACTATCACAACACTGATAATGCGTTAAGTTATACATCAGGTTCGATAAACTATATTGATAGAGATTATGCGATTTGGTCGTCTAATTTTGGGAGGGAATTGGATCTTCACATAACAGAGTGGAATGTGAAGACGGCAAATCTCAATCAACTCGGCCTTAAAGGGGCCGGCGTTATATTGGAACAGGTGGAAAATTTAGTAAGGCTTGGAGTAGACTCAGCTTTTGTATGGCCCTATCAACATAATACTCGCAATGATCTCGCGGGGTCACCAGGTGACGACACCAGCCTCACACCGTTGGGTGCCGCTTTCAAGTTGGCGGCGGAAAGTCTGGTAGGCACCCGCAGACTGGATAGTAATATAAGTGGCGGTGAACTGGAAGTTAACGCTTATTCTGCGAGTGAGAAATTTGTATTCTTTGTGTCTTCACGTTCTGATACACAACAATCTATCGAAATCGACTTCGGCGATCTTGTCTCATCATATGTGAGCGTTTCTGGCGTAAAGATAGGGGTTGATCTTTCGACGTCTGATGGACGGCATTGGACTCCAAGCGGCATATCCCAAGTGGAATACTTCAATGAGAGTGACGTGCAAGCTCAGCTTAGCCAGTATTCAGAAGATGAACTCGGAACAGCGGCGAATGTTTCTTTCGTTCTCGATCCGTACGAGGTGATGAGGCTAGAGTTTGTGCTAGATGCGGCTAGGCAGTTTTCGGGAGCATCCGGCAACGACACTTGGAGCGGAGGCGCGGGATACGACGTCGCCTTCGGAAGTTCTGGCGATGACACGCTACTTGGCTTCGATGGCAACGACACTTTAGCTGGAGATGACGGCCGTGACCATTTGGCCGGCGGGGGCGGCCATGATGAACTCAATGGCGGCGCTGGCGACGATTGGATTACCGGTGACTCCGGTAACGATACAATTGAAGGAGGCGCGGGCGCGGACACGCTGATCGGCGGCAGCGGTATCGATACCGTGAACTACTACTATTCGTCGGGCGGCGTGACCATCGACCTGCTCACCAACGCCGTCTCGGGCGGCTGGGCGGCCGACGACACGATCTCCGGCTTCGAGCGGGCGTACGGCTCCAACTCGGGCAACGATGTTCTCAAGGGCTCGAACGGGGCCAATGTCCTGCGCGGCTATGGCGGCAACGACATCGTCTACGACCGGGGCGGCGATGACTACGTCGATCTCGGCGATGGCAACGATGCCGTGATCGTCGGCAACGGCGCGGACACGCTGATCGGCGGCAGCGGTATCGATACCGTGAACTACTACTATTCGTCGGGCGGCGTGACCATCGACCTGCTCACCAACGCCGTCTCGGGCGGCTGGGCGGCCGACGACACGATCTCCGGCTTCGAGCGGGCGTACGGCTCCAACTCGGGCAACGATGTTCTCAAGGGCTCGAACGGGGCCAATGTCCTGCGCGGCTATGGCGGCAACGACATCGTCTACGACCGGGGCGGCGATGACTACGTCGATCTCGGCGATGGCAACGATGCCGTGATCGTCGGCAACGGCGCGGACACGCTGATCGGCGGCAGCGGTATCGATACCGTGAACTACTACTATTCGTCGGGCGGCGTGACCATCGACCTGCTCACCAACGCCGTCTCGGGCGGCTGGGCGGCCGACGACACGATCTCCGGCTTCGAGCGGGCGTACGGCTCCAACTCGGGCAACGATGTTCTCAAGGGCTCGAACGGGGCCAATGTCCTGCGCGGCTATGGCGGCAACGACCGGCTTGATGGTCGGGCGGGCAACGACTATCTCGATGGTGGCTCGGGGGGCGATACTTTGACCGGCGGAGTCGGCGCGGATCACTTCGTGTTTCACAAAACCTACGGCGCTGATCTGATTACGGATTTCGCATACGGCCTTGATGAGCTTGTTCTGGATCACTCGCTCTGGGGCGGCGGGCTGACCGAAGCGCAGGTGATCTCGATCTACGCTTCGGTTATCGGGGAAAACCTGGTCCTTGACTTCGGTGGCGGCGACACGATCACGTTACAGGGCATCGCGTCTCCAGGCCTGCTCGTCGATGACATTTTGATAGTCTAAGTGACTGGGCCCAAACGCTCCTCTGGTGAGTCGCTGTTGCTCGGGAGTCAGAGAAGGTGAGTTAGGTAAGATTCAGATCTGGATCTAACAGCATTGCCGGGAAGAAGAAGCGCGGACGGCAAGACGGCTGCAAGGAACCACAGCCCAGTCTTCAAGGCAAAGTCGCGTTGCCTGCGATAAAGGACAAGACGACGATGAGCGCGCCGGCTACTCAGTTCGTCGTCAATCTGAAACGGGGACCGCCGCCTGCACCTACTGCTGAAACGCGAGGGCCGGGAGGTGAACTAGAAGAATCTCTAGCGAGAAGAAGTATCACATGAGGCGCGGTGAAGATTGCCGCTCTGGTGATGGCATTGCCGGCCAGGCTGATGCGGCCTCGCATACCCGACATTGCGCTGGCTTCCTACGTCCACCAGCTTCGCGGCAAGGGCATTCCAATCGATACTGAGTTTGAGAGGCATGACGGCACCTACAAGGGCTTCCACGCGCGCTACCGGCATGCCTGTAACGCGACTGTGACTGCAATTAGTTTCGGAGGGCAGCAACTGACGCAGAGGCCCTCCCAGCGGCGCTCAGAGCTCCTCCCAGCGCCCGTTCGCTGCATTGTGGCGCACGGCCTTCCCGAGCCCAGCGCGCGCCTGGTGGCGTCTCTCGCGTTTGGAGAGGGCTGACATGGCTAGAAAGGGGAAGCGACCGGAAGAGGGACAGTATGTGCCCTTGCCCTATTCCCTGCTCAAGTCGCCTGCCTGGCGGTCCCTCTCCGGGGCCGCCATCAAGGTGTTTCTGGAGCTGCATACGCGCTTCAATGGCGGCAACAACGGCAAAATTCATATGTCGATGAACGAAGCCGCCGACGTGCTGGGCTTGGGCAAGGCAACCGTCCAGCGGGCATTCGTGGAATTGCAGGAGAAGGGCTTTATTGCTCTGACCGCTTCTGGAAGCTGGTATCACCGCAAAGCGCACGACTGGCGGCTTACGACGAAGCCCATGCATACTGTGGTGGGGAAGCAGGTCGCTATAAATGACTGGCGGTCTTGGCAGCCGGCAAAAACAAAACGCGGTTCTGAATCGGACCCGTCACTCTCGCAAATGGTTCCGTCTCGAAACCCAGGCAACGGCATTGGTTCCAAACCGGAACCCGTCAGCGGCAAACCTGTGAACGGCTTCGGTTCTGGAATGGAACACTAATACTTACCACTCCCACGAGCGGCGCCAAACTGAGCACCAAATTCTGATCGCCTCTACGACGAGGCTCAGGCTGTGGCTGCTGGATGGCGCGCACCGCGCTGGCGCTGATTTCGGCTTTCTCGTTGGAGACCGCAAGCGCGCTTGATCCCTACTCTTGGTTTGACCGCGAATGTGCCGCGAATTCATGCGCACAGATCATTCCCACCGCAACAATCGTGCTCACAAGGAAATAGGTCCCGATCACTCCCAAGACCGACGACTCCGCCCAAGCAGCGCTGATTGCGAATAAGAGACCTGCAACCGATCCGGGTAGTATGAACAGCAGTGCCAAAGCCAAACCTCCTCTCACGCAAGAGTTAGGGTTCAGTTAACCATAAACGCCCGCATGCTAACAAAGGGTTAACCCAAAAACGAAAAGCCCTGCTCGCGGCAGGGCTTTATCGTTTGAGGAGTTTTGAGTTGATTGGTTTATTGGCTCGATGGCCCACGATAGACAGAATGTGGTTAACTATCTGTAACCGAACGTGTCTCCGCTCAAATGGAGGCGCGCGAAGAGCGCAATTCGCATTCTTGGGAATCCCTGACGGCTAGTGGCAGTGGCAGGGCTTGGAACCGGCCTGGCAGCATTGCCCTTTTGGCGAATCCTTTCGGCACCCCCCGCTGTGGTCATAGTCTGTGACCCCGGGCATCCAGGCCAAGTTGCCGGATACCGCTGGACCGACCCCCAGCAGACCGCCGAAAGAATTGAGCATTGGTACCTTCGTCATCCTTCCCTCCGTCAGACTTGGCGTCCCGCCGCATTGACACGTTTGTCCGCAGCTCGGCATGACACAAGCGGTTCTTGGCATCCAGCCAACGCTGCCACGCCGGGCGCTTTGCGGCAGCGCTCTCAAAATCGTGTCTGGCATGGCTGCTGGCCTGATCAGCGAGTGACATAACATGCCGCTCTACATCCCAAAGCTGACAGGTTACACGCTCGAACTCGTGCTCAGCGACGTACTCCACCGCGACGCCGCTCGTCGGCCACTCCATTCGGGTCCGAATGTCCGCGAGGCTTCTTCGTATTTCGAGCAGTTCGCTCGATCGGTCCTGCCCTGATTCCTCCACCATGCGCTTCACTCCACCTACGTTTAGAAAGTCCGGGACTGGGCCGCGGCCGTCGGTGCCAGGACAGCCTATTTCGAGCCGGGATCACCTTGGGAAAACGGCTACTGCGAAAGCTTCAACGGACGCATGCGAGACGAGCTGCTGAGTGGCGAGATCTTCTACTCGCTCCGGGATACCCAGATCATCATCGAAATCTGGCGGCGGCACTACAACACCAGGCGGCCTCACAGAACCCTCGGATACAGATCGCCAGCGCCAGAAACCATCATCCCGGTAGCCCAAAGGCCCAGCATGCACTAACAATCAAGTTGTACCAGTCAAATCGGGACGCTCACTCTGACGCCGGCCATGTCGCGTCGAAGAGCACGTCCTTCGGTGGAGCGTTAATAGGTTAATCTGATTGTAATGTGTTACGTGAGCAATCCGATAGCAAAACGCACGAGATTCTATATTTCCTCAATCGCTAATTCAGTCTACTATTTGCTTCCGGCGAGGAGCAAGTTCCGCTGGAATTAAGACTTGTACGCAAAAATGGCAACAAGGTTCCTTTGATATTCTTCTGGATTGTAGCATGCCGCGCCTTCAAATTTGCTTTCGCGAACTTTCTCGCAGGAAGTTGCCATCGTATCAGACCGAGCTTTCCGGCGGCAAGAAATCGAGCGTTACACCTCGCCGATGACGCGAGATGTTTTCTCGCGAGAAGATGTCAGAATCCAATCAGTCCAGGAAGCCGGCGCGGATCAGACGCTCGACAAGTCCGCGATGAAAAATCGCCTGGAAAATCGCTGGTGGACCCGGCGGAGGAGTGAGCCGTGGGCTTTCACGTTGTCACGACCCATCTTGCAAAGTGTTCATAATCCGCTTTTGACATCAGAGATGGAGACGTATTCTGAACCGTAGGACCTGTTCGGCCGGAACAGAACTGTATCCGCTGGCGCCCAGAAACGATGAGCTGCTCGCGGCGCGGATGACGGAGTTGAAATTTTCGCAATAGCGATAAAATCATCTGCGGCCGCACGCCATAGTTGGACTTGGAGGGCAAGTCGCTAAACAAAGCGCATGCTCTGCCTTCTGGCGCTGGGTCAACAGCCACGTGGCTACACAAGTGTTCAATTTTGGTTTTGGGAGGTTGTTAACCATTCGTTAACAATTCTCACCTACGTGGAGAAGAAAAGAGCACGGTAAGGCGTGGATGCCGTGGTGGCCGCGCTCTTCTGTCTGAAAAGGGAACTAAGTCGGGCGTGCTACCGACGAAAGGGGTCGGTACGGGGTCTGCAATGTGATGCGAACCAAAATCCGCGACAGAAATTGCCTAGACTCGGAGATAGTATGAGTTGGGAAGGGTTTCAGCATGGCTGAGCGGCTATTGCTGCATATCGGATATCACAAGACTGCGACGTCGTGGATGCAGCAACATCTATTCGTGCCCGAACACGGATACGTACAGATCGCGCACCATCCGGAGGTTTGGCGCCATGTGGTTGCGCCGCACGGTCTGCTCTTCGATCCCGCGGGAATGCAGGAAGTTATCCGCGACGGCATGGCGGCGGTTCCCGAAGGCAAGGTGCCCGTGATCTCGTCCGAGATCCTGTCCGGCCACCCGTTCTTCGGCGGCATGGCGAGCGACGACTACGCCCGCCGCCTGAAGGCGATCGCGCCCGACGCCCGCATTCTGATATCGGTACGTTCGCAGCAAAGCATTCTGACCTCGGTCTACATGCAGTACCTGCTGCGTGGCGGCACGATGAGCCCGCAGCTATTCTTCGCGGGCGATCCAGAACTCGGCTTTCATGGGTTCCGGCCCGAGCATTTCGAGTATCACCGCCTGATCGGACTTTATCAGCAGCTGTTCGGGGCGGAGAACGTTCACATGATCACTCAGGAGAGTCTCGTCTCCGACATGGACGGCGCGGCCCGGCGTCTGGCCAGATTCGCCGGCAACGCGGAATTCGACAGTGTTTTACCGACCCGCAGGGCGGGCTATGCGCCGAGCTATCCCGAATACGCTGTGCCGATCCTCCGGCGGATCAACAAGTTCCAGAAGAGCGTTCTCACGCCGGCGCCGATAATCGGTATCGGCGAGACGCCGAAGGGATTGTACCGGATCTTCGGCTACATCCTGCGGCGACCGCCCTTCGCATGGCTGATGAAGGATCTGCGCCCGGTTTCGCGGCACGTGGAACAGACCTTCAAGGGCCGCTTCGACGCGAGCAACCGGAAGCTCGCTGAAATCGCAGGCTGTTACACCAGTTTCAATCATAATGCCACAAATGGTGCGCCTGAAAACGAGCATCTCGGGCGGCGAATTGGCCGACGGGTGCAGCTGTTTGACTAGCCGGCTTAGTAGGGAGAAGTATTCATCTGATCGTTTCTCTACTACGACTCTCGAGCCTCATAGAAACAGGATACCTCAAGCGCCCTCTCCTCAAGTATCGAGTATGTCTCCACATCGTTCCGCATCCGTCTCTGCCGTTATTAATCCAGCTCCGGAACGATCGCCTAAACGCAGTGTCGTCGGCCAGGTGGTGATCCTGAGCCTCCCCATCTGAATTGGTCCACCGTTATTTTTAGGACACGGAGGACCAATTCAGATGGGTAGGCTCACCGGGCTCTCCTTGGGGCCTGCCGAAACGACTTGGCAGACTTCGCTTGCGGGGCACTTTATACCGGCTGCCGAGTGTTGGAACTCTTAAACCTCCGCAACGCTGATGTAGGCAGGGACGTGTTTGGCATGTATGTCACTCCCGCCAACAACGGAAAGGCGCGGTGCGTTTTCCTGCCGAAGGAAGGCGTGACCTTCCTCCACCTCTGTGGCAGCAAAGCGCCCGACGACCGAGTTTTTCTTATGCGTAACGGCTACCGGTGGCGCGGCGGCCACAAGCATCTGTTCAAGGCAGCCATTCTCGAAGCAGGGCTGCCGGAGGCGTTCGTGTTTCACGGGCTCCGGCACACCTATGCGAGCCAACTGGTGCAGGCCGGAATGCCACTTGTGATGGTCGCGCGTCAACTCGGCCACTCGAACACAGACACCGTAAGCCGGACCTACGGTCACCTTTCGTGTAGCAGCATCGAAGAAGAGTTGGCGCGTCGCTTCGCACCTCTCTACCCCGGCGTTCCTACTGAAACTGAACGCATCGCACCGCTGCGAAGTTCATTGCAGGCCGAGCACGCACCAGACGCGCCCGGCCCTTCGTGGCCCGCGAGCAATTTCACCTTGGCACAGGGTGACCTTCTCCGAATATTGCGGCGCTAGTCCGACTAGTAGCAGCAGGCTCAAGACCAATAGAGGCAGTCGTTGTCACTTACACGCCGAGCGGCCAAGACAGTGAAGACTGGATCGCAAGCGGGCGGTGCCGTGACCGGATCAACTGCGGCGGTATTACCTGCAACGACACGATCCATGGCGGCGGTGGCAACGATGTGCTCTCCTCGGTGGTGTCATTCACGCTGACCGTGCTGCAGTTACTCTCGAGTCGCATGGTCGAATATGCACATCATTCCGGCAACGACCATGGTGCTCACAAGTGCATAGAGCCCGAGCGCACTAAACAGCGACCATTCCGCGCAGATCGCGCCAACAGCAACCAGTAGCCCGGCAATCGATCCAGGAAGCAAGAACACTAAAGCCATTGTCAATCTCTTGAAAATTAGGGTTCGGTTAACTGTGGCAACAAGCCCGCTAACAAATGGTTAACGGCGGCAGTGCCGAACACAGTAGAACAGACCCGCGCGAAAGGCCCTGTTTGCATTCAATGTGCGAACGGCTTTGGCTCCTAGAGAAAGCTAGCAGCGAGACCGCATGGTTATCGACGCAACAAGTAAGGGGAAGATTTTCGCTCTGGAGGCTCTGACCTGCTCCCCTGAAATGTCCTCGCTTTGAGGTTAGCCTGTTCTCCGAACGAGGAGACAGACGATGAAGAGAAGCCGGTTCAGCGAAGCGCAGATCATTGGGATCTTAAAGGAACATCAGGCGGGCATGAGCGCGCCTGATCTTGGCCGAAAGCATGGGATCAGCGACACGACCTTCTATAACTGGCGCCGCAAGTACGGCGGCATGGAGGTCGCCGATGCAAAGCGGCTGAAGGCGCTCGAGGCCGAGAACGCGACACTCAAGAAGATGCTGGCGGAGCAGATGATGGGCGTCGCCACGCTGAAAGAGATGCTCGGAAAAAACTTCTGAGGCCTGGTTCGAGGAGGAAAGCCGTAGACTGGGCCATGAAGGAAAAGAGTTACTCGCAGCGACGGGCTTGTGCGCTCGCCGGGGTCGATCCGCGTGTCTATCGGCGGACGTCGAAGGGCCCAGCAGACACAGAGCTGCGTGCGAGGATGAAGGAGTTGGCGTCCGAGCGCCGTCGGTTCGGATATCGGCGGTTGCACATCCTGTTGAAGCGCGAGGGCTGGGAGATGAACTGGAAGAAGCTCTACCGGCTCTACCGCGAAGAAGGTTTAACCGTCCGTAAACGGGGCGGACGCAAGCGGGCGATCGGGACCCGGGCGCCTATGGCGATCCCGCAGGGACCAAACCAGCGATGGTCGCTCGACTTCGCGGCGGATGCGCTGGCCAATGGTCGACGGTTCCGCATCCTTTTTGTGATCGACGACTTCAGCCGGGAATGCCTGGCAACGGTCGTGGATACGTCGATCTCGGGTATCCGGGTGGCGCGCGAACTAGATCGGATTGCCGAGATTCGGGGCTATCCCTGCATGGTGGTCAGCGACAACGGGACGGAGCTGATATCCAACGCCATGCTCAAATGGCATGAGGACCGCCAGGTGGAATGGCACTACATCGCGCCGGGCCAGCCCATGCAGAACGGCCTCGTGGAAAGCTTTAACGGCCGCCTGCGAGACGAGTGTCTCAACGAGCACCTGTTCCCGACCCTGCGCCATGCCCGCCATCTGATCGCGGCATGGCGCGACGATTACAACCACCACCGCCCCCATTCGAGCCTCGACGGCCTGACCCCGCGGGAGTATCACCAACGGACGAGAGTGGACCAAGCCCTGAACAGAGCTAACCTATAAACGTGGACACAATGGGGAGCAGGTCAATTCGTCAACAATTGGGAAAATCCTGCGATAGACCGGCTCTACATACTGTGCTGGGATACACCGTGGCTCCCATGGTCGGTGTCAGCGGTGAAATGTGGAGGCATTTGATTGGAAACTTTAACCACGTGTTAAGGATCATGGCTTATTCATGAACCGCGCCGAGATGCATGATTGGAAAGGCTGTCGACATGTGTGAGACAAGGAAGGATCTGCAGGAGCTCGCTGCCGAGTTGAGCGCTACCATCCACCTTACTCGCCGGCTTGGTTTCACGGCAACTGCGCAGGCCATGGCGCAGGTTCAGCGGGAGTTGGAGATGGTCGCGACAAAGCCCCCGCTCGCTCCCGCAGAGCCGCAAATCTGACAAGCGTGGGAGCCCGTTGCGTTCCCTGACCGGCCACCCGGCAATGGGGTTAACGATTGCGTAACTCTTTCGTGTCCGAGTTGTATTGTAAGCGGCGCAAACAGCCGCGAATGGGTTAGGGTTCAGACAATGGAAACAACGCAGTCAATCGCGCACATACTCTGCAGCGTAGCAGCGTATGCGGAACGTAATGGGCTCGACAATCTTCAGCGACTGGTTTCGGAAGCGGCAATCGCTGCAATGAAGGAGATACCAGAGGCGCAAGGCAAGGAAGTGCTCGTCAAGCTGGTACGCTAGCAGATGCGGCAACAGACCCGGCTCGATCATTGGCGAGTTCACATCGATGTCCTTGGCGCTGGCTCAGGTCGACAATCATGCCGCCACGCGAGATCGCATCTCCGACAAGTGTCGGCTCTACGTTCTCAGCGGCTAGACCCGACGGTCCCCTTTTCGAAAGGAATCATACTCTCGGGAGCGGTATCAGAGTAAGCACGCTTGAGCCGGGTAGGTGCTTGCCTAGTGATTGGGCATGATCAAACTGAGCCCCTTGGCCGCTTTAGGACGAGGCCTGAGATCTTCCGTCTTTCGGCGATGTCATATGTGCTGGTCCCGACGTCGCTAAGCACGAAGATGATTTGCCGCACGTGCCTTGACGAAGCACGGTCAACGATGGAGCAGTTGTGTAGGCACTACAACAGGTCCGTGCACACAGCGCCATCGGGATCAACCCGTCGCTAATGCTGATGAATGGCTCGGGCACATCACCGCCGTCCTGCGTCATCCTCGCTTGGAAGACTTTCAGTCGGGTGGTCCAAAGGGCGTTAACAGCTCAAAACCCGTCATGCACTATGACTCAACCCGCACCACCCCACCTGGGCAGGCCAGAAGCTGAAAATGCGCCATCTCTTGGTTTTTATATAATATTCAATTAGTTAGGAAAAATTTGCCGCCCTCGGAATCTCGCGGAAACTTGGTTGCTATCAGCAATCAAATGCTCTACCCATGCTTGCTAGTAGCAATTGTAGTGCAGGGCCGTCTAGATGGGACAACTCCCAACAGATAGTCGTCGGACGAAACCGCTGATTCTAATTGCAGCCGAGATTCATTCGTTTCGGCTAGAGGTTGCGCGCTGCCTGGAAAAGGTTGGCTGGGAGGTTCTGCAAGCCAGTACTAGTAAAGCTGCAATCGCCTTGTGCGCCTTACATTGCTTTGATGTCGTCGTGCTAGATCATTCGATACTAGACCTACTTGGCCAAATCAGAAAGCAACTTACACCAATAATTGTTCTAGTGAACAAAGATCAAATACAGATAGAAGATAACTTATTGGGCTCGGAAGTCGATCTTCTCCTTGAGAAACCCGTAAAACCCTCCACGTTGCTAGCCTGCATCACAAAGGCCTCATGCTCGCGTATAGAAAAATTGCGCTACCCAATATAATAAAGAAAAACTTGGAATAACAAATTGGACACGCCTGATGTCAACGCCTGAGACCAAAAATAAAAAGATAACTCCAAGATGTGTCGAAGAACTTTTCGACATGATTGAAGCTCTCTACCATGCAGCTGAAACAATACTGCTTGAAGATAAATCTGAGAACGACGGCGCGGTATCTATTCGCAAACATTTGGCACGGAGAGAATTTGATCGATTCGCCAATATTGAGAGAGAGTTTACAAGAAATCTAAAATGGGAAAAAGAGTTACATATGCACGATACCATAAGCTCGTCTTCTGATACTCAATATTGCCGCAACCTAAGCCCAGATTGGATCTTGGACGTTCTGGACGATTTAGTGCAGTTTACGGCTCTAAATGGATATGCGGAGGCAGAACAAATCCTCCGCGCTGCGCGCGGAAAAATTGCCGATGATCTCGCTTGAGTCGCGCAAGTACTGCGCGATCTAGCTGCGAAGAGCGCTGTGCGGGGACTGTTAGAGGAATGCGAACCATTCTCCGCCGGGTCTTTAACACTCTCCGTTGTGCTGCGTCGAGTTCGCACCACCGTCAATAGCGGTAGTTCGAGCCTACTTGCGGCGGTTTGGGATGGACGGCGGTCGCTTCTGGCAGATGCGGTTGTAGACGAAGGAGCGGGTAGCAGCGAAATTTCAATGGCTTCGCATGCGCCGAGGGTCCTGCATCGCCCGCTCTCGTTGCCGGAACGATTGGCCGACATTATCCACCTAGTTTTCGAGCCACCTGCCCTACTGATGTTTATCCGTTGCACTAAGCTCTCTGAAAACAGCCCGATATGATGCGAAGCGATACGTCAGGTCGATCGCGTCACGGCGGCAGGATCTAACGATCAGTCTCGTTAGAAATTGCACTCAGACTGCAATAGAGACCGGGTAATTGTTGGGGATCAGAGTGTGCGGACCTATTATAGTCAGCCGCCCTCTTGCCGGCGATCGGTGGCGTCGAGTGCGAATACATTCTTGGAGCTCAGGCTCTCTGCTATGTTAACAAGTGAACGCGATATAACTTCCAAATCAGCTGCTTGCAAGCAATCGAAGGCAGCGGCTAGACGGTTGAGAGGATCGGTCTCCATGAGCTCTTGACCAAGGGAGGTAAGAGTGTAGACGATACTCCGGGCGTCCTCCGTGTTCTTTTCGGATATCAACAGGCGCCGTCTTTCGAGCGCCCGCGCGGCTCTGCTTGCTGGTCCCATAGTAACGCCCATGTACTTAGCTAAGCCAGAAACCGTCCTTGCTCTGACGCCGGCCCGATCAAAGTAGCGCAACGCAGACCATTGAGCGGGCTGCAAGTTCAACGGACCTCGTTTGTCGTAGGTTGCCCGCACAATCTGCTCGAATAGCGATGCCAGACCCAGCGACCGCCGTTTGCTAGAAATCATGCAGCCCCCCTTGTCCTTGCTGGAAGCAAGTATCCTCGCCGTTCCTTACCAGCACGTCAACATGAGCCGATTACGAAATTGACCTGCCGCTGGTCTTTCATCCAGCCGCGACTGGAGCCCAGTTGGTGTTTACGCCGATTGGCGCGGGTTGAGCAGTCGCCTGACGCGCGGAGCTCTCATCTTGCGCAGCGGGGCGAGCGATTGCGTTGGTCAGGTTGCGCGCATACCCGGCGGGGGTCTGATAGCCCAATGCCGAGTGGGAGCGCTGGGTGTTGTAGTCGGAGACCCAAACGGCGATCAGTTCGCGGGCATGGGCCAGGTTGCGACACAGCGTCTCGTTCAAGAACTCGTCCCGCATCCTGCCGTTGAAGCTTTTGACAAAGCCGTTCTGCATGTGCTTTCCGTGCGCGATGTAGTGTCATTCGACCTGGTGTTCGGCGCACCACTTCAGGATCGCGTTCGACGTCAGTTCCGTCCCGTTGTCACTGATGATCATCCTGGGCTTGCCGCGCCGTTCGAGCCGCACCGTCAGTTCCCGCGCTACGCGGCGGCTCGAGATCGAAGTGTCCAAGATCGCCGCCAGATATTCGCGCGTGACGTCGTCCACCACGTTCATAACCCGAACACGTCGTCCGCAGGCGAACTGATCATTCACGAAATCCAGCGACCAGCGCGCATCGACCCATGCCTCGATAAGGATCGGGGCCCTTGTGCCGATAGCCTTGCGACGCGCCTTGAGTTTGCGGACGGTCAGCCCCTACTCGCGGTAGAGCCGGTAGATGCGGTTGATCTCCGAGGGCTCCGCCTCGCCCTCAGAAGGACGAAAAGCCGACGGTAGCCGAACCTGCGTCCTCGTTGGCCAGATCCCGCAACCGGCCCCGCAGCGCCGTATCCGAGTAGCGCTGCGACCGGTAGCGCACCATCTTCCGGTCCGCCCCGGCAATCTCGCACGCCTGCCGTTCCGACAGACCCAACTGCACCTGCAGATACTCGACAGCCTCGCGCTTCAGGTCGGGCGTCACCATTTTTTTTTGACAGCAGTTCCTTCATCGCCGCCATGTCCAGCATCTGATCAGCCAGCAGCTTCTTTAGCTTGGCATTCTCGTCTTCCAGCGCCTTCAGCCGCGTGGCCACGGACACCGTCATCCCGCCCAACTTGGCATTCCAGTTATAGAAAGTGCCCTGCGACATGCCGCGCGTGCGGCACAGGTCCGTGCACTTCGCACCCGCCTCATTCTCGGCCACGATCCCGATGATCTGCTCGTCCGTGAATCCCGTTCGCTTCATTGTCGTCCTCAAGTTGGGGCGGACTCTAATCGGCGGTAGAGGAAAAAGCCCGTGGCTGGTCAAAATCATTGCATCGCTGCAAAAGGGATTGATTTGCACTAATGAGAAAGCAACAGCTTGACGGCCATCTCCGGGCACTCGCAACTGAGCCTCTTTGCAGCAGACCACAGGGACGATACATTACGCGTGCTCGGAAGATTCAGCAGAGCAAGTCTGCTAACATAGAAGTAGTAACCAATAGGAGGTGGCAAAGGCTTCATGGCTCTAGTCTATGTGCTTGAGGACGACCCAGCAATGTGCCAAACTGTGGCAAATCTTGTGAAATCTCTCGGTCATAGCTGCAGGGCTTTTTTTGATTGTGGCTCCTTCATTTCCGCTACCGAAGAAGTTGCTCCTGATGCAATTATCTTGGATATGTGGCTTGGAACCACAACCGCGCTGGAAGTGATCACGAACAATTCGGATATACTTGCGGGAATTCCGTCCATAATGATTTCGGGCGGAAATTCGGACACTTCTCTTGAGAAAGTTACGGCACTTGCGGACCTTGAGGGATTTTGTGATGTGCTTTATAAGCCATTTGGGCGAGGCGAATTGCAAGCCGCTTTAGCTCGTCATTTAAATTCTGATGTTAGTTAGTTGAATTTCATTCTCCGAATTTGCGCGCCATTTATTGTAGGAATTGTGCTGACCACTGCACAAATTCCGACTCTTTTGTATGGGCAATCTGTAAATAACCCATTGCGCCTATCTAACGCAACTCTTCCTCCAGTTACAACAGAGGCAAAGGATGGCTACCTTGATAGGATATTAACTGAAATGTTCACTCGCGCCAAACTTCGCTACGTTTTGATAAAATCACCGCCCGCTCGCGGACTTGTAGATGCAAATCTTGGTGTAATTGATGGAGATGCAGCACGAACAATGGCGATAGAAAATGAATATGAAGACCTTGTCAGAGTGCCTGAACCAGTTTTTCATGTCGTTTTCGCGGGCCTCCATCTAGACCCAAACATTGACATTCAATCTTGGGAGGGATTTGACGACTACCGAATAGGCTACCTTCGCGGTTGGGATTTTTTTGAGGAAAAATTCCAAAATCACAAAAATAAGAACGTTCTCGACGATGCCGAAGCTCTGTTGAAAATGTTGGAACTTGATCGAATTGACATTGCTATGCTGACGATAGCACCAGCAAGATACTTGGCGGCGCAGAAGGGTATGAAGCGACCTTTGGCGACTTCCATCAGAAAGCGCTCAGACTTGTTTCTTTTTCTCAACAAAAAACATGAAGAAAAAATTGCGACGTTAAATAGTGCACTTCTGTCTATGAAGTCAGACGGTACCCATGACGGTATCATGCTTAAATATAAGTTGTCCGAAAATTGACGTTGATGTCTTTTAAGTATCGCTTAGGCCTCGGGGCAATGGCAGCCGCTTCGATCGCTCTGCCAATGTTGTTAGTACTGTCGATTGCCTGCGTAGCAATCGGCTTTGTCACCTATGAATTGGAAAACGCACGGTTGGAAAGGCGAGTTCAGAACACTGTTGCGGACGATCTGCATCAGATTGGTACTAGTCTTTGGCAACTAGATACAAATTTTCTTCAATCCAAACTGGATGCGTACATCGAGTTTGGACACATTACCGGAGGGATTATTGTCGATAAAACGGGGACAGTTGTCCAGGCCGGAACATTGTCGGAAGGTGAGCACACATTTAGCCTGACCCGTGCATTAGTACATTCCGACAGTAGCGGCACGATTGAAATTGGACAGATGACACTTGAAGTTGACCGTAATCAGGCCTGGACTATAGCTAAATCGTGGATCTTGATTTTGATTTTAATTGCCACAGCGACAGCTCTTTTTTCTATTTTCCTAATTCATCGACTGCTAACCATTGTGGTATTGTTGCCTATTAATAAAATTGTAGACAAACTGAGCCAGAGGCCAAAAGATTGGACGGAATTCTATATTGACCTGAGCGAGACATTCCGCTCCCAAGAGTTGGAAGAGCTCGTAGGCTCAATACATGATATGCGGGATAATATTCTTTCGTGGCAAGGAGAAAGCGCTCACAGCCAGCGACGGCTGGCGAAGGCGGCACATCTTGCCAGGCTAGGTTACGCAACGGTCAGTAAAAAACACAATCGGCTACTAGAATGCGATGAACGTTACGCTGAGATGCACGGCAGGGGTGTTATTGAGATGCTCAATCTCTCTGTTGAGAGTGACATCTTCGAGGACGCGAGTGGACAGCATCGCATGCAAGATCTATTCTTGGCTGACGGCGCCTTTCTGCGCGGTGAAGGTATTGTTGCGACCAAGCGCGTAAACATGAGAGACGGTGGGATTCGGTACCTCAAAGTGCTCTTTTTTCCTAATGACGCGACTGACAGCTGCTTTGACGCTGTTGATATCGTCGCCGAGGATATCACAGATTACAATGATATGAAACGTAAACTCGCTCAGTCGCAGAAAATGGAGGCTGTAGGCAAACTGACCGGAGGTGTAGCGCATGATTTTAACAACATTCTTGCCATCATTTCAGGGAACCTTGAACTGCTCCGAGATGGAACGAATAAAGATTCATTGATAGGTTATTTGAATATTGCGACCTCTGCGGTCGAGCGTGGTGCAAGATTTACTCAGCGGTTGTTGGCGTTCGCTCGGAGGCAAAATTTGACGCCAACGTACTTAAACGTGTCAAAATTGATTAACGAGGCAAAAGATTTAATTAAAACTGCAGTTAAGCCAAATATTAATTTGATTATTCGAACGGAAGTTGACTGCTGGATTGTGAAAGTTGACCGCACTCAGTTGGAGGCTTCGATCTTGAACCTAGTGATTAACGCCCGAGACTCCATGCGCGACGGCGGAGAACTGATCATAGAGGTGCAAAACACGGTGTACGAGGAAGGTCAAGTTGCGGATAGCAACCGACACGGAGGTGGGGAGTATGTGTGCGTTTCGATTTCAGATTCCGGTGAGGGCATGTCGCAAGAAGTTTCTGAAAGAGCAGTCGAGCCATTCTTTACTACTAAGGCGGTCGGCCAAGGTACCGGCCTGGGCCTCTCGATGGCATATGGGTTCGCCAAGCAGTCTGGTGGACATCTAACAATTAACTCGGAACTTGGTCGCGGCACTTCAATCAAGCTATATTTACCGCGAGAACGGGCTGTTTTGGAAGAGACGCCCGTTCCCGCTAATGCTGTACCTAGTGATAGTCTGAGGAGTAAGCATGTGCTTGTGCTCGAAGACGATGAAGCTCTTCGTCTGACTTTGACTACACAATTGCGATCTCTGGGCTGCATGGTCAGTTCTGCGTCTGATGCTGGATCGGCGATACATATTGCGGGCAAGCTACCTCAAATAGACCTACTGCTCTGCGACGTAGTGCTTTCAGGTTCGGCGACCGGGCCAATAGCCGCCGAAGAGCTTGGATGTATGTTTCCGGGTCTCACGGTAGTATTTATGACCGGATACGCTGAGGAGTCTGTCTTGGCCGGCGTTGAACTTGGCAAAAAGATGACGCTGCTGCGCAAACCATTCTCAGTCGAAAATCTCAAGCGAGCCCTTGTGAATGGCATGACGCCACAATCTTGAATCTCTTGGGCGGGACGTTTCGGAGAAACTTGTTTTGAAATAGGCTAGAGTCTCGATAGCGTCGTCATTTGCCAATCTGACAGCACTGCTACGAATTCGGCGTGTCTACCGGCGAGCTGACCGGAAGCTGGCCGAATACATCGCCAGGGTGTTGTCTGATGAACTTGATCCGTTAGGCTGGCAACGGCTCGGCTGTTGGTCTCGTCGGTGCTCTGCGAGGTCTTCTCCCTTACAGATCGACTTTTTGCGCCTTCTTTGGCACTGTCAAGGCATACCGACTTGAGGGAGGGCTGGGGGCTGGGTAGCGTCCGGCCCAAAGCAGACTCTTGCGAGGGGTCATCCTTCCGCGGCGCAGCTTCCCCAAACCGGCCGTTCACGACATGGTGCAGAATTTCCTGCGTTGAGTGAGACGGCAGGGCGCGGGACTGTAGACGCTCATCCGTTTCGCAGCGAGGATTGCGGTTCCAAATCCTAATGCGTGCGTTCAATCCGCGTTCTTCACGACATGCCCGAGTAAATTCCACACGCTTGAGCTCGATGATGATAGTCTTTGGAAGCGGCCCGACAGCGGGGGAACTCTTATGAACAACCCGGCGCAGATTTGGGGCACGGTCTCCGTGCGCGACCACCTTCGGCCGCGCGCCTTTGTCGCCGAGTTGGTTCTTTTTGAGGCGCTGGTGATTCCGCGACCTCCGCTTGGGGCGACCTGGCCCGAGGAATGGGATCCGGCGCACCAGGACGAGGTGCTGAGTTGGATTCCCCGTGACCGTCTGATGGAAGTTTCCTGGGACGACAAGCAGCACATGGAGTGGGAAAAACGAAAGATCGCAGCAGACGCCGAAATGGACGTTGCCGACCTTCAACAACAGCCCGGATTCGAAGAGGCACAGAGGAATGAGGACTTCGATGCACCAGCGTTTCACCTCACCCGCCGCGTTCTCCAGGACTTCGTGGATGCGGAGCGGAACCGGGCGCTGATCAAGGGAGTACCGCGCACCGAGGTTGCGGTGATCCCGGCCTATGACGGCCCACAGGCGTTCCTCGACGACGCCCCGAAGCAGGAACGATTGCTGCGTGCGTTCGGTTGGGAGTTCCTGATCCCTCATCACGAGACTACCGAGGGCAAGCAGCGGTCGCACCAAGACCAGATCAAAGCGGCGCTCGACCTTTGCACGATGCCCGAGGTGCAGGCCCACCGCCTCGCCCTACGCGCCTGGACCTCGGTCGAGGCCCTAAGGGGAACTACCACCGAGGAGGCGCGCGAGCGTATGGAGGCGCTGGTCGAGGCCTACGCAAAAGCCGTCGCGGCCTCGAAAATACCCGTCAGGTTGAAATGGGGCGCGGGCATCGCGGAGTTTTTTGGCGCGATAGCAGCCCTGTTGATCAACCCCGCGTTCGCGCTGGTCGGACCGGCGATCAAGTTGGGCGAAACGGCGGCCGAACCCCATGTCGAAAGGGCGATGGCGGTTCCTGACGCGGTGAAACCGGCAGGGTTGATCCACGCCATGCGCGAGGAGTTCGCAAATGCCCATGTCGTGGGTCTGGCCTTCAACGATCGACCAAAAATCCGGATCGAGGATCACTGGCCCCACGGCGCACCGACGCTTTTCCTTTAGCGGCCGACACAGCTCCCGCCACTTTCGAGGGTCTCTTGGCTCAACATACGATGGGGCGTTAGCTCCTGGCGGCCAACACCCGTGCGTTGGCAGGGTCGGCCCTGACCAGACCTTGGCGAAAGCAACCAACGTTGCTGCGCAGCGTCCCCAAATTGGCCGTTCGTACATAGTGCAGCAATGGCACGAGGCGGCTGTTGGCTAACGGTTCGTGAAACATGCCAGACGAGACCACCTGCTCGGCCAAATGCCGATCGCTTATGCGTCGAACTAGTCAGCACAACCTAAATTGAATCTCCCTCTTCCAGCCCGCGAAGCAATGCCTCGGCCTCTTGAAGTATCCGACCGCGCTCATCCGGATCGCGCGCGTCCCAGTTGCGGTACATCACCGCCATCCGCGGATTGCTTTCAAAGCGGTCGCGGTGGCGATCGACGAACTGCCAATAGAGCAGATTGAACGGGCAGGCCTTCTCGCCGGTTTTGGCTTTCACGTCATAGGCGCAGTCTCTGCAGTAGTTCGACATTTTCGAAATGTAGTTTCCTGATGACACGTAAGGCTTGGACGCTACCAAACCGCCATCTGCGAACTGGCTCATTCCAATGGTGTTGGGCGCTTCGACCCATTCGAACGCATCGGCGAAGACCGCTAGGTACCATTCGTGCACTTCGTGGGGATCTACCCCGGCAAGCAAGGCGAAGTTGCCTGTGATCATCAATCTCTGGATGTGGTGGGCATAGGCATGGTCCCGCACCTGGCGCACCACATCCTGAAGGCACCGCATGTCTGTCCTGGCCCCCCAGTACAAGGCAGGCAACCCGCGGTCATGGCCCAGCACATTGCGCGATGTGTAGTCCGGACCTTCAAGGAAATAGACGCCGCGCACGAATTCACGCCAGCCGATGATCTGGCGAATGAATCCCTCGACCGCGTTGAGGGGGGCCGCGCCGGCCTTCCAGGCCTCCTCCGCACGGCGGCAGACCTCCATCGGGTCGAGCAGACCGAGGTTGAGATAGGGTGAAATCACAGCATGCCACAGCCAGGGTGCGCCAGCGATCATCGCGTCCTGATAGTCACCGAACCTTGGAAGCCCGTGGGCGATGAAATGGTCCAGAACCGCAAGCGCCTGATCCCGGTCCGTGGCGAAGCCGAAAGGGCGCAGGGTGCCGAAATTTTCCGCAAATCGTGCCTCGACCAGATCGAGCACCTCGGACACCACCGTGTCGGGCTCGAATACCATACGCTTGGGTCCGTGGTCATGCTTTGGCGGCGCTTTCCGGTTCTGGTGGTCGTAGTTCCATGCGCGCCCTGCCGGCGCATCGCCGTCCATCAGCAGACCGGTCTTGCGCCTCATCTCCCGGTAGAACCATTCCATCCGCAATTCCTTGCGCCCCCTTGCCCAGTCGGCGAAGTCGGCTGGCGAGATCAGAAACCGGTCATCGGCAAGCTGGCGAACGGGAAGGGGCAGGTCATTCAGGGCGTTTATCAGCCGCCATTCGCCGGGGAGGGTTGCCACCACCTCTTCGGCTCCGTGCTGAGACGCATGGCGGATGAGTTCACCCGGTATCGAGCCTGTATTGCCGTCATCGTCGAGCCGCGTATAGGCCACATGCCAGCCAGCCTGTTCAAGCCGGGCGGCAAACTTGCGCATCGCGGTAAGGACCAGTGCGATCTTTTTCGGGTGGTGCCGGACATAGCTTGCCTCATCCGCAACCTCGGCCATGACCACGATGTCGCGTGCCTTGTCGGCGTGGCGCAAAGCGGCGATATCGGCGCTCAACTGATCGCCCAGAATGAGGATCAGACGGGGCTTCACCACGGCACCGGTTTTCCGGCCCAGTCATAGAAGCCGCCGCTGTCGGCCGGGGTCAGCCGGTCCAGAACAGCCAGCAGATTGGCCGCGGCCACATCCGGCGCGACCTTGTGGTGCGCCCGATAGGCTTCAGTAAAGGCGGTCTCGACCGTGCCGGGATGCAGAGCCGCCAGCATCACCTCGGGCCGTTGACGGGCGATCTCGATGGCGGCGGTGTGGACGATCTGGTTCACCGCAGCCTTTGAAGCACGGTAGCTGTACCAGCCGCCGAGCCTGTTGTCGCCGATCGATCCGACGCGGGCAGAGAGGACGCCGACAATCGCACGGCGACCACGCGGCAGGAGCCGTGGCACATGCCGCAAGACAAGCGCAGGACCGATCGCATTGACCGCAAAAACCCGGGCCATGGCGACGGCGTCGATCTCTGCGAGCGCTTTTTCCGGCCGGCCACCCTCGGGCGCAAGCATGCCGCTCGCCACAAGTATCATGTCAAACGGTCCATCGAGCCCGCACAGAGCTGAGGCAACGGTCTCGGGGTCGGTTATGTCGAACGCGCCGCCGGAGCGCGACAGGCGCGTCACCTCTGCCCCCCGCGCGATCAGCGCCTCTGCAAGGGCTGCGCCGATCCCGCCCGATGCGCCGATGACCAAAGCACGGTTCGTCATTTCGTCGGCACCTTGCGTGATCCGGGGCTGAGCCCTGACCATGGCGCAGGTGGTCCCGAAACGTGGCTTCGATTTCCCGGTATCATTTGAGACGCTCCTCGAAATGGGTGAACGGGTCGCATGGTTTCCGAACCGCATGGGTGCGACCTGGAGGATGCCGCACCCATGTTCCCGGTCCGGTCACGTCGCCAGTCCCGAGGGGTGTTGCGCGACGTGGTGACCGCCCAACGTCACCCTGCCTCCGACGCCCCTTCCGCCCGCCGGAAGACCGCAATAGTCACGATGACCCCCGCAATGATCAGCGAATGGCCGACCGCCGTCACGCCAAAGGCAAAATAGCTTCCGATTGCGACGGAGAAGATCGCGCTCCACATCCAGGCCAGCACCTGCATCAGCAAATGCGCCGTCACCAGTGGAAAGCGCCGCAGCGGGTTCTTGGTTTCATCCATTACGGCATCCCACGCCGTGCGCACGAGTTGCTTCGAGTCCATGTCATTCTCCTTTTGCGTGGCTGGTTTCGGTCACTGGTTCACAGACGGGTATCTGGAGTTGCGGCGGGGACATGCCCCGCCGAGCGTCGATTCACATCGGCGGCAGGATCACCTGATCGATCACATGGATGACGCCATTGGAGGCCGCGATATCAGCAGCGGTGACAGAGGCATCGTTCACCTTTACACCACCCTCGGTCATGATCGTCACCTCCGCGCCATTGACGGTGGCTGCGGTCATGCCATTGCTCAGATCCGAAGACATCACCGCGCCCGGAACGACGTGATAGGTCAGGACTGCCGTCAGCTTGTCCTTGTTCTCGGGCTTCAGGAGGTCTTCGACCGTGCCTTCGGGCAAAGCGGCGAATGCGGCGTCGGTCGGGGCGAAGACGGTGAAGGGGCCTTCCCCTTTCAGCGTGTCGACAAGTTCGGCCGCGGTCAGAGCGGCGGCGAGCGTGTTGAATTCCCCAGCGGCAACCGCCGTGTCGACGATGTCCTTGACATGACCGTCGGCAAGGGCGGGGGCGCCGGCAAAGGCGACCGTGGAAGCGATGGCAAGAGCTTTGAACGAGCTACGCAGCTTCATGAGTGTTCCTTTCTATGCGTCCGTGTCAGGACCATCCCGACCGGTAGTCTGAGTTGAACTACACGAAAATCTTTTTATTTACACGCATTTTTTCGTGACACGCATAATTTGTTCGTGATACGATAATTCCAGCGGCCTGCTTTCGTCAGGCGAAAAGGGATCGGCAAAAATGGTTTCGGAAACTCTGAACGACCGGCTGTCAGCCTACCGAATCGGCCAGAAGATTCGCGATCTGCGGACGACGAAGGGCCTCGGCCTGATACAGCTCGGGGAGCATTCGGGCCTGTCGGCCGGGATGCTGTCGAAGATCGAGCGCGGGCAGCATTTCCCGACGCTGCCCACGCTGATGCGCATCGCGATGGTCTTCGGCGTCGGGTTGGAGCATTTCTTCGCCGAGGGCGAGGATGTGCCGATCGTCGAGATCGTGCGCCGAAAGGACCGGCTGCGCCTGCCGAACGTGCCGGACGGATCACCGAGTTTCTTCTTTGAAAGCCTCGACTTTCCGGTGACCGAGCGCCGGATCGAGGCCTATCTGGCCCAGTTCCTCGCAAGCGCACCCATCCCGGCTCCGCATTGCCATTCCGGCGTCGAGGTCATCTATGTGATGTCGGGCACGCTTGGCCTGAATATCCACGGCAAGACGCATAGATTGGAGGCCGGGGATTCGATGTATTTCGAATCCGATTTTGAACACAGCTATACCTGCCTCGGTAACGAGCCCTGTGAGGCAATCGTTGTTGTTGGTGCCGATTTGATCCGCTGAGATCAGGAATACGTAGTTTGCCGATTCCGCGGCGGAGTTTGCCTTTGTCGCTGGCACTGGAACGGAATTGCAAAGCCAAGACGTGATTGGCGTTCGAGCTGCCGCATCTCGAGGTAAAACTAGCAGATTGCGCTAATTTCCGTGCAAGTGCTGAAACCCGAATGCCTGGATGCACAAGTTGGAGAGCGGCGCGAACGTCAGGTTTCCTGAAGTCCCGATCTCCATCCCTATGGTGCAGCGAAAGACCGCTTTCCGCCCATACTGTAGATTTCTGATGCAACCGTCGCAAAGTGACGGCCTCTAGTTCTTGCCGAGTTTGGCACCCATGATCTCAGCTGCCGCTCTGAGTGGATCGTCTGACAAGTGGGCATAGCGCTGCGTTGTGGAGGGGTTCGTGTGACCCAGCAGGCGGCCGACGATGGGTAAGCTCATGCCGCTCGAGACGAGATGCGATGCGTGGGTATGCCGGTTGTCGTGAATCCGGTAGTCCTCCAAGTTCGCCGCGGAAGTGACCGACCGCCAGAAGGCTTTCAAGTCCGAGATCGGCACAGAAGTATTTCGGCCCGGGCAAAGGAAGCTCGATGTTTCCCCTCGCTGTGCCTTCATCCCCGAAACAAGAGCGACGGTGGCGCGCGATAAAGGAAGATGCTCGGTGCGCTTCTGCTTGGTGTGGTGCGACGGCTTGGTCCAGACGCCGCGGTCGAGGTCGAAATCGCCCCACTGCGCGCTCAGCACTTCGCCGATCCGGGCGCCAGTCAGAAGTTGGAGGCGAATAGCGTCGGCCGCAATCTGGTTTGGATGTGCGTCGAGCGCTTTGGTCAACCGCCCAAGCTCGGCGTCCGACAGCCAGCGATACCGCTTTTCCTCGACATATTTCTCGATGCCGACAGCAGGGTTGTCCGGACGGAGCCTCCAGCGAACCGCCAACGACAGCATCTTGGAGAGGAGTGCCAAGGTGCGGTTCGCTTGGTAGGGCGTTGCCCGCAGCCCGTTATGGAGGGTCTGTATGTCTTCAGGGCCAATCTCAAACACCTTACGGCGACCAAGCCGTGGCAGAATGTATAGGTCGAGCATCGATCGGTCGTTCCGCACGCTGCTAGGCCGCTTCTTGGGGATTGCATGCTCCTCTAGATATCGGATAGAGAGTTCCCTGACGGTCGGCGCGGCCCGGCGTGCGCGGACGTCTTCGACGGGGTCGGCGCCACGAGCCGCGTCAGCTAGAATGCTCCTTGCTGCTTCCTTGGCCTCCACGAAGGATAGAAGCGGCCCATACTGACCGATTGTTTGACGGCGTGATCTTCCAGTATTCCGGTTGCGGTACTGCACGACAAAGCTTTTTACGCCGCTCGCCTTCACGCGCACTCCGAAGCCTGGGAGCGAGGCATCCCAATGGATCGCGTCCGGCCCTCCGTTGGAACCAAGGAGGTCGACCTGAGACTTTGTCAATTTGATCGTTGGCATTATCTGGCCTCTGGCGGTAAGCATCAGGTAAGCAAGATTCGACGAGATCGCAAGAGGTGCGTCGAAGTGCCTGCACTCCAAACGACTTCTAATTTGCTTTAAAACAATAGGCTTATGTAAGAATAGCGCGCTAGACCGAGCCGGATCGAACTGCCCCCCATAAGACTTCTAATCAGCAGGTTGAGGGTTCGAGTCCTTCCGGGATCGCCAATTTGTATTTTGTGGAATCAATGGCTTGCACGTATGGCCGTTCGAACGAAGCTTCGTACGGCCGCTGCCCGAACAAATTTTGACACGGATTGCCGCAGACCCTCGTGTTGTTGATCAGCAATGTGGCAATCATGCGAAGGGCACCTCGCAGACATGTCACGTTCCGCTGCTCGATGAGCTTGGGGATGTCACCCGCGACGATGAGGGAGTGCTCCTCATCTGCGTCGCGAAATTCCGAGTAGTTACGGCGGGGCCGGTCAGGGACCGAGGATCGACATGCCCGCAGTGCCGATGAGCCCTGCGACGCCGGCCACGATGGCGAATGCGATGAGCGTCGAGACGAGACCCGCCGCCGCCCAGAAGGCGTCGCGCGTGGCGAAGCCGAGCGACAGGAGCACGATCGATATAGCCGGCGGCGTATTGCCGAACGGCACCGGCAGCGTGACGAGGAGGCCCAGCACCACCACGACCGCGCCGTAGGCCCGGTCGAGCGCAGTGCCCCAGATCCAGCCGCGCGGTCGGGCCAGCCGCTCGAGCCGCTTGAGATAGGGCAGCGCCCGGCCAACGCCCCGCGCGAGTAGCGCACGGTCGAGACTGCGTTCGCGGAGTTTGCGGGGCAGCCATATGCCGCGCGCGCCGAGGGCAATCGCGCCGCCAAGGATGACGAGCGGTGCGCCGAGTACCGTCGAGGAACCGGGGATGATCGTGAAGATGTTGATGAAACCCATGAGCATCAGGACCGGCGCGAGCCCGCGCGAGGCCAGCGCCTCCACGAGTTCGCCCACGGTGATGCGCTGCGCCTCGCCCGCGACCGCGTCGCGCAGCAGCATCGAGAGCCTCCGCGGCGGATGCGAGCCGAGGCGGCGACGGCGTGCGGCGAAAGAGGGCAGGGATTTCAGTCGCGACATGGCTTGTTCCTCGGCGGCCGTGGCCGCGTGCGCAAGAAGTGGAGATACCGGCCGCGAACCGCAAGGGGAAAAGGCGGCCGCGCGCAGAATCTCGCGCGGCCGCTGCGGTATCGCCCAGGGGGGCAGGCAGGGACAATGGGATTTGACCGGACGGGGTTGGCCGGTTACGGCGAGCGGCCGGAGGAACAGAGGCTGTTCGGGACCGCCGGCACTTCCCCTAGCTTGCCTTCGCCATGTCGACCGGCTGTACGTTGGCCAGCGGCATCTCTGGGAACGGGCTTCGCCATGCCTCCAATTCGTTCAGCCGATCGTGCCAGCGCAGGATGTTGCCGTAGCCCGCGACCGGAAGCATTGCCTGCTCGGCCATCGGCAGGGATGCGGCGACGCCGAAATCGGCGATGGTGATCGAGTCGCCGACGAGGTTGTCGCGACCTGCGAGATAATCATCCAGCACCTTGGCGAACTTGTGGAAAAAGCCGGTGGATTCCTCCACTGCGGCGGAGTCGGGCTGCTCTCCGAACAGGTCGGGCTTGATGACGTTCTGGAAGATCAGCGCCCCGGCATGGCGCGAGAAATGAGCCATGTCCCAAGTGAGCCACTTGGTGACGTCGATCTTCTTGAAGTCGTCCTCGGGCCAGAGATCGGAGCCGGCCATCCTGGCGAGATAGGCCATGATCGCATGGCTTTCCCATAGCTTCACTTCGCCATCCTGCATCGCCGGAACCTTGCCGTTCGGGTTGACTGCGAGAAACTCGGGCGATTGGTGTTCGCCCCTCGCCAGGTCGATGCGAACGAAGTCCATCGGTAGTTCCAGGTATCTGGCGACGGCACAGGGTTTGCGGGGGTTCGGGGATTCGAAATAGTAGAGCTTCATGACACGCTCCTCTGCGGTTGGGCGTGGGTACAAGCGTCGCAGCAATCTAAATATGTTCAAGAACATATTTTGAGCTATGGTAGGTTCGCCGGAAACCAGCCTGCGAGGACCGCCATGCCCTATACGCCCGAACACAAGGCCAAGGTGCGTGCGCGCATCGTCGAACACGCCCGCATCCTCTTCAATCGGCGTGGGTTTTCTGAGGTTTCCATCGACGAAATCATGGCGGAGGCCGGACTGACGCGCGGCGGTTTCTACAACCACTTCCGCAATAAGGAGGAGCTTTACGCCGAAGCCGTCGAGAGCTTCCTCAACGGACGCGGGAAGAAATGGCGCGACGAGGCGGGGATCGATCCGGCGAATGGCGGGCCGGAGACGGTCAGGGCGATGATCGACAGCTACCTTTCCTCGAAGCATCTCGGCGATCTCGATGGGCAGTGCCCGATGATCGCGCTGCCTTCCGACGTGGCCCGGTCCACGGCCAGGACGCGCGATGCGTTTCAGAAGCTGTTGCAGGCGATGACCGGGCTCTTTGAGCACAACATGCCACCTGGAAAGGCCGGGCCGCATGGGACCGCGCTGGCGCTGTCGGCGCTGTGCGTGGGCGGGATGGTGCTGTCGCGGACGCTCGACGATGCGCAGTTGGCGGACGAGGTGAGGAACGCGGCCCGCGACATGGCGCTGAAGGCCGCGGGCCTCGGCTGAGATCCGAACTGAGAAAGGGCGGCCGGTCAGACGGCGTCCCTGTGAGCCGGCAAGGCTCCGCTCGCAGCTACGTCAGGTCTTGTAGCCGGGCATTGGCAGGCATAGCTCGGTCCTGCCCGCAATGGGACCGGTCCCCGGCCATGTGCCGGGACGGAGCAGAGACCGGCCGCCGGATGCCCGGCGTCGAGCCACATAGGAGACGATATCGCCATGAACGAAGTTCAGCCGCAGGCTTTCCTGAGCAGTCAGTATCATCAAACGGCGGAGGTCGTCGCACCGGTGCACGCCACGCCGCATCCCAAAATGGTCCGCGCGCAGTTGTCGTGCTACCCGAAATAGGCGAACCGTCTGACCGCCTCACCGGGCCCGGCTGGAGTCAGCCGGGCTTTTTCGTCACCGGGGCACCGCCCTCGAACCAATTGGGCTTAGAATAGTCGCAGGGTGCCTCCTGCATCTCCAGATGCAGACGGGTGCCGTCGTAGGGATGGGCGCGGGCGAGATCCTCGTCGAACTCGATCCCGAGACCCGGTGCGTCGGGGACGATGACATAGCCGTCTTCCCACCTGATCGAGTTCTTGACGAGCGCTAGGTGGAAGGCGCCGCCGGTCTCGATCGTCTCGACCATGAGAAGGTTCGGGATCGAGGCGCCAAGCTGGATGTTTGCCGCCCATTCGACGGGCCCCGCGTAGAGATGCGGCGCCATCTGGGCAGTGAAGACCTCGGCGATCGCGGCGATCTTCTTCGTTTCCCAGATGCCGCCCGAGCGGCCGAGCGCGGGTTGCAGTATGCGGGCGCCGCCAGTGCGGAGGACAGTGGCGAATTCGGCCTTTGTCGAAAACCGTTCGCCGGTGGCGACCGGGATGCGGACCGCCTTCTGCACTTCGGCGAAATCGAGAAGGTTGTCAGGCGGAATCGGCTCCTCATACCAAAGTGGCCCGTAGGGCTCGATGGCTTGCGCGAGCCGCACCGCGCCCGCGACGTTGAACTGGCCGTGGGTGCCGAAGAGGAGGTCGGCGCGGTCGCCCACCGCATCGCGGATCGCGCGGCAGAAGGCGGCGGAGCGCGTGATGTCGCTCTGCGACGGGTCGTGCCCGCCGCGGACCGTGTAGGGGCCGGCGGGGTCGAACTTGACTGCGGTGAAGCCCATGCCGACGAAACGGCTCGCGGCCTCGGCGGCCATGTCGGGGCTGACCCAGAAGTCGGCGGTTTCCTTGCCGGGTTCGGGGTAGAGATAGGTGTAGCTCCTGAGCCGTTCGTTGATCTTGCCGCCGAGGAGCGCCCAAACGGGGCGACCCCTCGCTTTGCCGAGGATGTCCCAGCAGGCGATCTCGAGACCCGACCAGGCACCCATGACGGTGAGGTCCGGGCGCTGGGTAAAGCCCGAAGAATAGGCGCGGCGGAACATCAGTTCGAAGTTCTCGGGGCTCTCGCCGGCCATGTGGCGGCTGAAGACGTCGGTGATGACGGCTTCCATCGCCTTGGGCCCGACCGAGGAGGCATAGCATTCGCCATAGCCGATGATCCCGTCATCGGTCGTCACTTTGACGATGATCCAGTAGCGCCCGCCCCAGCCGGGGGCGGGCGGTGATATGGTGAAAATCTCGAGGTCCTTGAGTTTCATTCTGTCCTCATCTGTGCGGAGTTCGAAGCCGTACAGGGCTCGTCGCGAAAGGGGGCGCCATGACGGAGAAGATCGAGTACCGGTTGCTCGGGCCGGATGATCTGTCGCTTCTCACGGGGGTGGCGGAGGGGCTTTTCGATCACCCGGTCAAGCGTGAGCAAGCGGCGGCCTTTCTTGACGATCCGGGCCACATGATCGTGCTGGCGCTGGCGGGGAAGATGGCGGTCGGCCTCGCCTCGGGCACGGTGCTGCTGCATCCCGACAAGGAGCCCGCCTTCTTCATCAATGAGGTGGGTGTGCGCGGGGGCTGGCGGCGGCGCGGGATCGGGCGGGCGATGACGGAGCGGCTGACCGAGGCCGCGCGGGAACGGGGCTGTAAGGGCGTCTGGCTCAGCACCGAGCCGGCGAACGCGCCGGCCCTGGCGCTTTACCGGGCGCTCGGCGGCGACGAGCAGCACCTGGTCGGCTTCGGCTGGGACCGGGCGTTCGATCTCTAGTCTCCGAAGGCGATGACATTGCGGCGGGCTGCGCCGGTGCGGGTGTCGGCAATGGCCTCGTTGATCTGATCGAGGCTCCAGCGTCCCGAGATCAATTCGTCGAGCTTGAGACGGCCCTGGAGGTAGAGATCGGTCATCCACGGGATGTCGCGGGCGAGCACGGTGTCGCCCATGAGTGAACCCTCCATGATCTGGCCGGTGGCCGCGAGGATCACCGGTTCATAGGACGACGACGCCCCGGAATGCGGCATTCCGACCGCGACCATGCGCCCGCCGGGGCCAAGATAGCGCGTGGCGGTGTCATAGGCGGGGATCGCGCCGACGGTGACGAGGACGGCGTCGGCGCCGCGCCCGGCGAGGCGCTTTGCGGCGGACCAGGGTTTCTCCTCGCTCGCGAGCACGCCATCCGTCGCGCCGAACTCCCTCGCGGCATCGAGTTTCTCGGGCACCATGTCGACGGCGATGATGCGCGCGGCGCCGGCGAGCCGCGCGCCCTGGATGGCGTTGAGGCCGACCCCGCCCGCGCCGATTACGACGACGACCTCTCCGGGCCGGATCCGGGCGGTGTTGACCGCAGCGCCGATCCCGGTGATCGCGCCGCAGGAGAGAAGCGATGCCGCCTCCATCGGGATGCCGTCCGGCAAAGGGGCAAGCTGGCTTCGGTCGACGACGACCTTTTCGGCGAAGGCTCCGGTCTTCAGGCCCTGTTCCAAGGCCCGCCCGTCCAGCAGCGTTAGCGGGCTGCCGGGCATCGCTGGATCGGCACAGAGAACGGCGCGTCCGCCCGCGCATGGCGGGCAGCGGCCGCAGGCGCGGATGAGCGTGACGAGCACCTTCTGGCCCGGCGCGTAGCCCGTGACGCCGGGGCCGAGCGCGCTGACCCTCCCCGCCGCCTCGTGGCCGTAGACCGCGGGCAGTTCGCCACCCCAGCCGCCGTCGATATAGGAGATGTCGGACTGGCAGATCGCGCAGGCGTCGAGCGTGACCTCGACCTCGCCGGGGCCGGGCGCGCGCAGCTCCACCGTTTCGACCGTCAGCGGCTGGCCGAACTCGTGGCAGATGGCGGCGCGGATCTTGGTCATCGCGGTATTCCTTTCGCGATCAGGCTAGTGGTTCGGATGGCGCAGATTCGCGCGAAGGCGCGACAAGGATTATGACGCAAACGACCAGCAGGGCAGCAGCTAATAGGAAGGGCGCGCCGGGTGCGTAGATAGCGGCGCCGGGCCGAGTGAACCAGGAAAACGTACCGGTCATGACCATCGGCGACAGGATCATGCCGACCGCCATGAGCGAGGCGACGACGCCCTGAAGCTCGCCCTGCTGGTCGTCGGGCGTGGCGTTCGACATGAGCCCCTGCATCGCGGGTCCGGCCACGCTGCCGAGGGCGGCGAAGGCGGTGAATGCGAGCGCCAGCATGCCGGAGGTGAGGAAGCCGAAGATTACGCAGGCCACGAATTCGATCAGTAGACCGCAGAAGGCTGCGCGATGTTCGCCGAAGACGCGTGTCATGGGACCAACCGCGAAGGCCTGGACGAGCGCGAAAAAGAGCCCGTAGACGGCGAGCGAGACGCCGATCATGAATGGGTCCCAGTCGAACCGCGCCTTGCCGTAGAAGGCCCAGACCGCCTCGTAGACATGGAGTGCGACGTTGTATACGAGATAGAGCGTGAGGAGCCGCCCGACCCCCGGCAGTCGGCCGATGGCGCGGAACGAGGCCAGGGGATTGGCGCGCGTCCAGGAGAAGGGGCGACGGATGCGGTCGGTCACGGATTCGGGCAGAACGAAGTAGCCGAAGGCGAGATTGGCGGCCGACAGGGCCGCCGCGCCCCAAAAGGGCGCGCGGACGCCGAGAGTAGACAGCAGGCTTCCGAGAAACGGGCCGGCGATGAAGCCGATGCCGAAGGCCGCACCGATCAGGCCGAAATTCCGAGCGCGTTGGGATTTTTCGGAGATGTCGGCCATGTAGGCCGTCGCGGTCGTGTGGGTCGCCGCCGTGATCCCAGCGACGATGCGGCCGATAAGCAGAATCCAGATCGTGCCCGCGACGGCCATGATCGCGTAGTCCACCGCCATCACAGCAAGCGCGGTCAGCATGACCGGCCGCCGCCCGAAATGGTCCGAGAGGTTGCCGACGATCGGGCCGAAGACGAATTGCATGACCGCGAAGGAGGTGGCCAGCACCCCGCCCCAGAGCGCCGCCTGCGAGAGCGTGCCCCCGGTCACCTCCTCCAGAAGCTCCGGCATCACGGGAAAAATGATTCCGATGCCGATGGCGTCGATCACCACAGTCGCGAGGACGAAGATATAGGCGAGGCGGTTCTGCATGGCTCCCGGTCCGGCCGGGTCACGCTAGCCCGCCCGCGCCGCGCCCGAAAGCCCGGAAATCCCGCCCGCGATGTCCGAGAGCCGACCGGCAAGCTCGTCAGGTATGGAAAAGAAGGGCGAATGGCCGCTCGCGAGTTCAGTGACATGGCCGGGCGGGAAGGCGGCGCTCATCTGTCGCTGGTAGTCGGGCGGTATGGTGCGGTCGTTGGCGCAGACGATGTAGTGGCTTTCGACCTCTGGACGAGTCTTCGGCGGCAGCGGCGTCGCTTGCGGCAGGATCGGTTCGGGGCAGAGGCGCGGCACGGCATAGGCCACGGCCTCCTCGGGGCAGTCGTTGTAGAACGCTACGGGCGCTCGGTCGGGATCGACGAGGTAGGTGACACCGTCCGGATCGGCGCTCACCGCGCCCTTCAGCGGCTGGCGAGGCCCCGCGCGGCGCATCTCGATCATCGATAGGCCCGGCGCGGGGACATAGGCGCAAAGATAGACGAGGCGGGCAATCTTTTCGGGCGCGCGGGCGGCGGCAAGCGTGATCGGGTATCCGGCGGCGGAATGGCCGACGAGCGTCACCGGCTCCTCGATCGCCGCGAGGATCGCGCCGGCATAGGCGTCGAGCGTCACTTCGGTCGCCGGGGTCCGGTCCTCTCCATGCGCCGGCAGGTCGATGGCGCGGGCCTCGTGGCCGAGCGCCTGAAGCGCCGGGACAAGGTCGCGCCAGCACCAGGCACCGTGGCACGAGCCGTGGACCAGGAGGAACCGCGCCACGTCAGCCGTGGCCGATGGAGGCCAGGAACTCCGTCAGGACCTTCGCATATTCCTCCGGCTTCTCGATCGGGGGCAAGTGGCCTGCCCCCCGGATCAGGTGAAAGCGCGCGCCCTTCACGAGATCGGCGGTCTCGCGCACGAGATCGGGCGGCGTCGCGCCGTCCTCGGACCCGGCGATAGCAAGCGTCGGCAGCGTCAGTCCCGAGGTCGGCGTGATGAAATCGGTACCCGCGATGGCGGCGGCGCAGCCGGTATAGCCCTCGACCGGCTGGCGCGTCAGCATGTTGCGATAGCCTTGCATCTCTGGCGTCGCGCGGAAGGGCCTGGCGAACCAGCGCTCCATGATGCCGTCGGCGATGGCCTCGATCCCGTTGGCCCGAATCGCGCCGATCCTGTCCTCCCACATCTGCCGCGTGCCGATCTTGGCGGCCGTGTTCGACAGCACCATCGCGCGGACGAGGTCGAGCCGCTTGACGGCGAGGCCCTGCGCGATCAGCCCGCCGATCGACAGGCCGACGAAGACGCAGTCCTTCACGCCGAGCGCCTCGATCAGCTTCTCTGCATCACGGATAAGCGCGCCCATCGAATAGGGGCCAGGCGGGCAGGACGTGAGCCCGTGGCCGCGCTTGTCGTAGCGGATCAGCCGCAGCGACTGCGGCAGGAGCGGGATCAGCATGTCCCACATGCGGAGATCGGTGCCGAGCGAGTTGGCGAACACGACCGGAGCGCCCGCCGGGTCGCCGTCCTCGCGCCAGTGAATGTGGATGTCGCCCGTATCGAGTATGTTCATGCGCACCGTCCTTCGGCGGCCATACTGGGGATGCCGCAGGCGGGGTGCAAGCCGGATCAGCGGAGCGCGCGGCCCTTCACGATGGCGTCCGGCCCGAAGCGCGCGCGGATCGCGTCGGTGGCGCGCTCGGCCTCTGCGCGCCGGGCCGCCTGTGGATCGAGGAGATCGGCCGTCAGGTCCGCCTCGCGTGCGGGCACGATGTCGGACAGACCGACGCCGATCAGCCGGAACGGGCCCTCTTCCTTGACGTGAACCAGCAGGTCGGCCGCCTCGCGGTAGAGCCGGTCGGCGATCTGGGTCGGCTCGCGCAGCGTGTGCCGACGGCTGATCGTTTTGAAATCCGCGCTCTTCAGCTTCAGCGTCACGGTGCGGCCCGCGAGGTCCTTGGCCTTCGCCCGGTCGGCCACGCGTTCGGAAAGCCGCCAGAGATGCCCTTCGAGCAGGTCGCGCTCGGCGATGTCCTCGTTGAACGTCGTCTCGGCCGAGATCGAGCGCATCGGTTCGTGCGGATTGACCCGGCGGTAGTCCTCGCCGCGCGCGAGGTGCCAGAGCCGGTCGCCGATCTGGCCGAAGCGGTGGTGGAGGTCCTTGCGGTCCCAGCGGGCGAGGTCGTCGAATGTGCGGATGCCGGCGGCGGCGAGATGCTCTTGACCCGCCGCGCCGACGCCCCAGATCAAGCGGACGGGCTTGCCCTTCAGGAACGCCGCCGTGTCGGCTTCTCCGATGATGGAAAATCCGCGCGGCTTGTCGAGGTCGGAAGCGATCTTGGCGAGGAACTTGTTGTGGGAAAGGCCGACTGAGCCGGTCAGGCCGAGTTCATCCTCCATCCGCTTCAGGAGCCCGCAGAGGAGGACGGCAGGCGGTGCCTTGTGAAGCCGCTCGGTGCCGGTGAGATCGAGGAACGCCTCGTCGAGCGAGAGGGGTTCGATGACCGGGGTCAACTCGTCCATCATGGCCCGGATCTGCTTCGAGACGGTGGCGTAGTGGCTGCCCCTCGGTTTCACGACGACGGCTTCGGGGCAGAGCTTCAGGGCCTGGAACATCGGCATGGCGGAGCGCACGCCCTTAATGCGGGCGAGGTAGCAGCAGGTGGAGACGACGCCCCTCTTGGCGCCGCCGACAATGACGGGCTTGTCGCGGATTGAGGGGTCGTCGCGCTTCTCGACGCTCGCATAGAAGGCGTCGCAGTCCATGTGGGCGATAGAAAGGGCAAAGAGTTCGGGGTGGGCGAGGATGCGGGGCGAGCGGCAGGCCGGGCAACGGCTGCCGGTTTCGAATTGATGGAGACAGTCGCGGCAGAGGGCGGGCATGGGGCGATTATACGCTCACGATAGGGCTTCTCCATAGTTGTCTGACAAGTGTCCGATATACGAGCGTCATGAATCCGGTCTACCGCTCGGGCCATGAGAAACCGTGTTCAGGCTGTCGTTCGTCATGTCCGCCCGGTTGTCGGCCGGATTACGGCGGAAGCGAAGCTGCGCGCCCGGATTCTCATCGCGATTCTGATCCTGTCTGTGGTTTTGGCATATCCTTCGACGCGCCGGATCGGCGATACTGTGCAGATCGTTCTGCCGCTGGCGGCGTTCGGCTGCGAAATGCTGAACGGTCGCGCGGCCGCGTTTCTCGGACGGTTCGTCCTGTTGGAGGCGGGTATCCACGTGCCAAAATCGTTGCTCGGCGACGCCAAGGCCAACCTCAGGCCGAACGGCGGCGAGGCCGGCATGCCATCCGGCCACACGGCAGCGGCGGTGTTCGGCGCGGCCTATCTGACGGACCGATGCATCGCGAACAACCCGGTGGCGCGCGGGAGTATGATCCTGGCGGCGGGGTTCGTTGGCGGTTCGCGCATCGAGAACGGCAACCATACTCTCTGGCAGGTATTGGCCGGCGCGCTGCTCGGCTGGGCGGCCCAGCGCATGAGCTTTCGGGTGTTTCGTCGCCTAGTGCGCGCGCACTGTCCGCGCCTGAGACTGGCGTCGTGAGAGATTGACGTTCCTGCGCAGATGCGAGGTATTGCTCGCGGCGCTCCCTGAGCGGCCCTTCCCGGCCGTCGCGGCGCTGGTGGCGCTCGCGTGGCTGCTGTTCCTGCCGGCGCTGACAAGCCTCCCGGTCACCGACCGCGACGAGGCGCGGTTCGCGCAGGCGAGCCGGCAGATGGCCGAGAGCGGTGATCTCATCGACATTCGGTTCCAGGACGCGCCGCGCTACAAGAAGCCGGTCGGAATCTACTGGATTCAGGCCGCAGCCGTCTCCTTGCTGCCCGAGGGCGCGGCCGGATCGATCTGGTCGTACCGGCTGCCGTCCGTCGCCGGGGCTACGTTGGCGGTTCTCCTGACCTTCGCCATGGGACGCGGGCTGATTGGCGCCCGCGCCGCCTTCTCGGCGGGCGCGGTTCTGGCCGCGGCCCTGGTTCTCGCTGCAGAGGCGCGGATCGCCAAGACGGACGCGGTCCTACTTGCGACGGTCGTCGGCGCACATTCGGCGCTGGCGATGCTTTGGCGAGGGCGCGGTTCGGCCGTGCCGCGATGGGTCGCACCGGTCTTCTGGGCGATGCTTGGCGCATCGGCCCTGGTCAAGGGACCCATCGGGCCGATGATTGTCGGTTTGACGGCGGCGGGTCTCGCGCTGATCGCGCGCAGGGTCCGGTGGCTGCGTCCTTTGGCATCATGGCGCGGCGGCGCGGTCTTTCTGGCGATCGTACTGCCGTGGTATGTCGCGATCAGCCTGCAGTCAGGAATGGACTTCTGGAACGCCGCTTTGCTCGGCGACCTCCTGTCGAAGGCGCAGGGCGGGCAGGAAGGCCACGGCGCGCCGCCGGGAGCTTATTTCATCGCTGTCTGGGTCATCTTCTGGCCGGGCGCGGCGCTTCTGGCGCCGGCGTTGGCGGCGACCTGGCACATGCGCCGCGACCCGGCGGTGCAGTTCGCGCTGGCCTGGCTCCTGCCAGGCTGGATCGTGTTCGAACTGATTCCGACAAAGCTCCTGCATTATCCGCTGCCCATGTTCCCGGCTCTGGCACTTCTCGTCGCAGTCGTATGGGACCGGCGCGCGGGGCCGCTCGGCGCCGGCTGGCGCGCAGTGGCAGTCGGGCTCTCGCTGATTGGGCCTGCACTTCTCGCGCTGGCGATATGGTTCGCGTGGAGCCACGGGGTGTCCCCGCCGCTCTTGGCTGTTCTCAGCCTTGCCGCATCTCTGATTCTGGCGCTTGTATTCGCCCTCAGTCTGGGAAACGACCTGCGGCTGACGGGCATTGCAGCGCTGGTCTTGATGGCGGCCGCCGTCTATGCCGGTGCCCTCGGGACGTTGAGCAACGTGAGCTACCTCTGGCCCTCGCAGGCAGTGCGCACCGCATTGGCCCATTCAGGCTGCATTCCCGACCGCATCCTGGCAACCGGGTACACTGAACCCTCTCTAGTCTTCGAACTGCCGTGGCCGGTCACCTTCGCGGATGCGGGCGAGGCGGCGCAGGAGTTCACGCGGCCCGGATGCCCGGCCGCCGTCATCGCAGCGCCGCTGCGCGAAGCCTTCCTCGCCGCGACGGAGGCGGCCGGTGTGACCTTGCATGTGTTGGCCGAGATCGACGGGTTGGCTATCGGCGGCGGCAAGCCAGTGCATCTTACGCTCTATACGCGCGGGACCGGCCAGTAGGGGCTTTTCACTTGGCGGGCGTGTGGGCATAGTCCGCCCCGGGGGCCAGTGAGGAGAGAGTTATGGATTTCGGGCAGGTCATCGGCGAGGTGCTCGGTGGTAACGGGGTACTCCTCGCCATCGCCGTCTTCATCATCGTTTGCGTCTTTCTTGGCGTGCGGATCGTGCCGCAGTCCGAAAAGCATGTTGTCGAACGCTTCGGCCGGCTGCGCGCCGTGCTCGGACCCGGCATCAACTTCATCGTGCCGTTCCTCGACCGGGTGGCGCACAAGATCTCAGTCCTCGAGCGTCAGCTTCCGAACGCGCTTCAGGATGCGATCACCGCGGACAACGTGCTTGTGAAGGTGGAAACCTCGGTCTTCTACCGGATCACGGAGCCGGAGAAGACCGTCTATCGCATCCGGGACGTCGACGCCGCCATCGCGACGACCGTGGCGGGGATCGTGCGGTCGGAGATCGGCAAGATGGAACTGGACCACGTCCAGTCGAACCGCGCGCAGCTGATCGATAAGGTGCGCGAACAGGTCGCGGCGATGGTCGATGACTGGGGGATCGAGGTCACGCGGGCCGAGATCCTCGACGTGAACCTCGACGAGGCGACGCGGGCTGCGATGCTGCAGCAGCTGAACGCCGAGCGTGCGCGGCGCGCGCAGGTGACAGAGGCCGAAGGCAAGAAGCGGGCGGTCGAGCTTTCCGCCGACGCGGAACTTTACGCCGCCGAGCAGGAGGCCAAGGCTCGACGTATCTCGGCCGAGGCCGAGGCCTATGCGACCGAGGTGGTCGCCAAGGCGATCAAGGAAAACGGGATCGAGGCGGCACAGTACCAGGTCGCGCTGAAGCAGGTCGAGGCGCTGACCGCCGTCGGGCAGGGGGCCGGCAAGCAGACTGTTATCGTGCCGGCGAACGCGCTAGAAGCCTTCGGCGACGCGTTCAAGATGCTGAAGGGGCGGGTCTGATGCTGTGGTCGGCGTGGTGGGTCTGGATGATCGCGGGCGCGGTCCTGGCCATCCTGGAGGTCGTCATTCCCGGCTTCATCCTTCTCGGCTTCGCCATCGGAGCCGGGATCGTGGGGCTATTGCTGTGGCTTGGGGTACTCGGTGGGTCGCTCGCGGTCCTGATTCTGGTCTTCGCGGTGGCGTCGCTCGCGGCGTGGCTGGCGCTCAGAAAGCTCGTGGGCGTTAGGCGCGGGCAGGTGAAGCTCTGGGACCGGGATATCAACGACAACTGAGCCCGCCTTCGTCGGCGCGGAGACTTGGCGAGCGGGTGCCTGTGACGGCAGTCAGAGCGTGAGGCCCGCATCCGTCGCGGCGGCGATCAGATCGCGGATGCGCTCGGCGTTCGAGGCGGCGATGGTGCCGTCCCGGTTCTGCCGATTGTTCTCGAAGCCGACGCGCGCTTTGCCGCCGGCTTTCAGCGCGGCGAGAAGGCAGGCGATCTCGGCCGGGCCGAAGGCACAAACGGCCCAGTCGGGCGAAAGGCCGGAGGCGAACTGCACCGACAGCGGCGCGTCGAGGTCGGCCGGGTCCGAGGTTTGGCCGGTCGTGTAGCGGCCGAGGACGTGCAGGACGGCGAGGTTGTCGCGCGGAATCGTGCCCTCGGCGACGAGATGGGCGAGGCGGCTCATGTCGGCGGCGTCGTAGAGGATGTGCTGCACCTCGATCCCGGCCTCGTGGCAAAAGGCGAAGAACCGGGCCGTCACGCTGGCGTTCTCCTCGGCGGTGATCTCGCGCAGCGCGATCGAAACGGCGGCAGGGCGGAGTGTTTCGATAAGCGCCCGCTGTTCGGCGGGGGTGAAGCGGCCCGCAGCCTCGGACGTGATCTGGACGTAGAGGCCGGGCGCTTCGCGCGCCAGTTCGGCCAGCAGTTCGGCATAAAGCCCGGCATCGAGCGTATGCGTACCGTCGGCGTCGCGGATATGGGCGTGGAGCCCGCCTGCCCCGGCCTTCTGGCAGCCGACGGCGGCTTCGACGATCTCTGGGATCGTCACGGGCAGGGCAGGGTGGTCCTTCTTCGTCGGACGGGCGCCCGTGGGGGCGACCATCAGGCGGGGCAGTGTCATGCGGCGAGCGCCCTGTCGATGGCGGTCGAAAGCTTCGTCGTCAGCTCGTCGATCTGCGCATCCTCGATGATGAAGGGCGGGGCGAGTAGGATGTGGTCGCCCGTCTGGCCGTCGATCGTGCCGCCCATCGGATAGCAGATGAGACCCTCGGCGAAGGCGTTGGCCTTGATCTTCGCGTGCAGTTTCTGGGCAGGATCGAACGGCTCTTTCGTCTCGCGATCCTTGACGAGTTCAAGGCCGCGAAAGAGGCCCCGGCCACGGATGTCGCCGATATGGGGATGCTGGCCGAACGTCTCGCGCAGCGCCGCGTCGAGCTTCGCGCCCTGTTCGCGGACGCGCGGCAGGAGGCCGTCGTCGAGGATGCGGCCGAGGACGGCGTTCGCCGCCGCGGCGGCCATCGCGTGGCCCATATAGGTGTGGCCGTGCTGGAAGAAGCCCGAGCCCTTCGCGATCGCGTCGTAGATCGCCCCGGTGCAGAGGAGCGCCCCGATCGGCTGGTAGCCCGCGCCAAGCCCCTTGGCGATTGTGATCATGTCTGGCGCGACCTCGTCCTCGAGGCAGGCGAAGAGATGGCCGGTGCGGCCCATGCCGCACATCACTTCGTCGAGGATCAGGAGGATGCCGTGGCGGTCGCAGATCTCGCGCACCCGTTTGAGATAGCCGGGCACGGCCGGGACCGCGCCGGCGGTTGCGCCAACGACGGGTTCGGCGACAAACGCCATCACGGACTCTGGCCCGAGGCGCTGGATCTCGGTCTCAAGCTCTTCGGCGACGCGCTGGCCGTAATCCTCGACGCTCTCGCCGTCCTCGCGGCCCCGGTATTCGTAGCAGGGCGAGATATGCGTGGTCTCGACCAGCAAGGGCCGGAACTGGGCGCGGCGCCATTCATTGCCGCCGGTGGCGAGCGCGCCGAGCGTGTTGCCGTGATAGCTTTGCCGCCGCGCGATGACACGGTGGCGCTTCGGCTGCCCCACTTCGAGGAAGTACTGTCGCGCGAGCTTCAAGGCGGCCTCGACGGCTTCGGACCCGCCGGAGACGAGGTAGACGCGGTCGATCCCCTTGGGTGCCTCGGCGATCAGCCGGTCGGCGAGCGCCTCGGCCGGTTCCGAGGTGAGGAACCCGGTATGGGCGAAGGCGAGCCGATCAAGCTGGTCGTGGAGCGCGGCGCGGACCTTTTCGTCGGAATGGCCGAGGCATGAGACCGCCGCGCCGCCCGATCCGTCGAGGTACTTCTTGCCGCCGGCATCGATCAGATAGCAGCCGTCACCTCTCACGGCCGTGGGCAGGGTTCCCTTGGTGGAGCGGCCGAAGATGTGGTTGGGCATGTGTCAACTCCTGGCGACGTAGACCGAGCGGTTCGAGTGGCGGACGACGCGTTCCGCATTCGGGCCGACGAGGTAGTCCCTGAGCGCATGCCGGTGCGAGCCGATGACGATCACGTCGACGCCAAGCTTGTCGCCGGCCTTCACGACCTCGTCGTAGATCGTGCCGTGCGCGACATGGGGATGGGCCTCGACCCCCTCGGGCACATGGGACTTCACCCAGGCGGCGAGCGAATGCGTGAACTCGTCGATCATCTTGTGTTCATAGCCCTCGGGGAAGTACTGCGAGACTTGCGCGAACCCGAAGTCCGGCAGCACCGAGACAACGTGAAGGACGCCACCGTCATGGGCGAGGTCGAGCGCGGCAGCCAGAGGCGCCTTGTTCGCTTCCTCGTTGTTGATGTCGACCGCGAGCAGGATTTTCCTTGCCATGATCGTTCCTCCTCAGAAGGCCGGTTTGGTTTGGCGACGGCGCTGGAGCAGGATCACCAGCCCAAGAAGCAGAAGCGCGGGGATGTAGAATACCTGCTTCGGCATTCGTTCGGCCGGCGACAGGACGCTCACGACCTCAACCCGGTCTTCGGCGTAGAAGTCGAAGCTCGAGAGCTTTTCCTGGTAGGGCGTGCCGAACATCGGCTCGTCCATGTAGAGCTTTTCCCCCTCAGGCAGGAGGAAAAGACCGGCCGCGTCGGCGCGACCCGTTGCGGGGTCTTCTTCGGCGACGGTGTGGACGAGCGTGGTCTGGGTCACGCCGCCATCGGTGAAGGAGGGGCCGGACACGACGAAGCGTATCCGGTCGCCAGGAGCGGCCGCGTCCATGGAGGCCGCAAGCTCGGTCGGTGGGCTTTCGTTGAACGGCGGCTGCACGCGGTTCAACCAGAAGCCCGGCACGAAGAGCGTTAAGGCGACAAGCAGCAGTGCGGCGCTTTCCCACATCCGCGAGGGCGCAAGGAAATAGCCCTGCGTCGCGGCGGCGAAGAGAAGCATCGCGAAGGTGGCTGTGACGAAGACGAAGGCCGCCTGCAGGATGCCCGCCCATGTCCCGAGGTCGATCCCGTAGAGGATGAGCGCGGGGTTGAAGATGAAGAGGAACGGCAAGGCGACGGTCCGCATCGAGTAGAAGAAGGCGGTGAAGCCGGTGCGGATCGGATCGCCGCCCGACACGGCGGCGGCGGCGAAGCTCGCCAGCCCCACCGGCGGGGTCACGTCGGCCATGATGCCGAAGTAGAAGACGAAGAGGTGGGCCGCGATCAGGGGCACGATCAGCCCTTCCTGCGCGCCGAGCGTGACGACGACCGAGGCCATCAGTGACGACACGACGATGTAGTTCGCCGTCGTGGGCAGGCCCATGCCGAGGATCAGCGAGAAGACCCCGATCAAGAGGAGCATGATGAAGAGGTTGCCGCCCGACAGAACCTCGACGAGCCCGGCAAGCTCGGTGCCGATCGGCGTCTTGGTCACGGTCGCGACGATGATGCCGGCGGCGGCGGTGGCGACGCCGATGCCGATCATGTTGCGGGCGCCGGCGATCAGTCCCTCGATCAGATCATCGAAGCCGGCGCGGGTCGCTGAGCCCAAGTTCTCGCTCCGGAACATCGCCTTCAGCGGGCGCTGGGTGACGATGATCAGGAGCATCACTGCGACCGCGTAGAAGGCGGATTTCGCGGGTGACTGCATCTCGACCATCAGGAACCAGATGAGGACGAGGATCGGCAGGAGGAAATGAATCCCGGTCGGGAAGACCTGCGCGACGGTCGGCAGGTGGAACTCCTTGGCATTGGGATCGTCGAGCGCGAGATCTTCGCGCCCGGCAGCGACACGAAGCGCCAGCACGTAGACGGCACCGATGGCGGCCAGCACGACCCAGTCGGCGATGCCGGGGGCCGCAGCACGCAGGCCCTGGATACCGTAAATGAGCGCGGTAAAGCCGACTCCGGCCACGACGAAGCCGATGAAGATCTTGAGGAACATCTGCGCGAGGCTTTTTGCCTCGCCGAGCGCGGGCATGTCCTTCTTCAAGGCCTCGAGATGCACGATGTAGACGAGCGCGATGTAGGAGATCACCGCAGGAATGAAGGCGTGCTTGATGACCTCGACGTAGGAGATGCCGACGAACTCGACCATGAGGAAGGCCGCGGCGCCCATCACGGGCGGCATGATCTGGCCGTTGACGGACGAGGCGACCTCGACCGCGCCGGCCTTTTCGGACGAGAAGCCCACGCGCTTCATCAGCGGGATGGTGAATGTGCCCGTGGTGACAACGTTCGCGATGGAGGAGCCGGAGATGAGGCCTGTCATGGCGGAGCCGACGACGGCCGCCTTGGCCGGGCCGCCGCGGAGGTGGCCGAGGCCCGCGAAGGCGAGCTGGATGAAGTAATTGCCGGCGCCCGCCTTGTCGAGGATCGCGCCGAAGAGCACGAAGAGGAAGACGAACGCGGTCGAGACGCCCAAGGGGATGCCGAAGACGCCGGTCGTGTCCAGCCACTGGGCGTTCACGATGGCGGTGAACGACAGCCCGTTATGTTCGATGATGTCAGGGATCAGCCAGCCCTGGCCCATGTAGGCGTAGAGAAGGAAGAGAGAGCCGACGATTGTCAGCGCCGGGCCGAGCGCGCGGCGCGATGCCTCCAGAAGCACGACGATGCCGACCGCGCCGACGATGACCTGGAACTGCGTCGGAAGGCCCGACCGCGCGGTCAACGCGAGTTCGCGCGAGAAGGCGAAGACGTAGAAGGCGCAAAGGAAGCCGATGAGCGCGAGCGCCCAATCAGCGAGCGGGATCCTGTCGCGCGGGGAATTCTTGAATGCCGGATAGGCGAGATAGGCCAGGACGACCGCGAAGGCGAGGTGCATTGGCCGGGTCTGCGAGGAGTTCATCACGGGCAGGTACTGGCCGAACCAGAGCTGCGGCTGCGCGATCCAGAGCTGGAAGAGCGACCAGGCGAGCGCGATGCCGGAAATCAGAAGCGCCACCGAGCGGTTTGTCGGAACGCGTCCCCCGGTATCGGACGAGGCGACCAGATCCTGGAGGTCCTCGTCGCTGAGCCCTTCGGTCTTGTCGTTGGCTTGCTCGCTCATTTCGTCCCCCTATCCGTCCGATAGCATTCGCTTCAGCCAAAAAAGGGGCGCCGCATGATATGCGGCGCCCCGGATTACGCTGACCGTGAACGCGGTCGCGATCAGGCGCCGCCGATCATTCGATCAGGCCGGCTTCCTTGAAGTACTTCTCGGCGCCCGGATGGAGCGGCGCGGAGAGGCCGTCGCTGGCCATTTCCTTCGGATCGAGATTGGCGAAGGCCGGGTGCAGGCCGCGGAACTGGTCGATATCCGAGAACACTGCCTTGACGAGCGCGTAAACCGTGTCATCGGGCACCTGCGCGGAGGTCACGAGCGTGGCTCCGACGCCGAAGGTCGTAACGTCCTCGTCCGTGCCCCGGTACATGCCGCCCGGGATCGTCGCGACCCGGTAGAAGGGATTGTCGGCGACGAGTTGATCGACTTCCGGGCCGGTCACGTTCACCAGCACCGAGTCGCAGGCCGTCGTGGCTTCCTGGATCGACCCCGACGGGTGACCGACGGTGTAGATCATCGCGTCGATGTTGTTGTCGCAGAGCGCCTGGGACTGTTCGGCCGCCTGAAGCTCGGAGGCGAGCGCGAAGTCGTCCATGGTCCAACCCTTGGCCTCCATCAGCACTTCCATCGTGCCGCGCTGGCCCGAACCGGGATTGCCCACGTTCACCCGCTTGCCCTTCAGATCGTCGAAGCTCGAGATGCCGGCATCGGCGCGGGCCACGACAGTGAAGGGTTCGGGATGGATCGAGAAGACAGCGCGCAAGTCCTCGAACGCGCCGGTTGCCTCGAATTCAGAAGTGCCGTTGAAGGCGTGATACTGCCAGTCGGACTGGGCGACGCCGAACTGGAGCTCGCCCGAGCGGATCGCGTTGATGTTGTAGACCGAGCCGCCGGTCGATTCGACGCCGCAGCGGACGCCGTGCTCCGACCGTGTCTTCGACATCATGCGGCAGATCGCGCCGCCGGTCGGATAGTAGACGCCGGTCACGCCGCCGGTGCCGATCGAGATGAAGCTTTCCTGGGCGATAGCGGGGGCCGCAGCCAGTCCTAGGGCGAGAAATGCCCCGAAGGCAGCATGTTTCATCGTGATCTCCTCTCCTGTTGATTTTGTTTGATCTTACGAATGATGCATTTGCATTACAAATGTCAACATCAGAAAGCAATTGATTTATCATGCCGGTGCGGGTCATGTTAGAGTGCCGCGGAACTCGTGTCGGCATTGGAATATGTCATCAGAATCATTGGATAAACTCAAACCGAATCTGACGAGGGTCGCCGCGAAAGGTACGCCCGTCGTGGCGAGATTCGCGTCGTGGGTGCTCGATCATTATGCCGAAGTGGCGTTCTCGTCGATTCGCGGATTGGCCGAAAAGGCGGGTGTAAACTCCAACACCGTGATCCGGCTGGCCAAGGAACTGGGCTATGAGGGCTACGACGCCTTCCGCGCCGACATCCAGGCCGCGTTCCGTCACCGGACGATAGGCTACGCGGCGCGCGCCGAGGCGTTGCACAATCGCGCCGGCAGCGACCTGTTCGGCGAGATCATCGCGGCGAACCGCGCCAACGCGGAGGCGGTCTTTTCGCCCGAGATGCAGGGGCTTCTGGAATCGCTGATCGAGCCGTTGCTGACCGCTCGGCGCGTCTATTCGATCGGTGTGCGCAGCTGCTATTCGGTCGCGCATTACCTGTCCTACGTGGGCAGTATGGCGTTCGACAATTTCGTGACCGTCCCTGCCCAGCCGGGCGCGATCATGGACCAGCTGTCACGCGCCGGGCCCGACGACATCGTCGTGGCGATCACGTTCGAGCACTACGCGACCGAGGTTGTCCGCGCCTGCCAGATCGCGCGCGATTGCGGCGGCCGGGTGCTGGCGCTGACCGACAGCCACCGGTCGCCCATCGCACTGGGCGCGTGGCACGTCGTTCCGCTGCCCATGGCGGGCCCGCAATTCATTCCCTCGCTGAATTCGGCCTTCGTCGTGGTCGAAATGCTTCTGGCCGGCATGGCCGCACGGTCCGACCGCGCCGTCAGCAACGTCAGGAGCTTCGAGGAACGGATCCAGCGATTCGGCGGATACGTCCCGGTCTGAAGGCCGGTCGCAGCAAGGCGGAGGTCCGGCGCCTGAGGGCCGATTCGGACACGACCGCGACGCCTCACCGCTTTCGCCCAACCTCCACGGCGGGCTGGATTCGGCGCGTCTTCATGGCATAGGCTTTCCGTAACGGGGGGCGAGGGGCCGATGTGCGGACGGATGAGCCATGCGGGGCTGACGAGCCAGCAGCTGTTCGACTGGCTGGAACACGGGATCAAGCCCGAGGGATACGAGCCCGACATTCCGCAGAGCTGGAACGTGCCGCCGACATCGATGATTCCGATCGTCCGCCGCATCGACGGCGAGTTGCGCATGGACATGGCGCGCTGGTGGCTCGTGCCGCATTGGCACCGGGGAGGCCTCAAGGAGCTGAAGGCGGCCACATTCAACGCGCGCTCGGAAACCGTCGCGAAGGTGCCGGCGTTCCGCGACGCCTACCGGCGCAACCGATGTGTCGTGCCCGCCGCCGGCTACTACGAATGGCAGGTGGGCGACCACGGCAAGCGTCCGCATTTCATCCATGCCGGCGGCAACGCGCCCGCGCTTGTGTTCGCCGGTCTCTGGACCTCGGTGAAGCTGCCGGACTACGAGGGACTGACCTGCACGATTCTCACCGAGGAATCGGCCGGGAAGCTGCGCGACATTCACTCACGTGCGCCGGTAATGCTCGACCCGGATGCGATCGCTGACTGGCTGGACGGCGCCGACATCGCGCAGGTGGTGCGACTGCCGGAAACGCGCCTTGCCTGGCACGAAGTCGGCCCGGACGTGGGCGCCGTCAGGAATGACGGCCCCCAACTGATCGAACCAGTCGGCTAGCGTCTTCGCCGCATCAGGCGAGGTAGCGGCGGAACGCGGCCACGACCTGCTCGTACACCGCGCGCTTGAAGGGCACGATAGCGTGAAGCATCTCGTCGGCGGTGATCCAGCGCCATTCGGAGAATTCCGGGTGCTCGGTCGCGATGTCGATATGGTCGTCGCGGCCGAGGAAGCGGTAGAGGAACCAGCGCTGCTTCTGGCCGCGATACTTGCCGCCCCAAACCTTGCCCAGAAGCTCGGGCGGCAGGTCGTAGGTCACCCAGTCCGGCGATTTCGCGACGAATTCAACAAGGTCCTCCGTCACGCCGGATTCCTCGTGAAGTTCCCGCAGGGCGGCCTGGCGCGGCTTCTCGCCCTTGTCGATCCCGCCCTGCGGCATCTGCCAGGCCGGTGCCTCGGTGTCGTTGCGCCGGCCCGCGAAGATCCGGCCCTGCGCGTCGATCAGCATGACGCCGACGCAGGGCCGGTAGGGCAGATCCTCAGGCTTCGGCTTCGCGGCCTCCTTCGCCTTCGTCATTCGGCGGCGGCGATGGCCGAAAGGCCCTTCAGGATGTCAATCGCGTAGGCGAGCTGGTAGTCTTCCTCGCGCAGCTTCGCGGCGTCCTCGGCGCGCTTCTGCTCGTCCTCGAACACGCGGATCTCGTCCTCGGTCATCGAGTCGTTCGAGATCGCGCCGCGCAGGTCCGCCTCGGAGCGCGAGCGGTCGGTGATCGAGCCTTCCTCTTCCGCCTCGGCGGCGGCGGCGCGCTGCGGCTGCTCGACCACGATGTCGGGCGCGATGCCCAACGCCTGGATCGAGCGGCCGGACGGCGTGTAGTAGCGCGCCGTCGTGAGTCGCATCGCGCCTTCGCCCCTGAGCGGGATTACGGTCTGGACCGAACCCTTGCCGAAGCTCTTCGTGCCAACCACGATCGCGCGGCGGTGGTCCTGAAGCGCCCCGGTGACGATTTCGGAGGCCGAGGCCGAGCCGCCGTTGATCAGCACGACGATGGGCTTGCCTTCGGTCAGGTCGCCGGGCGCGGCGTTGAAGCGCTCGCTGTCCTGCGGGTTGCGGCCACGGGTCGAGACGATCTCTCCCTTATCTAGGAAGGCGTCCGACACGGCGATCGCCTGGGTCAGGAGGCCGCCGGGATTGTTCCTCAGGTCAAGGACGAAGCCGTTTATCTTGTCAATGCCACCTGCCTCTTCGACGGTCTGGTTCAGGCCGTCTTCGAGGTTGTCGAAGGTCTGGTCGTTGAAAGTGGTGACGCGCAGCACGACGGTATTGCCTTCGAGACGGACGCGTGCGGCGGTCAGCTTGATCGTGTCGCGGATGATCGAGACGTCGAAGGGTTCATCGGCGCCTTCGCGCGCGACGGTGATGATGATCTCGGAGCCCACCGGCCCGCGCATCTTGTCTACCGCCTCGTCGAGTGTGAGGCCGAGGACGCTTTCGCCGTCCACATGGGTGATGAAGTCGCCCGCCTGGATCCCCGCGTCGAAGGCCGGCGTGCCGTCGATCGGCGAGACGACCTTGATGAAGCCTTCCTCCTGCGTGACCTCGATGCCGAGACCGCCGAATTCGCCCCGCGTCTGGACGCGCATGTCCGAGAAGTCCTCGGGACTGAGGTAGCTCGAATGCGGATCGAGCGAAGTCAACATGCCGTTGATGGCCGCCTCGATCAGTTCGCCCTCATCGACTTCCTCTACATATTGCGCGCGGATGCGCTCGAAGATATCGCCGAAGAGATCGAGCTGCTCGTAGACGGTGCTGTTGGAGCCGGTTTCCTGCGCGACGAGCGGGCCCGCCACCTGTGTCGTCAGAACCAGCCCCGCGAGCGACCCGCCGATGGCCGCCATCACGAATTTCCTCATCGCTCAGTCTTCCTTTGTCGTTGCGAACCAGGGGCCGGGATCGACCGGCGTCTTGCCCTGTCTGAGTTCCATATAGAGTGTTTCGGTGCGTCCTGCGACACCCGTTTCCTCCGCGCCGGCGACGATCGGCTCAGCCGAGGCGGCCTTTGCCTCGGTCGCACCACCCATCAATCCGACGGGCGCCCCGGCCTCGAGCACGTCGCCGGTTTCGCCGAACACGGTGCCAAGACCCGCCAGGACCAGAAGATAGCCCGAAGCAGGCTCTACGATCATCACATTTCCGTAGTCGAGAAGCGGACCCCTGTAGCGGATCGTCGCAGGCCAGGGTGCGGTGACCAAGGCGCCCGGCTGCGTTGCCAGAATAATGCCGGGTCGGCGGATGCCGGCGGCATCGGCTTCGCCCGCGCGCCTGAGGGCGGTGCCGCGGACCGGCAGCGGAAGCGTGCCCTTCGCGCCCTCGAAATCATCCATCGGTGCGCCGATGTCGGTCTCCATCCGCGACAGTCCGGCGGCGAAGGCGTCGAGGCTTTCGGCGCTGGCCACGAGCTGGGTCAGCTCTTCGGGGTCTTCGAGGAATCGCCGGGGCAGATCGGTGCGGTCCTGGATCGCCTGGGACAAGGCGGTGCGCGCCGCCTGCGCGGCGCCAAGCCCGGCTTCGAGCGTCTCGGCGGTTTCCGTCTGAAGCTTGCGGAGCCGTCGCAACTCTTCCAGCGCCGCGCCGATCCCGGCGGCCTCGGCCTGAAGCGCAGGCGTCACCGAGCCGAGGATCATGCCCGAACGCGCCGCGCCCAGCGCGCCGTCGGGGTGGAAGAGGAGAAGCGGCTCGGGGTCGCGCTCCATCGCCGCCATGACGGCGAGAAGCTGGCCGATCTGCCCGCGCCGCGCTTCGAGCGTGGCAAGGATTTCCTTTTCGCGCACCGAGGCGCGGCGGAGCGCGTCGCGAAGCGCGGCGAGCCCCGCCTCGTAAGCCTGGATTGTGCGCGTGAGCGCGGCCACCCGGTCGCGCGACCCTCGTGCGGCATTGAGCGCGTCGATTGCCGCGCGCAGATCGGCCGCCGCGTCCTCGGCTGCCGGGATGGCGGCGTCCTGGGTCCGCCCCGGGGCGGCAAGGGCGAAGAGAAGCGCGAGGCAAAGGGCGGTCCGTCTCATCCCTGCCCGATCAGCGTGCGGCCCGTCATCTCGGGCGGCAGGTCGAGCCCCATGAGGTCGAGCAGCGTCGGCGCGAGATCGGCAAGGCGGCCGTTCCTGAGAGTCGCGCCCTTGGGCCCGCCCACCAGCGCGACCGGGACGGGGTTCGTCGTGTGCGCCGTGTGCGGACCGCCGGTTTCAGGGTCGACCATGGTTTCGCAGTTGCCATGATCGGCGGTCACGATCATCGCGCCGCCGGCCTTTTCGAGCGCCGCCACGGCCCGGCCGAGGCCGCGGTCGACTTCCTCGACCGCCGCGATGGCGGCGTCGAGGATGCCGGTATGCCCGACCATGTCGGGATTGGCGTAGTTGACAACGATAAGGTCGTAGCCGCGGCCGATCGCTTCGACGAGCTTGTCGGTCACTTCGGGGGCCGACATTTCCGGCTGAAGGTCATAGGTCGCGACCTTGGGTGACGGGGCCATGTGGCGGTCCTCGCCTTCCGCCGGCACCTCCTTACCGCCATTCAGGAAGAACGTGACATGGGGGTATTTCTCCGTCTCGGCGAGGCGGAACTGCTTCAGTCCGTGGCCCGCGACCCAGGCGCCCAGCGTGTTGACGACGGGGCGTTTGGGATACGCGGCCGCCATGAAGGCGTCGTGGGTCTTGGAATAGTCGACCATGCCGAGAAGGGCAGCCCAGTGTGGGCGCTGGCCCCGGTCGAAGCCGTCGAAGTCGTCCTCGCCGACCGCAAGCAGGATCTGCCGCGCGCGGTCGGCGCGGAAGCTGAGGCAGAAGAAGCCGTCGCCGTCCTTAGCGCCCGAATAGTCGCCGATCACCGTGGGCCGGATGAACTCGTCGGTCTCGCCGCGTTCGTAGGCCGCTTCAATGGCGTTGGAGGCGCTGTCCGCGCTGTCGCCCTTGGCCTCGACGATCACGTCATAGGCACGCTCCACGCGGTCCCAGCGCTTGTCGCGATCCATTGCGAAGTAACGCCCGCTGAGAGTGGCGACGCGGGCGCCGTCGGGCAGACGTTTTTCGAGGTCCGCGATGAATCTGCCGGCCGATTTCGGCGGCACGTCGCGCCCGTCCGTTACAGCGTGCAGCGCGACCGGCACGCCCGCGCCCGCGATCAGCTCGCAGGCGGCGATCACGTGGTCGATGTGGCCATGCACGCCACCGTCGGAGATCACGCCCATCAGATGCGCGGTTCCGCCGTCCGCCTTCAGAGACTGGATGAAGGCCGAGATCGCGCAGTTCGAGAAGAAGCTCTTGTCCTCAATCGCGAGGTCGATCTGGCCGAGATCCATCGCCACGACGCGCCCCGCGCCGATATTGGTGTGCCCGACCTCGGAATTGCCCATCTGGCCGGAGGGCAGCCCGACATCCGGCCCGTGCGTGACGAGCTGGGCATGTGGGCAGGTCGCCATGATCCGGTCGAAGTTCGGGGTGTCGGCTAGCGCGACGGCGTTCGCCTCGGTTTCGGCGCGCAAGCCCCAGCCGTCGAGTATACACAGCACGACGGGTTTGGGAGCGGTCATCTTCAGTCCTTGCAATGGTCAGCGCGCTTGTAGCCGAGCTTCCCGGCGAGGAAAAGTCAAAGCCAGGGGAGGCGGATCTACCCTTGGTCCCATGGCTGGCGAGCGGCCTCGAACACCGGCTTGAACTCGGCCACGATCGCGGGGTTGTCGAGCGAGCCGACATAGAGAAAGGCGATCTCGGGCGCGCGGCTGGTGGATTTTGTCAGGGGCGAGCCGCATTCGCCGCAGAAGCCGAATTCGAGGTCGCTGCCGGATTCGGCCGTCCGGCGATGGATCTTCAGCGCCCCCGTCACGGTCAGCCCGTCGCGCCCGACCGCGATCTGCGGCGCATGCCCACCGCCCGAGACACGCTGGCAGTCGCGGCAATAGCAGCGTATCGCGAACCGCGGCGCGCCGCTGAAGACATAGCGTGTCGCGCCGCAGAGGCAGCCACCTTCGTGCTGTTCACTCATCGTGGTCTCCCGCAGAGGGCCGGTCAGGCCCGGTGATAGGGCGCGCCGGCAAGGATCGAGGCAGCACGGTAGAGCTGCTCGGCGAGCATGACACGGACGAGCATGTGCGGCCAGACCATCGGCCCGAGCGAGACCGCCTGATCCGCCGCGTCGCGAAGCGCGGGCGCGAGCCCGTCCGCGCCACCGATCACGAAGGCCGCGTCCTGCCGCCCGGCATCGCGCCAGCGACCGAGCAGCGCGGCGAAGTCCGGCGAGGACATCATCCGTCCGCGTTCGTCGAGTGCGAGCGTGACCGCGCCCGAAGGCAGGGCGCGGGTGAGAAGCGCGGCCTCCGCTTCAATGCCGCCACCCTTCTTGTCCTCGACCTCGTGCACCGCTGCGGGGCCGAGCCCCAAGGCCCGGCCGGTGCGGTCGAAGCGTGCGAGATAGTCGTCGATAAGCGCGCGTTCCGGGCCGGCCCTCAGCCGGCCCACCGCGCAGATATGCACCCGCATCGGCGGGTGTCAGACCGTCCGGGCCGACGCGCCCGCGCCCGACGGCAGCCACATCTTCTCGAGCTGGTAGAAGTCGCGCACTTCCGGGCGGAAGACATGGACGACCACGTCGGAGGCGTCGATCAGGACCCAGTCGCCCTGGTCCTTGCCCTCGATCTTGCAGATGCGCCCGAACTCCGACTTCAGCCGCTCGGTCAGCTTTTCGGCGATCGCGCTGACCTGGCGTGAGGAGCGGCCCGAGCAGATCACCATGTGATCGGCGACGGACGACCGCCCGCGTAGGTCAATAACCACCACGTCCTCGGCTTTGTCGTCTTCGAGAGAGGATAGGATCCGCGCGAGCAACTCGTCGCTGGAAACCTGGTCGGGCTTCGCCGTCATCGGCACCGGCCCTGCGGCCCGGGAATTGGCCGCCTTTGCGTTGTGAAACAGGACATTGTCCTCCTGGGTTGCGCGCCGACCTTCACCCCGGCGCCGGGCGTACCCTTAAGGTAACATCGCGATTGTAAAATCTCAATGTAGCGGAAATGGGGCCGGCTCGCGGCGTTCCGCCTGCCGCCGGGGAGGCCGGCACGGCGATTTGCCGCCCGGCCCTACCCGCCCTTTGCCGTCTCGAGAACCGAGCCGGGAAGCATCTTGACCTCGCGCTGCGGGAAGGGGATCGAGATCCCGTGTTCCTGGAACGCGTCCCAGAGCGCCAGATAGACGTTGCCGCGGATATTGGTCAGCCCCTCGGTCGGGTCGCGGATCCAGAAGCGCAGGATGTAGTCGACCGAACTGTCGCCGAAGCCGGTGATGTGGCAGACCGGGGCCTTGAAGCTCAGGACCCGGTTGACGCTCTGCGCCGCCTCGATCGCGATCTTCCTGACCTTGTGGGGATCGTCGCCATAGGCGGTGCCGAAGAAGATGTCGAGCCGCACGAATTCGTTCGAGTGCGACCAGTTCACCACCTGGCCGGTGATCAGGTCCTCGTTCGGGATGAGATATTCCTTGCCGTCCCGCGTGACGACTGAGACGTAGCGGGCGCCCAGCGCCTCGATCCAGCCGAACGTATCGCCGAGCGAGATCACGTCGCCCGGCTTGATCGACTTGTCGAGGAGAATGATGACTCCCGAGACGAGGTTCGACACGACCTTCTGCAGGCCGAAGCCGAGGCCGACGCCGATGGCGCCGGAGAGCACCGCAAGCCCCGTCAGGTCGAAGCCCACCGCCTTCAGCCCGATGAAGAAGGCAGCCGAATAAAGCACGATCTGCAGGAACTTGACCGTCAGCACCCGCATCGAGGGGCTGATGTCCTGGTTCGTGCTGATCCGGCGCGACGCGGTCTGCGACAGCAGCCGCGCGCCGAAGAAGAGAAGCCCGGTGACGATGATCGCCTTGAGGATCGCCAGAAGCGTCAGCCGGAAGTCGCCGAACTCTATCGCGACGCCGTCGAGGAAGGCCGTCGTCTCGTCGAGATAGCCTATGTAATAGAGCGTCGCATAGATCGTGAGGCCCCAGATCACGATGCGCCTGAGGAAGCGGTTCTTCACGAGCTGCGCGGCGAGGCGGATGAAGAACCAGGCGGTCGCGATCGTGGCGACGAGCGTCAGGAGGTAGCGCCGGGACGGAAACGTGAACATATATGCGAAGCTGCCCGACCCTGCCCAGGCGAGAAGCGCGAAGATGGCGAGCGACAAGCGGTTGCGCAGCACGACTAGCCAGCGGAGCTGCCATTTCGGCCGGCCGGAGAGCGTCCTGATCCACTCCTCGAAGCGTGGGCCGAGCCACCGCATGATCAGCCAGGCGAGCGCGGCGCAGCCGAGAAGGACCGCGACCTGGTAGAGCTGAACCGGCAGGGTCAGGAGCCCGAGATTGAGCCGGATCGTCCGCCAGAGCCCTTCCAGGGCACTCAATACGGTCTGGAGTTCGCTTTCCATGAAGCCTCGTTCGCGCGTCTGCCTCTTTGTGCCAGCAAGGCTGGCTAAGTGGCAAGGCCGCAGCGAGGCCGGTATGCTTTTCTGCAGACGGCCTCGTCCGAGCCGGGGCGCGCCGTCGCCGGACGCGAGGAGAAGGGGGCAGTGGAATGGCGGACGAAACCGCGCTGATTGGGTCGTGGCGCATGATATCGTGGACTCGAACTTCCGTCGCGAGCGGCGAGGTCTCGGACGCGCTCGGTCCCGACCCGGTGGGCTACATCGCCTACCACGCCGATGGCCGGATGATGGCGACCGTGTTCGCGCGCAAGCGCCCCCGCGTCGACGACGGACGCTTGGGCGGTCCGCAGAAAGCGGAGCTCTTCGACACCATGCTCGCCTACGTCGCCTCCTATACGCTCGAGGCGGACCGTGTGGTGCACCATGTAGAGGCGGCGTGGAATCCGGCCTGGGAGATCGACCTGTCGCGCCCCTTCACGCTCGACGGCGACCGGCTGGTGATCAGCGGTGCGCCCGGCACCGATCCCGCAACCGGCGAGGAGGTCGTCTACCGGATGGAGTTCCGCAAGGTCTGAACTGGTGCGTTTGCCACGTGAACGGACTTGCGAGACTCAGGGCGCCGGTGTATCTGCAACAGCCGATGAAGCGCATTTTCGACATGGATGACCGTGCGCGCCTGCCCTGGCGTTTTTTCGGCGCGACGCTCAGCGTGCTCGCCCGCGCCTGACATTCCGCGCGTGGCGCGACTGTCTTTGGCTTCATACCCATTCTCAACGGGAGCGGACCGATGTCCCCCAAGACCCTATATGACAAGATCTGGGACGCCCATGTCGTCGACGAACAGGACGATGGGACCTGCCTTCTCTATATCGACCGTCACCTGGTCCACGAGGTAACGTCGCCCCAGGCGTTCGAAGGGCTGCGCATGGCTGGACGCGGCGTTCGCGCCCCGGAAAAGACCATCGCGGTGCCCGACCACAACGTGCCGACGACGCTCGACCGCGAGAAGGGAATCGAGAACGAGGAAAGCCGCATCCAAGTCGAGGCGCTCGACAAGAACGCGAGGGATTTCGGCATCAACTACTACCCGGTTAACGATATCCGGCAGGGCATCGTCCACATCGTCGGACCGGAACAGGGCTGGACGCTGCCAGGCATGACAGTCGTTTGCGGTGACTCGCACACCGCGACCCACGGCGCGTTCGGGGCGCTCGCGCACGGGATCGGGACATCCGAGGTCGAGCACGTGCTCGCCACCCAGACGCTGATCCAGCGCAAGGGCAAGAACATGAAGGTCGAGATCACCGGTCGCTTACGCCCCGGCGTAACCGCCAAGGACATCACGCTCAGCGTGATCGGCGCAACCGGCACGGCGGGCGGCACGGGCTATGTCATCGAGTATTGCGGCGAGGCGATCCGCGATCTGTCGATGGAAGGCCGCATGACCGTCTGCAACATGGCGATCGAGGGCGGCGCGCGCGCGGGGCTGATCGCGCCGGACGAGGTGACGTTCGAGTATGTGAAAGGCCGGCCCCACGCGCCGAAGGGCGCGCAGTGGGAAGCCGCGATGGCCTGGTGGAAGACGCTGAGTTCCGACGACGGCGCGCACTGGGACAAGGTGGTGACGCTGAAGGGCGAGGATATCGCGCCCGTCGTGACGTGGGGCACTTCGCCAGAGGACGTTCTGCCGATCACCGGTGTCGTGCCCGCGCCGGAGGATTTCAAAGGCGGCAAGGTAGAGGCGGCGGCAAGGTCGCTCGACTATATGGGACTGAAGCCCGGCACGCCCCTCAAGGACATCAAGATCGACACCGTCTTCATCGGTTCCTGCACCAACGGACGGATCGAAGATCTGCGGGCCGCCGCGGCGATCCTGAAGGGGAAAAGGGTCAAGGAGGGAATGCGCGCGATGGTTGTGCCGGGTTCCGGCCTCGTCCGGGCCCAGGCCGAGGAAGAGGGCCTCGCGCAGATCTTCATCGACGCGGGCTTCGAATGGCGGCTCGCGGGCTGTTCCATGTGCCTTGCGATGAACCCCGATCAGCTTTCGCCGGGCGAGCGCTGCGCGGCGACTTCGAACCGCAACTTCGAGGGCCGTCAGGGCCGGGGCGGACGCACCCACCTGATGAGCCCCGCAATGGCGGCGGCGGCGGCGGTCACGGGGCACCTGACCGACGTGCGGGAAATGATGTAGCTCAGATGAGCCAAGTCGTGGAGCGAATGGGGCGGCGCTGGCGTGCCGCCCTCTCGTTTCAATCGCCGGCAGCAAGCCTTGCCACACCAGCGCGACGGACATCCTTGATGCATTGATCTGCAGCAAGGAGGTGTTCAATGACGTTCCGGCTCCTGTCCTGCGACGGCGGCGGCATTCGCGGTTACATGTCCAGTCTGATCATCGAAGCCCTGAACAAGCAGACGGGCGGCAAGCTGCTGGGGAGTGCGGACGGATTTGCCGGTACCTCCACGGGTGGACTTATCACGGTCGCGCTGGCCGATGCACGAACGCAAGGGCAGGACATGCCTGACCGGATAAAGGAGATCGTCGAAATCTACCGATGTGACGCGGACAGGATATTCACCGAGAACGACCGGGGACTGTTCAGCCGGATCGAGGAAATGCTTCTGCGGCTGTTCGGACACCAGGGCGGCCCCGGCGTCCTTGAATGCCAATACACGGCAAACGGGCTGGTGTCGGTGGCGCATGATCTTGTCGGTGACCGTACCTCAGGCTCGATAGATCCCGCGCTTGTGCTGGCGGTCAATTCGGCCGCGCTGGAAGTGCCCAAAGGCCAGGTGCTGAAAGGCACGCGGGGATGAGAACTCGTGACGTTCACCAACCAGCAGGTCGACACCGGGCCTGGCAAGGGCATGGCGCATATCGCGCTGAAGGACGTGGCGCTGGCGACATCGGCGGCGCCGTCGTGTTTCCCGCCGCACCAGATCGTCGCGCAAGAGGGCGGGGCAGCGGTGAATTACGGGTTCTTCGCCGATGGCGGGACGTTTGCGAACAATCCGATCATGAATGCCATCGAGGTCGCGCTGGCCAACAACAAGATCTCCTCCAGTCACGAGACCTCGGCCATCTCAATCGGCATCGGCGACATGCCGATCGGGGTTCCTGGCACCGCGGTCGGCGATCCGCTTCAATGGGGGTTCTTCGAATGGATCGGGCTCGGCTCCAAGGCGCCCTACGCCGCGCTTCTGGAATTGTCGCTGGGTCTGTCTGCCGGCAATGACACCCGTATCGCTGGCGCCATTCTCGGACAGAACATCGTGCGGCTGAATCCAAAGCTCTCGCAATCGGTTGCGCTGGATGGGCGTACTGCCGATGATTACAAGGTGATGCTGGACGCCGTTCAGCCCTGGATCGACTACGATCCCAGCCGCGACGCAGGCAATCCCGACCTGGAGGTCTGGCGCCGCGCGCTGGCACTTGTGAACGGCTGGTGACCGCCCGACGTCTTGAACAACAGGGTTCGTAGGCGTACCACTCACCCGATCATCCAGAAAGGCCTTCGACATGGACAAGTTCACAGCCCTCACCGGGATCGCGGCGCCGATGCCTCTGGTCAATATCGACACCGACATGATCATCCCCAAGCAATTCCTGAAGACGATCAAACGGTCCGGCCTCGGCGTGAATCTCTTTGACGAGATGCGCTATGCGCAGGATGGCAAGGAGATTCCGGATTTCGTGCTGAACCAGCCCGCCTACCGGAACGCCGAGATTCTTGTCGCGGGCGATAACTTTGGTTGCGGGTCAAGCCGCGAGCACGCGCCCTGGGCGCTTCTCGATTTCGGCATCCGTTGCGTCATCTCTACGAGCTTCGCGGACATCTTCTACAACAACTGCTTCAAGAACGGCATCCTGCCTATCGTTCTACCGCAGGATGCAGTCGACGTTCTGATGGACGATGCGCGGAAAGGTGCCAATGCGCGGATGACAGTCGATCTCGAATCACAAACCGTGACGACCTCGGAAGGGCAGTCCTTCGGCTTCGACGTTGACCCGTTCCGCAAGCATTGCCTTATGAACGGGCTTGACGACATCGGGCTCACGCTCGAAAAAGTGGCCGCGATTGACACGTTCGAAACGGCCGCAGCGCAGGCGCGTCCTTGGGTTTAACCACTGTAAATCCACAAGATATCGGGCCGCCCCTTTCGGGCGGCCTTATTGTTGCGCCACTGTCGGCGGATTTTTGCTCATGAATTGATGCAAAGCCGCACCACTTCTTCCACGAAAACGCCCCATTGCCCCGCTTAACCTTAATCGAAAGTTGATGGGGAACGGGAAGTCGGCACAATTGGGGCAACAATGAGGCAGTTCGCCGCATCGGCGAGCCCAAGTTGGCCCGAGGAGCCCGACAATGTATCGGCCCCGGCCAGTTAAGGGTGTAGGGTAGTGATTTCGCAACTTACAGGGGCCATAGTGCGCGCCGCGCTCGTGATGGTGTTGATTGCAACGCCGTCGTTGATGTTGCCGGGCGTGACCACCGACACCACGCAGATCGTGGCGCTCGTGGCGATCTTCGCCGCGGCGCTGACCTTCTTCGAATACGCCTCTACCTATCCCGGCCTCGTGGAATTCCGCGACGCGCCGCCCTTTAACCGGGTGCGGTTCCTGTCGCTCTTCGTCACCGTGCTTCTCCTGTCGACGATCGTGCGCGGCGCGACCATGCCGACCACGCTGACGGTGTTCATCGAAGCGCTCGGCAATAAGCTCGGCGAAGTCATCGACGTGCCCTACAGCCCGGTCCGTCTCGTGGTGCTGATGCTGCCGGACGACATGTCGCTCAGGCATCTCCTGCTTGTCAGGACAGCTGCGGGCCTGTCCTACATGATCTCGCTCATGACGCTGATCTTCTTCATCGTCGCGATGCGCGTCATTGGCTGGCCAAGCCGGATCGGCACGTTCAACGTCTGGATCAACCTGCCGACCTTCGATCCCACGACAGGCGGCGATGTGGTCGAGCGGCTGCAGCGCGACGCGCGGTTCAACATCGCTCTCGGCTTCCTGCTGCCCTTCCTCATTCCCGCAGCCGTCAAGATCGCCGCGCTGGCTTTCTCGCCGGTGACGCTCGAAAGCCCGCAGACGCTCATCTGGACGATGACCGCCTGGGCCTTCCTGCCAGCCTCGCTCTTCATGCGCGGCATCGCGATGGGCAGGATTGCCGGCATGATCGAGGAGAAGCGTCGGCTGAACAACGCCGCCGCCGAATCCGAACTGGTGCCAGCCTGATCCGTGCGACGCTGATCGCGGCCCTGTTCGCGACCGGCGCCACGCCGGTCGTGGCCGAGACGCTCAAGATCGCCACCTTCAATGCCGAACTGTCGCGCAAAGGGCCAGGGCTCTTGTTGCGCGACATCCTGTCGGGCAAGGACCCGCAGGTCGAGGCGGCGGCGGGCGTGATCGCGCGGGCAGCGCCGGACGCCCTGCTTCTCACCGGCTTCGACTACGATCTGGATCTTGTGGCGCTGAACGCCTTTGCCCAGCGGATAGAGGCGCGTGGACTCAGCTATGACCATCTGTTCGCGTTCCGCCCCAACCGGGGCCGCGTGACCGAGGTCGATCTCGACGGCGACGGGCGGAGGGGCGGGCCGGGGGACGCGCAAGGCTGGGGTCGGTTCGCCGGCGCGGAAGGGATGGCGATCCTGTCGCGGCTGCCGGTGCTCGAGGCTGACGCCACGGACTATTCGGATCTCCTGTGGCGGGAGCTGCCCGGCAGCCTCATCGACGGGGCCGAGCTGAGCGCCGAGGCGGCGGCGGTCCAGCGCCTGTCTACGACGGGCCATTGGACGGTGCCCATCGCTCTGCCGGACGGGCAGAGTGTCACGCTCTTCGCCTGGTACGCGACGCCGCCGGTCTTCGACGGTCCGGAGGATCGGAACGGCCGCCGGAACCGCGACGAGACGGCGTTCTGGCTCAGGCTTCTGGACGGGGCGCTGCCCTATCCCGCACCCGAGCGGCCTTTCGTGATCCTCGGCGACGCAAATCTCGATCCGGTCGACGGGGACGGGCGACCCGATGGTCTGGCGGCGCTGCTGGCCGATCCGAGAGTGCAGGATCCCGCACCGGCAAGCAGGGGCGGGCGGGCCGCGTCGGTGGCGCAGGGCGGGGTCAATGCCAGGCATGGCGGCGATCCCGCCCGAGACACGGCCGACTGGCCGGACGACGATGGGCCGGGGAACCTGCGCGTGGACTACGTCCTGCCGTCCGCAGGGCTGCGGGTGACGGATTCGGGTGTCTGGTGGCCCGAACCGGGAAGCGAGGCGGCAGAGGAGGCCGAGGCGGCCTCACGCCACCGCCTGGTCTGGGTCGAGGTCGAGTTGCCCTGAAAACCGCTTCAGCACCTCTTGCAGCGGTGTGATCGGGAACTCCGGCAGGAGGCGGCGGAACTTGTCGCCGCCGAGCGCGTGCGGATGGTCGTAGAGATAACGCATCTCCTTAAGCTCGCGGGCGAGTTCCCAGAACGGCGACAAGGCATTCATGATCCACCACGGGAAACGCCTGATCCGCACGGCGTGGCCGGTCAGCTCGGTGACCGTCCGGGCGAGTTCTTCGGTGGAGAATGACAGGCCGGGGAAGGGCACGTCTTCAAAGGCGGCGAGTTCGTTCCGATTCGCGGCCAGGGCGGCAGCGGCGCGGGCCATGTCGGGTAGAAAGGCCCAGGCGTGGGTGGCACCGGGATCGCCGAATGTCGTGATCACGCCCTTGGCCGCCTTGCCGATGACGAAGCGGTCGAAAAGGCCGCCCGCCTGGTCGGGGTCGATGAAGTCGCCGCCGCGCAACACGATCGTGCGAAGACCGGTCGCCGCGGCCTCCTGGTAGCGCGCCTCCATCTCGGCGCGGATGCGGCCCTTGCGGGCGACCGGGCGGTGCGGGGTGTCTTCGTCCCAGGGCGCGGGTTCAGTCCCGAAGACATAGACATTGCCGGGGATGCACACCGTTGCTCCGGACGCCTTCGCGGCGGCGAGAACAGAGGCCGTGATCTCGGGGACCAGTCGGTCCCAGGCATGGTAGTTCGGCGGGTTGAGGCCGTTGACGATGACTTGCGCGCCTGTAGCGGCACCGGTCATCTCGGTTCCGCGCCGGTAGCATTCGACGTGCCAGCCGGCGGTGGCGAAGGCGCGCGCCGCCTGGCCTCCGAAATGGCCCGACGCGCCGAGGATGAGGGCTTTGTCTGGCATGGTGATCTCCGAACGATTAGGGTTGGACCGCGCCTCAAGCGTGAATGTGATGCCCGGCCCGCGCGACTTCAACGGCGCAGCGTCCAGGAGCCGCGCCGCCCGCTTGACCGCGCGCCGGGCATTGGCTAGGCGGGCTGGGACCGTTTCCAAGCCTTAGGAGCCTCAGCGTGGCCAATCCTTCCATCCTCATCCTGCCGGGCGACGGCATCGGCCCCGAAGTCATGGCCGAGGTCAGGAAGATCATCGACTGGTTCGGCGCGAAGCGCGGACTTACCTTCGACGTGAGCGAGGACCTGGTCGGCGGCGCGGCCTACGACAAGCACGGAACGCCCCTGACCGACGAGACGATGGAACGGGCGCAGGAGGCCGACGCGGTGCTTCTGGGCGCGGTCGGCGGCCCGAAGTACGATAAGCTGGACTTCGCGGTGAAGCCCGAGCGCGGGCTTCTCAGGCTGCGCAAGGAGATGGACCTTTACGCCAACTTGCGCCCCGCCCAGTGCTTCGATGCGCTGGCGGATTTCTCCTCGCTGAAGAAGGAGGTCGTCGCAGGCCTCGACATAATGATCGTGCGCGAGCTGACCTCGGGCGTCTATTTCGGCGAGCCGCGCGGCATTTTCACCGAAGGTAACGAGCGCGTGGGCATCAACACCCAGCGCTATACCGAAAGCGAGATCGCTCGGGTGGCACGGTCGGCCTTCGAGCTTGCAAAGCGGCGGTCGAACAAGGTCTGCTCGATGGAGAAGGCCAATGTGATGGAATCGGGCATTCTCTGGCGCGAAGTCGTGCAGAAGGTGCGTGACGAGGAATACCCGGATGTCGAACTGAGCCACATGTACGCCGACGCGGGCGCGATGCAGCTGACCCGCTGGCCGAAGCAGTTCGACGTGATCGTGACCGACAACCTGTTCGGCGATCTGCTGTCGGACCTCGCGGCGATGCTGACCGGCTCGCTCGGGATGCTGCCGTCCGCGAGCCTCGGCGCGCCGATGAAGAATGGCCGCCCCAAGGCGCTTTACGAACCCGTGCACGGGTCGGCGCCGGACATCGCGGGACAGGGCAAGGCCAATCCGATCGCCTGCATCCTGTCGTTCGCGATGGCGCTGCGCTACTCGTTCGATCAGGGCGACGAGGCCGACCGACTGGAAGCGGCGGTCGAGACGGTGCTGGCCGACGGCCTGCGCACGGCCGACCTGATGGGCCCCGAGGGCGGCAAGCCGGTCTCCACGAGCGAAATGGGCGATGCGATCGTCAAAGCGCTCGACGCGAGCGTCTGACCGTCAGTCCATCTGGGGCGCGGTTCAGGCCGCCTGCTCCGGCGGCGGTGCCTCGGCGACGACGATGAGGCGGCTGATACGGCCCATTCGCGCATGGTGCGTTGGGCTGTCGGGCGACTTCGCCGCAAACCGCAGCGCCGCGCTGAACACCTCGGCCGGGCGGCGAAGGCCGGGGTCCCTCTTTAGCACGGCGAGCCGTTCTTCCTGCCTTGCGCGGTACCACAGCCGGTGCAGGAGCGCCGCGCGCCGGATCAGCGTTGCGGACTGCCCTTCCGGAATGCGGATCTGGGTGGGGAAGTCTCCGATGTCGTCGGGATTGGCTGCCATGTGCGGGCCGAGGTCGTCGAGTGCGGCGGCGCGCCCGCGCCGGGGATGAGCAGCTCGATCAGCCGGGCGAAAGGCGTCGCCACTGGCAGCATGATGAGCGCACCGATCGTGTTGAAGAGGGTGTGGAACGCGACCAGCGCGGCAGCGGTCCGCCGCATGTCTCGCGTGCCGCCGAGCGTGGCTAGGACCGACTTGAACGTCGTGCCGATATTCATGCCGATCACCTTTGCCGCGGCCTGCGTCAGTGTGATCACGTCCGAACTCAAAAGGACGAGGGTCGCCGCGACGCCCGCGCTCGGGGACTGGATGACGTCGTGACTGCGACGCCGAGCAACAGGAGTCGGAGCCGCCCCCGACGCTGTCGGCGGGAGGTGTTTCGGGGATTATGATGTCCTGGAAACCGGCCGTGCCCGTCTGCGACCTGTCGAGACCGAGGAAGACGAGGCTGAAGCCCGCAAGCATCGTGACGAACCGAGCCCAGCGACCCCGGCCGAGCGCCGACAGGCGGCCCGAGGCGAACAGGATCGGCAGCGCGGCAGTGGCGAGGGTGAGCTTGAAGCCGAGGAGCACCACCATCCAGCCGGTCACCGTCGTGCCGACATTCGCGCCGAAGAGCACGCCCACTGCCTGCGGAAAGGTCGGCGGTCCGGCGCCCACGTAGCCGATCGTCATCAGCATAGTGGCGCTCGACGACTGGATGTCGGCGGTCGTCGCAGCCCCCGCAACGGCGTCCGTCGCCGGTGAGGTCGTCAGACGCCCGAGCGCGGCCCGGGTCTGGCGGCTCGCAAGACGGCCGAGGGCATTCGTCATCAGAAGCATGCCGATTTTGCCCGGAAGTATGAGAATGCCGCCCTGCATGCCGCCTCCGCCGCGGCGAAATACGCCCCGGCCACTTGTCAATTCCGGGCTGCCGGGCAATTAGAGGCGCGCGTCGCCGGGGAGACCGAACATGGCTGAAGTCGTCCAGAACAACATACGCGGGGTGCTTCTGGCGCTGGCGGCGATGGGCATTTTCGCGACCCATGACGTCGTCGTCAAAACGCTCGGCGCGACCTATTCCCCGGTCCAGATCGTGTTCTTCGCCGCGCTTCTGAGCTTTCCTCTCGTCTCGGTCATCCTGCTTTACGATGCGAAAGAGGCGAGCCTGCGCCCGCGCCATCCGTGGTGGGTTCTCCTGCGTACGGGCTGCACGGTGGTTACCGGCGTGTCGGCCTTCTACGCATTTTCGACGCTGCCCCTCGCGCAGGTCTACGTAATCCTGTTCGCGTCGCCCCTGTTGATCACGGTCCTCGCCATCCCGATCCTTGGCGAGACTGTGCGGTTCCGGCGCTGGGCGGCGGTGATCGTCGGGCTGATCGGCGTCCTGATCGTGATGCGGCCGGGAGAGGCGGATCTCTCGATGGGACATCTGGCGGCGCTCGCGGCGGCGATCTGCGGCGCGACGGCTTCGGTCATCGTGCGCAAGATCGGTGCCGACGAACGCTCGGTCGTGCTCTTGATGTTTCCGATGATGGGGAGTTTCCTCGCGATGGGTCTCGTGCTGCCCTTCGTGTATCGGCCGATGCCAGTAGAGCATCTGGGGCTTCTTGGCGTGATCGCGGTCTTCGGCCTGATCGGCTCGTTCCTCGTGATCCTCGCTTATCGGGCGGGCGAGGCGGTGGTCGTGGCGCCGATGCAGTACTCGCAGATACTCTGGGCGACCGGCTACGGCTACTTTCTGTTCTCCGAGCGCCTAGACCGCGCGACCGTGATCGGTGCGGCGGTGATCATCGCCTCGGGTCTCTACATCGTTTTCCGCGAAAGTCGCGCGGGCGCGTCGGAGCACCGCCCGGTGACCGAGACGCGCGGGCGCAACGAGACCGTGACCACACCGCGGTCGAGCGTGTTGCAGCGCGTCCTGCGCGGGCGGCTCAAGGCGGCAGAATGACGGCCCGCCAGCGGCGACTGCCCCCTTGCCAAACCGTGTGGGAATCGCTAACCCGCACGCCACGGTCGGAGCGTAGCGCAGCCTGGTAGCGCACCTGCTTCGGGAGCAGGGGGTCGGAGGTTCGAATCCTCTCGCTCCGACCAATTCCCGACCTTCCGAATCTTTCAGTGCCTAATTGAGCGCCCGTTTCCGGGCGCGCCATTCCTTTCGGGCCCGGCGCGGCGGGCGCCGGGCCCTCGGGCTGCTTCCGGCGGAGGCATTTTCGCAATGAAGAAGCGGTTACGGCACTACGGCGCGTCGCTCGCGCCCGACACTTCGAGCGGGTAGCGCGCAAGCTCCTCGTAGACCGGCGGTCCGGAGCCGAGCATCGAGCGGAAGAGCGAGAAATGCGCGACCGGGAAGGGCGCGAGCCGGGTGTCGGCGCGCAAGGCTAGGAAGTGGCCGAGCCGCGCGAGGTCGCTCGATGAGATGTTGCGTCGAAACCGGGCGAGCGTCACATGCGGCGCGAACCGTTCCCGCGCGAGCATCAGACCCGTGCCGTGTATCCGGTTCCGGAGACGTACGTGAAGGTCGCGGAGTGACCCGCTGCGCGCAGCCGCGATGTGAAGGATCGCCGGAGCGCGTCCGCCAAGTGTGCCGAGCCCGGCAAGCTCGAGATCGAATACGTTCGCGCGGAATTGCAGAAGCGCCTCGTGGACGCTTTCGATCACGCCCTCGGGCTCCTCGCCAAGAAACGCGAGCGTGAGGTGCAGGTTCTCGCGCGGCACGATGCGGCCGACGGGAAGCTCGGCCTGTAGATCCTCGAGCGCGTCGGCGACCGCGTCGGGCAGCGGGATGGCGAGGAAGGCGCGCATGGCGGATCAGTAGCGCAGGCGGCGGTTCGATCCAAGCGGGCCGAGTGGCTTCGATGCGGACTTGCGTGCGCATGGCTTCTGACGCAGGGTCTCGCCGTTCGAGCGAGGGGCGGGGCAATGCGGGCGGGATTGATGGTTCTGGTGGCGGGCTATGTGCTCAGCCAGTTCTACCGCGCCTTCCTCGCGGTGCTCACGCCGGTCCTTGGCGCGGAAATAGGGGCACAGCCGAGTGACCTCGCGCTGTCCTCGGGCATATGGTTCCTGGTCTTCGCGCTGATGCAGATGCCGGTCGGCGCCGCGCTCGACCGGCTCGGGCCGAGGATGACGGCGTCGGTCCTGCTCGGCCTCGGCGGGGGGGGCGGCGCGCTGGTCTTCGCTCTCGCGGACGGCCCGGTGGCGGTCCATCTCGCGATGGCGCTGATCGGGATCGGCTGCTCGCCCGTGCTCATGGCTTCCTATTACATCTTCGCGCGAATCTACCAGCCGGAGCTGTTCGGAACATTGGCCGGCGCGATGATCGGTGCGGGATCACTCGGCAACATTCTCGGCGCCGCGCCGCTCGCCTGGCTTGTCGAAGCGGTCGGCTGGCGCGAAACGCTGTTCGGGCTCGCGGTGGTCACGGCGGGCGTCGCGCTCGCGCTCTACCTCTTCGTGCGCGACCCCGACCGGCTCGAAGCGCCGAGCGGGGGGCGCGGATCGGTGCGCGATCTCTTGCGCCTCCCGGGGTTCTGGGCGCTCCTCCCACTGATGGCGGTCGCCTACGCGCCGGCGGCGGCGATAAGGGGTCTGTGGGCGGGACCATATCTCGCGGAGGTCTTCGGCGCGGACGCGCTTGCGATCGGTCGCTCAACGCTCGTTATGGCGCTCGCGATGGTTGCGGGCAGTTTCGTCTACGGGCCGCTCGACAGGGTATTCCGGACGCGGAAATGGGTGGTCGTCGCGGGCAACATGCTGGCCGCGATCTGCCTTGCCGCGCTCGCGGCTATCCCCTCCGCCGGGTTCTGGACCGCGACGGCGCTGCTTGCGGCGCTCGGGCTCTTTGGGGCGTCTTTTCCGGTCATCATGGCGCATGGAAGGGCGTTCTTTCCGCCGCATCTGATCGGGCGCGGCGTGACGTTCATGAACATGTTCGGCATCGGCGGCGCGGGGGTTCTGCAATTCGCGTCGGGCCCCTTCCACCGGACCGTCGCGTCGGGGGCGTTGGCCCCGGAGACATCGTTCAGCGCGCTCTTTCTCTTCTTCCTCGTGCCATTGCTGATCGGTGTGGCGCTCTACCTCTTCAGCCGTGCCTCCGTGGACTAGCCTTGCCCTGCCGCTTCGGCTAACCATCGGGCCGGAGGAGAGAGCATGGCCCCCGACATCGACGCCACCGAGGTGATCGCGCCGAACCTGAAGCGGCGGCTGTCGGGCGTGACGGCGACGATCGTGCGGCTGGTGCCGTTGCAGTCAAAACTGATCGGCATCGTGGCCAGCGGACCGGGTCTGCCGGACCACGTGCCGCACATTCCGCTCTCGCGGTGCTTCGTTCTGCCGCGCGACCGGGAGAGAGTGTGGCACGCCCGGCGCAATATCGAGATGCTTCTGGGGATCGTGCTTCGCGGGCTCTTCCGGCGGCGGCTGAGTCTCTTGTTCACCTCTGCCTCGCAGCGCAGACACACCGGCTATAGCCGGTGGCTGATCGGCCAGATGGATGGCTTGATCGCCACGTCGAACAAGTCTGCCGCTTATCTCGAGCGCGCGCCAGTCGTGATTCTGCACGGAATCGACACCAAGGGATTCTCACCGGCTGGGGACCGCGCGGCTGTGCGGCGGAAGCTGGGGTTGCCGGAAGACCACATGATCCTTGGTTGCTATGGCCGTATCCGGGCGCAAAAGGGCACGGATGCCTTCGTCGAGGCCGCCTTCTCTCTGCTGCCGGAACGGCCGGATGTGACTGCGCTGGTGATGGGCCGCGCGACCGAGGGGCATGAGGGGTTCCTGACCGGGCTGAAGGAGAAGGTCGCGGCGGCAGGGCTCTCTGAGCGCATCCGCTTCCTGCCCGAAGTGCCGGTGCACGCGATGGCGGACTGGTACCGCGCTCTCGATCTCTATGTCGCGCCTCAGCGCTGGGAGGGGTTCGGGCTGACGCCGATCGAGGCGATGGCATGCGGCGTGCCAGTCGTGGCGACGCGGGTCGGCGCCTTCGAGGAGATCGTCGTGCAGGGCGAGACCGGGGCGCTGGTGCCTGCCGGCGATATTCCTGCCATTGCGGCGGCGGCCGCGCCTTATCTTGACGACGCGGAGCTGCGCATGAAGGCGGGCGAGGCGTCGCTGGCGCGCGTGCGCGAGAAATTCAGTATTGAGCGCGAGGCGGCGGCTATAGTGGACGTCTATCGCCGCCTTCTGGAGGGAGAGCGCTGGTGACACGGGCCGGTTTTTATCTCGCACGGACACTCAGGCGGGAGAGGCCGCTTGTCGCAATGTCGGTGCCGCGGGCTGACCTGATGGCGCAGCTTCGGGACAAGCGCGTGGCTTTGGTCGGCAATGCGCGGTCGCTCGCAGACCGGGCCGAGGGGATCGAGATAGACGCGGCCGATCTGGTGATCCGGATCAACCGTGCACCGATGCCCGCGTCGCGTACGCATGGTAGGCGAACCGACTGGCTTGCGCTCGCCACCTCGATCGGGCCCGAGGATCTCGACCGGATCCGGCCCAAACGCATCCTTTGGATGTCGCACAAGCGCAAGCGCCTGCCTTGGCCGGTGGCGACCTCCACGGGGTTCTACCTTCATCCGGTTTCCGAGTTCACGCGCCTGCGTGCTGGGCTCCGGGCGCCGCCGACGACGGGATTGATGATGATCGACCTTCTGGCGATGAGCGGGCTCGCCTCGCTCAGGCTGCACGGCTTCGACTTTTTCTCCTCGCTGTCGCTGACCGGCTCGCGCAGCGCCGATCAGGTTCCGCACGACTTCAACGCCGAACGTGCGTTCGTGGAGGATCTGATGGTGCGCGATGCGCGGATCACTCTGGCCGGGGCGTAATCGGCACGACGCTGGAACATACGCTGCAATCGGGACGCGTCGCGCGACGGAGAGTTTGCCAGCCCGCGGCCCCCATGGCTTTTCTGCGCCGCGGCATCGGGAGGACTTTCCTTGTTCTCACCGATCGGATATGGGGCCTCGTCCATAGTGATAGGAGACCTCAATGGGCTACAAGGTGGTTGTCGCCGGCGCCACGGGGAATGTGGGCCGCGAAATGCTGAACATCCTCGCCGAACGGGAATTCCCTGTCGACGAGATCGCAGCGCTTGCCAGCCGCAAGTCGCTCGGCACTGAAGTCAGCTTTGGCGATAAGACCCTGAAAACCAAGGATATCGAGGGTTTCGACTTCACCGGATGGGACATCGCCTTGTTCGCCATCGGCTCGGACGCCACGAAGAAATACGCGCCGATCGCGGCCAAGCAGGGCTGCGTCGTGATCGACAATTCCTCGCTCTACCGCTACGACCCGGAGATCCCGCTCGTGGTGCCGGAGGTGAACCCCGAGGCCGTCGAGCGGTACAAGACCAAGAACATCATCGCAAACCCCAACTGCTCGACCGCACAGATGGTGGTCGCGCTTAAGCCCTTGCACGACCGCGCGAAGATCAAGCGCGTCGTCGTCTCGACCTATCAGTCAGTGTCGGGTGCCGGAAAGGAAGGCATCGACGAGCTTTGGGACCAAACCAAGTCGATCTACAATCCGACCGAAGAGCACCAGCCCAAGAAGTTCACCAAGCAGATCGCCTTCAACGTGATCCCGCACATTGACGTCTTCATGGAGGACGGCCAGACCAAGGAAGAGTGGAAGATGGTCGCCGAGACGAAGAAGATCGTCGATCCGAAGATCAAGATCACCGCGACCTGCGTCCGCGTGCCGGTCTTCGTCGGCCATTCCGAGGCGGTGAACATCGAGTTCGAGGATTTCCTCGACGAGGACGAGGCGCGCGACATCCTGCGCGAGGCGCCGGGCGTCATGGTCGTCGACAAGCGTGAGAACGGCGGCTACGTCACGCCAATCGAATGCGTCGGTGACTACGCGACCTTCATCAGCCGCATCCGGCAGGATTCGACCATCGAGAACGGTCTGAACCTGTGGTGCGTGTCGGACAACCTGCGCAAGGGCGCGGCGCTGAACGCGGTGCAGATCGCCGAGACGCTTGGCAATCGCTGCCTGAAGAAGGGCTGAGGGTTAGGACCCGGGCGCCTTGAGGCGCTTCGCGCCGGTCGCTGATTGGCCGGCGCGAACAAGCGCCTGTTGAAGATCGCCATGTTCCTCGCATGCGCCGCAAAGGTCGAAGAGCCGCGTCAGATTGGCTTTGGCCGCATCGTAGCGGCGCATGAGGATGAACAGTTCGCCCTGGTACTCCAGTGCGCCGAGATGGTTGGGATTCAGGTCCAGCGCCCGCGCATACGCCGCATCGGCGGCGACGTAGTTGCGCAGCCGGCGGCTGGAATAGCCCAGAAGGTTCCAGGCATCGGCGTTCCGCGGCTCGGCCTGCACCAGTGCGCTGAGTTCGCGTGTCGCGGCGTCGTAGTCGCGTTGCGCGACATAGGACTCGGCGCGCGTATAGCTCGGTGCGGCCTGGCGCGGCGTGTCATTGTGGCTGCCGCCGTAGTAGCTGCCGCCGACCGCGAGCGACGGGGCGGAGTGCAATGACGCGGCACAGGCGAGAAGCGCCACGAGGAACGGCGTGCGGCGGAGAGGCATGACAGGTCTCGCGTCGGTTCGAGGCCGACGATAGCACGGTACTGCCGCACCAGCCGGTCACGTTGCGGCGACCGGATTACACGACCGCAGGTGCGCATCAGCGCGCTCGGCTTCGGCCTGCGCCGTGTGGAAATGGCCCGACATGCGGCCGCGCTTCCATGCGAAACGGTTAGACGTATTGCCTGCTCGACAGGCGTCCGCGGGTCGGTCCCGGGCTTCCAGCGGCGAAGGCGGGAGCGGCGGCCAAAGACCTCCATCGCGCGGGTGATGGCTTCTGAATCACGGCGGTTCTGTCCCGACCCCGGATTGGCGATCACACAGATGCGTCCATAAGCGACGACCCCCGTCGGCGCGGGCCGCGGCGCCGGAGGACCGGCGACCGCGCTTGGCGATAAACTTCGATGGCCTGTCCCGGGTTCCGTGAACCGCGTCAGCTTTGCCCGGCTGCGTCGAAGGCAGCGATCAGGTCCTTATATTCATCGCAGGTCCGGCAAAGCCCGCGCAGCATGCTCAGGTTCTGCCGCGCGCGGTCGACGTCGCCGCGCTCGAGGAACAGCTCGCCCTGATACTCCAGCGCGCCCATATGCCGGGGATCGATTCTAAGCGCCGTTGCGTAGTAGCGGTCGGCTTCGTCCAGCCGGTTCATCTTTCGGCTTGCATAGCCCATCAGGTTCCAGGCATCGGCATTGCGCGGTTCAGCCTTCACTACGCCGGCGAGTATCCTGAGGGCCTGGACGTAGCTGCCGGAATCGACGGCGGCTTGGGCTTCCGCATAGTTCGGGCGAGAAGTGTTCGTCGCGCTGTCGCTGCCGCCGCTGCCGGCAGAGAGAGCGGGTAGGCAAGAGAACATCAGCGCGGCAACTGCGGCGGCCGCGAGAGATGCGCGGCGGGGAGTTTCAATCATGGCGCGGACCTCCTTCGTCAGGCCGGCCCAAGCTAGCACGCAGAAGGGCGCGCCGGCACTCACTTTGTGGCGACCGGCGCGGCGCCTCAGAACCGCTCGGCGCGGAGCACCTCGCAATCGGTGACCGAAACCACGCCGATGTGGCGTTCGACCACCGAGAAAGCCGCTTCGAGCAGCGTGTCCAGACGCTCGGGCCGGATGATGCAGACGACGGCGACCATGCCTCCCGCGGTCGAGACCTGACCCTCGCGGCTCCAGCGGCCCGAGCGGCCGGACCCGCCGCGCACCGGCAGGATGGTGAAGCCGGATACGTCCGCGGCGGTGATCGCGTCGGTCAGGCGGCGCTCGAGCGGCGCTTCGATGATGATCTCGACGCGTTTGGCCTTGTGTGTCTGCATGGTCAGCCTCCGCTGAGGCGCTCGGCCACCGTGACGTAGAGCGGGATGCCGAGCGCGAGGTTGAACGGGAAGGTGACGCCGAGCGAGAGCGTCAGGTAGATTGAGGGATTGGCCTCGGGCAGCGCCACCCGCATCGCGGCGGGCACGGCGATGTAGGAGGCCGAGGCGGCGAGCGTCATGAAAAGCGCCACGCCGCCCGCGCTGAGGCCGAGCACCATGCCCACAGGCAGCGCGAGCGCTGCGCCGACGAGCGGCATGAGAACCGCGAAGACGACGGCGCCGCCGGAGAGGACGCCGCGCGCCTGTTTCAGCCCGCGCCCCGCGACGAGTCCCATGTCCAGAAGGAAGAGGCAGAGCACCCCCTTGAACGGCGAGACGATGAAGCTCTCGATTTCGGCTAGCCCGCGCTCGCCGGTAATCGCGCCGATCACGAAAGCGCCGACGAGAAGCACGATCGAGCCATTGAGCAGGACTTCGCGCCAGAGTTCCCAGTCCATCTTCACGCCGGTTCCCGACCGCGCCGCGAGCCAGAGGGCGGCGACGATGGCGGGCGCCTCCATCGCGGCGGCGACGGCGACCATATAGCCTTCGTGGCCGATCGCGCGGCTGGTGAGGATCGCGGTCGCCGAGACGAAGGTGACGATCGAGATCGAACCGTAGTGGCCCGCGACCGCCGCCGCGTCGACCGCGGAAAGGCGCGTGAGACCGCGCAGGAGCGCGAAGGCGATGACCGGAATCACCAAGCTGAGCGCAAGGCCCGCGATGAGCGCGAACCCGAGCGTCCAGTCGAGCCCGTGCGCGGCGACGCTCGCGCCGCCCTTGAAGCCGATGGCGAAGAGAAGATAGATCGACAGCGCCTTCGCGGCGGCCTCAGGAACCGAGAGGCTCGACCGTGCGACGGCGGCGAGAAGCCCCAGCGCGAAGCTTAGGATGATGGGCGAGACGAGGTTCTGCGCCATCACGGAAAGAATGGCGTCCATGCGTCCTCCGAGTCAGGTTTTGGCGCTACATAAAGCGATCCGCCACACACGCAATGGTCCGGCCAAAATATTCCCGACCTGGGGCCGCACAGTCAGATCGGCACGAACTTGCCCGATCCGGGATCGTACTGTTCCAATCCACCCTCGCCGATATCGTTCCAAAGACCGTGAAGCGTCATCTCGCCGGCTTCGACGGCGGTGCGCAGCCAGGGGAAGGTCATTAGGTTCTCGAGGCTGACGAGCACCGCCTCTTTCTCGAGCGCACGGAGACGTTCGGCTTCGGGCAGGTCCTTCACGCGTTCGAAGCCGGGGCGCAGTATGTCCATCCAGCGGCCGACGAAGCTCGTCTTCTCCTCGAGAGCGGGCGCCTGTCCGGTGCACATGTCGTGGCAGCCCTGCACGCCGCCGCAATAGGAGTGGCCCACCACGATCATATGCGCGACTTTCAGCGTGGTGACGGCATATTCCACCGCCGCCGAGGTGCCGTGATGCTCGCCGTCCGGGTTGTGCGGCGGCACGAGACTCGCGATGTTGCGGTGGATGAAGAACTCGCCCTGATCCGCGCCGAAGATCGAGGTGACGTGGACGCGGCTGTCGCAACAGGAAATCACCATCGCGCGCGGACGCTGGCCCTCGGCTGCGAGGCGCCGGTACCAAGCGCTATTCTCGGCCCACGTCGTCGCCTTCCACCCATGGTAGCGGTGCACCAAGTAGGTCGGCAGCGGCTTTGCATGTTCCATCTTGCTCGCCTCGCGTTCAGTCCGCGCACCCCCTTACTGGCACTGCTGTTCGAATTCGAGGGATTTTTGCCTTGGCTGGCAAGATTTTCTTGAGGCGCGGCGGTCACGATGCACTGGCGCGTGGGGCGCGATGCTGGAGGGTGATGGGTGGCGAAACTTGCAGTTTTGCGCCACGAGGAAGGGGTTCGGCTGAACCCGGACTGTCTCGTGGCTTTGTATGCCGAACTGGGCGAGACGGGCGCCGAGCAGATCGTCGCGCGGGCGATGGAGGAACTGGCGGCACGGCTGAGCGAGATCCAGCGCCATGCCGACGAGCGCAATGCGGCCGGTGTCGCGCGGGCGGCGCGTCTGCTGATCAAGGTCGCGGAACAGATCGGGATGACAAGTTTCGCGAGCGTGGCCGGCGACGTGTTGACTACAAGCGCGGCGGGCGAGGCCGTCGCACAGGCGGCAACGCTCGCGCGGCTCGTCCGGATCGGGGACCGCTCTCTGACCGCGGTGTGGGACCTGCGTGACATGACGATCTGAGGGCCTTGCGGATAGCGGTTGGACCGCTAGTCTGACCCCGCAAACAGACCGGGGTCCGACATGCCGCTTTCCTTCGCCGAAGCCTCCGCCACGACCCGCCCGCTTCATCTGGTCGAGGCCGATAGCGCGGCCGGCTTTTTGGCGGGGCGCACGGCGGCCGAACGGGCGTGGCTGGATGCCGCCGGGTTCCAGGGCGCACTAGGCAAGCTCGTCCTGCTGCCGGGCGAGGGCGGCGCGCCGTCGGGCGCCGCGTTCGGCCTCGGCAACGCGGCGGACCGCGCGCGCGGGCGGTTTCACGTCGCCCGCGCCCTGGGCGAACTGCCCGAGGGTGACTGGCGGCTCGAAGGCGACGTCGCGGCGGCGGGGGCGGAGGAAAGCGCGCTCGGTTGGCTGCTCGCGCAGTATCGGTTCACGCGCTACAAGTCGGCGAAGCCCTCCGCCGCGCGGCTGGTCCCGCCCGCTGGCGTAGACGCCGACCTTATATGCGCCATCGCCGAGGGCGAGGCGCTGACGCGCGACCTGATCAACACGCCCGCCTCTGACATGGGACCCGCCGAGTTGGAGGCGGCGGCCACGGAGCTTGCAAAAGGCTTCGGCGCCGAGGCGCGCGTCATCCGGGGCGATGACCTGCTGACCGAGGGTTTTCCCATGATCCATGCGGTTGGTCGCGCCTCGGATCGGGCGCCGAGGCTCATCGACATGCGCTGGGGCACCGAGGGGCCTCGCCTGACGCTCGTCGGCAAAGGCGTGTGCTTCGACACCGGCGGGCTCGATATCAAGCCGGCGCTCTCGATGGGGCTGATGAAAAAGGACATGGGCGGGGCGGCAACAGTCCTCGGCCTCGCGCGAATGATCATGGCGCTAGGGTTGAAGCTCAGGCTGCGCATCCTGATCCCCGCGGTGGAGAACGCGGTCTCGGGCAATGCCTTCCGGCCGCAGGATGTCCTGACGAGCCGCAAAGGGCTGACGGTTGAGGTCAACAACACCGATGCCGAGGGGCGTTTGGTGCTGGCCGATGCACTCGCGTTCGCAGATGAAGAAGTTCCCGACCTGATCGTGTCGATGGCGACGCTCACAGGCGCGGCCCGGGTCGCCGTCGGCCCCGACCTCGCGCCCTTCTACTGCGATGACGAAGCCATTGCCGGAGCGATCCTCGCCGCGGGCGCGGCGGTGGCAGATCCGGTATGGCGGATGCCGTTCTGGACGCCCTACGAGGCGTTGATCGAACCCACGATAGCCGATCTCGACAATGCGCCTGCGGGGGGGATGGCGGGGTCCATCACCGCCGCGCTTTTCCTCAGGCGCTTCGTGACCGGAACCTCGCGATACGTCCATTTCGACATCTACGGCTGGCAGCCGAAGGCCGAGCCGGCGCGGCCCAAGGGCGGTGTCGGTCAAGGCGCGCGCGCGATCCTCGCTGCGCTGCCGGGGATCGTCGGCGCGTGAACGACCGGAGGATAACGCCCGCGAACGGGCGCGTGGCCCATGTCTCGCTCCAGGGCCTCGTCAAGGCTGATCGCTTCGTGGAGGGGGAGCACGCGCGGATCGCGCTGTCCGTCGCCGATATTCTAGACGCGCCAGAGGGCAAGCGCGACCGGCAGCTTTTGTTCGGCGACCGCGCGCGCATTCTCGAACGGCGGGCCGGCTGGGCGTTCCTCCAGGCGGCGAAGGACGGCTACTGTGGCTATGTTGCGGAAGAGGCGCTCGGTACCGACGGCGCGGCCACGCATTGGGTCAGTGCGCCGGCAACGCATCTTTACGAAGCGCCCGACATGAAGTCGCGCGACCTCGCGATGTTGAGCCTTGGCGCAAGGCTCACCGCCCGGGCGGAGCACGAGCGGTTCGTCGAGACCGACGACGGCCGCTTCGCGCCGCGCGTCCATCTCGGGCGCGAGGGCGAGAGAGCGGACGACCCCGCGGCGGTCGCTGAAAGCCTGATCGGAACGCCGTATCTCTGGGGCGGGAATTCCCGCTCGGGCATCGATTGTTCCGGTCTCGTTCAGGCTGCGCTTCTCGCTTGCGGGATAGCTTGTCCGGGCGACAGCGATCTGCAGGAGGAGGCGCTCGGACGTGCACTGCCCGCGGGCGCGCCGCCGGTCAGGGGTGATCTGATCTTCTGGAAGGGTCATGTCGCGATGGCAATGAGTGCTGACACGCTCATCCATGCCAACGCCCATCACATGGCAGTGCGGCTGGAAGGGATCGGCGCGGCCATTGCGCGCATCGAAGCACAGGGCGAGGGGCAGGTGCGCATCGTTAGGCGTCTTTGAACGTCGAATGGACCATTCTGCCGAAGGTCAGTTCACAGGCCGGATCAGCTGGCGTTCAAGAACGCGCAGGACGACCGGTAGCTCATGCCCGCGCTTCAGGATCCGCCCGTCCATGCCGATGACGGCATACATTCCTTGGCGGTTCCTCAGCCGCGGCCGCTTCTCGATCCGGTAGATTGGGAACTCCGCGGCGCGGCGGAAGACCGCGAACACGGCCATGTCGCGCAGAAACGACAGCGCGTAGTCGCGCCACTCGCCAGCCGCGACCATGCGACCGTAGAGCCCCAGTATCAGACCAAGTTCTGCACGGTTGAAGGAGACCTGCTCCTGCGGGTGGGGATGGGCACGGAAGGGAGGCGGTGGCTGGACCGTCATGGAAAAGATGTTATCGCCGTTTCGCGGCAAATCAAGCCTGCCCGCTTCACGCCGCGAAAACACCTCGCCACCGTCGCCTTCTGTCCGCAGCGCCGCCGCGATCATGGGCGATGCATTGCCGCAGCGACAACGCTAGGTTCCGGCGGTGCGGTCAACAGCCCCCACCCATCCGTGCCGCCGGGCCTGCGTCGCGCTCAGGCCCCGCTTCGGCGGGGCTTTTCTTATTGGTCACGTCGCATGGCCATGTCGGTCCGGTCCACATTACAGGCATGGGGGTTGGCATCTTGAGAACACCGGCTTCGGATGCTCGATGAGATTGTTCGTCAGCCGTGCGACGCCGAAGCGGCGCAGACGGACGGCTAAAGTTTCACTCATCACAGCGAAACAACAGCTCGAACCGCAATATGGCCTTATTCCCAGCCATATTTTGGGCGGCTTTTGCTGGTTATGTAGGACCGTCAAGAAAGCAGAGTTTGAGCCCGAAAACATGGCTCGACAGAGCCGTAGTCTCTTGATTTTTGGGGTACCTGTCCTGTTCGGCGGGGGAGACGATGAAAAAGCTTGTAGCCGCACTTTCAGTAGTGCTTCTCGGTACGCTCACTATCGACTGGTTTGCCGGAGAAGCGACAACGGCGATTCCGGCCATTGAAACGACCAAGGTGGACGAGGGCGACAAGCTCAAGTGCACCGGAAAACACAAGCGATTTGTGCTCGATGACAAGGTCGACTGGGGTCTAACCGGCAAAATCTTCGATACGGTCATCCCCTGCCTGGAAGGCGGCTTCTCCCAAGAGATCGTCATCAATTCACCCGGCGGCAGCCCGACGACGGCGCACGGCGTCTACGAAGCGCTTCGGATCGCAGACACACAGAACAGGCTGACCACGACCGTCTACGGCAACAGCCACTCGGCGGCCGTGTACGTGTTCCTCGCCGGCGCAACCCGGAACATCAGCTGCAGCAGCACGATGCAGATACACCCCGTCACGCTCAGGGTAGTGGCCAGTTCAAACGACAGGACTGAGCTCAACAGCTTCCCGGAACGGTGGGAGAAGACCGAAGAACGTTCGATCAACATTTTGGCCCACCGTACAAAGCTTACCAAGGACGAGGTCCGTGAACTCAAGCTGGGGCACCGCCTGCTTACGGCCGAAGACGCTCTGGGGCATGGCATCGCCACCGAGATCATCGGCTGCTGAGCCTCGTTATCTGAGACGGAGCGCCGCCAGGGAGTGAACCCGGAGAGCCAGTAACGGCGAAAGACCGGTGTTATCGGAATAGCGCGTCACGAAGCGGCGGCCGATACAGCCGCGCGATAATGCGACCATCCCAGCCCAGCTTCGGGTCGGGCAAGGAATCCTGTGCAACAAACGCAAGGCAACGTTGCCCGCGATCCGGACCAATATCGTCCGTGGATAGATCAAAGGCAAAGCGGGTGGCTTCTTTTACGTGCACCCGCTCGCCAAGTCGTTCCGGCCCCTCAGACCGACAGACAGATGTACTTCATCTCGAGGTAGTCCTCGACCCCATGGCGCGAACCTTCGCGACCGAGGCCTGACTGCTTCACGCCGCCGAAGGGCGCGACCTCGGTGGAGATGAGGCCAGTGTTTACGCCCACCATGCCGTATTCCAATCCCTCCTGCACCCGCGTGATGCGGCCGATATCGCGGGCATAGAAATACGAGGCGAGGCCGAAGATCGTGTCGTTGGCGAGCCGGATCGCCTCTTCCTCGGTCTCGAACTTGAACAGCGGCGCGAGCGGCCCGAAGGTTTCTTCGGTGGAAACCTTCATCTCTTGCGTGACCCCCGTCACCACGGTTGGCTCGAAGAACGTGCCGCCAAGCGTGTGACGCTTGCCGCCCGTCAGGACGTTGCCGCCACCCGCCAGCGCGTCGGCCAGATGCTCCTCGACCTTGGCGACGGCCGAATCGTTGATCAGCGGGCCAGTGGTCACGCCTTCCTGCAATCCGTCGCCGACATTGAGCTTCGCCACCGCCTCGGCCAACTTGCGGGCGAATTCGTCATAGACGCCCGCCTGCACGTAGATCCGGTTCGCGCAGACGCAGGTCTGACCGTTGTTGCGGAACTTGGAAATCATGGCGCCCTCGACCGCCGCGTCGAGATCGGCGTCGTCGAAGACGATGAAAGGCGCATTGCCGCCAAGCTCCATCGAGCATTTCATGACCTGGTCGGCCGCCTGACGCAGGAGAATGCGACCGACTTCGGTCGAGCCGGTGAAGGTCAGTTTTCGGACGATCGGGTTCTCGCAGAATTCCTTGCCGATCTCTGAGGATTTCTTCGATGTGATAACCGAAATGAGCCCCGCGGGAATGCCCGCGCGGTCGGCCAGCACCGCCATGGCGAGTGCCGAGAGCGGCGTCTCGGCCGCGGGCCGTGCGACAAAGCCGCAGCCGACGGCGAGCGCGGGCGCGACCTTCCGCGCGATCATGGCGTTCGGGAAGTTCCACGGCGTGATCGAGGCCGCGACCCCGATCGGCTGCCTAATCACTGTGATCCGCTTGTCAGGCTGATGGCCGGGGATGGTCTCGCCGTAGACGCGCTTGGCCTCCTCCGCGAACCATTCGACGAAGGAGGCGCCGTAGAGAATCTCGCCCTTCGCTTCGGCCAAGGGCTTGCCCATCTCGGCCGTCAGGATCGCGCCCAGGTCGTCGGCGTTGGCGACCATGAGATCGTGCCACTTGCGCAGGACGCCTGCGCGGTCCTTGCCGGTGCGCGCCGCCCAGTCCTTCTGCGCTGCGGCAGCCGCCTCGATGGCACGGGCGGTTTCGACGCGGCTGAGATCGGGTACGGAACAGATGACGTCGCCTCGCGCCGGATTGGTGACCTCAAAGCTCGTGCCGTCGTCAGCATCAATCCATTGCCCGGCGACATAGGCCTTTGTAACCAGAAGCGAGGGGTCTTTCAGGAGCGAGCGGAGATCGGTAGCGGTATCAAGCATGGGAATCCCCCTAAGTTTGAAATTTGATCAAATGCACGGGACCGGGCGAATGTCCAGAACCGCCACAAGACGAGAGGATGTCGGGCATGAGATATGACGAGGCATTCGAGAATGCAAAGCATATTCCCGGAGGCGCCGGTTATCCGCCGCGCTGGGCGGCAAAGGCGGCAGAGTTTCGCGACAGCCTCGGCGACCGGGCGCGGCTCGGCCTGAGTTATGGCGGGTCAGGGGCGAACTGGTTCGACCTTTTCCTGCCCGCCGATGTGCCGGAGGGCCTTCTGGTCTTCATTCATGGCGGCTACTGGCTGCGTTTCGGGCCGCGCGATTTCTCGCACCTCGCCCAGGGCGCTCTCGCGCACGGCTGGGCAGTGGCGATGCCGGCCTACACGCTCGCGCCCGCAGCGAAGATTTCAGCGATGACGGCCGAGATCGCGGCGGCGCTCGGTGTGGTGGCGACTGAAGTCGCGGGGCCCATTGTCGTTGCGGGCCATTCCGCCGGCGGCCATCTGGCCGCACGGATAGCCTGCCTGGGTCTCAAACTGCCCGGCGACGTGGCAGAGCACCTGCGTCGCGTCGCGCCCATTTCGCCGCTCTCGGACCTGCGCCCGCTCATGGAGACGACGATGAACGACGAGCTGAGGCTTGACGCGGCCGAGGCGCGGGCCGAGAGCCCGGCACTTCTGGCGCGCCGCCCGGGCCTTCCCGTCCACATCTGGGTCGGTGGAGATGAGCGGCCAGTCTTCCTCGACCAGGCGCGGCGGCTCGGAAATGCCTGGGCCTGCCCCGTCACCATCGATCCCGGCAAGCATCATTTCGACGTGATCGAAGGGCTGGAGGACGCGGCTAGCCCGCTTCTGAGCGCGCTTCTCGGCTGACTCTCACGCGCGACGCCCGAGCGGAATGAACTCGGCGCTGTCTGCGGCAAGCGGCGCGCCGGTCCAGTCGCCGAACCAAGTGTCGACGGTGAGTCCGGCCGCAGCAATCAGCCGCTTGAGCTCCTTCAGCGACGGAAAGGCGATCTGCGACGAGGCGCGGAATTCGTGGCCATCCGACGTCACAAGATAGACGGTTTCGTAGGTCGCAATGTAGTTAGCCGAATCCCAGGCAACATCGTTCCAGGCGGCGACGGAGCCGAATTCAGGATCGGCGATCTCGCGGCGGGAGAGGGCGGGCCGCCATTCGCGCCATTCGCACCGGGCGGGATTGCGGCTGTCGAAGATGAACCGCCCCTCCGGCGCGAGGTGTCGTGCGAAGGCGGTTAGGCACGCTGCGCGATCCCGTTCGGACAGCAGAGATTGGAATGCGTGGCCGGTCATCACGATCAGATCGAAGCTGCGCCCGAGGTCGAGGTCTCGGGCGTCCGCCTCCACCCACGTGACCCGGCCCGCGCCCCGCTTGGACCGCGCGAGATTCAACATCGCGAGGGCGGGATCGACCGCGGTGACGGCAGTGTGGTAATCGCCTGCGATCCGGATCGCGAGCTCGCCAGTGCCACAGCCGAGATCAAGCACGGAGGCGCACCCGCGAGCCATGTTCAGACAGAAGCTGCGGTCGTCCGTCCAGCCGTTGTCGAGATCGTAGAACCGGGCCAGCGCGGCATCGCGATAAAGCCGGTCTTCATCCATGGCCGAATCGGTCGGACCATGCCGGCAGCACATCGCCGGGCCGCGCCTCCGCCGCATAGACTGCGCGGGCGATGGCCCGGGCGAGGCACGCGGCGGCGGCGTGGCCAATTAGGAAGAGCGCCGAGGACCGGTCGGCGAGCGGCTTCTCCCCCGTCGCCGCTGCAAACACCAGATCTCCGTCAAAGGGAGTATGCGAGGGCACGATTGCTCGGGCCATGCCGTCATGGGCCGCGACCGCCATGCGCAGCGTCTCGGCCTGACTGAGGACGGCGTCGGTCGCGACGACGGCGATCGTGGTGGCCTCCTTTGCCCGCTTGTCGGCGGCGGGCTCACGTGCAGGTTCGAACTGCGCCGGCAGGCCGAGCCCGCCGAACTCTACGCCGATCTCCCACGGCGCAGCCCAAAACTGTGGACTGTGACCAATGGTTACCGAGCCGAGCGCGTTGACCGCGACGAGCGCGCCTACAGTGACGCCGTTCTCGAGGATCGCCGAGGCGGAGCCCAGGCCGCCCTTCAGCCCCTGCGTTGTAGCACCGGTGCCCGCCCCCGCCGTCCCGAGCGCGAAATCCGGAGCGACCGCGGCGAGCGCGGCGCGGCCGAGCCGCTTATAGGGGTTCTCGGCCCAACTTTTGTCACCGCCGTTCAGAAGATCGAAGAGGATCGCCCCCGGAACGATCGGTACGCGGGCGTCACCCACGGCGAAGCCGCGCCCCATTGCCCGGAGCCCGTCGGCGACGCCCGAGGCGGCATCGAGGCCGAAGGCCGACCCGCCCGACAGCACCAGCGCGTCGACCTCGTGGACGAGCTTGTCCGGTGCCAGCAGGTCGGTTTCGCGTGTGCCGGGCGCGCCGCCCATGACGTGAACTGCGGCCGTGAACGGCCGTGCGCCCAGAAGGACGGTCGCGCCGGTTCGGATCACGTGATCTTCGGCATTCCCGACGCTGAGGCCCGCGACATCCGTGATGAGGTTTCGCGCGCCCGGCCGCATCAGATCCGGTCCTTCGGAGCGGCGGTGGTCGGGTCGCCGGTGTTCGGCGTGCCCCTGGGTTCGATGAGCAGAACTTTTGCCTCCCGCTCGGCCCGCGGCCGGTGGCGCACGCCCTTCGGCACGACGAAAAGCTCGCCTGGGTGCAGCACGTGCGTCTCGTTCTCGACATCGAGCAACACCTCGCCCTCGATCACGAAAAAGAAATCATCGGTGTCGGGATGGTCGTGGAAGGGGAACTCGCCTTCGAACTTCACCACCATGATGTCGTTGCCGTTGTATTCGGCGACGACCTTCGGGTCCCAGTGCGTGTCGAACGTCGAGAACTTCTCGGCGAGATTGACGATTTTCATCCCGGCTCCACTTTCTGTCATCAAATACTCCAGGGGTCCGAAGACAGAGCCCCCGGTTCCGGCCTCAGATGCAGCGCCCGCCATCGACCTCGAGCGCCACGCCGGTGATCATCGACGCCTCGTCCGAACAGAGAAAGACGGCGGCGTTTCCCATGTCCTCAGGCGTCGAGAAGCGCCCGATGGGGATCGTGGCGAGGAACTTCGCCCGCATCTCGGGCGTGTCCTCGCCGAGGAAGCTCTTCAGAAGCGGCGTCTCGCCCGCCACCGGGCAGATCGCGTTGACCCGCAGGCCGGCAGGCGCCAGTTCCACCGCCATCGCCTTCGTCGCGGTGACCATCCAACCCTTCGAGGCGTTGTACCAGTTGAGCCGGGGCCGGGGCGACAGCCCCGCGGTCGAGGCGACGTTTAGGATCGCCCCCGCGCCCCGCGCCTTCATGGCCGGCACAAGCGCACAGGCAGTTAGGTAAACGGATTTGCAGTTGACCGCGAAGACCCGGTCGAAATCGGCCTCCGTCACGTCTTCGAGCGCTGCGGGCGCGTGGGTCACGCCGGCGTTGTTGACCAAGATATCGACTCCACCGAGGCCGTGCTCGGCCAACGTGGCCAGCTCAGCCACGCTTTCGGCCATCGAGACATCGACGCGCTGCGCAATGCCGCCAATCTCGGCCGCGACCGCTTCGGCGGCCCCCGAATTGATGTCGGCAACCATGACCCGTGCGCCTTCGGCCGCGAACCTGCGCGCGATACCGGCGCCAAAGCCCGATCCTGCTCCGGTCACGATCGCCGTCTTTCCAGTCAGTCGCATGGTTTTCCTCCGCCACCGGGCGTATCTTAGCCGCGCGCCGTTCTTTGCCAACCGAGATTGGAGGGCCGACATGATCAACGGAGCGCATGTCGTCGTCTATTCCGCCGATGCTGGTGCCGACCGCGCCTTCCTGCGCGAGGTGATGGGCCTGTCCTCCGTCGACGCCGGCGACGGCTGGCTGATATTCGCGCTGCCGCCCGCCGAGGTGGCGGTCCACCCGGCCGAGACGGGTGGAAGCCACGAACTCTTCCTTATGTGCGACGACATCGACGGGCTCCGCACCGATCTGCTCGCCAAGTACATCGAGATCGGCGATGTCAGCGACGAGGGCTGGGGTCGGCTCGCGGTGATGGTACTTCCGGGTGGTGGAAAGCTCGGCATCTACGAGCCGCGCCACGCGCGGCCCTGAGCCGGGTTGCCGATGCCGAGACCCCTACCGAGCATAACGGCGACATCGCACCTTCCGTTGGCTTCCGTGCTGGGCAGTTGTTCTGTACGGCGTTAGACTTTTGAGCGGCAAGGAGGATCGGATGGCGGGCAGGATCGGCATCGGAATCGGCGGGTGGACCTTTGAACCCTGGCGCGGATCTTTCTATCCAGAAGGCCTCGCGCGGAAGCGCGAGTTGGAATATGCCGCGAGCCGGCTCACCTCGATCGAGATCAACGGCACCTACTACGGTTCGCAGAAGCCGGAAAGCTTCGCGCGCTGGCGCGACGAGACGCCAGACGGTTTCGTCTTTGCGGTCAAGGGGCCGCGGTTCGCAACCAACCGCCGCGTCCTGGCCGAAGCGGGGGATTCGATCGAGCGGTTCTTTGCGAGTGGCCTGCTGCTGCTCGGCGACAAGCTTGGCCCGGTGAACTGGCAATTCATGGCCACCAAGAAGTTCGATCCCGAGGACTTCGCGGCTTTCCTCAATCTTCTGCCGAAAAGCGTCGAAGGCCGCGCGATCCGCCATGCGGTAGAAGTCCGGCACGAGAGTTTCCGGTCGCCGGACTTCGTGGCGCTCGTGCGCGACTACGGCGTCGCCATCGTGCTGGCGGGGGACAGCGAGTTTCCCCAGATCGCCGATCCGACCGCGCCATTCGCCTATCTGCGGATCATGGGCACGACAGAGGCGGAGCCTGCAGGCTATTCCGCCGCTGCGCTCGACCTCTGGGCAGCGCGGGCACGGGCGCTGGCGGAAGGGAGGGTGCCGGAGGGACTGGTGATGGTGGAGGAGCCGCCCGCCGTACCGGCGCCGCGCGATGTGTTCCTCTACGTGATCGCCGGACACAAGGCGACCAATCCGGCCACCGCCCAGGCGCTGATTACGCGCCTCGGCTGAATGCTTCTCCGGCCGGCGCCTTGGAGGCGCCCGATCTCGGACCCGTCGAGGGGTTCTCGATCGGCAGCGTCTGCAATGCTGGCCGCCAAGCCACGCCGATACCGGTGTCCATGGCGTCTGACTTCTACGCACTTTCCTTCCAGTCGGCCGGGATCACCGGCGTCGCCGCGATGAGCCGTTGTGTATACGGATGGCTTGGCGCCGCGAAGACGCGTTCCGTCTCGCCCTCTTCCACGATGCGGCCGGACTGCATGACGAGGACGCGGTCGGTGATCGAGCGCACGACCGAAAGGTCGTGGCTGACGAACAGGTAGGCGAGTCCGTGGCTTTCCTGAAGCCGCACGAGGAGGTCGAGGACCTGGGCGCGGACCCGGACGTCGAGCGCGGAGACGGCTTCGTCCAGCACGATAAGGTCGGGCCGGATGATGAGCGCCCGTGCGATGGCGATGCGCTGGCGCTGGCCACCGGAGAATTCGTGGATGTACTTTTCCATGTCGGAGGCCGCAAGGCCGACTTCCTCGAGCGCCGCCGCGACGCGGTCGCGGGCGTCGTTCGGGGTTCCGGTCAGGTGGAATGGTTCGGCAATCAGCCTGCTGACCTGGTGGCGCGGATTGAAGCTGCCATAGGGGTCCTGAAACACGACCTGCATTCGCGCGCGCACTGCGCGGGGCATTGCGCGGCCTGCCGTGACCGCGGCGCTCTCGAGGCGGATCGTGCCGGACTGGACCGGGTCGAGCCCGAGAATGGCGCGGGTGAGCGTGGACTTGCCGCAACCGGATTCGCCGACAAGGCCCACGCTTTCGCCCTGCCGGATCCTCAGACTCACGCCGTCGACGGCGCGGAGCCGGGGGTGTGGCGCGAAAGGGGAGGGTCGGGGCAGCACGTACTCCCGCACGGCGTCTTCCACGGTCAGGAGCGTGTCGGGGCGGGTCTGTGGTCGGCGCAGAGGCTGGTGTTCGGACGCGGCGAAGAGCCGTCGCGTGTAGTCGTGCGCCCGCCGCCGGAAGACGGTATCCGTCCTGCCGTTCTCGACGATCCGGCCAGATTGCATGACCGCGACATGGCTCGCCATGCCCGCCACGACGGCGAGGTCGTGCGTGATGAGCATGAGCGCCATTTCCTCGTCTTTCGTCAGCCCTTCGAGAAGATCGAGGATCTGCGCCTGGGTCGTGACGTCGAGCGCCGTCGTGGGTTCGTCGGCGATGAGGAGCTTCGGCCTCAGTGCGATGGCCATGGCGATCGCGACCCGCTGACGCTGGCCCCCGGAAAGCTCATGGGGGTAGCGCGAGAGCGGGAAGCGGTCCCCGGGCAGGCCGACGCGGGCGAGCTTCTCGCGGGCGACCGCGCGCGCCTCGGCGCGGGTGGCGGCGCGGTGGATGAGAAGCGTCTCGGCGACCTGGTCGCCGATGGTCTTCATCGGATTGAGCGCGGTCATGGGCTCCTGAAAGATCATGCCGATCTCGTTGCCGCGGATACGGGTCAGTCGGCGCTCGGGCAGCGCCAGGAGATTGTCGCCGGTGAAGCGGGCCTCGCCCGAAACGCGTGCCCCGGGCGGCAGAAGCCCCAGCACGGCGAGCGCCGTCATAGACTTGCCCGAGCCGGATTCGCCCACAAGGCCGAAGGTCTCGCCCGGGGCAATATCGAAGGAGACATCCGAAAGGATGGGGAGCCCGTGGATCGCCAGCGAGAGGTTCCGGACCGACAGCAGCGTCATCGGACGCGTCTCAGGCGAGGGTCGAGATGATCGCGGAGGCCGTCGCCAAGGAGGTTGAGGCCGAGGACGGTGAAGACGATGGCGAGGCCCGGGAAGATCGCGACGTGAGGGGCGAGCGTCACCATCGTCTGCGCCTCGGCCAGCATCCGCCCCCAGGACGGTGTCGGCGGCTGGGCGCCGAGCCCGACATAGCTGAGGCCCGCTTCGGCGAGGATGCCGAGGGAGAACTGGATCGTGCCCTGCACGATCAGCAGATTCGTGACATTGGGCAGGATGTGCTCGACCGAGATGCGGGCGGCGCGTTTGCCTGCGACCTCGGCGGCACGGATGAAGTCGAGCGTCCAGAGAGAAAGCGCGCCGCCGCGGGTCACGCGGGCGAAGACCGGGATGTTGAAGATGCCGATGGCGAGGATCGCGTTGACGGCCGAGGGCCCGAAGACGGCGGTGATCAGGATTGCGATGACGAGAGAAGGGAAGGCGAAGATCAGATCGTTGCCGCGCATCACGACCTCGTCGATCAGGCTGCCCCGGTTGGCGGCGGCGAGGAGCCCGAGCGGCACGCCGAGCCCCATGCCGATGCCGACGGCGACGAGCGCGACGGCGATCGAGGTCTGGGCGCCCGACATCAGCATCGAGCCGATGTCGCGGCCGAAATGGTCGGTGCCGAGCCAGTGGTTGGGCGAGGGGGGCTCTAGGCGCTCCGCGATGGTGAGCGCGGTGACGTCGTGGGGCGTCCAGACGAGCGAGATGGCGGCGGCGAGAAGGGCCGCGAGCGAGAGCGCGATTCCGAGGACGAAGGACAGCCTCATACGCGCTTCCTCAGGCGCGGATCGATCGCGGCATAGGCGAGGTCGACGAGGAAGGTGACGAGGATGACGGCGAAGACGAGGATCATCACGACGCTCTCAACCACGATGAGGTCGCGCTGGGTGATGGCCTGGAAGATGAGCCGCCCGAGGCCGGGCAGGTAGAAGACGTTCTCGATGATGATGGCGCCCGCGAGGAGGAAGGAGAACTGCATGCCGAGGATGGTTAGGACAGGGATCATGGCATTGCGGAGCGCGTGACGCAGGATCGCCTGGCCCCGCGTCAGCCCCTTGGCGCGGGCGGTGCGGATGTAGTCCTGGCCCAGCGTCTCGATCAGCGCCGAGCGCAGCACGCGGGCGAGGATCGCCGCCTGCGGCAGCGCGAGCGCGAAGGCAGGAAGGGTAAGGGCGCGGAGGCCTTGGCCGACGCCGCCCTCCCACCCGGGGAAGCCGCCTGCCGGGAAGAGGCGCCAGTGGAGCGCGAAGGCGAGGACGAGGAGCATCGCGAACCAGAAATTCGGCAGCGCGATGCCGACCTGGGTCGCGCCCATGACGGCGGCGTCGGTGACCTGGCCTCTGCGCGCGGCGGCAACGAGGCCGGCGGGAAAGGCGATGACGACAGCGAGCGCCAGCGCAAAGGCGGCAAGCGGCGCCGAAACGGCGAGGCGTTCGGCCACCAGCTGGGAAACCGGCACCTTGTAGGTGTAGGACTGTCCGAAATCGCCCTGGATCATGCCGGTGATCCAGGTCCAGTAGCGGACGGGCGGGGCGGCGTTCAGGCCGAGGCGGTCGCGGAGGGCGGCGACCGTGTCCTCGCTCGCATTCAGGCCGAGCATGTAGGAGGCGGGGTCGCCGGGGACGATCTCGATCACGGCGAAGATGACGAGGCTCGCCACGACGAGGCTCAGGCCGAGCGAGAGGAGGCGTCTGAGGAGATAGCGGATCATGCCCGGCCCCTTTCCGGGGCGAGGCTAGGGGGAAGGGGGCGGGCGGTCCAGAGGGGAGTCGGTGCGTTCGGGGGCCGGTACGGGGCTGTCGGGACGGCGGCCGAGGGTGTGAAACGGAGGGGATTTCACGCGTGAAACAATGGCCAAGAGGTTGAAAAGACTTGTGTTTGCCTCTTTCGTAAGGGGATTTTAGGGATTTCACGGGAAAGGGCATTCCCATCCTCCCCGTGTTGACGCCCGCATTAACGCAGGGAAGCCGAAATCCCAAGAGGGATTGGCGATGTCGCGAAAGCATGTCCGTCCGCTTTGAGCCCTAATCTACCGGATGATGCATCAAGATTGAATGAGCGCAAAAAGCGACAATGCGGACCATTCGGGGTATGGATCGCTTCATGGAAAATCATCACTACGCAACACTGTTCCAACCGCTCGAATTGCCGTGCGGGACTGTCTTGAAGAACCGGATTGCCAAGTCGGCCATGTCGGATTCGCTGGGGGACGGTCGCGGCGATCCTACGGATGCACAAATCCGGCTCTACGAACGTTGGGCGGAAGGTGGGTTGGCCGTGTCGATTATTGGCGAGGTGCAGGGCAATCCGAACTTCGCCGAAAAGCCCGGAAATCTCGTTCTGCGATCGGATTCTGATCTGCGTCGTTTCCAAACCCTCGCCCGCAGGGGGTCTGCCAATAGAGCGCAGCTATGGCTTCAGCTTGGCCATGCAGGCGCGATGGCGCATCCTCCAATCAGCGATCCAAAAGGTCCGAGCGCGCTCGACATTCCCGGCCTGATCTGTTCGGCCCTGACCCAGGACGAGGTGCGCGCCCTGCCGTCCGAGTTTGCCCGGACAGCGCGCCTCGCCAAGGATCTTGGATTCGGCGGAGTTCAGGTCCACGCAGCCCACGGGTTTCTGTTGAGCCAGTTTCTCTCGCCTCTGTTCAACAGGCGGGATGACAAACATGGCGGGTCCATAGCGAACCGGATGCGACTGTTGCTTGAAGTCGTTGATGAGGTGCGCGGCGCTGTCGGCCCCGGCTTTCCAACCGCCATCAAGCTGAACGCGACCGATCAACTGGAAGGGGGCTTTGACAAGAAAGATGCCCTTGCAGTGATCGCGGCGTTGGATGGGACGGGGATCGATCTGATCGACATCAGCGGTGGAACCTACTTTCCCGGCGCGCGGTCCGCCTCAGACAGTGCGGGCACGGGGCCTTATTTCCTTGATTTTGCAGAACGCGCCCGGCCCCTGACCCGCAAGCCGCTAATGGCGACGGGTGGATTCAAAACCCTGCAGCACGCGACCGATGCAGTCGCCCGAGGCAGCGTTGACATGGTCGGCCTCGCGCGGGCACTCGTTCTCGACCCGACGCTTCCAAATGGGTGGCGGTCCGGCACGAAGGGTGCCCCCAAGTTCCCGAGGTTCTCTGACCCGCCCGAGGGCGGGATCACGGCTTGGTACACGATGCGACTGACAGAGCTTGGCGAAGATCGTGAACCAGCTGACTCAACGGAACTTGAGGCGTCGATCAGAGAATATGAGGATCGCGACAGCGACCGTATTTCCACATGGAACGCCCGCTTTCGGGCGAGACGTGTTTCCCGGCCCAAGGTGCGGCTGCGTAAATGACCGGTCATTCGAGCTTGATTTTTTGAAAGCCCGCTTCGTTCCGCCGAGCGGACCAACGCGGCACCGGCGCCGGTGAACCGGTGGACGGGCGCAGGCGCCGGGGGCTTTGCGCCCCCGGACCGCCGCAGGGTATTTGCGCAATGAAGAAGCCGGACGCGTGTCGTTTTTCGACTAGCGCCGGTTCGGGCGGTCGGGATAAAAGGTGCGCGAGCCCGTGGCGATGGCGTCGCCGCAGGGGCATCCGCCCCGACGCTCGCGGAGATATCCGCCTGAAGTCCTGTACGCCGGGACCTTTCGGGGTTCCGGGCGAGGTCCGAGACCCCACAATGTGAGGTCTGAACATGACGAAACGTCCACAACACGAGAATTTCCAGCAGGGCGACAGCACGATGGCGACACGTCCGCAGCAATACCGGTTTCACCAGGGCGAGAAGGTTCTGCCCTTCGCTGCATCGGAATATGACGCAAGGCTCGGCGGGCTGCGCGCGATCATGGATGCGCAGGGGGTCGAGGCGGTGGTGCTCACCTCGATGCACAACATCGCCTATTATTCGGGGTTCCTCTATTGCGCGTTCGGGCGGCCTTATGCGCTCGTCGTCACCGCGACCGAGGATGTGACGATCAGCGCGGGCATCGATGCGGCCCAGCCGTGGCGGCGGTCACATGGAGACAACGTCACCTACACCGACTGGCAGCGCGACAACTACTGGCGCGCGATCCTGTCGGTGACCGGTTCGGGCAAAGTGGTCGGCTATGAGGGCGATCATCTGACGCTTTTGCAGTCGGAAAAGCTCAAGTCGTTCCTGTCGCCGTCGAAACTGGTCGATATCGCGCCCACCACGATGAAGCAGCGGATGCACAAGTCGGCCGCCGAGATCGCGCTGATCACGCATGGCGCCAATGTCGCCGACGTGGGCGGCTACGCCATCCGCGAGGCGGTGAAGGCCGGCGTGCGCGAGATCGACGTCGCGATGGCGGGACGTGACGCGATGGAGCTGGAGATCGCCAAACGCTTTCCAGATGCCGAGTACCGCGACACCTGGGTCTGGTTCCAGTCGGGGATCAACACCGACGGGGCGCACAACCCGGTCACGGGACGTCAGTTGCAAGTGGGCGATATCCTCAGCCTCAACACTTTCCCGATGATCTCGGGCTACTACACGGCGCTGGAGCGGACGATGTTCGTGCGCGAGGTGGACGACGCGTCCTTGAATATCTGGGAGGCGAACGTTGCGGCGCATGAACTCGGCATGAGCCTTCTGAAGCCGGGCGTCTCCTGCGCCGAGGTGACGGCGAAGGTCAACGACTTCTTCGCCGAGCGCGACCTGCTGCAGTACCGGACCTTCGGCTATGGCCATTCGTTTGGTGTTCTCAGCCACTACTATGGCCGCGAGGCGGGGCTGGAACTGCGCGAGGACATCGACACGGTGCTGGAGCCCGGCATGGTGATATCAATGGAGCCGATGCTGACGATCCCAGAAGGCCAGCCGGGCGCCGGGGGCTACCGCGAGCATGACATCCTCGTCATTACCGAGGAGGGCAACGAGGACATCACCAAGTATCCCTACGGGCCCGAGTTCAACACCGTCGGCTGACGGCGCTTGACGGACGGAAAATCGGCACTAAGTTGAAAGGTGGCGGCCAGACGGCCCGCCACCTTTCCCGTTCATATTAAGCGTTAGCCGGCCCTCCGCGCTTCCGCGCCGGAGTCCGGCCCACGCATCCCCAACCAGGAGACGGATCATGTCCGATATCATCACGCGCGCGGAGGAGTTCGCGCGCAACGCCCATTCCGGCCAGACGCGCAAGGGCGCAGCTATGGAACCCTATGTCGTCCACCTCGAAGAGGTCGCGTCCTTCGTGCGCCGGCACGGGGGCGACAGCGCGGCCATCGCGGCGGCTTGGCTGCACGACACGGTCGAGGATTGCGACGGCGTTGAGCCTGCCGACATCCACCACGCGTTCGGCGCAGACATCGCGGGGGTCGTGGCCGAGGTTACGGATGACAAGTCCCTGCCGAAGGCCCGGCGCAAGGAGCTTCAGATCGTGACTGCACCTCGGAAGTCGGGGCGCGCGGCGCTCGTTAAACTCGGCGACAAGACTTCAAACATCCGCTCCGTGAATCGGTCGCGGCCCGTAGACTGGGATTTCGAGCGCTGCCGGACCTATGTCGACTGGGCCGAGGCAGTGGTAGCGGCGCTGCCCGGTGGCTTCTGCACTGCCCGGGCGGAGTTGGCGGTCGCGATCGCCGAAACGCGGCGCGGGATCGGGGCCTGAGCCCGCCGGGGGCTATTCGGCGGGTTTCACGAAACTGACTCCGCCCGCTAGCCTGGTCGCGTAGCAAACTTGGAACGCTCTCGGCCAGTGGGGCGACAAGGGGAAGGAAAGACGCACCAGGGATTGCTTGCTGCAAGATAGATACTCGACTCGGCCAGTGCCGAGACTTGATCGGCTTGGGCCTATCGGGCCTTACAGACGAGTCCGGGAAGCTTCGAACTCCTTAGACCAAGACGAGACCCCATTGCGGATGCCGGGCGACATCCTGTCTCTCGCCGACTGAACGCCCCTCGATCACGTCCGTGTGACACCCGCGCCCCGTGCGGGGGTTTTTCATGGGCTGGGGTCAACAGGGGGTTGACGGGTTGTGCATCGCGGGGGTCATGTGCCAAAACCCGCATGAAACTTGAGGATCGAAGCTGCCATGCCCGTTTCGCTGCGCGCCCTCAGCCGCATCCGCTCGGCAACCATTCTGCCTGTCATCCTGCTTATCGCCGCCTGCGGCGGGCAGCCCGAGGTCACACGCGCGCCGGTTGCCGCCGAACCGTTGCGAGGATATGAGGCCGTTCAGGATGGCGACATCCTGATCCCCGAAGTCCACCCGGGCTATACGAACGAACACAACCGCCGGATCCGCGTTGCCTGGACGGGCGCCGAAGGACCCGGCACGATCGTCGTCGATCCTTGGGCGCGTTGGCTCTACTATGTCGAGGAGGGCGGAACGGCGATCCGTTACGGCATCGCCGTCGGGCGCGAGGGCCGCGGCTTCCGCGGCAATGCCGTCATCAAGCGCAAGGAAGAGTGGCCATTCTGGCGGCCCACCGCCAACATGATCCGGACCGAGCCCGAACACTACGCCCAGTTCGCCGACGGGCTCGAGGGTGGTCTCGACAACCCCTTGGGTGCCCGAGCGCTCTATCTTTACCGGGGCGGGAGAGACACGAAGTACCGTATCCACGGCACTAATGCGTCCCAGACGATCGGGCGTAGGACTTCGGCGGGCTGCATCCGGCTCTTCAACCAGGATGCGCTCGACCTCTATCAGCGTGCACCCATGGGCACGCCGGTCGTCGTGCGCACGCCTGAAGAGTCGCTTGCCATCGAAGGGGCTTTCGTCGAACTCGAGAACGGCTACCTAGTGCCTGAAGGGTCGCTTGAAGCCGAGGAATTCTATCAGCGCCAGTCCGTGGCCACGGCGGAGGCGTCTGATATTTTCACCCAGATCAATTGACCGGCGACATCAGAGGCGAATGACGTAGTCCTTGCGCGTCGTCTCGATTACCTCCCATGTGCCAGTGAAGCCGGGTCGGAGAATGAAACTGTCGCCGGGGCGGAGCGCATGTTCCACCCCTTCGGCGTCGGTGATGACCGAGCGGCCCGAAAGGATACGGCAGTATTCCCATTCCTCGTACGCGATGCGCCACTTGCCGGGCGTCGCCTCCCAGATGCCGCAGTAGAGGCCGTCGCGCTCCTCCAGGTTCCAGGTCGTGAAGCGCGGATCGCCGGAGATCACCTTGTCGGGGGAGGGCCGGTCGCGTTCGGCCTCTGCGGCGTCGGGGGACAGGTGGAGGAAGGTGGACATGTCGTCTCCGTGAACCAATCGGGTGCGGCACCGGATTACAGTGCCGTGCGCCAATCAGCCAGCCCTCGCGGATTTGTCTCGGACCGGTGCTGACGGCGCCTCACAGACGGCGTATACAGAACGAGAAATGCCCGTGGCTTTCGAGCGTCACGCTGTCGTAACGCCATCCGTGTGAAAGGCAGAACTCGTTGACGGCCGGGATCACGCCATAGACGACCGGTGTCACGACATTGCCGGTGCAGAAGTCGTGTCCGGCGATGAATCCGCCGGGCCTGACGACGCGGTCGCACAGCGAGAGTTCCTCTGCGGTCATCGCAAATGTATGGCTGGTGTCGAGATAGACCCAGTCGAAATAGACCGGATCGAAGGTGGCGAGCATGTCAGTCGACCTGCCCTTGTCGAGCCGGACCTGCCCGCGTGCGATCTCGCCCGCGAAACGTGCGCGCACCTCCGCCTCGCACGTGGCGTAGCGCTCGGTGTCCCATGCGTCGATCAGGTGCAGCCGGGACGGGGCGGTTCGGTCGAGGATCTCGGCCGTGAACTCTCCGCCCGCGACGCCGATCTCGGCCACCACCGCATCCTTGGGCATCCGATCGAGCAGCGCCAGCCGGTTCGGGAGGAGAACGCCGCCCGCTGTGTGGCGCGCATCGAGCAGCGCTTTTGGGTGGCTGTCGACCTGCCTGCGTCGGGTGTATTTCAGATCATCCGAAGGCGCAGCGCCTGCGTCGTCGTCCCCGCTCATTGGTCGAGTGCGCCGGTCATCTGCGACTGCCCGCCTAGTCGACCCAACGCACGGCTGTCAGGTCGTTGGCCTGGGTGGGCGAATTTTCCCATAGTCCCTCGATTCTTGCATTCGCCACGCCCGTCTTGGCAAGCTGGAACAGGAAGCCATTGACATAATCGTTCGCAATCATCTCTTGCGCGTCCTTGAGGATCGCGGAGCGTTCGGCGGCATCCGTTGTCACCGTAAGCTTGTCCATCAAGGCCACGAAGTCCTGCTTGGCGTACTGGAAGTAGTAATCGGGCCGGGCGTAAATGTTGATGTCGGCAGGCTCGGTATGGCTGACGATGGTGAGGTCGAAATCCTTGCCCTTGAAGACCTGCTCCAGCCACTGCGCCCATTCGACATTAGTAATCTCGGTTGCGATGCCAACCGTGGCAAGCTGTGCCGCGATGATCTCTCCGCCGCGCCGTGCATAGGTGGGCGGCGGTAGGGCAAGTCGCAGCTTCAGGTCGCTAACACCGGCTTCTTCGAGAAGTTCTTTCGATCGTTCGGGATCGTAGTCGGAAAGCCCGATCAGATCGACATAGTCGGGATTGTGCGGCGCGAAATGGGTGCCGATCGGCGTGCCGTAGCCAAACATCGCACCGTCGATTATGTCCTGACGATTGATCGCGTGCGCGATCGCCTCGCGTACGCGCACGTCGTCCAAGGGCGGCTGCTTGTTGTTCATCGCCAGGATCGTCTCGCCCTCGGTCGAGCCGACGATGACCTTGAAGCGAGGGTCGGCGGCGAGCTGTGCCAGGGTCTCGGGAGCGGGGAAGTTCGGGAAGGCGTCGACATCCTCGGCCATCATCGCGGCGAAGGCGGCGGTCGGATCGGAGATGAAGCGAAATGTGGCCTTGGAGAGCGCGACCGGCTCGCCCCAGTAGTCGGGATTGCGTTCGATCTCCACCCGGTCGCCTTGGGTCCAACTCGAAAACCTGAACGGCCCGGTGCCGACGGGATTGGTCGCGGCGCCGTCGATCGACTCGGGCGCGACGATGACCGCGTCGCCCCAGGCCATATTGAAGGGGAAGCTGCCGTCGGCGGAGGAGAGCGTCACCTTCACAGTCAGAGGATCCACGACCTCGACCGCCTCGATCCCGGCGAAGAGCGCCTTCTGCGCGTTCGCGCTGTCTTCGGCCCGCGCCCGGTCGAGCGAGAACTTCACGTCCTCGCCGTCCATCGCGGTTCCGTCGTGAAAGGTCACGCCGTCCTGCAAGTGGAAGACATAGATCTTGCCGTCCTCCTCGATGTCCCAGCTTGTCGCGAGCGCCGGGCGGACCGCGCCGTCCGGGCCGAACCGCGTCAGCCCCTCGAATATGTTGGCGTACACCACCTCGTCGATCGCGGCCGCGGCGCCCGCGGTCGGGTCGAGCCCCGGCGGTTCGAGCGCCATGCCGAGCGTGATCGTGTCCTCGGCGGCGAAAGCCATGCCGGCTGTGAGCGCGAGCGCCGCGGCGCTCCTTTTCAGATGGTCGAGCATGGCGCCCCTCCTTCATGCCGCTTCGCGCGGAAGTTAGTCGAATGCGGTATCTTTGGCCGGTTTCGCGCGCCGATCAAGCGCCAGCGGAGATCGGGAGAGAAGGGTGGAAAGGATGCTGCGCCGCAGCTATAGTCGCTCTGCATCTGCATGAGGGACGGCGGATATGAGCGCGACGGGCGGGGCGAAGCGGCTGGTGCCGGGTGATATCCGGGCGGCGAAGGGCGGCACGCCGATCGTCATGCTGACCGCCTACACGACCCCCATCGCGAAGCTCGTCGATCAGCATTGCGAAATGGCACTTGTCGGCGACAGCGTCGGCATGGTGCTGCACGGTCTTCCGACGACGCTTGGCGTGACTATGGAGATGATGATCCTGCACGGCCAGGCCGTAGCGCGAGGGCTGAAGCGGGCGATGATGGTCATCGACATGCCCTTCGGGTCGTTTGAGGAGAGCCCCGACCAGGCGTTCCGCAACGCCGCCCGGCTGATGGCGGAGACCGGGGCGGGCGCGGTCAAGCTGGAGGGCGGCACGCATATGGCCGAGACCATCGCCTTCCTGACCGAGCGCGGCATCCCGGTCATGGGTCATGTCGGTCTGACGCCGCAATCGGTCAACACGCTCGGAGGTTACAAGGTTCAGGGGCGCGGCGAGGACGGCGACAGGGTGCGCGCCGATGCCATTTCAGTGGCCGAGGCGGGCGCGTTCTCGATTGTGCTCGAAAAAGTTCCCGATACGCTCGCGCGCGCGATCACGAAGGCGGTCGACGTGCCCACGATCGGCATCGGCGCCTCGGCCGATTGCGATGGGCAGGTGCTGGTGGTCGACGACATGCTGGGGCTATTCGCAGATTTCCGCCCCAAGTTTGTCAAGCGCTACGCGGAACTCTCCGAGACGGCCGAGCGCGCCATTGCCACCTATGCCGCCGAAGTGCGCCTGCGTCGCTTTCCGGCGACCGAGCATGTCTTCGGCGACGATTCCAAGGCGAAATGAAGACGGTTCGCGAGGTGGAAAGCCTGCGCGAGGTCGTCGCAGGCTGGAAGGCGGCGGGCGCGGGCGTCGGCGTCGTCCCGACGATGGGCGCACTGCATGCGGGCCACACGAGCCTGATCGATGCCGCGCGGGCCCGCGCGGACCGGGTGATCGCCACGATCTTCGTCAATCCCAAGCAGTTCAACAACCCCGAAGACCTGGACAAGTACCCGCGCGACGAGGCGGGCGACGCGGATCTTCTGTCCGCCGCAGGCGCCGACCTTCTGTTCGCGCCGCCGCCCGAGGCGGTCTATCCCGAGGGTTTTGCCACTGCGGTCAGCGTGGCCGACCTGACGGCCGATCTTGAGGGCACGTTCCGTCCGGGCCATTTCGACGGCGTGGCGACGGTAGTGACAAAGCTCTTGCTGATGACCGGGGCGGATGCCGCCTATTTCGGCGAGAAGGACTGGCAGCAGTTGCAGATCGTCCGGCGGCTCGTGCGCGACCTGAACATCCCGGTCGAGATCGTGGGCTGCCCGATCCTGCGAGAAGCCGACGGCCTTGCCATGTCGTCGCGAAATTTGCGGCTTTCTATGGAGGAGCGAGCAATAGCACCTGCCCTTCACCGTGCCATGGAAGCTGCCGCCAAAGCAATCCGGAGCGGGGGGCAGGTGCCCGCCGCGCTGCAATCGGCGCGCGAGGCCGTCCTGGCCGCCGGCTTCCGCGCGATCGAATATCTCGAACTGCGCGACGCGGAACGTCTGACGCCGCTCGACCGGCCCGAGCGCCCCGCGCGGCTTCTGGCGGCGGCTTGGCTCGGCGGCGTTCGGCTCATAGACAATGTCGCGGTTTCGCCCTGATACCGATTAATGCGGCTGTCGCCCCCACACCCGTGGTAGTTGGGCTATGCAGAAGTCAGGGCGCGAGGAGTTCGGCAAGAACGAGCGCCATCACCTTCGCGCTGTCCTCCATGTCCCCGATACCGACCCACTCGTCGGGCTGATGGGCGAGGTCGAGGACGCCCGGTCCGTAGGCAATGCAGTTCTTCAGCCGTCCGATTCGGTCGATATGTTTCTGATCGTAAGTGCCGGGCGAGACAACGAAAGCTGCCTCGCGCCCGAGCACCTTTTCGATCGCGGCGGCGGTTGACTTCACGATCGGCGCTTCCTTTTCGGTCATCGTGGGCTGGACCTCGAAAAGGTCGCGGACCTCGTAATCGAAGGTCGGTCGCGCCGCCTTGACGCGTTCGAGCATCGCGCTCATTTCGCGCTTCACCTCGGCGAGATCCTCCTCGATCAGGAACCGCCGGTCGATCGTGATCCGGCAGCGGTCGGGGACGCAAGGCGCCGGGAGGCCGGTATAGTCCTCGTCCTGCTCGCTCTCGCCGCCGTGAATCGCGTTGACGTTAAGCGTCGATTGCTTTGCGCCTTCGGGGATGACCGGCATGTCGGTGCGCTTGGTGGCGAGAAGCGGAAACAGCGTCGCCTCCATCTCGGCCAGGACCGCGCCCATGTGGCGGACCGCGCAGTCCCCGAGGAAGGGCATCGAGCCATGGGCGATCCGGCCCTTGGTCTCGATCTCGGCCCACCAGACGCCCCGGTGGCCCAGGCAGATGCGGTCCTTGTGCAGCGGCTCTGGGATGATCACGTGCTGGACGCGCTCGGGATCGAACCAGCCCTTTTCGGCGAGGTAAGCGACGCCGCCGAAGCCGCCCGATTCCTCGTCCGCGGTGGCGGAAATCTCGATGGCTCCGCGGTAATCGGGGCAGGCGGCCATGAACGCCTCGGCGGCAATGACCGAGGCCGCAAGACCGCCCTTCATGTCACAGGCGCCGCGGCCGTAGATTCGGCCGTCCTCGATCTTGGCGCCGAATGGGTCGCGCGTCCAGCCGTGGCCGACGGCGACCACATCGTGGTGCGAATTGAAATGGACGCAGTCGCCCGCGCCGGTCCCAACGGCCCGCGCGACGAGGTTCCAGCGCGGATGTGCGATGCTGTCTCCGAGTGCACCCTCCGCGCGGATCAGATCGACCTTGAAGCCAGCCCGCCCGAGTCGTTCGGCGAGGTAGACGCAGATCTCGTGATAGTTCCGGCCCGGCGGATTGAGCGTCGGGATGCGGATCAGGTCCTGCGTCAGTGAGATCAGATCGTCACGCCGGGCAGCGATTTCGCTCTGAATGCGGTTCTCGATATCGGCTTGCATGCGCCAAGGCTAATCGTCCCGGCAGCGGGGCCGCAACGGCAAAACGACCGGAATGCAGGTGACGGGTGCGCTGCTTTTGGGCTAAGAAATTCTCGAGCGAGAGGGATGAAAAGCGAAAGCAGCGTCCCTATCATTGTAAATGTGATTAACATCGGGGAGAGCCCATGTCCGATTTCGATGCCCAGATTCTGGAAAGCCAAAAGCAGGTTTCCGAGGCGCAGTCGAAGATTTCCGAGCTGACGAGCCGGATTGAAACGGCGCGCCAGAAGCTCAAAGCGGGCGACGACGTGTCGATCGACATCGAGAATGCGACACTCGACGACGTCCACAAGCATGCCGAGATCATGAATGCGAATATCGCCGAGCTAATCATGGGGCTCGACGACGTAACGGCGGGCTTCTCCAAGGATTTCGACGAGATGCGGTCGAAGACCGGCTGGGAGAGCTTCGTCGGCATCTTCGCCGCCGGCAAGTCCGAGGCGATGCGGCAGGAGCGCCTGCGCGGCGCCTCCATCGACGACAAGCTTCAGGACCTGATCGGTAAGTCCGACGTGATCGTGAAGCTGCTGGAAAGCCAACTTAACGTGCTGAACGAGCACAAGAACAAGGTCGAAGGGAACCTCACCGAGACGCTCGGCGAGCGCGAGGTTACGGTGGGCGAGCTCGAGACGCTTCGCGCCGACATCCAGGCGATGGACCCGAAGATCATCGAGCTCGAAAACCGGATCTCGATGGAGCAGGACGCCGCTGCGCGGACGAAGCTGGAAAGCGAGCTCGCCGAGCTCAACAAGCAATACAACGCCATGGTGCAGGACGAGCAGGTGAAGCTCGCCAAGTCCCAGACGCTGGAGCGCTATATCGAGAAGGGCAAGACCTGGGTCGACTCGCTTCAGAACCAGGCGGCGACGCAGATGGTGCTGATCAACAAGCTGCAGACGGATACGAAGCAGCGGGTCGTGCTCTACGACGCGCTGACCAAGTCCTTGAAGACCGCGCAGCAACAGGATGTGGCGCACAAGATCAACGAGATCGGGGTTAAGACCGACCAGGAGGCGCAGGCGGCGATGGCCGGGATCGGGTCGGCGACGAACACCCGGATGGCCGAGATGCTCGAGGCGCATGAGGACCAGATGGTCTTCGCCCGCAAGGTGCTGGAGCAGAAGGCCAAGGCCGACGAGCGTTTCGCGCGGCGCTTCGCCGAGATCGTCGAGAAGCACGACAAGAACCTCTACGGTGGCTAAGTGCCCGAACTGGACCTGACCACCGACCACAAGTCGCTCGACGACGACCTCGCCGCGCGGCGCTACTTCGCGAAGTTCGAGCGGATCACCCGGCTTCTGACGGGCGTCGCCGAGGAAATGGAGAAGGACCGCTCCTTCTCGGCCATGGACAGCGCGGTGCTGGAGGGCTACGTCCGGGCGATTTCGGGCACGTTCAAGGCGCTGAGCCTGAAATACCTCGTCTCTGGCCGGATCGACGGGATCGGGCAGAAGCATCTCACGATCGACCTGCACGACAGCGGATTCCCGATCTTCCAGGAGATCGTGACGATGGCGAATGACGCCGCGCAGGCGGGAAAGCACCTGGACGGCATGCCCGATGCGCTGCGGCTCAAGGACGAGATGGTGCGCCAGATCGTGGGCGAACGAGTGGTGCCGACGCGCCTGCAATATGCAATGTCGCAGCGGCTGTATTACGAGGCATTGCTGAAAGGCGGCATGTACTTCGCCCAGATGCATCCGCAGGCGCAGTTCATCGCCGACGTGTCGGGCGGGCGAAAGGGCTACCTCGTGCACTGGGCGGTCTATGACAGCCAATTGAACGTCCCCGTCGTCTACCTGATGGAGGTCGTGGATTCGGGGCGCAAGGCGCTGCCCTTGGACGAGCGCCGCTGGCCCGAAGCGCAGGCGCATCTGATGGCGCAGTCGGTGGGCGGGCTGAAGCTTCTGACAATCGCAAAGGGCTTCGACACCGATTTCGACGACCTTCATCCGAAGCGGCTGAGGCGGCTGCACCTCGGGCCGATGTATTCCTCGGCCTTCACACTTCAGACCGGGCCGATCCGCGAGGTTCTGGAGGAGGCGCGGTCACCCGTGGGGGAGGACTGGGCGCTTGCCTGGACGATCGAGGAACTGCTGAGCGAACGGGTCGAAGTCGAGAAAGGCTGGTTCTCGAGCGTCGAGCGCGAGGTCTTCAAGCTCGACCCGTTCTCAGGGCGCGGGGCGGAGACCGGCGCCACGCGGATCACACGGTCGCTGATCCTGCCGCAGCGTCCGTTCCAGGTGCTCGCGGAAATGGATCCGGCCGGGTTCCGGGACGTGCGTAAATTCGTGGTCGGAAAAGAGGGCCGGGTGCTTGTCTACGGCTGATGCCGCCCCGCGGGCTGCCTGCCCCCGGACCCCCAGAGGTATGTCGGCAATGAAGAAGATGTGTGAGGGAAATGAATGACGGCGCCGCGCAACGAGATGGAGCTGAAGGAAGACGAGATCCGGGCGCACTATGCGGCGGCGGCTTCGATGCTGGACGGCCTCGATCACGCGCCGCGGCTCGCCAAGGCGCAAGTCGTGGATCAGCCGCGCGAGCGATCGCCCGGAATCGGGGCGCGCCCGCGCTTCCGCTCGACGACACCTGGACTTGTGACCCGGTCGACGGCGCGGGCGGAGGGTGTACGGCTCATCGAGCGGATTGAGGGGATCGGCGGCGACGACCCGATCGTCGCGCCGGTCGAGGCCACCGTGTTGCAGGCGCTGCGGCGGGCGCTGGCGATCGCTCTGGCAATGGGCGAGGCGTTTTCCGACCAGACCGGGCTTACGGAACTGAAAAAGGCGAATCTCGAGAACCGGTTGCCGGCCGGGCGGAAGAACGAGTTTTCCGAACTGCTGGCGGCGGAGGCGCTGGCAGTCCTGTCGGTCTTCGCCAATGCGACGGCGTTTCTTTTGGCGGCGCACGCGACCGAAGAGACAGTCGAGATCGGCTCGGTCGAGGAGGTGCTGACGGACAATGCACAGCTTGCATTGCATGGCGCACTTTGGGAGCTGGATCAGGACGTCGCCTTGTTCGCGACCGAGGAGCCGAAGCTGGTGGCGACGGTTCTCGCATATGCCGAGCAGTTGATGGAGAAGGTGCGGCTGCGCGCGGATTCCGCATCGCGCCTCGAGGCCTTTACCGGCGCCAATTACCGGGTCGAGGCAGACGACTTCCCGATTTCGGGCTTCGAGCCTGCGCGGAAGGCGCGCGGCTCGGCGCTGGTCATGACGTTCAAGAAGCCGCACGAGGTCGTGGGCAACCACATCGCCAAGTACCAAGCGATGCGGCTTGCCAAGATGCTGATGGCCTATGATTTCGAGCGGAAGCTCAACCCCTTCGCTGAGCTGGGCGGTTTCATCTTCACCTTCATGGGCGACGGCAAGCCGGGGACGGGAAAGACGACGCTGATCCAGATGATGGCGGGGCTGCTGAACGACTACTGCAAGGTGGCGGGCTATCCGTTCCGCTTCGCCAACCTCTCCATCGACAATGTGGATTCGTACCAGGGCAAGTCGGGGCAGAACGCCAAGGCGTTCATCAACAACGTGATGGACCCCGCCGTGATCGGCTTCGGCACGGTCGACGACATCGACCAGGTGGCGGGCAAGCGCGGCGACCGGCAGTCCTCGGCGGGCCAGCAGGAGATCACGGCGGTGCTGATGGAGGCGTTCGCCGGGGCAAACACGGTCGTGCGGGGGAACTGCACGTTCGGGATGTTCTCGAACTACCCGGAAAACGTGGACGACGCGTTGCGCCAGCGGGCGGGAGCGCGGTTTCTGGTCGATGGCCCCCAGACGCGCGAGGATTACATCGACATCCTCGCGCTTCTGCTGGGGAAGAACCACCAGATCGCGCTGGGGGAGCACGAGCTCTATGCGGCGCAGGAGATAAAGCGGGCGGTGGCTGAGAGCTTCGAAAAGCATTCGCGGCCGATGGAGGATGTCTTGCAAAAGGTCTTTGATCAGGTTCGCGGCGAGATCGGGGAACTCGACACGATCGCCAAGCTCGGAACCTATCTCAAAGCGATCCAGGAGGCGGACGAGCGTTTCACCGGCCGGGCGATCAAGAACATCACCGACGCGGTGAAGGTGCGCGCTATGGATTTCGAACTGCCGGACGAATGGATGGAGGAGCCGGAGCTGTTCCTCTCTAAGGCCTACGACGAGAAGAAGGCGATGATCTCGGAATTGCGCCGCCCGATCACGGTCGAGATGGTGGTGCAGGAGATCAACCGCTATGCGGATTCGGAATTCCGCTATGCCGACAAGTCGGACGAGGTGGCGATCGAGAATGCGGTGCGCGAGATGGGCCGGATGGAGGAGGCCAAGCGGCGGTATCTGGAGGGGAAGGGGTGAGCGATGGCAGACCTAAGTCTTCAAGCATTTGATGAAGTAATTAATGCGCGTCGGACTTTGCACGGAGGTAATCGAGGAGCCCCAGTTAAACTCGCTGATGGTTCTCGCGAGGGCATTGCCCTCAACAACGCGTGTGTGGTGATGCTTTCATCGGCGCTGCAATCTTTTGTTGAAGAAGTCTTTCTGGATTGCTCTTTCAAGGCGTTTGGTCGCGTGCTCGTTGAACCGGAACTTAGGAACTACCGAGCGACTTGGAGCCGTTGGGGTAACCCTAGCCCCAGTAACATCGTTAGCCTGTTTAGACGGTTGGGAGTAGACGATGTCTTCGAAGGATTGAGTTGGCAGAAGCAAGCTGCCGGAACTCTCAAATCCACGCTCGACACGATCAACCAAGTCAGAAACTGCATTGCGCACGGAAGTGCACTCACGGTTAATAGGCAACCCTACTCCTTGCAGCTCAATAACATCACTAGATGGCGGAACACAGCTGAGCAGTTTGGAAAGAGATTTCAGGCGCATGCGGAAGCGAAAATCAGATGAAACGCCTCATCGAAAAAGGCCTGATGTTCGGCAATCTCGTCCATGTCGAGAGCCCGGCGCTGGTCGAGCGCTACAACCGCGCGCTGAAGGCGCTGACGGGGAAGGAGACCAAGCTTGCCGATTTCCATATTGACGTCTCGGGCTATTCGCCCGAGATCGGCGACGAGTTCTCCGATCATCTCTATCTCAACCACAATGGCTGCAACCGGCAGTTCATCCTTCTGACGACCGACCAGAAGAACGCGCCGCTACTGAACGCCAGGTTTTCCACTTCGCGCGGCATCCTCACCCGCTTCATCGAGGAAAACGAGGCGCAGCTTTTCACGCTGACCGCTCGCGACGCGGTGGCGGGGGAGCTTGAGAACACTGTCTACGACCTCGAAAGCCCTGCGCGGCTTTTTGATATCCGCCGCATCACTGTCATCGCCGACACGACCGGGAACCATGTCGCCGAAGGGCAGAAGCTGTCGGGCCTGATTGAGAGGTTCCGCACCGAGGAGGACGGCTGGTGGGATGACGTGCTGATCGCCGAGATGATCACGTTGGCCGAAAGGACCGGCGACGTGACGCGGAACCCGATCGAGCTGAAATCGACAAGGTTCGACCAGGGCAACTTCTGGACCGCGCATTTCGGCGGCATCTACGTCTTCCGCGACGTGAAGCACCCGGCGGCGATTTCGGTCGGGCAGAAGCAGGCGCTCGGCCAGTTGCCTATCAAGTATGTATTCGACATGGACGACCGCAACCAGATCGCCAAGTTCCTTGAAATCAACGACCTCGTGGAGCCGATCGTGAATGCGCCCGGCGCGGATGCGGCGGCGATCCTGCGCCAGAAGATGGACTTCATTGTGGTCACGGCGGCGGCGGGCCTTGGGCTGGAGATCGGCCACGGGTCGCGGCGCGAGCTGCGGCAGGCGGCGGCGGCGCTGGGCGCGCGGCTTCCCGACGAGTTCCAAGGCCTCGCAGCACTTCTGCGCTGGGTCGAGACGGGCGCCGACTGGCCACGCATCACCTCGTCGCACCCCTCCTATTTCTACACGCTACGCGCCAAGCCGCATGCCGACCGGGATCTCGTCAACATGCTCCTGTCGGAGTTGTCGCCCTTGGACGTCCGGCAGCTTTTCATCTGCCACAAGGAGCTATTCTACCACCTCTACCGGTCGTGGCCGGAGCCGAAGAAGGCCTTCGTCGCCGACTACCTCGAACGCGAATACCAGATCGACAAGGCGGGCGCGCGACGAGCGCTCTTCGGCTCGGAACCGGATATGCGTGAACCCGGAGATTCCCGGCCGGGTTGGCCGTCTGGGCGCGAGGACGATATTGTCGACATCGTCGGCCCATGGGGCGCCGTGAGGAAGGAGCGCAGATGATCGCCTTTGTCCGTCTTGCCGTTTTCGGCTTCATCGCGATGACGATCATGTATGTACTGCTGTCGATCTATTCGCGCTCGGTCGAACGCGAGCGGCTTGAGAAGGAATGGGACGCCAATCACGGCGGCGGGGGTGATAGTGCCGCAAGGGACGCCTATATCGAGGCGGGAATGCGCGCGTACCAAGGGAGTTTGCGCCGGAAGCTCATATGGCTCGTCTATGTCATCCCAACGGTGCTGGTGCTTGTCCTCGTCTATCTGACGAACGTTTATTGAGGCGATAATGAGATACGCAAAATGGACTTTCCTCACTCTGATCGCGCTGATCGTCTTTGGCTTTCTGCACTACACGTTGCCGCAGCATGACATCGTCAGGATCGTTAACACCTACCAGGAACGGCAGGACTTGAACGACTGGACACGCATCTTCTGGTCAAGCCCGGACGACCAGTCTGGCGGGCTGATCAACCGCGATGTCCAGTTCATTCAGGCCGTGAAGGCCAACGGCAAGCCGATGGTCTACAGAAACGAGGATACGAGCTGGTCCTGGCCGCCGTACTTCAAGTTCGACACGGCCAATCTTCAGACCGAGGCGGAGGACCAGAAGTCGACCGCGGCGGACCCGCAATGGGTCTCGGTCACGCATTACGGTTGGCGCATCGTGTATTTCTCCGCCTTCCCGAACGCGATTGCGATCAAGCCCGTGGATGGCCCTGACGTGACGGTCATCCCGTGGTTCAACATCTTCTTCTTCATCGTTCTGCTGCTTATCATCTTCATGATCCGCCGCATGTGGCTGCAGTTCCGCGAGCGCATGATCGATCCTGTCATCGAGGATGTCGGCGAGGCCTGGGACAGCGTCGATCAGCGTGCCGACGACGCGGCGGACCGGGCGCGCGGCACCTGGGGGCGTTTCAAGGCATGGCTTGGCACCTGGAAGGGCAGGCCGCGGCACTAGAGGTTCCGAAAGTAGGGGTCGATCAGCCAGTAGCCGGCCAGATCCGCCGCCTTCGTTCGCGGCAACCCCACCGCCTCCATCGCGTAGAAGTCGACGCCGAGCAAGGCTGCCAGGCGCCAGGCGTGATCTGCGGCTGCGCGGGACGGGCTGCCGTCGGCGAAGGTCGCCTCGATCTCGGTCGCGGCACTGACAAGGACATAGACCAGTTCCGCCGCCGGCGCCTCGGGCCAGCGCGCCACCATGTCCCGGACGAGAGGCCGCCATCCATCGGGCGTTTCGAGCAGGCGCTCGATCGCAAACTCCACCTTCTCGGAACGTGTCGACCCGTCCGACATCCAACCGTCCAGCCCTTCAAACGGCCTAAAGGCCGCCGCCACCCACTTCCTTGGCACCCGGTTTGTCCTTCCAAGTCAACAGCAATCGCGGAAACAAACGGTTTTTTGACTTTCTGGTCAAATGTGTAGATTGCGGAGATGCGAGACATTCGCTAGCGTGCCGCGTTATGATCCCATAGCGCCCGCGAGACAGGATTGCCCGATGTCGATCCAAGGGACCGAAGAGGTCCACGTCATTCCCAATTCAGAGCGGAACCCCGGCGTTCCCCTGGAGACCAGTTGGTTCGATCAGATCGCAGTGAACACGCCGGCAGCCGAGCGTCGCGCAGCGACGCTGACCTCGCGCCGGACGGTGAAAAAAGAATGGCAGGCCGCCTGGCTCGTCAACGCGGTCCGCTGCATGGATCTGACGACGTTGGCGGGCGACGACACGCCGGAGCGGGTGCGTCGGCTCTGCGCCAAGGCGCGCAAGCCGATTGCCGATCACATCATGGCCGACCTTGGCCTGCGGGAGCTTCATGCCGGCGCAGTCTGCGTCTACCCCGCGATGGTCGGCACCGCGGTCAAGGCGCTTGAAGGCACGGGCGTGCCCGTCGCCTCCGTCGCCACGGGCTTCCCAGCGGGGCTGATGCCGCTCAACCTTCGCCTCGCCGAAATCCTCTACGCGGTCGATCACGGAGCCCACGAGATCGACATCGTCATCACCCGCGCCCATGTCCTCGACGGAAACTGGCAGGCGCTTTACGACGAGGTGTCGGAGATGCGTGAGGCCTGCGGTCAGGCCCATATGAAGGCGATCCTCGCGACCGGCGACCTGAAGACGCTGAGGAACATTTACAAGGCTTCGATGGTCGCGATGCAGGCAGGCGCCGATTTCATAAAGACCTCGACCGGCAAGGAAGGCGTGAACGCAACGTTGCCCGTCAGCCTCGTGATGGTCCGCGCGCTGCGCGACTACGGCGACAGGACCGGCCACCGCGTCGGCTTCAAGCCCGCGGGAGGCATGAAGACCGCCAAGGATGCGCTCGCCTGGCAGATCCTGATGAAGGAGGAACTGGGCAACGACTGGCTGAAGCCCGATCTCTTCCGGCTCGGCGCTTCGTCGATGCTCGGCGATATCGAACGCCAGCTCGAACACCATGTCACCGGACGCTACGCCGCGTCTTCGCGCCATGCCATAGCCTGAGGGACAGATGCCAACAGTGACCGAAATCCTGGAAACGATGGACTACGGTCCAGCCCCTGAAGCTTCGGGCGAGGTGATGGGCTGGCTGAAGTCTCGAAAGACGTTCGGGCACTACGTGGGCGGAGAATTCACCAAACCCGGCAAGACATTCGACGCCTCGAACCCCGCGACCGGAGAGCGGCTGGCGAAGGTGGCGCAGGGCAGCGCGAAAGACGTGGCCGGCGCCGTGAAAGCCGCGCGCTCCGCGTTGCCCGCCTGGTCGAAGCTTCCGGGCCATGAGCGGGCGAAATGGCTCTACGCTATCGCGCGGCACATCCAGAAGCGCGACCGATTTCTTTCCGTCCTTGACACCCTCGACAACGGCAAGCCGATCCGCGAAAGCCGCGATATCGACGTCCCCCTCGTCGCGCGTCACTTCTACCACCATGCCGGCTGGGCCGAGATGCTGGACGATGAGTTTCCCAGTGCCAAGCCCGTGGGTGTCTGCGGTCAGATCATCCCATGGAACTTCCCGCTCCTGATGCTCGCATGGAAGATCGCACCCGCCTTAGCCGCGGGGAACACGGTGGTGCTGAAGCCCGCGGAATATACGCCGCTGACCGCTCTCGCCTTCGCCGAGATCTGCGCCGAGATCGGTCTGCCCAAGGGCGTTATCAACATTGTCACTGGTGACGGCGAGACAGGCGCGGCGCTCGTTGCGGCCGAGGTCGACAAGATCGCCTTCACCGGCTCGACCGAGGTCGGCCGCGCGATCCGCACGGCGACGGCCGGGACGGGGAAGAAGCTGACGCTCGAGCTTGGCGGCAAATCGCCCTTTGTGGTTTTCGCCGATGCCGATGTCGACGGCGCGGTCGAGGGCGTCGTCGACGCCATATGGTTCAACCAGGGCCAGGTCTGCTGCGCCGGGTCTCGCATCCTCGTGCAGGAAGGCATCGTGCAGACCTTCACCAAACGCCTGCACGCCAGGCTATCCAAGCTCCGCGTCGGCGATCCGCTCGACAAGTGTACCGACGTCGGCTCGCTCGTCGATCCGGTCCAACTCGCCCGCGTTCGCGAACTGGTCGCGAAAGGGGAGGAGCAAGGCGCGGTGCTGCATCAGGCCGAATGTCGGCTTCCGTCTAAGGGATCGTTCTTCGCACCGGGTTTCTTCACAAACGTCCACCCGGCGAACATTGTCTCGGAAGTCGAGATCTTCGGCCCCGTCGCCACGCTCACTACCTTCCGTACGCCCGACGAGGCGGTGGAACTTGCCAACAATACCCGCTACGGCCTCGCCGCGTCGGTCTGGTCGGAGAATATCAACCTTGCGCTCGATGTCGCGTCGAAGGTCAAGGCGGGCGTTGTCTGGGTGAACGCCACCAACCTCTTCGACGCCGCCGCAGGTTTCGGCGGCTACCGCGAGAGCGGCTTCGGCCGCGAGGGCGGGCGCGAGGGGATGCGCGAGTACCTCGCCGATCCCTCTCCGAGGGCGAAGCCCGAGCCGGAACCGGGGCGGCTCGATGCCGCTCCGGTTCCGGGCACGCCGGGGAAGGGAGTGGCGACGATCGACCGCACCGCAAAGATCTATGTCGGCGGCGCCCAGAAGCGGCCCGACGGCGGCTATTCCTACGCGGTGATGGGCAAGGCGGGTCAGATCGGGCTCGCCGGTCTCGGCAACCGAAAGGATGTCCGCAACGCCGTCGAGGCCGCGCACAAGGCCACTGGCTGGGGCCAGGCAACAGGGCACAACCGCGCGCAGGTGCTCTACTACCTCGCCGAGAACCTCTCGGCCCGCGAGGCCGAGTTTACCGCCCGCCTCAGGTCGGCCGGCGTCCCCAAACCCGCCGCGGAGGTCGCGGCCTCCATCCGCCGCGCCTTTTACTATGCCGCGCAGGCCGACAAGTTCGACGGTGCGGTGCATTCGACGAAGTCGGCCCATGTGACGCTTGCCATGCCGGAGCCGTTCGGCGTGATGGGCATCGCCTGCCCGAACGATGCACCGCTTCTCAGCTTTGTCAGCCTCGTCCTGCCCGCCATCGCGATGGGCAACCGCGTCGTCGCGATCCCGGCGCAGTCGATGCCGCTTGCCGCGACCGACCTCTATCAGGTTCTCGACACGTCGGACGTGCCGGGCGGCGTGGTCAACATCGTCACCGGCGCGCGCGACGAGCTTGCGAAGACGCTCGCCCAGCACGACGATGTCGCCGCGATGTGGTATTGCGGTTCGGAGGCGGGCGCGAAGATGGTCGAGGAGGAGAGCGCGGGCAACCTGAAGGCCACCTGGACGCTTCCCAACCGCGACTGGCACGCAGCGGATGGCCAGGGCCGGGGCTTCCTGCTGAAGGCCACCCAGGTCAAGAACATCTGGGTGCCGTACGGCGAATGATCCCCCGGCCCGCAAGCGTTCATTCGCGCCGGGACCGGGCGTGAAAAGACAGGGAGACCCCGTCGTGGCCGAATTCCGCCTCCGCAAGCTCAGCATCCTCGTCGACGAGATCCACCACGACGGCGGCCCCGAGGCCGGGACGCCGCGCCGGCGCGCCGCCGTGCTCGCGGTCGTCTCGAATCCCTTCGCCGGCCGGTACGAGCCCGAGCTTCAGCCCGCGATGGAGGATCTGAAGCCGCTCGCGCTGATGATGGGCGAACGGCTCATCGCCGCGCTCGGGGGACGAGACGGCATCGACGCCTATGGCAAGGGCGCGATCGTCGGACTCGCGGGCGAGCTCGAACACGGCGCGCTCTGGCACGCGCCGGGCGGCTACGGGATGCGGGCGCTTCTGGGCGAGTCGAAGGCCATCGTGCCCTCGGCCAAAAAGGTGGCGGCGGCGGGCGCGGCGCTCGACCTGCCGCTCGCCCATATCAATGCCGCCTATGTCCGCAGCCATTTCGACACGATGACCGTCTCCGTCCCCGACGGGCCGAAGTCCGACGAGATCGTCTTTGCGCTGGGCATGGGCCGGGGGCCGCGCGTCCATTCCCGCATGGGCGGGCTCGAGGCGGACGAGGTCAAGGGCGAGGACGGCCTGCGCTGATGCGCCGGCTCGCGCTCCTGCCGGCGTTCCTTCCCGGGGCGGCCCATGCCCATGCCTCCGAGCGCATGGTGATCCTGACGCTGCCGACCGACTGGTACATGGCCGGCGCGGGCGCGGCCGTCCTCCTGACCGCGCTTGCTGGGCTGATGGCGCGGAGGCTGCCCGCCTTTCGCGGGCACAAAATCTTGGAGCGACCGATCGTCGTGCCGCGACCGCTCACGAGCTGGGCAGCCGCGCTCGGCGTCTGGGCGCTGGTCGCGGTCGGCATATGGGGCACCCGCGATCCCTTGGAAAACCTCCTGCCGCTCGCGGTCTGGACGGTCCTCTGGGTCGGTCTCACCCTCGCCTGCGTGGCCTTCGGCAATCTCTGGCGCGATGTCGAGCCCTGGACCGGGCCGGTCCGCACGATCCGCCGGCTGATCGGGTGGACGGGCTCCGCCGGATTGTCCCGTCTCGGCCACTGGCCGGCGGTCATCGGCTATCTCGCCTTCGCGTGGTTCGAGATCGTCTCGCTCTCTCCCGCCGATCCCTTCGTCCTCGCGCGCGCCGTCGCGGCCTACTACCTCCTGATCCTCGCGCTCGCGGTGGCCGAGGGCGAGGAGTGGCTCGCTCGGGGCGAGTTCCTCACCGTCTATTTCGGCTTCATCTCGAGGATCGCGCCGTTCTGGGCGGAGCATGGCAACGGCCGCGTCAGGGTCATGGCCGGCCTGCCCGGAGCCCAGGTCGTTATGTCCAAGGCGTTGACCCCTTCCGCCATCGCCTTCGTCACCCTGATCCTCGCCTCGGTCAGCTTCGACGGCCTTGCCGAGACCTTCTGGTGGCTTGCGCGGCTCGGGATCAACCCGCTCGAATTTCCGGGCAGATCTGCCGTCCTCGAAGCGAATTCGGCGGCTCTGGTTCTCTTCTGGGCCATGAGCGCCGCGCTCATCCTCGGCGCAGTGCGCGCGGGGCTGCCCGCCGGTCATGGGTTCCGCGAGACGGCGGGCCCGCTGATGCTCGCCTTCCTGCCCATCGCAGCGGGCTATCACGTCGCCCACTACTTGATCGCGCTTCTCACGAACGGCCAATATGCCATCGCCGCTCTGAACGATCCGTTCGGTCGCGGTTGGAGCCTCCTCGGCCTGCCGGATCACTGGGTTTCCTTCGGCTTCCTGTCGACGCGCGCAGGCGTGCAGGCTATCTGGACCGCGCAGTTCGCCACCATCCTTGGCGCGCATCTCCTCGCCGTGCTTGTCAGCTTCAAGTTGTCCGAACGGATCGAAGGTGGCCATACGCTCCGCGCCCATTTGCCGATGACACTCCTGATGGTCGGCTACACCGTCTTCGGCCTCTGGCTCCTCTCCTCCCCTACAGCGGGGTGAGAAATTCTTGCATTCCCGCCGCGTCCCGTGTTCCGTAGCGGCAAAGAGATAACCCCGAGCGCGCGGCCCGGACAGGCCAAGCCGCGCCGATCCCAGCAGCGGAGATGTTCCATGAGCGGCAAACTGATCACCCCCCGACCGAATCGGCGATCCGTCCTGAAAGGCATGGCCGGCGCCGGGGCGCTTATGACCGGCGGGCTCGCGGCGCGCTACGCCCAGGCACAGTCGTCCGAACCGATCCGGCTCGGCTTCCAGCTCCACCGCACCGGGATCGGTGCCTCCTACGGGCGCTGGTACGAACGCACGGCGACGGCGGCGCTGAAGGTGCTGAACGAGGCGGGCGGCATCAACGGACGTCCGGTCGAGATCCTCTTCGAAGACGACGGCACCGATCCAAAGCGCGGCGCCGAGGTGGTCGAAAAGCTCACGACGCAGTCGAACTGCGACCTGGTCCTCGGCACGCTTTTCTCGCATGTCGTGATCGGCTCCGCTCCGCGCGCGGGCGAGCTCAAAGTGCCCTATCTCGTCTGCTCCGAAGGCCACCACGTGGCGAGCGGAATGCTCAACCGATGGACCCTGCAGCCCGGCATCACCGACGTGAAGAGCCAGGTGCAGGGCATGGCGCCCTGGGTCGGCTCGACGCTCGGCAAGAAGGTCACGATGATCTTCCCCGACTTCGCCTTCGGCCATGACCACCGCGACTACTTCACCGCGGCGCTCTCCGCGCAGGGCGGCGAGGTGATCCAGCAGATCGCGATCCCGCCCACGGAGACGTCGTTCACCCGTTACTTCCCGCAGATCCCGTCAGAAACCGAGGTGCTCTACCACGTCATGGTCGGCCCCGCGGTCCTCACGTTCGTGAAGGAGCTTGGCGAGTTCTACGGTTCCGGCGCGCGGCCGGAGCTCTTCGGCTTCATCGACTCGCTGGAAGCTGTGGACATAAACTCGCCCGGTCTCGAATTCCTCGACGGCTCGCATTTCTGGGAGGGCCATCCGCGCTACAAGCAGGCCGACGCGTCCGAGCACGAGACGTTCTACCGCGAGGCCGTGGGCGTCGACGACAACGGGGCCTCGACCTCCGATCCCGCGGATGTCGCGACCTATGCACACATGTTCTCCACCTGGGAGACGCTCTTCGTGATCAAGCACGCGATGGAGGCCGCCGATTACCAGGGCCCCGCCGACCGCGAGAAATTCGTCGAGGCGATGGAGGCGACGACCGAATTCGAGGAAGGCCAGGAGCATCCACAGGGGCCGAAGACCTTCAACGGCAGGACGCATCAGGCCTTCGGGCTCCAGTCGATCACCAAGGTCGAGGGCGGCAAGCTGGTGCGCGTCCACCAGACCTCGATGGAGGACGGGTTCTATCCCGACGAGGTCGACTACACGACTATGAGCTTCTGACGCATTGGGGACGGGCGGGGGACGACCCCGCCCGATCTGACACTTGGATTTCGGACCCTTCCTGCTTCTCGCCCTGATGGAGGGCCTTGTCACCGCCGCGGTGCTCGCGCTGACGGCGGCGGGGCTGTCGTTGGTGTTCGGCATCATGCGGGTGGTGAACGTCGCGCATGGCGAGTTCTTCATGCTGGGCGCGCTGCTGGCGTGGTTCGTGTCGCAATGGGTGCCGGGACCCGCGCCTTTCGGCTTCCTCGCCGCGCTCGTCCTTTGCCCGCTGATCGTCGGGGCCATCGCGGCGCTCGCCGACATGCTCGTCCTGAAGCGGCTGAATTATGAGCCCGAGGCGACGATCGTCGCGACGATCGGGCTTCTCTACATCCTCCAGCAGGCGGCCTTGAGCTTCTTCGGCCCCGATGCGCGGCCGGTGCCCGCGCCGTTCAATCTGCGCCTGCAACTGCCGTGGTTCGGCTATTCAGGCTACAAGCTCGCCGTCGTCGTCGCGGCGATCCTCTTGCTGCTCGCCGTCTGGCTGATCCTGAAGCACACAAAGGCGGGGCTCGTCATGCGCGCCACGCAGATCGACCGCGACACGGCGCGGGCCTTCGGGATCAACGTGGACCGGGTCTATGCCGGGGTCTTCGCGATGGGGGCGGGGCTGGCCGCCATCGCGGCGGTGCTGATCGTGCCGATCCAGCAGGCGCATTACCTGATGGGCGGCGATCCGCTGCTCCTGTCCTTCATCGTCGTCATCATCGGCGGGCTCGGGAGCTTGCGCGGCACGCTCGTCGCGGCTTTGCTCATCGGGCTGTCGGACGGAGTCATCTCCACCTTCTTCGCACCGACGCTCGCCAAGATCATCGCGACGCTCGCCGTCGCGCTCGTGCTCGTTTTCCGCCCGCAGGGGCTGTTCGGCAGGCGCCCCGCATGAAGGCGGACCGCGCGCTGGCCCTGCATCTCGGCGTGCTCGCGGTGCTGCTCGTGCTGCACTTCGCGGCTCCCGCCTACCACCACACCAACATCGCACGCATCATGGTGCTCGCCGTCTACGCGATGGGCTACAACATCGCCTTCGGCTATACGGGGCTTCTGAGCCTCGGACACGCGCTTCTGTTCGGCGCGGGGCTCTACGCGGCGGGGCTTCTCGCCTATCACGCCGGTGCGGGCGCGGCGACCGGACTTCTCGCGGGGCTTCTCGCCGGGGGGGCGATGGCCTTCGCGGTCGGCCTCCTCGCGCTGCGCACCGCGGGCGTGGCCTTCATGATCGTCACCTTGATGTTCGCGCAGGCGGGCTACCTGACGATCCTCTACTACGGTGCCTGGACGCGCGGCGACGAGGGCATCGTCGTTCCCCGCACTGCCCGCGCGCTCGGCCCCTTCGATCTCTCGGACGATGGCACGCGCTACATCGCCGCGCTGATCCTCTTCTCGGCGGCGCTTCTCCTCAACCTCTGGCTCGCCCGCTCGCCCAGGGGCCGCGTCATGGTGGCGATGCGCGAGAACGAGGAACGGAGCCGGATGCTCGGCTACAACCCCTTCACGGTGAAGCTCGCCGCGCTCACGATCTCGGGCCTCTACGCCGGGATCTCGGGCGCGGCCTACGGGCTCATGTTCGGCTATGTGGGCGCGAGCTTCGCCTCGGTCCAATATTCGATCCTGCCGCTTCTCTACGTGCTTCTCGGCGGCGCGGGGACGGTGCTCGGCCCGTTCCTCGGCGCGCTCCTGATGTTCTACCTGATCGACTACGCGAGTTCCGTCACCGACGCGCACCAGTTCGTCACCGGCGCGGCGCTCGTCCTGCTGATCCTCTTCGCGCCGAAGGGCATCCTCGGCACGATCCGGGCACGGGGGCTGAAATGGCTGCCGTGACGCTTCTTGAGGCGCGCGGGCTGACCCGCCATTTCGACGGCCTGAAGGCGGTCGACGGCGTGGACTTCGATCTGACGGAAGGCGAGATCCACGCGCTGATCGGTCCGAACGGCGCGGGCAAGACGACCTTCGTGAGCCTTCTTTCCGGCCGCATTCCCGCGCAGTCCGGCACGATCCGCTTCGCCGGGCGCGACATCACTCGGCTGCCCGCCCATGCCCGTGTCCGCGCGGGCATCGCCTACACTTTCCAAATAACCCAGATCTACGGCGCGCTCACCGTCTTCGACAACGTGGCACTGGCAGTCCAGAGCCGTCATTCGCACCGTCTGTCGGACGACGCGATGGAGGCGCTCGCCCGCGTCGGGCTCGAGGGGCGCGCCAATCAGACGGCCGGCACGCTCAGCTACGGCCACCAGCGGTTGATCGAAGTCGCGATGGGGCTCGCGCTGAAGCCGAGGCTCCTGATCCTCGACGAGCCGACGCAGGGGCTCGCGCAGGGCGAGATCGAGAGCTTCAAGGATATTGTTCGAAGCGTCGTGCCGGAGGCCACCGTGCTTCTCATCGAACACAACATGGACGTGGTCATGGACCTCGCCCACCGGATCACGGTTCTGAACTTCGGCCAGGTGCTGGCGACCGGCACGCCGGACGCGATCCGCGCGAACAAGGCGGTGCAGACCGCCTATCTGGGGGGCTGAGTGCTGAGGCTTTCCGGCATCGAGGCGGGCTACGGCGAGGTGCAGGTCCTGCGCGGCCTCACGCTCGACGTGGCGGCGGGCGAGGTTCTGTGCGTCATGGGCCGGAATGGCGCAGGCAAGTCCACGATGCTGAAAACCATCATGGGACAGGTGCGGGCGTCATCGGGAACGATCGAGCTTGCCGGATCCCGGATCGACAGCCTCGCCGCCCATGTCGTGCCGCGACAGGGCATCGGATACGTGCCGCAGGGCCGCAGGCTCTTCGGCGAGCTGACCGTGGCCGAGAACATCGAGATCGGGCTCATGACCCGCAACCGCGGATCTGCCATGCGCGACCGGGTGCTGCACCTCTTCCCGCGCCTGCGCGAACGGATGGGGCAGGTCTCGCGCACGCTGTCGGGAGGCGAGCAGCAGATGCTCGCCATAGCCCGCGCGCTTTGCCTCGAACCCAAGGTGCTTTTGCTCGACGAGCCGACGGAGGGGCTCCAGCCTTCGATGATCGCGCTCATCCGAGATACGGTGGTGGCGCTGAAGAAGACCGGCGTGGCGACGATCCTGGTAGAACAGCGTGTCGACGCCGCGCTGTCCGTCGCCGACCGGATTGCCTTCATGGTCGGCGGCGCTGTGGCCCAGACCGTCCCTGCCCGTGGTCTGCGCCCGGATGCCGAAGAATTTGTCACGTATGTCGGGATCTGAACCGGCGAAAAGGTCAGAGCCCGCCAACTGAACGAAAGCGTCCAGTGATTACAGCGGGTCTTGTTGCGATGATTTGGCGAACGCTCCCGAGTGCCTGCGGCCTGGTCAGCCGCTCCAACCACTGATCACTGCGTCCGCTTCCAGCTCGACAAGCCATTCAGGGTTCACGAAACGGTCGATGGCCATGATGGTGTCGACTGGACGAACGTCGCGGAAATACTTCTTCCGAACATCGATCGCGGCTTTCCAGTTTTGCATGTCGGTCAGTATCACCCGGGTCCGCACGACGTCATGCAGCCCGGACCCGGCCTGTTCGAGAGCGGCCTTAATGATCTCGATGCACTGACGGGTTTGGGCCGCCACATCGCCGATACCGACCGTCCTTCCATCCGGTCCGACAGGAGCCGTCCCGCCGATCGTGATGAAAGGGCCGACCCGCACCGCGCGGGAAAAACCCACCACAAGCTCCATCGGATTGCCATTCGAAATCAGTTCCCGATCCAGCTTCATGTTGTTGATCCCCCAAAACCAGCGCATCGTTGATGCGACTTTAGAGCGCCGCGTGGGAAGTGGGAACAACGATGGCATCCGATTCTGCGTTTGACTCGTGGAGCGCCGGACAGAGTTACGAGCACTACATGGGCCGTTGGAGCCGCAAGATCGCCACCGAATACATCGGCTGGCTCGGGCCTCCTCGGAACGCAGACTGGCTGGAAATCGGCTGCGGGACCGGCGCGCTTACACAGGCCATACTCGCATCGTGCCAGCCGCGCTCAGTTCTTGCGATTGACCGATCAGAGGACTTCGTGGCGCACGCCTGCGACGCCATGTCCGACCCGCGCTTGCAGTTCGAAGTCGCGGAGGCGCAGAATCTGCCGCGACCGAATGCGTCGGTCGATGTGGTCACGTCGGCATTGGTACTGAATTTCGTGCCAGACCGGAAAGCGGCGCTAACCGAAATGCTTCGGGTTCTGCGCCCGCGCGGTCTGTTGACGTTCTATGTCTGGGATTATCCTGACGGCGGAATGGGGTTCATCGATGCCTTCTGGAAAGCGGCCGCCACGCTTGATCCCGCCGCCGCAGACCTTGACGAGGGTGCGCGCTTTTCGTTCTGCACCCCCGGCGGGCTCGCCGCAATGTGCCGCGAGGCTGACATCTCCGATCCCCAGATCAGCGCAATCGAGGTTGTCACCGAGTTTCCCGACTTCGAGGCTTTCTGGCACCCGTTCACCCTGGGCGCCGGGCCCGCTCCGGGTTATTGCAGGAACCTGTCCGAAGAAGGCCGCAGACGGTTGAAGGACCGGCTTGCCGAGCAGCTTGACGGCGACGGACCAGTTCGTCTTCTCGCTCGCGCGTGGGCCGTCAAGGCGATTGCGCAGTGAGAGGATGCAGGCATTTCCGCTTTGTCCCATCCGATTCGCTCTACAAACAGTAGCAGCGGCATGATTTTGTTGCTCCCGAACCTAGGCGAGCAACCCGCTGCGCGAATAGAATTTTCTTGTGCGAATCTCCACGGGCTTTACCAATTGATAAAAATTTGAGCACGGGAGCGAACCAACCAACAGGGGGCTGAACATGACTTTCAAGACCAGACGGGCCGGGATTAGCCGGCGGCAACTCATGGTGACGGCAGCTGGCGTCACGGCGACGGGGATTGTCGGGCTGCCGGGCCGCGCATTCGCGGCCGACCCGATCAAGGTCGCGGGCATCTATACTGTGCCAGTAGAACAGCAATGGGTGAGCCGCATCCACAAGGCCGCCGAAGCCGCGGTCGGGGCCGGAACGGCGGATTACGTCTACACCGAGAACACCGCGAACACCGACTATCCCCGCGTGATGCGGGAATACGCCGAACAGGGCTACGGACTCATCGTGGGCGAGATCTTCGGCGTGGAGCAGGAGGCCCGCGAGGTCGTAGACGAATATCCCGACACCGCCTTCCTGCTCGGCTCGTCCTTCCTGCAGGATGAGGCGCATCCAAACCTCGCCGTCTTCGACAACTACATCCAGGATGCGAGCTACCTGTCCGGCATCATCGCGGGCGCGATGACGCAGTCGGGCAATATCGGCATGGTCGGCGGCTTTCCGATCCCCGAGGTCAACCGGCTCATGAACGCCTTCATGGCCGGGGTGCGCGAGATGAAACCCGACGCGTCCTTCCAGGTCAGCTTCATAGGCTCGTGGTTCGATCCGCCGAAAGCAAAGGAAACCGCGTTCGCTATGATCGATAACGGCGCGGACCTGATGTACGCCGAGCGCTTCGGCGTTTCGGACGCGGCGCAGGAACGCGGTATCCTCGCCATCGGCAACGTGATCGACACGCAGGCCGACTATCCCGAGACCGTCGTCGCCTCGGCGCTCTGGCATTTCGAACCGACACTGAACGCCGCGCTCGAAAGGGTCGCAGCCGGGGACTTCAAGGCCGACAACTACGGTGTCTATTCGTTCCTGAAGGAAGGCGGCTGCTCACTCGCGCCGCTCGGCACGTTCGAGGGCAAGGTGCCCGAGGAGGCTATGGCGCTCGTTGCCGAACGCGAGGCGGCGATCAAGGACGGCTCCTTCACCGTCGAAATCGACGACAGCGAACCGAAATCCGCCTGATGGATGCGGGGGACGGGGCGGAGGTCGTCCTCCGCCTCGATGGCATCACGAAACGCTTCGGGCCGCTTGTCGCCAATGACGCGATCGGGTTCGAGCTTCGGCGCGGCGAGGTCATCGCCCTTCTCGGCGAGAACGGAGCGGGCAAGACGACGCTGATGAACATTCTCTTCGGCCACTACACCGCCGACGAGGGTACTGTCGAAGTATTTCACAAGCCCCTGCCGCCTGGCCATCCGCGTGCGGCCCTGGCGGCGGGCGTCGGCATGGTCCATCAGCATTTCACGCTGGCCGACAACTTGAGTGTCTTGGAGAACATCCTTCTCGGTACCCGCTCGCTCTTGTCCTTTGGCCTAGACACCCGCGCCGCCCGGGCGAAGGTGGAAAAGCTCTCCGCCGATTTTGGGCTAACGGTCCACCTCGACGCCCGCGTCGGCACGCTTTCGGTTGGAGAGCGACAACGGGTCGAGATCCTCAAGGCGCTCTACCGGGATGCCAGGATCCTGATCCTCGACGAACCCACCGCCGTCCTCACTCCGCAGGAAACGACCGCGCTCTTCGAGACGTTGAGGAAGGCCGTTGTGCTTGGCCTTTCGGTGATCTTCATCTCTCACAAGCTCGGTGAGGTGATGGCCATTTCCTCCCGTGTCCTCGTGCTTAGGCACGGGCGACTCGTAGGTGAGGTCGCCACTGCCGACACCGACCGCAATCGGCTGGCCGAGATGATGGTCGGCGCCGAGATCACGCCGCCCAGCGTGACCGAACGCATACCCGGCCCAGCGCTTCTTACATTGAAGGGCGTCACCACGGCCAGGCAGGGCAATGCGCCGGGGCTTCGTGGCGTGGACCTGACGCTCCGCGCGGGCCAGATCACCGGCCTTGCCGGGGTCTCCGGCAATGGTCAGTTCGCACTCGCCGGTCTCATCGGCGGTCTCGACGTACCGACCAGCGGGACCATGGAGCTGCATCCCGCCCATTCCGGCGACTGGTCGCCCCGCGCCGCGCTGGCTGCCGGCATAGCCCGCATTCCGGAGGACCGCCACAGGACAGGGACGATCGCCGACTTCACGCTGACGGAAAACGCCATTCTCGAGACATACGAAAACCGGCCTTACAGCCGGAAGGGCTGGATGGACTGGAAAGCCGCCGAGGACTTCGCGAAGACCGTCATCGACACCTACGATGTCCGTTGCCCTGGCCCATCTGTGCATATCCGTCTCCTTTCGGGCGGCAATATGCAAAAGCTGATTCTTGGTCGGGTGCTTGAGGCGGGGCCGAAGATCATCCTTGCAAATCAGCCTGTCCGCGGGCTCGACATCGGTGCGGTGACCTTCGTCCACGGGCAGCTGATCGCGGCCCGCGACAGTGGCGCGGCGGTCCTCTTGATTTCCGAGGATCTCGACGAAATCATGGCGCTTTCCGATGTCGTCCACGTGGTTTACGAGGGCCGCCTGTCGCCTGCCTTTCCACGCGGCACCAAGACGCCGGCCGAGCTCGGCGTCTGGATGGCCGGGCACGGTTTCGGTGGGGACGCCCATGCGGCTTGAGCCCATCCCCAACCCTTCGCCGATCCGGATCTTCGGCCTGCCCGCAGCGGCGCTCGTGCTGACGGTGATCGTCGCGTCGTTCCTGTCGCTTCTCGCGGGCGCCAATCCCTTCGCGACGCTGGGGCTCATCCTGAAGGGCGCGGCGGGGTCGAAGTTCGCGCTCCTCGAAACCCTGAACCGCGCGACGCCCCTCATCTTCACCGGTCTCGCCGTCGCGGTCGCCTTCCGCGCGCGGCTATGGAACATCGGCGCGGAGGCGCAGCTCTACGCGGGCGCGATCGTCACCGTCTTGCTCGGCACCGGCGCGCTGCCGCTGCAGTCCCTCCTTCTCATTCCGGTCATCGCCCTCGCTTCGATGGTCGCGGGGGCGCTGCTTCTGCTCGGTCCGGTGCTGCTCAAGACCCGGCTCGGCGTGGACGAGGTCGTGACGACGCTTCTCTTCAACTTCATCATGCTCCTCTTCGTCTCCTACCTTCTCGAAGGCCCGATGAAGGATCCAATGGGGATGGGCTGGCCGAAGTCGCCTGCGCTCGAGAAGGCCGCCCGCCTGCCGCGCATCGTCGAGGGGCTGCGGCTTCACTGGGGGTTCGGGCTCGCCATTCTCGCGGCCATCGCGGTGTGGGTCGTCCAGACCCGCACGACGCTCGGCTACGAGATCCGCGCCGTCGGCCAGAACGCCGAGGCCGCGCGCTTCGCGGGCATTCCGGTGGGCAGGGTGCTTGTGAAAACGGCGCTCCTCTCGGGTGGTCTCGCCGCGCTGGCGGGCTTCTCCGAGGTCGCGGGGCTGAAGGGCAACCTTACCTTGGATCTCTCCCCGGGCTTCGGCTACACGGGCATTATCGTCGCGATGCTGGCTCTCCTGAACCCTCTGGGCGTAGTCTTCTCCGCGCTCTTTGTAGCGGGCGTCTTCGTCGGCGCCGACAGCATGAGCCGCGCGGCCGGTGTGCCGACCTACATCGCCGACATCCTGCTTGCCACCGCGCTTCTGACGATGGTCCTCGCCCTCAGGCTCACTCGAACCCGCGTCCGGTGGGGCTGAGCGATGGACCTTCTCGACATCCTCCTGACCGCCAGCTTCTGGGCCGCAGCTGTCCGCATCGCCTCGCCCCTGATCTTCGCAACGCTCGGTGAACTCATCTGCGAACGTGCGGGGGTTCTCAATCTTGGCATCGAGGGGATCATGGTCATCGGCGCATTCGCCGGATGGATGACTGTTTACCTCGGCTTCGGCCTCTGGCCGGGTGTCATTGTCGCGATGCTGTCGGGCATGCTCTTCGGCCTGCTCCATGCGACACTCACCGTGCCTTTTGGCCTTTCCCAGCACGTCGTTGGCCTCGGCATCACGCTTCTGGCCACCGCGACCGCCTATTTCGCCTACCGTCTCTCGCTGCCCGAAGTGACGTCGCCGCCGAAGATCCGGCCCTTCCAGCCGTTTGAGATTCCCGTCTTATCGGACATTCCCCTTATCGGACCGGCGTTCTTCCACCAGACCGCGCTCACTTACCTCGCCTTCGCGCTGATCGCCCTGGTCGCCCTCATCCTTTACCGTACACCTCTTGGCCTCGCGTTGCGCGCGGCAGGCGAAAACCCAGCCTCGGTCGAGGCTCAGGGACTCTCCGTTACGGCGATCCGCATGGGGGCGGTCATCGTCGGCTCCGGCCTCATGGCGGTGGGCGGAGCCTTCCTGACGATGTCGGCCTTCTCGTCGTTCTTCTTCGAGATGGTGAACGGCCGTGGCTGGATCTGCATCGCGCTCGTCGTCTTCGGGGCGTGGCAGCCCGGCAAGGCGGCGCTCGGCGCACTTCTCTTTGCCGCCTTCGACGCGCTCCAGGTGCGGCTCCAGCAGACTCCCATGGGCGCGGTCGTGCCCTACCAGGTCTTTCTGATGGTGCCCTATGTGCTCTCGATCCTCGCGCTCGTCCTCATGTCGCGCCGCGCCGAGGTTCCGGCGGCGCTGATGATCCCGTTCAACAAGGGGGAACGCTGATGTTCGACCTTATCATCAAAGGGGGCACGCAGCCCGACGGCACGACCTCCGACATCGCCATCATAGGTGACAGGATCGCCGCAACGGGGCGCATAGACGGCGAGGCGAAGGAGGTCATCCACGCCACCGGCGACCTTGTAGCGCCGCCCTTCGTGGACCCGCATTTCCATATGGACGCGACGCTTTCCTACGGCATCCCGCGCCTCAACGCCTCGGGCACGCTTCTCGAAGGCATCGCGCTCTGGGGCGAACTGCGCGAACTCGCGACGGTCGAAGACATGGTCGCCCGCGCGCTCACTTATTGTGACTGGGCGGTTTCGATGGGGCTTCTGGCGATCCGCACGCATGTCGATACGACGCCCGACCACTTGCGCGGCGTCGAAGCGATGCTGGAGGTGAAGAAAAAGGTTGCACCCTACATCGACCTCCAGCTCGTCGCCTTCCCACAGGACGGCCTATACCGCACGAAAACTGGCCGCGAGAACGTTATCCGCGCCCTCGACTTGGGCGTCGATGTCGTGGGCGGCATCCCGCATTTCGAGCGCACGATGGAGGAGGGCAACGAATCGGTGAAGGACCTTGCCCGCATCGCTGCCGACCGCGGGTTGATGCTCGACCTCCACTGCGACGAGACCGATGACCCGATGAGCCGCCACGTCGAGGCGCTGGCCGCCGAGGTCACTCGCCACGGCCTGGGATGCAGGGCGGCGGGAAGCCACCTGACGTCGATGCATTCCATGGACAACTATTACGTCTCGAAGCTCTTGCCGCTCATGGCCGAGTCAGGCATGACCGCGATCCCAAACCCCTTGATCAACATCACTCTTCAAGGCTGCCACGATATCTACCCCAAACGCCGCGGTCTTACCCGGGTGAAGGAGATGCAGGCCCATGGCATCACCGTCGGCTGGGGCCAGGACTGCGTCATGGACCCATGGTACTCGCTCGGGACGGCCGACATGCTCGATGTGGCATTCATGGGCCTCCACGTCGCCCAGATGACCCATCCTGACGAGATGCGGCGCTGCTTCGACATGGTGACGCGGGATAACGCGAAAATCATGGGGCTAGATGGTTACGGTCTGATGAAGGGCGACACCGCCTCCCTCGTGATTCTCGATGCAGGAGATCCGACTGAGGCGCTGCGCTTGCGCGCCGAGAGGCTCTGCGTCATTTCGAAGGGTAATGTCATCTCTCATCGCGCGCGTGGAGATGCGCGCTTGTCGCTTCCTGGCCGCCCGGAGACCGTCCGCCGGCGTCGGGGAGCCTAGCTTCCGCGATAAGTTGAATAGCCGAATGGGGATAGCAGAAGGGGCACATGGTAATGCGCCTCTGCGTCCGAGATCCCGAACCGGATCGGGATGTCATCCAGAAAGCGCGGTTTCTCGGGCGGTGTGCCCGTTGCATCAAGATACGCCCCCGCGTGGAAGATCAGCTCAAAGCTGCCCACGCCAAACTTACCCTGAGGCAGGATCGGGCTGTCGGTCCGGCCATCGGCATTCGTGACCATTTCGGCGACCTTGTCGTGGCTGTCGCCGGATACCTGGTAAAGCGTGATGCGAAGCCCCTCGGCAGGTACGCCGCGCGCGGTGTCAAGCACATGCGTCGTCAGATAGCCATCTGGCATCGTGGTTCCCCCAGGGTTGTTCTTTGCCGCATCATGCGACGAACAGCGGGGAAGGGCGAGCGACAACTCCGCAGCAAGTCCTTCAAGAATTCGTTGAAGATCAATCTCCGGGCGCGAGATGGCCGCGCGATTCAGCGAGCTAAAGCGCGGCCATAAGCCTGGCCGCATCGAGCATCCGATTTGAAAATCCCCATTCGTTGTCGTACCAGCCGAAGACCCGGACCAGCCCGCCATTCGTAACGCGCGTCTCGGGCAACGCCATCACGATGCTTTCCTGGCGCGCCCTGAGATCTGACGACACCAGCGGCCGGTCGGTCCAACCGATTACCCTGCCTGCCGATCTCAGGGCCGCGTTCAAGGTGTTACAATCCGGTTTCGCACGGGTGACGACCGCGAAATCGACTGCGGAGACGGACGCGGTTGGCACCCTGACTGCCGCCGCCTCTATTCGGCCGGCGATACTGGGCAGCACTCGATCCAGAAGTTTCTGAGCCGAGGTCGTCGTCGGCACCATCGACAGCGCCGCCGCCCGGCTGCGCACGAAATCGGCACCGGGCGCGTCGATCGTCGGTTGGCTGCCGGTATAGCAGTGGATTGTCGTCATCCAGCCCGTCTCGATCCCCCAAGCATCGTCGATCAGTCGGGCGAGCGGGGCGAGCGCATTCGTCGTGCATGACGCATTCGAGACGATCCGATGATCCGGCCCAAGCTTTTCCTCGTTTGCGCCCAAAACCAATGTCAGATCGGCGCTTTCAGATGGACCGGAGACAAGGACCCGCCGTGCTCCCGCCTTCAGCCCGGCCTCAGAGAACGACCGCTCGCCACCGAGCCCTGTGCATTCCATCACGACGTCGATGTCTGAGAGATCGAGTGCCGACAAATCCCGTGCGCCAGTAAGCCGAAGTCGCCGCCCATTGACGGATAGTGAGCCGTCCTCGAGTCGAACCTCGCCCTTCCAAGGTCCGAAGGTGCTGTCATACTCGAACAGGTAGGCGGCCATCTCGGGCTTGGCTATGTCGTTGATCGCGACAATTTCGACTTCCTCGTGGCGCACATCCGACAGTGCAGCCCTGAGGACCGTTCGGCCGATACGACCGAATCCGTTGATGGCGACGCGAACCGGCATGGGGTCTCCGCTTCAATCAGATCCAATGGCCTGGCCAAGGAGCATAGACGAGCGCAACCGCTTGAAAACTCTTATATTGTAACCGATACGGCCAATGGGGGGAGTGCGCTACCTGACGGCCTCCATCAGCGCATCAGGCATCCGGCAATCGCGGGCGACATCCTCGCCGCAAGCACGGAAGTTCAGGTCTCGCGTGAGGCAGATGCGCGCCTCTCGAATGCGGCCCGCCCTGCAAATGATCGTTATCATCGAGGCTTCGAGGCCCGCATTGGCCTCGACGAACGCCTCCTCGACTACGGAAGCGGGCAACTTCACGTCGCGGTCGAGCGGCGCGAAAACGTCAGGCGGGTTCACCTGCTCGTACGCACGCCGCGCTGCTGCGAAGTAATCGTCGGAACTCAATCCCGAGCAGCGGCCATGCTTCTTCCACTGATACCAGGCGAGTCCCGCAGAGCCCATGATGTCGGCCATCGCGGCGGTGTCGGCACGCGACGGATTGCGCTCCTGGGTTCGGCAATTGCTCGGCCAACCCTGCTCGTATTGCGGCCAGAGGCCATGCAGCGTGAAACCGTAGTCGTGGCGAGGATGGCACTGATCGTCGCCCCGCGCGTCGCCTTCGAGCGCGCAATAGCTCGGCGACCAGGAGAGCGCGAGCACGTAGTAGTCGAACTCGCCCGCGCGCTCCCCATCGGCGTAGGCGGGCAAGGCGGCAAGGAGGAGAGCAACAATCCAGCGCATTTTCTCTTTTCTCGGCGATCCGGAGGCACTATATAGCCCCCGACCTTCCCCGAAAACGAGGAATGGCGGCCCAAGCGCCGCGGCCGCTTTCCAGGCGCGGGAGAGATTTGTAGAGGAGACGCCCAATGACGAAACCGCTCATGGCCAAGGCCACGGCCGTCTGGCTGGTGGACAACACGACGCTCAGCTTCAAACAGATCGCCGAATTCTGCGGTCTGCACGAGCTTGAAGTGCAGGGCATCGCCGATGGTGACGTCGCGGCGGGCGTGAAGGGTTTCGATCCGATCGCCAACAATCAGCTTGAGCAGTCGGATATCGACAAGGGCGAGAAAGATCCGAACCACAAGCTGAAGCTCAAGTTCAACCCGGCTGCAGTCGGCGAGGAAAAGCGTCGCGGGCCGCGTTACACGCCGCTGTCGAAGCGCCAGGACCGCCCCGCCGCGATTCTCTGGTTGGTGAAGTTCCACCCGGAGCTTGCGGACTCGCAGATTTCCAAGTTGGTCGGCACGACCAAGCCGACGATTGCCTCGATCCGCGACCGGACGCATTGGAACATCAACAATATCACACCGATCGACCCCGTCGCACTCGGCCTCTGCAAGCAGTCCGAGCTGGATGCGGTAGTGCAGAAGGCTGCCAAGAAGAAGGCGGCTGAGGGCGCAGTGATGTCGGACGACGAGCGGCGCAAGCTGGTGTCGACAGAGCAATCGCTCGACATGGCCCCGGAGCCGAAGATGCCAACTGCGATCGCAGGGCTAGAAAACTTCACGCTGAGCGGCAGCGATGAGGACGAGCAGAAATCGCCCGCCGACTATTCCGACGCCGACAGTTTCTTCAACCTCCCCGAAGGCGAAGGCGACGAAGACGAAGACGACGAGAATCGCTGAGCTTGGCCGGATCGCGGGCGGTCAGCCGCCCGCCCCCTTCTTTTTCTTCTTCTTATTCTTTTTCGGCGGGTGGGACGGCTCCTCGCCCATCACCGCGCCAAGCGCGGCGATGTCGAGCGCGGCGAGTTCTTCGAGCGTCTGTGCCACTTTTCTTAGCACCGCTCGGAGATCGGCGGCGCGCGGGTCTGTTGGTTCTGCCCCTTCGGACTGGATACGGTCGAGGATCGGCCGGAGTCTGCGGCGCGCCTGACCTGCAGCCAGCATCCGCACCGTTTCCCATAGGTCGGGCGGTGCAGTGAAGTAGTCCTTGCGGTCTCCGAGCCTTCGAGCCGTCGCGATCAGGCCCCATTCCCGCAGTTCTTTCAGCGCCGTCGAGACATTGGATCGCGAAAGGCCGAGCGTTTGCACCAGGTCGTCGGCACAGGGCGGCTGCGCTGCCCGCCAGATCGATGCAAAGCACTGACCGGCGGGGCGCGACAGCCCAAAGAGAACCGCGATATCGGCCAAAGCTTCGGCATGGGAACGGTCAGTCGGCATCAGGACTTCACATAGTTGCGGAAAGTGCGGACGTCTGCAGCCTGACCGATCCGCGGTCAAGTTCAAGGGCCGAGCCCAATCACGGCGCGCGTCTGACCGGAGGCTAGCTGTCTCCCACGCATTTGGCGATCGTCTCAGCCATGCGCGTCAGGAGCGCGGTATAGAGGTCAGGTCCTGGAGCTAGCATCAGGCCTTCTGGGTCGAGTACATCGCCCATTCGCACCGGCGCTCCTTCGGCCAGCGTCGTCATTGGCGCTGCGTCGCGGCCCGCCTCCGGAAAGATGCAGGTGACCTCGCCGGATTTCAGAAGTTCCCTGACTTCCACGCGGCGCGCCGCCCCGGGTTCGGTTGCATCCCCTTGGGAAACAGCCGCGACGATATTCAGTCCAAAATAATCCGCGAAATAGCCGTACCCATCATGTGCGACCACGATGCCGGCCTCGGCGAACCGGGCAAGCCGCTCGGCGACGCCGCGTTCGAGCGTTTCGACACGCATCAGGGCAAGCGATGCGTTCGCGCGGTAGGCCACGGCATTGCCGGGGTCCTTTTCCACCAACGCGTCCGTGATCAGCCCGATCCACAGCGCCGCGTTCTGGGGATCCAGCCAGGCATGCGGGTCGAGCGCGCCGCTGCCATGCAACTCGTCGTGCTTCGGAGTAGCGTCGCCATCAGTCTGATGCCCATCTCCGTCCGTCAAGCCCTCTGAGTCACCACCACTCGCATTGTCACCGAATGTACGGAGCGTTGTGCCCTTCTGATGCAGGAGCGCGAGCGTTGCCGGCCCAGACGCCGCCGCGAGCGCGCGGTCGAGCCAAGGCGTCATTTCGGGTCCGATCCAGATCACCAGGTCGGCGCCCTGAAGTGCGCTTACCTGAGATGGCCGCAATTGGAAGTCATGCGGATCGGCCCCGCTTTCCAGAAGGAGTCTCGGGTGGCCGATATCGCCCATTACCATCGAGACGAGCGAATGGACGACCGGCATGTCGGTCGCGACCTCGGGCGCAGATGCTTGCCCCGGCCGCGTACCCAGGCAAAGCGCCGCGACCGTGATCGCAATCGTTAGCGGTCGGCGGCGCATTGGCGGCTCCTTCGGGGTATTGCGGCACTTCGTAGCATTTCGTATGTTATAGCATAACAAGTCAAGCGGAGCACCGGGTCGATATGACCAAGCGCGCGACATCGCATGGGGCAGCACCGGCAGCCGATCCGGGCCTTGCCTTCCTGGCCCACGACCATGCGGCTTGCGCCGGCGCGGTGCTCGCGCGGGCCGAAGATGTCAGCTCGCGGCGCGGCGCGCGGCTGACGCCGGTCAGACGGCGAACGCTGGAAATCCTTCTGGAATCACACCGGGCCATGGGCGCCTATGAAGTTCTGGAACGGCTAGTCGAAGACGGGTTCGCAAACCAACCCCCGGTTGCTTATCGTGCGCTCGAATTCCTTGTTGATCAAGGGCTTGTGCACAGAATTCGCCGCCTCAACGCCTTCGCGGCCTGCATGCATCCGGGCGAGGCTCACAGCCCGGTTTTCTTCATCTGCAAGGATTGCGGTGCCGTCGCCGAGGCTCCGGCCGAAGCGGTTCGAGCCGCGATGCAGGCGGCCGCCCGGCCCATCGGATTCACTGTGGAACGCATGAATATCGAGGCGTCAGGCTTGTGCCCCGCCTGTGCGGAGGCGTCGCCGTGAAGCTGATCGAAGCCACGGGCCTGATGCTGAGGCGCGGCGACCAAGACGTGCTACGCGACGTCAATCTGGCCATCCGCCCGGGCGAGATCGTGACAATTCTCGGTCCCAACGGCTCGGGCAAGTCCACGCTCGTGCGCGCGCTCATCGGTCTTGTGGCGCCGCGGTCTGGCGTCGTTACCCGCCGTCCGGGCCTTAGGATCGGCTACGTGCCGCAGTCGCTGCATATCGATCCGGCGATGCCGCTGATGGTGCGGCGTTTCCTTTCGCTCCCCGCGCGTGTCGACGACGCGGCGGCGGAACATGCCTTGGGCCGGACGGGCGTCGCGGAGTTCGGATCGCGGCAGATGTCAAACCTGTCAGGCGGGCAACTTCAACGCGTCCTTCTGGCGCGTGCCCTCATCGGCGGGCCCGAGATCCTGATCCTCGACGAGCCGACACAAGGCCTCGACCAACCGGGTGAGGCCGCATTCTATCGGTTGCTGGAAGAGCTTCGCGACGAGACCGGGCTCGCTGTCCTAATGGTCAGCCATGACCTTCATGTCGTTATGAGCGCGTCCGACCGTGTCATCTGTCTTAACGGTCACATCTGCTGCGAAGGCACGCCGCAGGTCGTCTCTACTGCACCCGAATACCGGGCGCTGTTCGGGCTTGGAACGCAGGGCGCGCTGGCGCTTTACCGTCATGAACATGACCATGCTCACGACGGCGGGCACCACGGCCATGTGCATGGTCCGGTCGAAGGCACGCGCGAGAAAGACACCCAAGATGCCTGAAGCCTTCCTGATCCGCGCCGCGCTGGCTGGGATTGGCCTAGCCGTAGCCGCAGGTCCGCTCGGTTCCTTCGTCGTTTGGCGCCGAATGGCCTATATGGGCGACGCGACTGCCCATGCCGCGATCCTCGGCGTCGCATTCGCGCTCGCCGCCTCGCTTCCGGTGGCAGCCGGGATCGTCGTCGTCGCGCTTGCAATGGCGGTCGCTGTGACGGTGCTTAGCGGGCGGGGAAGGTCCGCGGACACGGCGCTGGGCGTGCTAGCGCACTCGGCGCTTGCCTTCGGGCTCGTGGCGGTATCGTTCTTGCCAGGGGTCCGCATCGATATCTCGGCCTATCTTTTTGGCGACATTCTTGCCGTCACGCGCCGGGATATCCTCTGGATTTGGGGCGGTGCGGCGCTTCTGCTGTGCCTTCTCGTCTGGCGCTGGAACCCGCTTCTGATCGCAACGGTGAACGAGGAGCTTGCCCAGGCTTCGGGCGTCGATCCGCGGCGTGAAAAGCTCGTGCTGACGCTATCCTTGGCGCTTGTCGTCGCGGTAGCGATCAAGATCGTCGGAGCGCTTCTCATCGCCGCAATGCTGATCGTTCCGGCGGCCGCCGCGCGAAGCCTCTCGCGCTCGCCCGAGGCGATGGCGGTCTGGGCGGCGGCAATCGGCACCGCCGCGGTGATCGGCGGGCTTGCGACCTCCATCCGCCTGGACACGCCTGCGGGCCCTTCGATCGTTGCCGCCGCGGCCATTCTCTTCGCCATCCTACTGCCGCTCGGTCGCCGCGAACGCTAGATTCCCGCCGCGTCGGGAGCTATTGCAGCGATGGGCAGGAGGGAAGCCATGGCCAACCATCTCTACGACGCGCTGTTTAGACGGCACGAAACGAGCGGGCGTCCGTTTCTTATCCTGAAGGATGGAGAGGTGGTCACACAGGCCGAGTTCACCGCGATGGCGGCGCGCTTTGCAGGTGCTTTGACGGCAGCCGGGTTGCGCCCGGGAGACCGGCTCGCGCTTCAGCTTGATAAGAGCCCGGTCATGCTTGCGGCAATCGCGGGCGCGATCCGTGCCGGCGTAGTTTTCCTGCCGCTCAACACGGCCTATACGCCGACAGAGCTTTCCTATTTCGTGAAGGATGCCGGGGCAAGGATTTTGCTTTGCGACGGACGGGCGGAAGTACAGCTATCGCCGATCGCGCAAGACTGTGGCGCCGCTCTCAGCGTTTTGAATGCGGACGGCAGCGGCAGTTTCGCCGATGCCGCGAGCGCCGCCGTGTCGACCTCCATTGCAGAGCGCGGCCCCGACGATCTGGCCGCGCTGCTTTATACCTCGGGCACGACCGGGCGGTCCAAGGGCGCGATGATGAGCCACGCGAACCTTCTGTCGAACGCCGAGGTTCTGGCGCGGCACTGGCGATTCACCGAAAGGGATGTGCTGCTGCACGCCTTGCCTGTCTTCCACACGCACGGTCTTTTCGTCGCGACAAATGTGGCCCTCGTCGCGGGCTGTCCGATGATCTTCCTGCCGAAATTCGATGCCGACGAGGTGATCCGCCGCATGCCGGAAGCGACCGCGATCATGGGGGTGCCGACCTTCTACACCCGGCTTCTCGACGATCCGCGCCTGACACGCAATCTTGTGGCGAACATGCGCCTGTTCATTTCGGGCTCCGCACCTCTCCTGGCGGAAACGCACCGTCAGTGGGAGGCACGGACGGGTCATCGCATCCTCGAACGCTACGGGATGACCGAGACGAACATGAACACCTCGAACCCCTATGATGGCGAGAGGCGGGCGGGCACTGTCGGCCGCCCGCTGCCGGGAGTGGAACTGAAGATCTGTGACGCGGAAGGGCGCGAGTTGCCTCAGGGCGAGATCGGGACCATCGAAGTGCGCGGTCCGAACGTCTTCAAGGGCTACTGGAACATGCCTGAGAAAACCGCTGAGGAACTGCGGCCCGACGGCTTCTTTATCACCGGCGATCTCGGCTTCGTCGACGCCGACGGCTATGTCACCATTGTCGGGCGCGGCAAGGACCTCATCATCTCGGGAGGGTTCAACGTCTACCCCAAGGAGGTCGAACTGGCGCTGGACGCGCTTCCAGGGGTGCTGGAAAGCGCCGTGATCGGCGTGCCGCATCCCGATTTCGGCGAGGGTGTGGTTGCCGTGATTATCCCCGGCGCGACCCGTCCCGATCCCGATGCCATCCGCGCGGCGCTGTCCCAAACGCTCGCGAGATTCAAGCAGCCCAAACACATTGTGCTGCGCGACGCGCTGCCGCGCAACACAATGGGCAAGGTGCAGAAGAACGTCCTGCGGGAGGAGCTGAAAGGCGTGTTTGCGGTCTGACGGTGGCTGTCACCGTCCGACGCAGGAGTAGGCCTCGAACCCTGCCGCCTCGGCATCCACGGGGGAATAGACGTTCCTCAAGTCCGCCATCCGCGCGTGGTTCATGCTGTTCGCGAGACGCGGCAAGTCGAGCGCGCGGAACTCGTTCCATTCGGTCAGGATGACGACGACATCCGCCCCCTCGACGGCCGCGTAGGCGTCTTCGAGCCAGGTCACGCCGGGTAATAGCTGCTCGCCCTCGCGGCGGCCCTGCGGATCGACGACGCGCACCTTCGCCCCGCCCCCGACAAGCGCCGGCACGATGGTGAGCGCCGGGGCGTCGCGCATGTCGTCGGTGTTCGGTTTGAAGGTCACGCCGAGGACCGCGACGGTCTTGCCGTTCACCGACCCTTCGCAGAGGTCCATGACCTTCTCGATCATCCGGCGCTTGACCTCTTCATTGACCTTGATGACGGTCTCGACGATCTGCATGGGCGCGGCGAAGTCCTGCCCGATGCGCGCCAGCGCCTGGGTGTCCTTCGGGAAGCACGAGCCGCCATAGCCCGGACCGGCATGGAGGAATTTGTTGCCGATCCGCCCGTCGAGCCCCATGCCCTTCGACACCTGTTTCACATCCGCACCGACCTTTTCGCACAACCCGGCGATTTCGTTAATGAAGGTGATCTTCGTTGCGAGGAACGCGTTGGCGGCGTACTTGATCATCTCCGCCGTCTCTAGGTCGGTGTAGAGGATCGGGAACTCGCGCAGAAACAGCGGACGGTAGATCTCTCCCATCACCTTCTCGGCGCGTTCGGACGTGATCCCGACGACCACGCGGTCGGGACGCATGAAATCGTCGATCGCCGCGCCCTCCCGCAGGAATTCGGGGTTCGAGGCCACGTCGAAGTCCTTGCCCGGTGCAGCTTTTTCGATCACTTCGCGGACTTTAGCGTTCGTGCCCACTGGAACGGTTGATTTGGTGACGACGACCGCATAGCCGGACAGCGCTTCCGCGATCTCTTCCGCCGCCGCCATCACGTAGGTCAGGTCGGCGTGGCCGTCGCCCCGGCGCGTGGGTGTGCCCACGGCGATGAATACTGCGTCCGCACCGTCTACGGCAGCCTTCAGGTCGCCGGTGAAGGACAGGCGCCCCGCCGCCACGTTCTTGGCCATGAGAACGTCGAGGCCAGGCTCGTAGATCGGCACTTTTCCGCCTACCAGCATGTCGACTTTCCTCGGGTCCTTGTCCACGCAGGTCACTTCGTGCCCGAAATCGGAAAAGCATACGCCCGACACAAGACCCACATATCCGGTTCCGATCATTGCGATTTTCATCAACCCGTCCTCGGCTAATCCGTCGCGCCGTCATGGAACGAAGCGGCTTTCGGTGTCAACGCCCAGAGCCGGAATCGGCACGATCGCGACACGTTGTTGCCAAGGTTTCGTGCACAGTGGCCACGCAGCAGCAGACTTGTTCGGGAAAACGGGGAAGACAGGTGACGCATCAAACGCGCCCTCGGTTCATGGCAATCCTAGTGGCAACCGTGCTGATATCCGGCACAGCGGAAGCATGTTCGCGGGCCCAAGTGCGCGGTGCCGATGCTGTGGTGCAGGCGGGGACGAAGCTCAATCAGCCGTTGATCGACGCCGCGATCCGCGCGGAGGTCAACTACCACCGTTGCAAGGCCGGGCTGCCGGCCGTTTCGGATGCCGGGGGTTTGAGAAAGGTCGCCGCCGTGCATGCGCGCTGGATGGCCAAGCGCCGCAGCCTGACGCACAAGTCTTCGGTGCCGGGGCAGAGCACCTCCATGGCGCGTCTCAAGGCGTCCGGGCTGCGCGTCCGGGCCGGGGCGGAGAACATCGGGCTGGTCTCGCGGTTCCGGCTCGACGGGCGGCGCTTCCGCATCACTGACGCCGCTTCCTGCCGTTTTGCGACGTCCGGAGGGCAGGCGATTCCGGCGCATACATATGCCTCGTTGTCGAAACATATCGTGTCCTTGTGGATGTCGTCTCAGGGCCATCGGCGCAACATTCTGGACCGGCGAATGAAGCGGCTTGGCTCTGGGGCAGGCTTCGATCCGCGGGGCTCAAACTGCGGAAAATTCTACGTTTCTCAGACTTTCGCCGGCTGAATTCTGCCAAACTGCAACACTGTCGGCGATCATGCTATCCAATGTAGGATTTTCACTTTTATTCACTGTCAGATTGTGCTTTCGTCCGAACGAGGCTGCCGTGACCGGTGGCTCTTATGGAAAGAGCGGAGATTAAACATGAAGAAACTTGCGACTCTCGCGGCGGTTATGAGCCTCACGGCTGGCGCTGCATTCGCTGGCGGCTACGAAGCCCCGGTGGTCGAGGCTGAGCCTATGGTCGTCGAAGAAGCCGGCACCACGAACGCCGGTCTGGTCGTTCCGGCGCTGCTGCTGCTCGGCGTGATCGCTGCCGCGTCGTCGGACTCCTGATCCTGCGCCCAGCGCTTGTTGAATTCGGCAAAGGCCGGGCTGCAAGGCCCGGCCTTTGTTCATTTCCGGGACGGTTGATGGGGCCCTTGCCTCAGATCAGCCGAATTGCGCTTCCAGCGAGCGGATCGGATTCTCGAGCGGATCAGTTCCGTACGAGTTGAATCGTCACATGCCCGAGGGCGGGACCGATCCACTGATGCGACAGCGCGATCGTACCGTTTCCAGTCACCCAGTAACTGTTGCTGATGCTAAGCCCTTGGCCTGAGCAGTTTTCGTCCATCTGCACTGTGCTATGGGCGTTGCCCGCAAACGTGAAACTCTTGGCCGGCCCGCGTGTGATCGTGCAGTTCATCGGCAACGGGCGCTCGATCCCCTCGCCATCCAGATAACGCCAAACCCGCTGCGTCTGGCCGCCAGTCCGGCCGCCAACGAGCGCCGCGGCCGAGCCGAGTTCGGTCGACATCAGGTCGTTGCCGAGCCCACGTGTCCCGACGAGCAGCCCCTGTCTGAGCATGATGGCCTGCTCGCTCGGCGTGACGAAGGTGCGCACACCCGCATTCCGCCCGATCTCGCCCAATGCGGTCAGAAGGCCGGTCTTCTCCATCTGCGCGACGATGATCGGGCCGGAGAACGACGACTTGGCTGACGCGGCCAGTTTCTCGGGGTCGGGTGTGCCGGCAGCCTTCTTCTTGCCCGGCGCCACACGGCTCGCCAACTCCTTGGCAATGCCAACCGCAATCTGACTGCCCTCGGTCTTGGACGTGTCGGTCCCGCAGGCCACGACGCCAACGGCAATGAAAGCCGCCAACGCGGCGCGCACGGCGCGCATGCCTCTTGCTGGCCTCACCGCCAGAACCTCCCCCACTGGATCTGCATGTCGCCCTGGTGGGTACTGCGGATCGTGTCGTAGAGCCGTCCGTCGACATCGAGCCGCGCGCCGCCATCGCGGTTCAAGGGCTTGATGACGGTGGAGACCTTGTTCACGGACGGCTTGCCGGTGGTCCAGGACACCGGAATGGTTAGGCGCACACCCTTGTCGAATGAGCCTTCCCCGAAGTCGGCCTCGGAAAGATCGGTGATCGTCGCGTAGGCGCCCACCTTCCAGCCGTTCGCAAATTCGCGGTCGAGCGTGAAGGTCGCGCCCCAATCGCCGAGCAGATAGCGCCCGACGTCGATCTGGCCGGTGAAGCCCTGACCGAAGTCGTAATAGGCCGAGACATGGCCCGTCGCGACCTCGTAGTCGCGGAATGTGAACATCGTGTCGAAATCGCGCTGCTTGACGTAGTTCACCTCGGCTCCGAGCGCGAGCCGGCTGTCCACCGGTTTCCACAGAAGCTCGCCCGAGACGCCGCCATACATGCGTTCCAACAGGCCTACCGTGACGCGGCTGTAGAGGTTCGGCGCCGGACGCGCGTACCACGCGAGCGTCAGGTCGTGGATGCCGGGATCACCTTCCTTCTGGTATAGCACGAGATCGGAACGGACGTGCCGAACGGTCGAATCCGAGATCCGGGTCGACTCGTCGAGATTGCCGATCACCTTTTTGCGTACGGAGCCTGACAGGATCAGGCCCGGCGCGAATTCATAGCGCCCGGCGAGCTGCAGACCGAAATCAGCCCTGAGCGGATCGTCGGGATCGAAGACGCTCGCCTCGCCGTAGGGCGAGAGCGACCAGACGAAACGCGGATAGATGTTCGGCGTGCGAACCAGCCCCTCTTGCGGTGCGGCCACGGCATCGGAAAAACGCGCTTCGCGCAGGATCGCGATCGATTCCTGGGATTCCAGAGCCTCGATGTCGCTGCGGCGAAGCGTGATCGACGAGGTCGGCATGCCTTCGCTTACCGAGGTGATCACGAATGTCTCGACTGATGGCGGAAGGGCTCGGGTCAGAATGCGCGCGCTCCGGCCGATTGCCTGCGGTTGGGCGAGGTAGCGACGGTTGCGTACCCTGACTTCAGCCCGCGTCGCAGAGAGCGCCATGCTTTCGAGAAGCATGCCGTCCTTCTCCATCGCCTTGGCAACGGCGTCTTGTATGCCCGGATGCACCTTCGGATCGGCGGTCCAGTCTGTGCCCCAGTCCTCTGGGTTCGTCGCGCGCGCAGGCCGCGGTCGGACAGGCAGGGGTGCAGTTTCCAGCCCGCTCGGCGCGGGCGGCCGGCGCGGGTCGATGGCGAGCGAGAATTGCAGGCCGAGTTCGGAGCCGTACAGGTAGTAGCCGCTGACGCTAGCCGACCTGTTGAATTGGTAGTCGAATCCGAGATTGACCGAGGATTTGCGGTCGAACGTGCCGGCGGCGGTTTCGCGCGGGTAGGCGTCAGAAGAGTACTCTGCCTTCAGCGTCAGTTTGTCGGTAGCCTGCCAGGCAAAGCCGACAAACGGTGCGACAGGGCCCTTGAACCACTGATCCGTATTGGCTTTGCCGCCCGTGCCGATATTCAGCGGCGGGCGGTCGCCGAAAGGCGTGCCGATATCGCCTTCGCTTCCAAGCCGGCCCCAGCCGAGACCCGCCGTGGCGCGCAGGCGCGGCGTGATGGTCTTCGTCGCGACGATGTATTCGCCGGAATAGACCCCCGTCCCAATGAAGTCGCGCATGCCGATCGCAACGGCGGGCCGCCAGCCTTTTTCGTCCAGAATGCGATACCGAACGTCGAACGACCGGTCATAGAGCGCGCCACCGCCCGAAAACAACTCGGGCACGCGCGAATACCGGAACGCACCCGTCAGCCGATCTGTGACCTGAAACGTGCCGGTGACGCGCAGTGCTCCGGCGAAGCGGAAGACGGTGGCGCCGAGCATACCTTCGGGCGCGCTTTCGGCGGTTGGCATGTCGATCAACCCCGACAGCCCGTAGGTCCCTCGGCTCGGCTTGAGTATCGGGTCCGCATAGGCGACCATCGCGGCCAACGCCGTGGTCGACGCCAGACCCAGCCCCACGATCCTTCGTCCTGCCAACCTGCTCTCCGTTCTTTGTTTGCGGCCAATATACATGCTTCGCGGCGTGTCGCGAGTGCGGAGCGGCCGTTATCCACCCTGTCAGGCAGCGGATTGCCGGATTGCAGACAAAATTGCAACGCCTGACCGCCCACGCTGGGTCTTTCCCACGTGTTTCGGCGCGCTTGAGCGCAGCGGCAGGCTACATGCAGCTTTCGTAAAGCGCGCGGGTATTCGCGCGTGTCATTTCGACCGGGTTGCCGCCGCAGGAGGGGTCCTCCAGCGCCATCTCGGTCAGCTCGTCGAGGCGCGCGGCCTCCACGCCGAGCGCGGTGAGGGTTTCCGGGATCGAGAGTCGGGAGCGCAGTTCCATCACTTTCGCTCGAAATCCGTCAAAACCGCCCTTGATGCCGATATAAGCGGCGGCGGCCTCGATCCGGCCCTCAATGGCGGCGCGGTTGAAGTCCATCACCATCGGCATCACGACCGCGTTCGTCGTACCGTGATGGGTGTTGTAGACCGCGCCCACAGGGTGCGACAGCGAATGGATCGCGCCGAGGCCCTTCTGGAACGCAACCGCCCCCATCGCGGCGGCCGACATCATGTGGGCGCGCGCGTCGAGGTCGTTCGGATCGGCATAGACCTTCGGCAGGTTCTCGAACACGAGCCGCATGCCTTCGAGCGCGATGCCCTGGCTCATCGGATGGTAGTGGGGGCTGCAATAGGCCTCGAGGCAATGGGCGAGCGCGTCCATGCCCGTGCCCGCGGTGATGAACTTGGGCATCCCGACCGTCAGCTCGGGGTCGCAGATCGTGACCGCGGGCAGGAGCTTCGGGTGGAAGATGATCTTCTTCTTGTGGGTCGCCGAGTTCGTGAGGACCCCCGCCCGGCCAACCTCGGAGCCGGTCCCTGCGGTCGTCGGCACCGCGACGATGGGCGCGATCCTCGAGGCGTCGGCGCGGGTCCACCAGTCGCCGATATCCTCGAGATCCCAGACCGAGACCTTCTGATCCGCCATCAGCGCGATCATCTTGCCGAGGTCCAAGGCCGATCCGCCGCCGAAGCAGACGACCCCGTCGTGCCCGCCGGCCCGGTAGACCTTCAGCCCGGCCTCCATGTTCTGCTCGTTGGGATTGGGATCGACCTCGGAGAAGACCGCGCAGCCCAGCCCGGCGGCGTCGAGGATGTCGAGCGCCTGGGCGGTGATCGGCAGGCTCGCCAGCGCCTTGTCGGTGACAAGAAGCGGCTTTTTCATGCCCACGGCCTTGCAATGTTCGGCCAATTCCTCGATGCGGCCGGGGCCGAACTTCACGGCAGTCGGGTAGGACCAGTTGGCGGTGGGGGCGGTCATTTCGTCACTTTCTTCAGGTGGTAGGATTTCGGCCGCGTGACTGAGTGGAAGCCTAGAGTCGACAATGCCGCGCCGCGACCGGTCTCTTTGCAACCGGTCCAGCAAAGTGCCGGATCGAGGTAGTCGCAGCGGTTTTGGAACACCGTTCCAGTCTCAATCCGCCGCCCGATCCTTGCCGCGCGCTCGCTGTCGGCCGTCCAGAGCGAGGCGGTCAGGCCGTAGTCGCAGTCGTTCATCATCGCGATGGCTTCCTCGTCGTCCTTCACGGGCATGATGCCGACGACAGGCCCGAAGCTCTCCTCGCGCATCACGCGCATCTCGTGGTTGACCCCGACAAGGATCTGCGGCGCGAGATAGGCGCCGCCGTCATCCTCCGGAAAGAGTTTCGGGTCGATGAGCGCCTTGGCGCCGTCGGTGATCGCGTCGGCGATCTGGCCGCGAACCGTTTCGGCAAACCGCCGGTTGGCCATGGGGCCGAGCGTCGTGGCGGCGTCGAGGGGGCTGCCGAGCTTGAGCTTCTCGACCCAGGCGACGGCCTTCTCGACAAAGGAATCGTAAAGAGTCTCATGGACATAGATCCGCTCGATCCCGCAGCAGCACTGCCCGGCATTGTACATCGCGCCGTCCATCAGGCTGTCGACGGCAGCATCCAGATCGGCGTCGTCCATGACGTAGCCCGGGTCCTTGCCGCCAAGCTCGAGGCCGAGCGCGGTGAAAGTGCCTGCGGCGGCGCGTTCCATCGCCTGGCCGCCGCGGACAGAGCCAGTGAAATTGACGAAGCCGAAGGCGCGCTGGCCGATGAGGTCTTCCGTCACGTCATGGTCGAGGACGACGTTCTGGAACACCTCCTCCGGCACCCCGCCCGCATGGAACGCCTCGGCAAGCCGCTCGCCGGCGAGCAATGTCTGAGTCGCGTGTTTGAGAATCACGGCATTGCCGGCGATCAGCGCGGGGGCGATGGTGTTGATCGCCGTGAGATAGGGATAGTTCCACGGCGCGACAACGAAGACGATCCCGTGCGGCTCTCGTTCGATGCGGCGTTCGAAGAGGTTGGAGTTCTCCGCCACCATCGGTGCCAGCGCCTCGGCGGCAATCCCGGCCATGTAGTCGGTGCGTTCGTTCACGCCGCCAAGTTCGCCACCGTAGCGCGTCGGCCTGCCCATCTGCCAGGCCAGTTCCTCGACGATCACGTCCTTCTTGTCGCCGAGTTTCGCCACACCTGCCTTGACGAGCGCGATGCGCTCGTCAAGCGGGCGGCCTGCCCATTCGTGCTGCGCGGCGCCGGCGCGGGTCACGGCGGCTTCCGCCTCGGCCAGCGTGAGCGTGGGGCGCTCGGCATAGACCCGCCCGTCCACGGGCGAGATGCAATGGATCATCTTCGACATGTCGTCCTCGCTTGGCGCTTAGCGCCCATTGCGGCATCACAGCCGCTCGAAACCCCGTTTCAATTCCCAATCCGTCACGACGCGGTTCTGTTCTTCAATCTCCCACCGCGCAGCGTGGACGTAGTGATCGACGACGTCATCCCCGAACGCGGTGCGGAGCATTTTCGACTTGTTCATGATCTCCGCCGCCTCTCCGAGGGTCTTGGGAATCTCGCGGGCGCGCTTGGCGTGATAGATGTCGCCGGAAATCGCGGGCTCCAGTTCCAGCTTCTGCTCGATGCCTGCTAGGCCCGCCGCGAGAAGACCCGCGCAGGCCAGGTAGGGATTCAGGTCCGCCCCGCCAATGCGGCATTCGACGCGGATCGCCTGGGTGCCTTCGCCACAGACGCGGAACCCGGCGGTGCGATTGTCGAGCGACCAGACCGCTTTCGTTGGTGCGAACAGGCCCACGACGAAGCGCTTGTAGCTGTTGATGAAAGGCGCGAGCAATGGCGTGATCTCGCGCGCGTAGGTCAATTGCCCGGCGACGTAGTGCCTCATCAGTGCAGACATGCCGTGCGGAGCTTTCTCGTCGCGGAAGGCGGGTTTGCCGGCCTTCCAAAGCGACTGGTGGACATGGCTCGACGATCCGGCGCGGTCGTGGCTGTACTTGGCCATGAAGGTCGCGGAGCGGTCCTGGAGGTGGCACATCTCCTTCACGCCGTTCTTGATGATCACGTGGTTGTCGCAGGTGTCCAGCGCATCGGAGTATTTCGCGTTGACTTCTTCCTGACCGACCTCGGCCTCGCCCTTTGAATTCTCGATCGGCACGCCTGCGCGCCAAAGCCCGTTGCGGATCGCCCGCATCACCTCTTCTTCTTTGGTCGTGCCAAAAATTGCGTAGTCCACGTTGTGACGCCCAAGCGTCTGCAGATCGCGGTACCCGCTGTCGTTCAAAGCATCGTAACTGTCCTGGAAAATGAAGAATTCAAGCTCCGTCGCCATCATCGCGTCGAAACCCAGCTTTTTCGCACGTGCCACCTGACGCTTGAGAATGGCCCGAGGGGAAACCGCAATGTCCTCGTGGGTGTCGTGGTCGACGAGGTCGGCCATCACCATTGCAGTTCCTTCCAGCCAGGGCACGCGCCGCAGAGTCGTGAGGTCGGGCTTAAGAGTGTAGTCGCCGTAGCCCTTTTCCCAGCTTGCGCTCTTGTATCCGGGGACCGTGTACATCTCAACGTCGAGCGCCAGAAGATAGTTACAGCAATGCGTTTCTTTCCACGCGCTTTCAACGAAGTGCTGCGCCACGAAGCGTTTTCCCGTCAGGCGGCCCTGCATGTCGGGGAAGCAGACGAGCACGGTGTCGATCTCTCCTGCGGCGACTGCCTTTTTTAGTGTGTCGAATGTCAGATTTGCGGGCATCCGGCCCAACTCCCCTTCGAATTCCGCCGGGCGCGGCGACGTAGCCGCGCCCGATCGTCGTGATGCCGACGGATTAGGTGTAGCGGTACGGTCGCCCAGCCTTGTCCATCGCCTCGTTGTAGGCCTTGAATATAGAGACGATCTTGGCCTTGGTTTCGCTTTCCGCCGCGATCTCGTCCCAGAAGGCGCGGGCGGCCGCTTCGACCTGCGCCCACTCCTCGTCGGGAATTGAAGTCAGTTCCATCTTCGTTCCGTCGACGCGCAGCTTCGCCTCGCCGCCCCAGTACCAGTGCTGGCGGTAGTAGTGGCTGGAATCGAAGCACATTCTGATGAGTTCCTGCATGTTCTCCGGCAGTTCGTTCCAGCGGTCCATATTGGAGAAGAAGTGTCCAATCCAGGCGCCCGAGATGTTGTTCGTCAGGAAGTAGTTCGTCACGTCGGCCCAGCCCACCGTGTAATCCTCGGTGATGCCCGACCATGCGACACCATCGAGCTCGCCGGTTTGCACGGCGACCTCGATGTCCTCCCACGGGAGCGTCACCGGTACGACGCCGAATTGAGAAAGGAATCGACCTGCTGTCGGGAAGGTGAAGACCCGCTTGCCCTGAAGATCGGCAAGCGAGTTGATCGGGTCCTTCGTCGCAAAGTGGCAGGGGTCCCAGGCACCGGCCGAGATGTGCTTCACACCGACCTTGGAATATTCCTCGTCCCAGATCTCGTTCAGGCCCCACTGGTGGAACAGCACCGGCACATCGAGCGAATAGCGTGACGCGAACGGGAAGTAGCCGCCGAAGACGGTGACCTCGGTCGGCGAGGCCATCGAATCGTCATCGGACTGAACGGCGTCGATCGTGCCGCGCTGCATCGCCTGGAAAAGCTCGCCCGTCGGTACGAGCTGGTCGGCGAAATAGAGCTCGATCTCCATCTGGCCGTCGGCGATCTTGTTGAAGCTGTCGATGGCCGGCTTGACGACATGCTCGCCGAGCGCGGCGCCGGCATAGGTCTGAAGCCGCCACTTGATCGGCGATTGGCCGTGCACAGCGGGAGCAGCGAGCGATGCGGCACCTGCAGCGGCGCCTGCGGTGAGGAATTTGCGTCTCGTTGTCATTAGTCTGACCTCCTTGTTGCGGTTCGGGTTGGGGCGGTTCAGCCGCCCGTCGGTTATTGTGAGTATAGCGTGTCGGGCAGCCACATCGCGATTTCGGGAAAGGCGATGACAAGGCCGAGCGCGATGATCATCACGCCGACGAACGGGATGATCGAGCGATAGATGTCGCCGAGCGAGACTTCGGGCGGGGCCATCGCGCGCATCAGGAACAGGTTGTAGCCGAAGGGCGGCGTCATATAGGCGATCTGGGTCGTGATCGTGTAAAGGACACCGTACCAAATGAGATCGAATCCGAGCGCATCGACAAGGGGCACGTAGAGCGGCGCGACGATCACCAGCATCGCCGTATCGTCGAGAAACGTACCCATCAGCAGGAACGTGGCCTGCATGAGGATCAGGATGTGCCAGCGGTTCAGGCCGAGGTCTTCAAGGAACAGTCCTTTCAGCGCATCGACCGCGCGGAGCCCGTCGAAGACGGCGCCGAACGCGAGCGCGGCGAGGATGATCCACATGAACATGCAGGAGATCGCGAGCGTCTGGCGGGCTGACGTCTCGAAGACTTCCCAGGTCATCCGGCCCTTCAGGATCGCCGCGACCGTGGCCGCGAGCGCGCCGATGACCGAGCTTTCGACGAGCCGGACATAGCCCGTCACGAAGGGCACCATCATCACGAGGAATATGCCGACGGGCAGGAGGCCTGCCGTGAGGAGCCGTAACTTCTCGCGCCGGGTCACGGACGCGCGCTCCGCCTCGGACAGCACCGGGCCAAGCTGCGGCTGCAACTTGCAGCGGAACCAGATATAGAGGATGAAGAGCCCCGCCATCATCAGTCCCGGCAGCACACCCGCGAGCCACAGCTTGCCCACCGGCTGGCGCGCGATCATCGCGTAAAGCACGAGCACGACCGACGGCGGCACGAGGATGCCGAGTGAAGATCCGGCCTGAATCACGCCGGTCACCATCTGCTTGTCGTAGCTGCGTTTCAGCAGTTCCGGCAGCGCGATGGTTGCGCCAATCGCCATGCCCGCGACCGACAGCCCGTTCATCGCCGAGATCAGCACCATCAGAAGGATTGTCCCGATGGCAAGTCCGCCGGGGACCGGGCCAAACCAGACATGGAACATGCGGTAGAGATCGTCTGCGAGCCGGCTTTCGCTGAGCACGTAGCCCATGAAGATGAACATCGGCAGCGTCAGAAGCGGAAACCACCCCATCAACTTAATCGACTGCGCGAAGGCGAGGTCGTAGCCGCCCCGGTCGCCCCAGAGAAGGATCGCGGCCACCATCGCGACGAAACCGATGATCCCGAACATGCGCTGCCCGGTGATCAGAAGCGCCATCATTGCGCCGAACATCGTGAGGGCGATGGCATCCGTGGACATCTAGAGCTCCTCGCCCTTCAGCTTCGCGACATCCTTGAACAGAATTGCCGTGCATTGCAGCAGCATCAGCGTGATGCCCACGCACATGACTGTCTTGACGGGCCACATAACGGGCCGCCAGAGTCCACGCCTTCGTTCGTCGTATTCGATTGCGTAGGCAGTGCTTTCGATTCCGCCGAATAGAAGGACGCCGAGGTAGAAAAGAAGCGCGAAGATCGTGACGACGTCGACGAAGGCCTTCGTCCGGTCGTTCCAGCGGCTGTAGAGCAGGTCCATCCGGACCGCGCTGTCCATCTGAAGCGCATAGGCGCCGCCCAGCATGAAGTAGCCGACCATCAGGAACTGGCCCATCTCGTCAGTCCAGATCGCGGGTGTGAGTGCGGCGCGGGCGAAAGAGGACCAGAGCATCACCGCCATCAGCACGAAGAGAAGGTACATCGCGAAGCGCCCGATGCGGTAGTTCAGCGCTTCGACAAATCTCACGTATGTCCGGGTCCAGTTCGGCATGTCAGACGGCCGCCCTTTCCATCGCCGCGCGCCCGATCCGGTCCAGCGCAGCGGTCAGCACCGGAGTGAGGCCTTCGGCCATCGCAGCGACCGCAACGTCGTCGGCGATAAGGTTATTGCGTATTTCCAGCATGACATTGGGAAGCCCGTAAGGTGTCGCCTGAAGGCGGAGCAAGTGCGTGACGCCGTCGGCGGCCGAATAGGGCTCGTTGAGTCGGCAATTCAGGCCCGTCCGGGCCTTCGCCTCGGCAAGGACGGCTTCTGCCAGGCGCGGATCGGCATCGTGTATTATGCCGAGTTCAACGTCGCGCCGCGTGCCGAAATAGATGGGCGTGAAGCTGTGCACAGTAACGATGACAGGTCGGCGCCCGCTCGCAAGCCGTCTTGCGATCTCGGCGTGCAGCGCGGCGTGGAAGGGCAGGTAAACAAGGTCCGTCCTGCGCTGTCGCTCAGCAGCCGCGAGAGCGAAATTGCCGGGAACCTCAAACAGCTCGCTTCTCTCGGTCATCGCGCCCGCCGAGTTCGGCGGACGGTTCAAATCGTATATGAGCCGCGAAATCCCGGCGGAGACGAGCGTCGCGTCGAGTGCATTGGCAAGCGCGCGCGCCAGTGGCAACGCACCCGGGTCCCAGGCGACATGCGCGTTCTGCGCCTCGGCTTCGAGGCCAAGGGATCCGAAGGTGCGGGGAAAATGGTTCGAAGCGTGTTCGCAGACAATGAGAAAAGGGCCCACTGCCTCGCGGTTCTCGGTCGTCACGACCGGAAGGGCAAGTTTTGTCTTCGCCGCCATTACTGTCGGATAGTCCCCCGATTCACCTATTCAAGGCTCCATCGGCGACTGTCATTCTGTCAAGATACTTTCTTTTCTAGCATTTCTGTTACAATCTTTTCTTGAGCGCCTAAATGCCGCTTGGGCGCGTTGAAGGAGCTTGACGTGCCGGGTGCCGCGCGAACCGTCGAACAGCAGATCAAGGCGCGCTTCGACGAACTGACGCGCGCCGAACGGCAGTTGGCCTCGCACATCGTGCGGCACTATCCGGTCGCCGCGCTCGCTTCCATCACCGCCCTTGCCAAGGCGGCCGAGGTTTCGACGCCTACAGTGGTGCGACTGGTGCAGAAGCTTGGCTACAGGGGCTATCCGGACTTTCAGATTGTAGTAAGGGCCGAGGTCGAAGAGCGTCTGATCTCGCCCATCGCCAAGCATGACCGCTGGGCGGAGGGTGCACCGGATACGCATGTCCTCAACCGGTTTGCCGACGCTGTCGTGGGGAACCTTCACGCGACTTTGAGCCAGATCGACCACGCGGAATTCGATTCGGTGGCGCGGCTGTTGGCCGACCGGAGGCGCAAGATCTACGCCATGGGCGGGCGGATCACCCATGCGATGGCGGACTACTTCGTGACCCACATGAAGGTCATCCGCCGCGACGTGACGCTGATTTCGGACATGTCGAATGCCTGGCCGCCCGCGCTGATCGACATGGCAGCCGGTGACGTCTTGCTGGCCTTCGATATCCGGCGATACGAGAACAACGTTCTGTCGCTTGTCGAGATGGCCGCAGATCAGGGCGCCGAAGTTGTGCTGATTACCGATCAGTGGGTCTCTCCGGCCGCCGAGCGCGCGCGCTATCGGTTCTCGGCCCATATCGAAGCGCCCTCGGCCTGGGATTCCACGGTGGCGATCCAGGTGCTGGTCGAAACTCTGATGGCGGCTGTGCAAAGCCTCACTTGGGAGGAAACGCAGGCGCGAATGAATAGGCTCGAAGAGCTTTACGCACGGGCGCGGTTCTTCCGGCGGTCTAAGTGAGCCGAAGCCACTTGTCGGCGTAGCGAACATCCCGGCAACCGGTGAACTGGCCAAGGCGAGCGAGTTCGGCGTCCAGCCGGGCGAAGCGCCCCTTACCCATCGAGACGCCTTGTTCGGGCCAGAAGGCGGCAACGGATAGCGCGCCGTCGCTGCGTAGGCATTTCGCGTCTATCCGGCCGATCAGCCGATCCTGCTCCATCACCGGAAAAACGTAGTAGCCGTATTCTCGCTTGGCCTCGGGGACGAAAACCTCGATCCGGTAGCGGAAGCCAAAGAGCCGCTCGGCCCGGTTCCGGTCCCGCAGCGCAGGATCGAAGGGCGAGAGGATGCGAATGCGGCCGGCGGGCTCGGGCACTGCCGCGGCGGCCTTGAGGATGTCGGGCCGAGCGAAGCATCGGCGCGGATTGCGGTCTGCGCCCTCGACCGCGATTTCCATGATATCGCCGCGGGCGCGGGCGCTTGCACACCAGTCCTTCGCCTCGACCGGCGTCACGAGATCCCAAAATGCTGCAATCTCGCCCGAGGTCGCGAAGCCCAGCCGGTCGAGCGCGGCATTGCAGGCCCAGTCGATGGTCTCGGCCTCGGTCGGGACCGCGCAGCTATGGGCGTCTGGATAGATGCGTTCAGTGAGATCATAGATCTTCGCGAAGTTTCGCCGGTGACAGACACAAAGTTCGCCGGTCCGCCAAAGGAATTCGAGCGCGGTCTTCGACGGATGCCATTCCCACCAGCCGCCCTTTCCGCGCTGTTCGTCTTCGCCCACCTCGCCCGAGCCGACGGGTCCGCCCGCGCAGACATGGGCGCGCACGTCCTCGACCTTGTTGTGGAACTCGGGCCCTTGCCAATTCGACCAGCGGCTGAGGATACGCTCGCCGTCGCGCGCGAAGCGCAACTTCCACCAGCGGAAGAATTCGGTCGGGATCACCGAGGCGTCATGTGTCCAGTGTTCGAACAGCCTCCGGTCCTTTTCGATCAGCCGCTTGAGATTTCCAGGGCGGTAGCTCTGTCGGCGCGACCAGAGGATCATGTGATGGGCACGTTCTACCGTGTTGATGCTGTCGACCTGCACAAAGCCGAGCCGGTGGATAAGCGTCAGAAGATCGTCGCCCTTGGCGGGGCCGGAAGGTGGTTCGATCAGCGCGTGACGGTCGAGGAATAGGCGCCGCGCGGCCTTGTTGGGAAGGACCGGCAGGTTCATTCGCCCCAGACCCTTTCCAGCACCGCCAGCCAGTTTCGATAGGCGAGCTTTTCGATCAGCGCGTCGTCGTAGCCATGCTTGCGTAGCGCGTCTATCAAGCGCGGCAGCCCAGCCACGTCGCCGATCTCCTCCGGCATGGTCGCCCCGTCGAAATCCGAGCCGAATCCGACGCGATCTTCGCCCAGCCGATCGATCAGGTGGTCCAGATGTCGCAGAATCGGCTCCCAGCCCTTGAAGGGAGACTTTCGGCCGTCCGGGCTCAGGAATACCGTCGCGAAATTCAATCCAACCAAACCGTTTGAGGCCCGGATCGCGTCAAGTTGCCTGTCGGTCAGATTGCGCGTTGACGGCGTGACGGCGTGGGCGTTCGAATGCGTTGCCACTAGCGGCGCGTCGGAGATGTTCGCAACGTCTTCGAAACCTTTCTCGTTCAAATGGCTGAGATCGACCATGATGCGGAGCCGGTTGCATTCGCTAACCAGCACCTTGCCCGCATCGGTCAGGCCCGGACCGGTATCGGGCGATCCGGGGAAGCGGAATGGCACGCCATGGCCGAACAATGTCGGCCGCGACCAGACAGGTCCGAGCGATCTGAGCCCCGCCGCATGCCACAGATGGAGCGCATCGAGGTCAGTTCCAATCGCCTCGGCGCCTTCGAAATGGAGGATGGCAGCGATCCTGCCGTCGTCCATCGCATCGCGGAGTTCGCTCACGCATCGGCAGACGGTGAGAGTTCCCGTTCGCTCCATCCACATGAGATGTCCGATCATCGCCGCCGCGATCGGCTGGGCCGCGTGCGCGTCGATCGGGTCGGGCAGGGGCAGGTCATAGGGCGGCGCGTCCATGACTGCATCGTAGTCGGACGCGCCGGACGCGGTAGGCGAAGGGACGTATACCGCGAAGAAGCCGCCCGCGAAGCCTCCGGCCTTCATCCTCGGCAGGTCGAGTTGGCCCGTACCATCGCCTTTCAGCCAGATCGTTTCACGCCGCTCGGGCGCCAGCAGAAGCCTGAGCAGAAAATCGTTGTGACCGTCGATAACCGGGATCATCCTGCCTTGCCCAACTGATCGCGCGCAGACGGCGCCACTCGAGCGGCAGCGCCGCCGGTTCGGCTGAGACTCGCGCGTCAGAGGGGCGAGCGCAAGGCCCCCATCCAGCGGCTTGCCCCGGCAAGGCGAGGCGCTCAGGCCCGCCGGGCGGTTGGAAGGCCGGGGTCCCGCCGACGCAGGCATCCGGATCAGTGGACCGGACCGCTGTTCCAACCTTATACTATTAGCGTCCGCCCGGGCGCGTGCCACTGCCAGGGCGAGTCGACCGAGGGGCAGGCAATGGCCGTGGAACGATGGATGCCAGCGCTGGTCGCGCTTAGCGCGGTGGTCCTGTCGGCTCTGGCCGGCAGCGCGGACGCGCAGGACTTCTTCACCCTTGAGGGACATGGCGGGCCGATCAAGGACATAGCGGTCGGCGCGGATGGGACGATCCTGACCGCGAGCTTCGACAACTCCGTGGGAATCTGGCGCGACGGGCGGCCGATCTGGCTCGAGGGTCATGACGCCGCGGTCAATGCGGTTACGGATCTCGGCGGCGGTCGCATTGCTACGGCCGGCGACGATTTCACGATCCGGGTCTGGGATGCGGCCACTGGGGGAGGTCAGGTGCTGGGGCGGCATGCGGGCAAGGTCGGCCGGCTCGCCGCGGCGCCCGATGGCGCCCGCGTCGCATCGGCAAGCTGGGACGGAACGGCGCGGATTTGGAGCGTCGACGGCACCGACCATCCGGTCAAGATCGTCGGACATACGAGCAGCGTCACCGACGTTGCCTTTTCCCCCGACGGCGCACGGATCTATACGTCGTCGGCGGACGGCACGCTTCGCGTCTGGGACGCGTGGACGGGCGAAGCACTCCAACAGCTTGTCCATCATGGCTTCGGGATCAACACGCTCATCGTCAGCGAGGACGAGGGCTGGATTGCCTACGGAGCCGTCGACGGCGGCACCCGCATCCTGTCTCTGCCCGAAGGCGAAACGCTGGCGGATTTCACGCTCGACCGGCGGCCGATCCTCGCGATGGCCTATCACGCCGGCTCGCACCGGCTCGCCGTGGGCGATGCGCAGGGCTACATCATGGTGGTGGACACCGAGGAGCGGCTCATTGCCGGGGATTTCCGGGCGACGCTCCACGGGCCGATCTGGGCGCTGGCCTTTTCCCCGGACGGGGCGAACGTGCATGCCGGGGGGCTGGACAACGCGGTGTACAGCTGGCCGGTCGCGTCGCCGGATACCGGCACGAGGATGGCCGATGCGAACCTGTCGTTCCTCAGACCGCCCGCGGAATTGCCGAACGGCGAGCGGCAGTTCCTGCGCAAGTGCTCCATCTGCCACGTGCTCGGCGCCGAGGGCGGTCGCCGCGCGGGCCCCACGCTGCACGGGCTCTTTGGCCGGCCCGCGGGGTCGGTCGCGGGCTACGGCTATTCGGAGACGCTGCGGAGGTCGGATATCGTCTGGACAGATGCCACGATCGACCGGCTCTTCGAACTCGGTCCCGACCACTTCGTTCCGGGTTCGAAGATGCCGATGCAAAGGATCGCGAGACCGGATGACCGCGCCGATCTGATCGCCTTTCTGAAGGAGGCGACAGCGCGGTAAGGTACCGACTTCGCGCCGCCCGCTCGGCATCCAAACATGAACCGTCGCGTCAGGCCTGCTCCATTGCCCTGCGCGAACCGGTGAGCGGACCGGGGAAATGGCAGGCGACGGCGTGCTGCCCGCGCGTCAGTTCCGGCACCACTTCGGCGCAGACTCGTTCCGCGCGGGGGCAGCGGGTGCGGAAGACGCAGCCCGAGGGCGGGTTGAAGGGCGAGGGGAGCTCGCCCTCGAGCGGGATCATCTTCTTGTGGCGCTCGGCCTCCGGATCCGGGATCGGCACGGCGGAAAGCAGCGCCTGGGTGTAGGGATGCTGCGGGTCGGCATAGAGGTCATGGCTTGTCGCGGCTTCCATCTCGCGGCCGAGGTAGAGAACGAGGACGCGGTCAGAGATGTGCCTGACGACGGACAGGTCGTGCGCGATGAAGATCATCGCGAGGCCGAGATCGCGTTGCAGCTCCGACAGGAGGTTGATGACCTGTGCCTGGATCGACACGTCGAGGGCAGAGACCGGCTCGTCGCAGATCAGGAGCTTCGGCTCGACGATCAGCGCGCGGGCGATGCCGATCCGCTGGCACTGACCCCCGGAGAATTCGTGCGGATAGCGGTTGATCTGGTTGGGCAGGAGGCCGACGCGGTCCATCATCTTCTTGACCCTTACCTTCACCTCGTCCCCAGACAAATTGCGGCGGTGGGTGCGGAGCGGCTCGGCGATGATTTGGCCGACGGTCATGCGGGGATTTAGGCTCGCCAGCGGGTCCTGGAAGACCATCTGGATGTCGGATCGGTACTTCAGCATCTCGCGCCTCGAAAGCGACAGGAGATCGGTCTTGCCCTGCCAGATCACCTTGCCGGTTGCCGGCACCATCTGGATGAGCGCGCGGGCGAGGGTGGACTTGCCGCAGCCAGACTCGCCGACGACGCCCAGCGTCTCACCGGCGAAGAGCTCGAAATTCACGCCAGACACCGCGTGCAGAAGGCGTGGTTTCGCCCAAGGCATGTCGCCCGCCCGGCGAAGCTCGAACGTGACGCGCAGGTCCTCGGCCCTGAGAAGCGGTTCGGTCATGCCAGTTCCTCCAGCGTGCGGTTGCAGGCCCGCCAGCGGCCGGGCGCGAACTCGATGAGCGGATCGAGATGATCGAAGCAATCCTCCGCCGAATAGTCGCATCGCGGAGCGAAGGGGCAGCCCTTTGGCGCGTTCGTCATGTTTGGTGGACTGCCTGGGATGGAGTCCAGTTCGTCCCCTTCATGGTCGACCCGCGGGATCGCCTTTAGCAGGCCTCGGGTGTACGGGTGCGAGGGAGCCATGAAGAGCGGATCGACGGGGCTCTGCTCCATCACCTGACCGCCGTAAAGCACCAGCACGTCCTCGCAAAATCCCGCGACGACACCGAGATCGTGGGTGATGAGGATCGTCGCCATGCCGAAGTCGCGCTGAAGCTCGGCCAGAAGCATTATAATCTGCGCCTGAACGGTCACGTCGAGCGCGGTCGTCGGCTCGTCCGCGATCAGAAGTTCCGGCCGGCAAAGGAGCGACATCGCGATCATGACCCGCTGCCGCATGCCGCCCGAGAATTCGTGCGGATAGAGGCCGATCCGGCCCGCCGCGTCGGGGATCTTGACCGCCTCGAGCATCCGCACGGCCTCTCTCACCGCTTCGGATCGTCGCATTCCCTTGTGATGGACGAGCACCTCGGCCATCTGGTCGGAGACGCGCATGTAGGGATTGAGAGAGGTCATCGGATCCTGGAAGACCATCGCGATCTGGTTCGCCCGGATCGGATTGATGACGGAGGGAGGCGCGTTCAGGATCTCCTTGCCGTTGAAGCGCACCGAGCCGCGCGCGGTGCCGTTCCTGGCCAGAAGCCCCATGATCGCGAACGAAAGCTGGCTCTTGCCGGAACCGCTTTCGCCCACGATGCCGAGCGTCTCGCCCTTGTCGAGCGCGAAGCTGACGCCGCTGACGGCGTTCACCGTGCCATCGGTTGTGTCGAAGCTGACACTCAGGTCCGTGACTTCCAGAAGAGCCATGTCAGCGGTCCTTCGGGTCGAGCGCGTCGCGCAGGCCGTCGCCGACGAAGAAGAACGCGAAGAGCGTGATGATGAAGAAGAAGAGCGGGAAGGCGAGCTGCCAGAGTGTGCCGTAGTTGATCGTGCCCGCGCCTTCCGAGATCAGCGCGCCCCAGCTCGTCAGCGGCTCCTGCACGCCGAGCCCGAGGAAGGAGATGAAGCTTTCGGTGAGAATCATCAAGGGCACGAGGAGCGTCGCGTAGACCGCGACGACGCCGAGGAGGTTCGGCACGATGTGACGCCAGATGATCTTGTAGGAAGGCACGCCCGTCGCCTGCGCGGCCTCGATGAACTCCTTGTGCTTGAGGCTGAGCGTCTGGCCCCTGACGATCCGGCTCATGTCGAGCCAGGAGATGAGGCCGATGCCGATGAAGAGCATGGCGATCGAGCGGCCGAACATCACCAGCAGAAGGATTAGGACGAACATGTAGGGGATCGACATGAGGATATCGACGCTGCGCATCATGATGTTGTCCACGCGCCCGCCGACATATCCCGCCGTCGCGCCGTAAAGCGTGCCGACGACGACGGCGATGGCCGAGCCGACGATGCCGACCATCAGCGAGATGCGCGTGCCCTGCACGGTTCGCGCGAAAAGGTCGCGGCCCAGATCGTCCGTGCCGAAATAATGGCCGTTCGACAGCGACGGCGCGCCGAGCTGGGCGACCTGGCCCATGACGGTGAAGTCGAGTTCCTCGTTCGACCAGGCGGCGATGTAATTGCCGAAGATCGCGAAGAGCCCGACGAGGATCAGCACGATCAGCCCGCCGACCGCGGCCTTGTTGCGCAGGAACCGGTGCCGCGCGTCGGCCCAGAGCGAGCGGCCCCTGACCTCTTCTGCGGCGAGCCGGTCGCTCAGGCTCTTCATCTTTATCGTGTCGACGACCATGGCTCAGTACCGGATCTTCGGGTCGATCCAGGCATAGAGGATGTCGACCACGAGATTGAAGAGGATGGTGAGCGCGCCGACGAGGATCGTGACCCCCATCATCACCGCATAATCGCGGTTGAGCGCCGAATCGACGAAGGCCTTGCCGATGCCGCCCGTCGAAAAATAGATGTCCACCACGACCGAGCCGGTGATCATCGTCACGAAGGCGGGGCCGAGATAGGAGATCACCGGCAGCATCGCCGGCTTCAGCGCGTGGCGCAGGATCACCTTGCGCTCGGGCAGGCCCTTGGCGCGGGCGGTGCGGATATGGTTGGAGTTCAGCACCTCCAGCATCGAGGACCGCGTGATCCGCGCGATCGACGCCATGAAGGACGTGGACAAGGCGATGACGGGCATGACGATGTATTCCCACTGGCCGCCCTCCCAACCGCCGCCCGGCAGCCATCTCAACCAGAGCGTGAAGACCAGCACCAGGATCGGCGCCATCACGAAGTTGGGCAGAACCTGCGCACCGATCGAGACGCCCACGGCGAGGTAGTCGAGCCAGGAATTGTGGCGAATGGCGGCGGCGACGCCGAGCGTCACGCCCACGATGACCGCCACGGCGAAGGAGATCGCGCCGTAGGTCAGCGTCACCGGAAATCCCTGGGCGATGATCTGATTGACGCTCCGGTCCTTGTAGATGAAGGACGGGCCGAAATCGAAATGCGCGACGATCCCCCAGACATAATTGACCATCTGCCTCCAGAGGGGTTGGTCGAGACCGTACTTCGCCTCCAGATTTGCGAGCACCTGCGGCGGCAGCGCACGTTCCTGCGTGAAGGGCCCGCCCGGGGCCGCGTGCATCAGCAGGAACGAGACGATGATAAGCAGAAGAAGCGTCGGAATGGCGATGGCCAGACGCTTGACGATGTAGGAGATCATGGCTTCGGGTCCGACCGCGAGAGTGAGGGCGCGCCCCGACCGGGCGCGCCCTGGAAAGCCGCCTCAGTTGGCGACGCGGTACATGTCCTTGAGGTACCAGTTCTGCATCAGGTTCGTCAGACCCGCGCCCCGGATGTCGGGCTTGATCATCTCGACCTTGGTATACTGGTAGATCGGCGCCAACGGCATCTCCTCGGCGAGGATCTGCTCGGCCTGCTGGTAAAGCGGCGCCGGTTTCTCAGCCGTCTTCGACTCCTTCATCAGCCGGTCATACTCCTCGGAGAAGAACTTGCCGTTGTTGTGGCCTGAATACGAGGTGAAGAGGTCGAGATAGGTGGATGCTTCATTGTAGTCGCCGCACCAGGCGTAACGGGCAAGCTCGAAGTCCTGGTTCTGCATCTTGTCGGTGTGAACCTTCCACTCCATGTTGTTGATCGTCAGGTTCACGCCGATCTGCTTCCAGAACTGCTGCACGGCGATGGCGATCTTCTTGTGCGCCTCGGACGTGTTGTAGTTGAGCGTCAGGTTCAGCGGATTGTCCGGCCCGTAGCCCGCCTCGGCGAGAAGCTCCTTGGCCTTCGCAGTGCGCTCTTCCTGGGTCCAGCTCGCATAGTCGATCTCGGGCATCTCGAAGCCCTCGGTCGCGGCGTGGGTCCAGTTGTAGGACGGCGCCTGGCCGCCCTGCAGGATGTTGTTGACCACGATGTCGCGGTCAATCGCGTAGGACAGCGCCTTGCGCACCCGCACGTCCTTCAGCGCCTCCGGCCCCTTGGCCTCGTCGAGGTTGTACATGTAGATGTACGAGCAGGACTGCGGCACCGAGATCGCCTCGTCCGGATACTCTTCCTTCAGGCGCGGGTACTGACCCGCCGGGATCTGCACGCGGTCGAGCTCACCCGCCAGGTAGCGCGTCAGCGCGGCGTCGTTGTCGTTGATCGTCAGTGCCGTCACGGTCTGGAGGACCGTGTTCTCGTGATCCCAGTATTCCGGGTTCGGCTCCATCACGACCTTCTCGCCCAAGATGTGCTCCTTCAGCACATAGGCGCCGTTGCCGACGAGGTTGCCGGGCTCGGTCCACTTGTCGCCGAATTCCTCGACGACCTTCTGGTTCACCGGGAAGGTCGAGGCGTGGGTCAGCATCTTCGGGAAGTAGGGCAGGGGAGCCGTGATCTTGACCTCGAGCGTGTGGTCGTCGACCGCCGTCACGCCGAGCTCGTCGACCGGCTTTTCGCCCGCGATGATCTCGGCCGCGTTCGCGACCTGCATCAGCTCCATGTACCAGGCGTATTCCGATGCGGTCGCCGGGTCGGCCAGGCGCTTCCAGGCATAAACGAAGTCCTGCGCGGTCACCGGGTCGCCGTTCGACCACTTGGCGTTGTCGCGCAGGTGGAAGGTGTAGGTCGTCTTGTCGTCGGAAAGCTCGTGGCTCGTGGCCACGCCGGGGACGAGACCGCCTTCCTGGTCTTCGTTGTAGAGCCCCTCGAAGAGCGAGCGCATGATGCCCGAGCCTTCGACATCGGTGTTGATCTGGGGGTCCATCGACTTGATCGCGTCGAGCAGCCAGTAGGTGTAGTTCTGGTTCTGAGCGAGGGTTTCACCCGGCTGCGGGGTGGCGGCGACCGAGGGAAGAGCGAGACCGATCACGAGAGCGGTTGTGACGAGCAGTTTGTTCATGGAAACGAATCCTCCTGCGATTATTCTTCTGGTTGTGAGATTGCGCCCGCAGCGCGGGATGCGCAAAGACTAATGGCCGGGGGAGGCGGCACAAGCGCATTGCGCCGGTACGAACCGGGTACGTCGCTTCAGGTTGACGACACAACCGCGCACTTTGTCTGACATTCGTGCGAAACGCGCTTACGTCGCGACTCGGCCATCTGCCTCCGCTCACCCGCACCCGCACCGTGCTAGATCCGAGGATGCCTTTCCTTCTTCTTGCGCTTCTGGTCTCTGTCGTCTTTTTTCTCTGGCTGGTCCCGCGGGGAAAGACGCAGCGGCGCGGCCGCCATTGGCGGCTTGACCGAAACCTCGGACCGGACGCCTATCGCTGCGCGGCCTGCGGGGCAGTCTGCCAGGGTGAGCCGCGCCGCCGCCTGCGTCCCGATTGACCTCCAGGCAGGTGCCCGGCAAGGATGCACGGCGAGCGAGGAGATAGTCATGAAACCCCAGCGCCCCGAGACCGACGCGCCCGCCGACGCCGACGAACGCCGTGCCGTCCCACCGGTGATCTGCTACCCGGTTGCGGCGCTCCCACCCGCGCCTATGGCGCTCTACCAGGCCGCCCGCGCGGGTCTTGACCTTGTGGCGGAATACCTTGTGCCCCCGCGCGAGGCGCGTTGCTTTCGAGTATCCGCGGGACAATTCTTCCGCATCCTTTCCGTCGAGGGGCCACAGGTCGGCGACCTCAATCTCTGGAACGCCAATGACCTCTCGGAGCGTTTCTATTCGGGCAAGACGCGGGCCCTGCACGGGACCCATCTGTCGACCGGTGACAGGATGTGGTCCTCCTTTCCGCATCTCAGGCCGATGGCCACGATCACGCATGACACGCTTGACTGGTACGGCTTCGATGCCTCCGGCGGGTCGGTGCACGACGTGATCGGAACGCGCTGCGACCCCTACACGCACAACCTCCTGAGCGGTGGCGGCCAGTATCATCATTGTTGCCACTCGAACCTGATCCGGGCACTGTCGGCCGAAACGCGCAGGTCGCCTGTAGACGCCGAGCGGCACGTCCACGATGTGCTGAACGTCTTCATGTGCACCGGGTTCACCCGCGATACGGGACAGTATTTCATGAAGGCTTCGCCGGTCCGCCCAGGCGATTATCTTGAGTTCTTCGCCGAGATCGATCTCCTCGGCGCGCTGTCTGCCTGTCCGGGTGGCGACTGCTCGTCAGAGCACTCGTCCGACAGCGCGGCTTGCCATCCGCTGAGAGTTGAGGTTCTGCGCCCCGGTGAGAACGCGCTTGACGACTGGCGGCCCCCCGCGCAGAGCGCCTACGACAGGAGCCACGGCATCGGGCCCGCATGACCATCTCAGCCAGCTCCATCTTCCGTGCGCGATGACACGACGTCGAAGTGGCGGTGGTCGGCGCTGCGCTCGGCGACGGGGGCAAGCAGGTCTTCGAGGAAGTAACCGGTCAACTGGGCGCGGCTGCCAAGCCCCGACTTGCGATATACAACCGCAGCCTGCTGGCGCACAGTCGCCTCGCCCGACTCGCGAAGCGTCGCGATCTCCTTGTGGCTCAGCCCTTTCAGCATCAGTGCGGCCACGTCCGCCTCGGCGTCCGTCAACTCCCAATGCCGGAACTGCGCGACAATGGCGCGCGAAAGCCCCTCGACATGGGACCGCGCCTGTGCCCGCCATTGGTCACCCTCGCGGCGGGCATGTTGAAGGTCACTCAAGAGATCGCGCCGCTCGCGCCTGAGGTCTCGGAAGTCGATCTGCACCTTCGCGGCGAGTATGATCGCCCCGGCCAGAAGCCCCGTTTCCATCACATCGAGGATCAATCCGATGAGCGTGAAGGGTTCGGACGACCGCACCTGCTCCACCACCGCGAGTCCGATAAAGAGCACTGCGGCAACTACTGCGAGGATCATCGGTTTCGACATCGCGATTCCTGGTTTTCTGCCACGCATCCCGGTTCAAGCGCCTGCATGATTATATATCATTCAGTCCGGAAAAACGACGCACCGCCGATCGTTCGGTTTCCACTTCTCTCGATCGCCAGCACTTCGAGCTCGTAAAGCGAGTTGGTGTCGAAGAAGCTCGCCGGAACGGTGAACCCGGTCGCATCGCCCGAGAGGTGAACGCTGAACGCGGGACGCGATGTAGCGTCGGGGTCGGTGTGGTTTTCCTTCACCACCGTCAACTGAAAGGCGACGATGTCGACCGGGCGGCCGTCGACGGAGGTCGTCACCGGCAGCCATGTCACCTCCATGTCGGACACCGGAATCATCGGCATGCCCGGAGACATCGCGTCGGGAACGGTCGTTGGTGCCGTGATGACCGGCATGGAGGGCACGACGGTCGTAAATCGCGCCGTGCCAACCTGCATCGTGCCGTCGAGGCCGACCGCGCGCACCCCGTACTCTCCCTCAGGGAAGTCGGTCTTGAGGTCATCATAGCCCCAATCTCCGTAGACTGGTTCAACCGACTCCCAGAAGACGCCGCTGAGGCCGAGATCGCGGAAACTCCGCTCTGGACTGACGTGGACGATCATATCGCCAGCTGGATCGAACAGGCAAAGTTCCTGCCAGCCGTGGCTGTCGAACTGTCCGTGCACACCCATGTCGCCGTCACCCGCGTTGTTCTCGATGAAGAGCTTGGCCTCGGGGATCGGCTCAGTTGTCTGGCCGGTGAGCTCGCAGGGCTCTGCCTGCGCGACAGCCGCGAGAAGGAAGGGCAGCAGTGCGAGCGTCAGACGCGTCATCGTGGCCTCCGTCGTGGACACGGCAATGATCTGCCTGCGATGGCGGTGTGGCCATCGGACAGATGCCTGACGGGTTCATGTCTGACGAAGATGAAGGGCCGAGCCCATCCTTTTACGCGAACGCGGCTGACAGCGCGATCTCCACCATGTCGCCGAAGCTTTGCTCGCGGTCCTCGGATGACAGCGCCTCATGCGTCACGAGATGGTCCGAGATCGTCAGGATGGCGAGGGCCCGTGCCCCGTGGCGGGCGGCGACCGTGTAAAGTTCTGCCGCCTCCATTTCGACGGCGAGGACGCCGTGGCGAGCAAGCATCTCGGTCAGGTCGGGGCGCTCGTCGTAGAAAACGTCCGAGGAATGGATACCCCCGACATGGACCCGCGTGCCCCTCTCCCGCGCGGCCACAACCGCGTTTTCCAGAAGGCCGTAATCGGCGCAGGGGGCGAAGTTCATCTCCCTGAAAAACCCCAGAGACGGGGTCGAAATCGACGACGAGGTCATCGCGATTACCAAATCGCGGATCTGCACCTCCTTCAGCATCGCGCCGGCAGAGCCGATCCGGATCAGCGTCTTGGCACCGTAGTCGCGGATAAGCTCGTTGGCGTAGATCGACAGGCTCGGCATGCCCATGCCCGAGCCGTGGATCGTGACGCGATTGCCCTTCCAGGTGCCGCTGAAGCCCAGCATGCCGCGGACCTGGTTGACGCAGATGGGGTCCTTCAGGAACGCCTCGGCCGCCCATTTCGCGCGGTAGGGATCGCCGGGCATGAGGACGGTGTCGGCGATCTCGCCGGGTTTCGCGCCGATATGGATGGTCATGTCGTCCCTCGCCTGTTCTGGATCCGGCGAGCATAAGACAGGGTTACGGGAAGGTTAATGGGGTCTTGCGTTCGGGAGGGGTAGTGTGGGTAAGGCGTTGAATACGATCGATAATTACAAGCTGGAATGTGTATGGCCTGTGTCGGGTATGTGTATGGCATCCGTCCCGACAAAGGGGCTGCAACGTCCGCATTGCGGGACTAACCCGGACCTATGCCACCAAGGCGACTGCACGTGCAGATATGGAGAAATGGTGTTCGCGCTCGCAGAAACGGGTATTCGGCGATGCAGCAGCTTGTCCGAGACCGGCCGTTCATCTATGCGTGTCCCTGAGTGCCGCGGGGCAGTGCACGCCCGCACCGCAGGCCGCTGAGATTTCAGTGCTGAAGCAATGGCCGCGCCTCGACGAAACCGTGCCCGGCGTCGGGGATCCGCGCGGCGACCTCCTGAGCATCCGCTTCGTTTTCGCAGTCGATCAGATAGAAGCCGACGAGTTCATGCGCGCTGAGCCCGACCGCGCCCTTCCTGGCCGAGGTCTTTCCATCCATGCGCCTACTGCAGGACCTTTCCGGTGCGGGTCGCAGCGGTCTGCCGCCGGCCAGCGCGCCGGTCTTTGCAAGCTCTTCGGTCAAGGCGCGATATCCTTCGAAAGTCTCCGGGCTCATCTCGATTTCGGAGTTTCGGTAAACCAGGGTAAGGTACTTCATGGTACTTTCCTTTTTGGTTGGTGGTCACAGGAAAGACGTCCGATCCGCCCGAACCGGGACAGACCGGGGGGACAATTTTGTTTGCGGCTGGGTCCCGGCGAAATTGTCGGAAAATGTTCACCGCGATGCCCCGATGCGGCGAGGCTCTGTTGCGCAAATCCTATGAGGGATTCATCTTGTGAATCCATCATGGTGGCTGGGATGCATGAGCAGACCCACACCTCCCGTCTACAAGACCAAGAATTGGCCGGCCGGCAATGATGCGCTCAATCGTCGGGGCTCGCTGACGGTCTTGTTCGACTCCGAGATGAGCTGGGAGGCCACGCCGACTGGCAGGCGTGGCCGCCAGCAGAGCTGAAGCGATGCGGCCATGCAGACCTGCCGTCCATGCAGGTGCTGCTTGGCATGGCACACAGGCAGACGACGGGCTTCGTCGAGAGCCTTTTGCGCCTGGTCGACCTGAACTGGGCAGTGCCCGACTTCAGCACGCTTTCGCGTCGCCAAAAGACCCTGGCGGTGAACATCCCGTATCGGCGCTCCAGGAGCTCGCCGCATCTGCTGCTCGACAGCACCGGGATCAAGGTTGAGGGGGAAGGCGAGCGGCACGTCCGCAAGCATGGCGGCCCGAAACGGCGGGTCTGGCGCAAGATCCATCTCGGGATCGATGAGCAAACGCTGGAGATCCGGGCCGTCGAGATCACCGCGAGCCACATCGGGGATGCGCCGGTGCTGCCTGATCTGCTCAGCCAGATCCCGGTGGCTGAAGAGATCGGTTCCGTCACCGCAGATGGCGCCTACGAGACTCGAAGGTATCGAGATTGCGGAAGACCGCGTCACCCACCTTGAGGACCGGCGTCCGTCCCAGGGGCGAGATCTCCAGAAACCATTCTGGATTGTTCGCCAGATCGACGGTCAGGCGGTCATACGCCACGCCCTTTTCGGTGAGGGCAATGGCGATGCGCTGGACGCAGGGGCAGAGTGCGTGGCTTGCGAGGGCAATGGTAGTCGGCATGTCTTTTTCCGTGATAGGTCCGGGCCGGCATGGGAGAGGCCGGCCCGGGTTTGGCGCACGGGATCAGAGATCCGTCGCGGCGGTGTGTTCGATCGTGCTCCAGTTCTCTTCCGCCTTGGTGATGGTGCCGGCCTCGTCCTTGAGGTAGGCCTTGTAGACATCCTCGTTGAGGAAGACGTAAAGCTTGTCATCCATCACCGCGGCAAAGCTCGGGTCGCCGTCGAACTTCTTGCCGACCGAGACGCCGAAAGCGCAGAAACCGCCGTATTGCGGCACGTAACGGGCCGGATTCGCCTCGAACGCCTTGAGATTTTCTTCCGAAGCGAAGTAATAGGCGACCCCGTCGTGAGCGGCGGCATGAGAGGCGTTGCCCTCCGCGTTTTCGCCATGGTCAAGCAGCGAAACCGGATCGGCGCCATGCAGGCCCAGCGGCGCGCCGCCATAGGTAAGTCCCGGAGCGACATTGGCCTCATCGGCGGCCATTGCAGGACCGAAGGCGCAGAGCGCGGTCAGCGCGGCGGCGGCGAAGGTGAAATTGCGAGACATTGGATTTCCTTGTTTGATTGATGGGAGCGTCCCCGATCCGCACGGAGCGAGGGCGCCGCAGCCCGTGGCAGATGGACTTCTTCCACCCGGATGCGGCACGGCAACAAGAAACTCCGAATCTTCCGTCTCTTTAATGCCAAATAGTCCGAACTATATGCCTGATCGTCCAGAGATCTGGACTTTGTTGAATTCACTTGTAAGTTTGGTCATCATGTTTGATCTGCTCAGCGACATCCTCACCCGCCTCTCGCTCCGGGGTACGCTCTACTTCCGCACGAGCTTCACCGAACCTTGGGGCGTGCGCGTCCCGTCCTTCCGCGATGTCGCGCGCTTTCACTTCGCGCATCGGGGCGAGGCGCTCGTCAGGGTGGCGGGCGTGCCGGCGCCGGTGTATCTCGCCCAGGGTGATCTGATCGTGATCCCCCATGGCACCGCGCATGTCCTGTCATGTCGCCATACCGGCCCGGACGAAGCGCTGCCGCTTGACGATATTCTGTCGCGCGCCGGTTTTCCGGGCCATGGCACTTTGGTCTGGGGTGGTGACGAAAGCCCTCGCGACACGCAACTGATCTGTGGCCATTTCGCCTTGGCCGAGGGCTCAAAGCACCTGCTGTTCGACCAGCTCCCCCCCTTCATTCATCTGCGGGGTTACGGCGACGAGGCGGGCCCTTGGCTTGAGGCCACGCTTCGCGTGATCGGCGCCGAGGCGGGCGGCGCGCGGTTGGGCGGTGACCTGATCGCGCTCAAGATGTCCGAGGCGATCTTCGCCCAGGCGATCCGGGCGTATATCGAGCAGGCGCGCGAGGTCGATCGCGGCGTGGCAGGCTTCGCGGACCCGCACCTTGCGCGCGCGCTCACCGCCTTTCACCGTGATCCCACTGCGGATTGGACCGTGGCGGCGCTCGCCCGCGAGGCTGGACTTTCCCGCACCGGCTTCGCCGAACGGTTCACGGCGCGTATCGGCTCAACCCCGATGAGCTACGTGACTTCATGGCGGATGCAGATCGCACGCGAGGCGCTCAGTGCGCGCGGGCTTAGCGTGGCCGAGGCGGCGGAAGCATCTGGTTACGCCTCGGAATCGGCCTTCAGCCGGGTGTTCAAGAAAGAGATCGGCGTTTCGCCCGCCGCTTTCCGGCAGGGCGGCGCCGAGCCCCGCGCGGCGTGACAGGCCGTCCCAGGTTTCGGACGATCTGAGACACTTCCAGAATATGGATGCGACGCTTGTCCTCGGCGATTACCCGGTGGTCGAACCCCTCGCTGATATCCCAGGGAATGAAACGCATCTTGCCGCTGGCCTCGGTATGATAGCCGCTCTCCGAAAGCAGCCGGGCAAAGCTCGGAACGCCGCAAGCGTCGTGATCTGGCCGGAGCCAGTGGTTGTTGTTCAGAGCGCCGGTCGAGAGCGCATTGTGCCCCGCCAGCATCGAGGCCTGCGCCGGAATGCGGCGTGGCGACGGCGACAGGCGCCGCTCGAAGACGACATCGCGGGCCGCCAGCGCGTCGATGTTCGGGGTGTCCGCGAAACCCTGTCCGTAGACGCCCACGAAATCCCGGCGCAACTGGTCGGGCATGAGGAACAGGATGTTTGGGCGCCGATCCGGCATGTCGATCCTTAGGGCGTGGACGCTAGGACAGGTCGAAGTAGTCCTTCAGGGCCGTCACCAGCGTCTCATAGTCTTCCAGTTCGTTGTACACCTGCGCCGAGATCCGGATCGCCAGGCGGTCCTCCCACGGCACGAAGCTCGTCTCCATCGCGTAGTGCGTGCTGAAATCGCGCTGGATGCGCTCGCTGGCCGTGGCATCGGCTTTGACTGGCAGCAGGATCGTCGACATCGCGACCTGCATCTCGGGCGGGCCCGCCACTACGGTTCCGAGCGCCTCGGCGAGGCAGGCGCCGGCCTCTGCCGCCAGATCGCGGTTTCGCCGCATCAACGCCTTGCCGCCGAACCCGTCATGGGCCTCGACGGCATCGCGAAAGGCAAACCAGGCGCTAGCATCGCGCGTGCCAATCCAGTTGAACTCGCCGTGCAATCCCGTTCGGTAGCCATGCGAGATGACCGTCGGATGCACCGTGCCGCCCAGGCCCGGACGCACCCACAGCATCGCGCACCCCTTCGGGGCGAAATGCCATTTGTGCGCGTTCCCAGTGTAGTAATCCACGCCAAGTGCGGGCACGTCCAGCGCGATTTGCCCCGGCCCATGTGCGCCATCCACCAGCACCCTGGTGCTGCTTTCCCGACAAAGGGCGGCGATTTCGCCAACGGGCAGCCTCAGCGCCGATGTCGACGTCACATGGTCGATCACGAGGAGCTTCACCTTGGGCGAAAGTGCTGCACGGACAAGATCGACGACCTGCGCCGGGTCCTCCACCGGTAGCCGCATTGGAAGTTCCGTCAACGTGATGCCGCGCGTCCCCTGCCAATGCAGCAGGGCGTTCCTCACGGCACCGTAGATCGCCGAGGTAAAAAGAATCTCGTCGCCCGCCTCCAGCCGGCAGGACAGGAAGATGGCGTTGCAGGCGGCGGTGGCGTTTTCAACGAAGACCCACTCGCAGCCTTGTCCGCCGTACCGTCGGGCGACCAAGTCCAGCCGTTCGGTAAGCATCGGATCGTACCTGTCGCGGAAAAAGGTCGAGCAGCGCGCCTCCGCCTCGGTCTGATAGTGCTGCAGCGCGGCCATCACCCGCCGGGGGACCGCGCCGTAGGCGCCGTGGTTCAGATGCAGCACTGACGGATCGAGGTAGAATGCGGCAATGTTGGAACGCCCATAATCTGTCATGCGTGCAGGCCTTGCCGCATCATTTCGGGGGCTATCGTCAGTTCCATAGCGGGCCGAGCTTTGCATGGCCCCATTGGCCAATGAAACTGAATTGTTTTCAAAGGGAGCTCTGGGCCTTCGGTGGTTGTGGACGGCTCTGGATCACCGCCGCCTCGCGCACAACACCTGGATCGCAGTCGAAATGCTGCCGGCAGTTTTCTTGCTTTCGCATTGATGGAGCAAGCCATCGTATTCCTGCTGAGCGAGGTGCAGCCTTCTGGGATGTTCTACCGGAAGTCGTTCGCCTGGTGCGGTGACTGTCTTGCCAACGACCCGAACGCCCGCGTCGCACTTCGCTGAGGAGGGCATGGATGCGAAGCAGCGAAGGTCAGCTTCGTCCCGCGACACGGGCATTGCCTGCCGAAACATCGCTGCGCCTTGCCTGAATGGCCGCAATTCCTGCCGCATTGCAAAGCAATTTCTCTCGGCGGCGCGGCGAAGCATGTGCTGCGATCGCGCGCAGCAAGAAACAGAACAGGTCCGAAACAGGGCTTAGAACCGCCTTCGGGCATATTCGCCGTCCGGCCACGCAGCCTCACTCCGCCGCGACCGCCTTCGGCTCGGCGAGCGCCACGATGTCGAACATGATCCTGTTAAGTTCGAAATCCTTGGGCGTGTAGACCCGCGAGACGCCCATCTCGGTCAGTCGCTGGGCGTCCTCGTCCGGAATGATGCCGCCCACGACGACCGGAACTTCGCCGAGGCCCGCCGTTTGCATCCGTTCGATGACCTCCTGGATGAGCGGCAGGTGACTGCCTGAGAGGATCGAGAGGCCGACGACATGTGCCTCGGCCTCCACCGCCGCCGCGACGATCTGTTCCGGCGTCAGGCGGATGCCGTCATAGGTAATGTCCATGCCGCAGTCGCGGGCGCGGGCGGCGATTTGTTCCGCGCCGTTCGAGTGTCCGTCCAGGCCGGGCTTGCCCATGAGGAACTTGAGCCGGCGACCGAGGCGGGTGGAAACGGCATCGACCGCGTCGCGAATCTCGTCCAGACCCTCGGTTCGGTTCGACGGGCTCTTCGAGACGCCGGTTGGGCCACGGTACTCGCCGTGGACCCGGCGCATGACGCCCGCCCATTCGCCGGTCGTGACGCCGGCCTTGGCGCATTGAATGGAAGCGGGCATGACGTTGCCGCCGTCCTGCGCGGCCACGCGCAGCGCGGACAGCGCGGCCTCGACGGCCCGCTGGTCGCGGGCATCCCGCCAGTCGATCAGACGCGCGATCTGGTCGGCCTCGACCGAGGGGTCGACGGTCAGGATGGCGCCGTCGCCGGAGGTCAAGGGTGACGCCTCGCCCGTCTGCCATTTGTTGACGCCGACGACGGTGGTCTCGTTCGTCTCGATCCGGTTCAGGCGTTCCGAGTTCGAGTCCACGAGCCGCGCCTTCATGTATTCGATGGCGGCGATCGCGCCGCCCATGCCGTCGAGCGTCTTCAGCTCATTCCGCGCGCCCTCCTTCAGCGCCTCGACCTTCGCGGTGATCGCGGGGTTGCCGTCGAAGAGGTCGCCATATTCGAGAAGGTCGGTCTCGTAGGCGAGGATCTGCTGCATCCGAAGCGACCACTGCTGGTCCCAGGGGCGGGGGAGCCCCAGCGCCTCGTTCCAGGCGGGAAGCTGCACGGCGCGGGCGCGGGCGTTCTTCGAGAGCGTGACCGCGAGCATTTCGAGAAGGATGCGGTAGACGTTGTTTTCCGGCTGCTGCTCGGTCAGGCCCAGCGAGTTGACCTGCACGCCGTAGCGGAAGCGGCGGAATTTCTCCTCCTCGATGCCGTAGCGATCACGGCAGATCTCGTCCCAGAGTTCGGTGAAGGCCCGCATCTTGCACAGTTCGGTGACGAACCGGATGCCCGCGTTCACGAAGAAGGAGATGCGGCCGACCATGGCGGGGAAGGCCTTGGGATCGACCTTGCCCTTCAGGTCGTCGAGCACCGCGATCGCGGTGGCGAGCGCGAAGGCCAGTTCCTGTTCGGGCGTCGCGCCGGCTTCCTGCAGGTGGTAGGAGCAGACATTCATCGGGTTCCATTTGGGCAGGTGTTCCTGCGTATAGGCCGCGACGTCGGTGATCATGCGCAAGCTCGGCTTCGGCGGGCAGATATAGGTGCCGCGCGAGAGGTATTCCTTCATGGTGTCGTTCTGCACCGTGCCTTGCAGCTTAGAGACATCGGCCCCCTGTTCTCCGGCCGCCGCGATGTAGAGTGCCAGAAGCCATGGCGCGGTCGCGTTGATCGTCATCGAGGTGTTCATCTGCTCGAGGGGAATGTCCCTGAACAGCGACCGCATGTCGCCCAAGTGGCAGATCGGTACGCCGACCTTGCCGACTTCGCCCTTCGCGAGTTCGTGGTCGCTGTCATAGCCGGTCTGGGTAGGCAGGTCGAAGGCGACGGAAAGGCCGGTTTGGCCTTTGGCGAGATTGGCGCGGTAGAGCGCGTTCGACTTTTCCGCCGTGGAATGGCCGGCATAGGTCCGGAAAAGCCAGGGGCGGTCGCGCTCTGACGGGCTGGGCATGGTGAGCACCTCGAAGCAACATAGTTCCTTTCGGGCGAACCTATTCGGAATAAAGTTGCGCGTCCAGATGCCGCACTGCAAAAAGATCGGGCCGCAGCGCAGCACTGCGGCTTGTAACGGGTGTCAGTTCGTGGCGAAACAGTAGACGAGACCGTCGCCGCCGGTGCCGCGCAGCGCCTCAAGCCCGCAGCCGCCGCGCGAGGAATGCGAGGAGTTCCACGATTTCGCGGCATCAGAGTCGTCGAGACCCATGCGGTCATGGTGGCCGACCATGCCGGCCGCCTCGGCGCCGTCGCTGGTCCAGTCCTCGCAAGTCATGCCCTCGGCCACGGTGCCGTCGGGCATGGAGCCGGTGAGGATGTCGTGCCGGTTCGGATCGTCGCCGCGGCCGTTCACCAGTTCGCCCATCTCGTTGAGCGCGGATTCTTTCGTCAGGTTGGCGTCTGGGCTGTGCAGCTGATCGACGCTCTCGGCGATCGTGGTGCCCGCCGCGTTGACCCAGGGACCCGCGCCGATCCGGTCGCGCGCGTTCTCGCCGCTCGTCGAGAGGTAGGCGCGCCAGGTCTTGCCGGTCACGCCCGCCGCCTCGGCAAGCGAGGCGCAATGCGCATCGGCGCCTTCGATCCCGCCGAAATTGCCGCCGCTTCCCGGATTTTCACTGGTGACAAAGAAGCTCATCCCGGCGTCCTGGGCGCCCGCGGCGGATGCGGCAACGGCGAATGCTGCGGCGGTGATGGTTCTGAAAATCATGCTGAATTCCTCTCGGTTCATGGGCTGAAAAATCGACACGAGCCTCAAATCTAGCATGTCGTCCGGGTGACCCTTCTCACGCGTTCGTGAGAATTCATGGGTTTGGGGAGGCTTCGGCGATTTACCGCGCAGGTTTTTTTTGTCACCGTCGCGCCATGTTCCAACCCGTGACGCTCCCGCTTTGGTTGTTCGTGCTGATCCTCGCCTTCGCCGGGGTGACCTTCGCGTCGCATTTCCTGTTTCCTTCAGTGCGCTGGTTCTTCCGCAACCGGATGGAGCGGGTCGTCGCGCGGCTGAACGATCGGCTGGATCGGCCGATCCAGCCCTTCAAGCTGATGAAACGGCCGGACATGATCATCCGGCTCGCCCACGACCCCAAAGTCGCCGAGGCGATCGCGGCCGAGGCGGCCGAAACCGGCATTCCCGCAACCGTGCATCAGGAACGCGCGCGCCGCTATGCGCGCGAAATCGTGCCCGCCTTTTCGGCGAGCGTCTATTTCGGCTTTGCCGCCCGCGCCACGAAGTGGATCGCGCGCCTGATCTACCGGGTGCGCATCGGCGGCTTCGACGCCGATGCGATTTCGGCGATCGACAAGGGGGCGACGCTGGTCTTCGTGATGAACCACCGATCGAACATGGATTACGTGCTCGTCACCTACCTCGCCGCGGAACGTTCGGCGCTGTCCTACGCGGTCGGTGAATGGGCGCGGGTCTGGCCGCTGTCGTGGCTAATCCGCGCGTCGGGCGCCTATTTTATCCGACGGCGGTCGAACAATCCGCTCTACCGCCGGGTCCTGGCCCGCTACGTGCAGATGGCGACGGAAGAGGGTGTGACACAGGCGATTTTCCCCGAAGGCGGGCTGAGTCTCGACGGACGGGTCGGAAACCCGAAGCTCGGGATCCTGAGCTATATCGTCGAAAGCCGTCGCGCGAACGGGCCGGACGTGGTCTTCGTGCCTGTCTCGATCGCCTATGACCGGGTGATCGAGGACCGGGTGCTGACGGCTGCCCAAGCCGCCGGCGTGCGGCGGTTTCGCGCTTCGATCGGTTCGATCCTGCTTTTCATCGGCCGTCAGCTTCGCCGCTTCCTCACCGGCCGGTTCGAGAAGTTCGGCACCGCCTCGGTGAGTTTCGGCACGCCCCTGTCGCTCGCCGAGTTCCTCAAGGCGCCGCATGAGGACGCGACCGCCGAACTCGCGCAGGCGATGATGGAGCGCATCGCCCGCAACGTCTCGGTTCTGCCGGTGCCGCTCGTCGCGGCGGCGCTGGGCGAGGAGACCGACATCCCGCGCGCCGAACTGACTGAGCGGGCGGAGGAACTTGTGCGGCGGCTGTCGGCTGCCGGCGTGCCTTTCGACTTGCCGGACGACTCCGTCCCGAAGGCCGTGGAGCGCGGGCTGTCGATCCTCGGCCTGCGCAAGATCGTCCGGTGCGAAGGCGGGCGCGTGACGGTGCCGCCCAAGGATCGCGCGCTTATCGGGTTTTACGCAGCGGCCGTAGGACAGCATCTTTCTGCGATTGCGGCATCGTCCGCCGAACAGCCACCCGTTCTCGTGGCGAATCGTCCATAAGTGAGACATAAAATTACAAAAACGCCCTTTGGTGCTATTGCATAATTACCGAACGGACCCTATTCCATGCCCGTAGACCGCGTTGATTCTGCGTTGCGGCAAGAGTTGAGGAGAGGCTTATGGCATTAGATACGAAGACCGAGATCGCGCCCTACGACGCGCCCGAGAAGGATCTCTACGAGATGGGCGAGATGCCGCCTCTCGGCTACGTGCCGAAGCAGATGTATGCCTGGGCGATCCGCAGAGAACGCCATGGCGAGCCCGACACCGCGATGCAGGTCGAGGTCGTCGATACGCCCGAGATCGACTCGAACGAGGTCCTGGTTCTCGTGATGGCCGCAGGCGTCAACTACAACGGCGTCTGGGCCTCGCTCGGCCAGCCGATCAGCCCGTTCGACGGACACAAGGCACCCTACCACATCGCGGGCTCGGACGCGTCCGGCATCGTCTGGAAGGTCGGCGACAAGGTGAAGCGTTGGAAGGTGGGCGACGAGGTCGTGATCCACTGCAACCAGGACGACGGCGACGACGAGGAGTGCAACGGCGGCGACCCGATGTTCTCGCCCAGCCAGCGGATCTGGGGCTACGAGACGCCGGACGGGTCCTTCGCGCAGTTCACCAATGTCCAGGCACAGCAACTGATGGCGCGTCCGAAGCACCTGACTTGGGAGGAGGCCGCCTGCTATACCCTGACGCTTGCCACCGCCTACCGGATGCTCTTCGGCCACCGGCCGCATATCCTGAAGCCGGGCGACAACGTGCTCGTGTGGGGCGCGTCCGGGGGCCTCGGCTCCTACGCGATCCAGCTGATCAACACGGCGGGGGCCAACGCGATCGGCATCATCTCTGAAGAGGACAAGCGCCAGTTCGTGATGGATCTGGGCGCGAAGGGCGTCATCAACCGCAAGGAGTTCAACTGCTGGGGCCAGATGCCCAAGGTCGGGACCGAGGAATACGCCACCTGGTTCAAGGAGGCGCGCAAGTTCGGCAAGGCGATCTGGGACATCACCGGCAAGGGCGTGAACGTCGACATGGTGTTCGAACATCCGGGCGAGGCGACATTTCCGGTGTCGGTGTTCGTCGTGAAGCGGGGCGGCATGGTCGTGATCTGCGCCGGCACGACGGGCTATAACCTGACGCTCGATGCGCGTTATCTCTGGATGCATCAGAAGCGCGTGCAGGGGTCGCATTTCGCGAACCTCAAGCAGGCCTCGGCGGCCAACAAGCTGATGCTCGAACGCCGGCTCGATCCCTGCATGTCCGAGGTCTTCCCCTGGGCGGAGATCCCGGCGGCGCATATGAAGATGCGTCGAAATGAACACAAACCGGGCAATATGGCGGTATTGGTTCAGGCTCCGAGAACGGGCTTGCGCACGTTCGAGGACGCGCTAGAGGCCGGAAAGTCAGTCTGAGCCGTCCATTCAGGTCTTACCGGGCCCGCGCTGCGGAAGGGCGGCGCGGGCCACATTTTTCACGAATCTATTAAAATCAATGCGTTGACAGGTTCCATCTCGTCAATTTCGGGGAGTTGATCGGAAACGATCCGGCAACGAACATCCTACATGCTTGGGTTGAGAATGCGGGCGTATTTCCTCTTTGCGGGAGAAAAAAAATGCAATACGAATGGATCCTGGACGTACTGAGTGATCTCAAAGCCTTCGCCAAGTGCAACGGGCTGGCGGCTCTGGCGGAGCAGTTGGACGACACGTCGCTGGTGGCCGCGGCCGAGATCGCGCAGTCGGAGGGGGCGACGGCCGGAGGACTGTCTCTGAATGCAGAAAAGGCTGTCGGCGTTTATCGAGACGCTTCAGCGGGCGAAAACGCTTGACGACCTGCAAGCCGTAATTCTGGGTCTGCGCGCCCATTTCGACGTCGAGCACCTCGTCTATCACTCCGTCAATTCAACAGGCCAGCAATACGCTGTGCTGACCTACGAAACGGACTGGGTCGACCGCTATCTCGAACAGGATTACGCCCGCATCGACCCTGTTGTTCAGGGCTGCTTCCGCCGTTTCCACCCCGTCGACTGGAAAAATCTCGACTGGTCCGGCCGCCAGTCCCGTGCCTTCCTGTCCGAGGCGCTGGATGCCGGTGTCGGCAACCAGGGCTACTCGGTCCCGATCCGCGGCCCGAACGGGCAGTTCGCGATGTTCACAGTGTCGCACCGCGCCAGCGATACCGACTGGCAGAAATTCACCGCCGAGAACGTCGCCGAGCTGCTACTGGTCGCGCATTTCGTGAACCATAAGGCGCTCGAGATCGAGCGCGGCACCGATTTCCACGCGATGCAGAGCCTCAGCCCACGCGAAATCGACGTTCTGACGATGCTCGCGATGGGGCTCAACCGCGCCCAGGCCGCCGACAATCTCGCCATTTCGGAACATACGGTGCGCACCTATGTCGAAAGCGCGCGGTTCAAGCTCGGCGCGAACAACACGACCCATGCCGTGGCGCGCGCCGTGGCGGAAGGTTTCGTAATGATCTGAGCCGATCAGCCGCGTCTTTTAGAATCGTTCCAATCCTTGACTTGGACCTGCCCGAGGCGCATATCGGTCGGGCAACGGAGGCGCTTCCATGTTCATCCAGACCGAATCCACGCCCAATCCGGCGACGCTCAAGTTTCTTCCGGGTCAGACTGTGCTCGACGCCGGCACGGCCGATTTTCCGCAGCCCGACACGGCCGCGAAATCGCCGCTCGCGCGTCGGATCTTCGCGGTCGAAGGTGTCACCGGCGTCTTCCTTGGCAACGATTTCGTGACGGTCACGAAGGCCGAAGAGATTCAGTGGGAGCACGTGAAGCCCGCGATCCTCGGCGCGATCATGGAGCATTTCCAGTCCGGCCAGCCGGTGATCGAAGGCGAGGGCCAGCCGGAAAGCGGCCATGCGAGCCATGACGGGCCGGACGCCGATATCGTCAAGCAGATCAAGGAGCTTTTGGACACTCGCGTTCGCCCTGCCGTCGCCCAGGACGGCGGCGACATCACCTTCCACGGCTTCGACCGCGGCATCGTCTATCTGCACATGCAGGGCGCGTGCGCGGGCTGCCCGTCCTCGACGCTGACGCTGAAGATGGGCATTGAGAACCTGCTTCGGCATTACATCCCCGAAGTCATCGAGGTCCGCCCCGTCGCGGCGTGATGGGTGTCACCAACCCTACCATTCTGGCATTCGACACCTCGGCCGCGCATTGCGCTGCCGCGATTCTGCAGCGCGACGCGATCGTGGCCGAAAGGATCGCACTGATGGGCCGCGGGCAGGCGGAGCACCTGATGCCCATGCTGGAGGCCTTGCTGTCCGAGGTCGCGCTCGGCTGGAAGGACCTTCACTATCTCGCGGTCGGGATCGGCCCCGGCAACTTCACCGGCACGCGGATCTCGGTCGCCGCCGCGCGTGGGCTGGCGCTGGCATTGCGCATACCCGCGATCGGCGTGTCGAGTTTCGAGGTGATGCGCGACCCGGCCGGGCCCGGTGCGCACCCGGCCGAGATCGTCAGCATCGAAGCCCCGCGCGGCGCGGCGTATGTCCAGCGTTTCGGTCACGGCAGGCCGCAGTCTGCGCCTCGCCTGATTGCCCCCGATGCGCCGCCGGAGGACCTGCGACTGCCCGTGAACATGCGGGTGCGGGGGTATCGCGCCGACGACATCGCGCGGCCGTTCGGCGCGGAGGCGTCGGACGCGGTTCTTGAGGATATCGCGTGCCGCATCGCCCGGATCGCGGACTGGCGGCTGTCGCAGGGCGAGAAACCGGATCGTCCCGCGCCGCTTTACGTCCGCCCCGCCGATGCGGCGCCGCCCTCGGAGGCGCCGCCCGTTATTCTGCCGGGCTGAGCCGATGACCGCCGCGGACCTCGCCCGCCTGCACGCGGATTGTTTCAGGCAACCGCGTCCGTGGACCGAAGGCGAGTTTGCGGCCCTCCTCGACGGCTGCGGAGTAATTCTGCTGGCCGAAGAGGGCGCCTTCCTCTTGGGCCGCGTGGTGGCGGACGAGACTGAGTTGCTGACGCTTGCCGTTTCCCCGGCGCAGCGCCGACGTGGCATCGCGACGCGCCTTGTCTCCCGCTTCATCGCCGAGGCGCGCGCGCGCGGCGGCGTCACGATCTTTCTGGAGGTGGCTGCCGACAACCTCCCGGCAATCGCCCTTTACTCAGGCCAGGGCTTCACGGAATCCGGGCGCCGGCGCGGCTACTACGCGACGCCCGAGGGCAATCCGGTCGACGCGCTTGTGATGAGCCGCTTGCTCTCGCGACCGGCGCAGGGAAGTTGACCAAGAGGTCAAATTGCTGCGCCGTCATTCCAAATAGCTATTGACCGCTCCAGAGGCTTTCGCCCTAATCGGGTCAATCCGTGCACCCGGCCGTCGTTCAGGCCACCCCCGACACGGATGTCATACGACAGCAACTGGGAGCGATCCATGACCCTCATGCAGAAATTCCTCGGCGCGGCCGCGACGCTGGCGCTGACCTCCGGCGCGGCGCTCGCCGATCCCGCGATCGTCTTCGACCTCGGCGGCAAGTTCGACAAGTCCTTCAACGAGGCGGCGTTTAACGGCGCCGAGCGCTGGAAGGAAGAGACGGGCGGAACCTTCAAGGAGCTCGAGATGCAGTCCGAGGCTCAGCGCGAACAGGCGCTTAGGCGTCTGGCCGAAGCCGGTGCGAACCCGGTCGTCATGACGGGCTTCGCGTTCGGCGACGTTCTGAACACCGTCGCCCCGGACTATCCTGACACCAAGTTCGCGATCATCGACATGGTCGTCGACCAGCCAAACGTGAAATCGGTCGTCTTCAACGAGCATGAGGGCTCTTACCTGGTCGGCATGATGGCCGCCCTTGCCTCCAAGACCGGCACGGTCGGATTCATCGGCGGGATGGACATCCCGCTGATCCGCAAGTTCGGATGCGGCTATGCGCAGGGCGTCAAGGCGGTTAATCCCGACGCCAAGATCGTCATGAACATGACGGGCACGACTCCTACGGCGTGGAACGATCCGGTGAAGGGTGCCGAGCTTGCCAAGGCGCAGAAGTCGCAGGGCGCCGATGTCATCTATGCCGCCGCCGGCGGCACCGGGATCGGCGTCCTTCAGGCCGCTGCGGATGAGGGCATCCTGTCTATCGGCGTGGATTCGAACCAAAACTACCTGCATCCCGGCCAGGTCCTGACCTCGATGCTGAAGCGCGTGGACAACGCCGTCTACGAGGCCTTCAAGGAAGGCGAGGCGCTGGAGCCCGGCATCAACGTCATGGGGCTTGCCAACGAGGGCGTGGGCTATGCGCTGGACGACAACAACGCCGAACTCGTGACGTCCGAGATGCAGGCCCAGGTCGACGAGGCCGCGGAAAAGATCAAGGCGGGCGAGATTGAGGTACACGATTACATGGCCGACGACAGCTGCCCAGCCGCAAGCTTCTGATGGAAGGGCCGACGCCCGAGGGGCGGCAGGCCACTGCCGCCCCGCCCGCGATCGAGCTGAGGGGCATCTCTAAGGCGTTCGGGTCGGTCCAGGCCAACAAGGACATTTCGATCCGCGTCGAGAAGGGCACGATCCACGGGATCATCGGCGAGAACGGCGCCGGCAAGTCGACGCTGATGTCGATCCTTTATGGCTTCTACCATGCCGATTCCGGCGAGATCTATATCAACGGGCAGAAGACGCAGATCCCCGACAGCCAGGCCGCGATCCGCGCCGGTATCGGGATGGTCTTCCAGCATTTCAAGCTGGTCCAGAATTTCACCGTTCTCGAAAACGTCATCCTCGGCGCCGAGGAGGGCGCGCTTCTGCGCCCCTCGATCGCCAAGGCGCGAAAGGTTCTGGCCGATCTCGCGCGGGAATACGAGCTCGAGGTCGATCCCGACGAGGTGATCGAGGAGCTGTCAGTGGGTCATCAGCAGCGGGTGGAGATCCTGAAGGCGCTCTACCGCCACGCCGACATCCTGATCCTTGACGAACCGACGGGCGTTCTGACGCCGGCCGAGGCGGATCACCTGTTCCGCATCCTCGGCAACCTCAAGGAGCAGGGCAAGACGATCATCCTGATCACCCACAAGCTGCGCGAAATCATGGAGATCACCGACACGGTGAGCGTCATGCGCCGCGGCGAAATGACCGCGACCGTCAAGACCGCCGAGACGAGCCCCGAACAGCTCGCCGAGCTGATGGTCGGGCGAAAGGTGCTGCTGAACGTGCCGAAAGGGCCGGCCAATCCGGGCAAGACAGTGCTCGAGGTCAAGGACCTGAAGGTCGTGGACGAGGACGGGATCGAGCGGCTGAAAGGCATCTCGTTCGAGATCCGCGGGGGCGAGATCCTCGGGATCGCCGGTGTTGCCGGGAACGGCCAGTCGGAGCTTCTGGAGGTGTTGGGCGGCATCCGCCGGGGCACCGGCACGGTGCGGCTGAACGGGCAGGAACTCGACCTGACCGGGAAATATTCCGACGGCCAGTCGCGGCGCCAGAAGGGCATCGCCCACGTCCCCGAGGACCGTCAGCACCTCGGCATGATTATGGATTTCTCGGCGTGGGAGAACATCGCCTTCGGCTATCACAACGATCCGGTCTACCAGAAGAACCGCTGGCTGATGGACAACCGCGCGATCGTCGCGAGCGCTGAGGCGCAGATGGAACGCTTCGACGTGCGGCCACCGATTGCGACGCTTCCCGCCAAGAGCTTCTCGGGCGGAAACCAGCAGAAGATCATCCTCGCCCGCGAGATCGAGCGGAACCCGGACCTCCTGCTCGTCGGCCAGCCGACGCGGGGCGTCGATATCGGGGCGATCGAGTTCATCCATCGCCGCATCGTGGAACTCAGGGACGCGGGCAAGGCGGTGCTGCTCGTGAGTGTCGAGCTTGACGAGATCATGAGCCTCGCCGACCGCATCGCGGTGATGTTCGATGGCCGCATCATGGGCGAGCGGCTGCCCGAGAAGACGGATGAGCGCGAGCTTGGCCTTCTCATGGCCGGGGTGACGGGGGAGGCCGCCTGATGACCCGCCTGCCGAGATGGGCCGACGTGGTTCTCGTGCCGCTCATCAGCCTGCTTCTCGCGGGCGTCATCTCGGCCCTCGTGATCCTCGCCATCGGCCAGAGCCCTGCGGAGGCCTTGCGCACGATGGTGCAGGGCGCGGTGGGTTCCGCCTACGGCTGGGGCTACACGCTTTACTACGCGACGAGCTTCATGTTCACCGGGCTTGCCGTCACGATCGCCTTCCACGCCTCGCTCTTCAACATCGGCGGCGAGGGGCAGGCGCAGCTCGGGGGCTTGGGCGTGGCGCTCGTCTGCCTGTCGCTGCCCTGGCCGCACTGGACGCTGGCCTTGCCTGCGGCGATGGTGGGCGCGGCGCTTTTCGGGGCCGCTTGGGCCGCGATCCCGGCCTATCTTCAGGCTCGGCGCGGCAGCCACGTCGTGATCACCACGATCATGTTCAACTATATCGGCGCGGCGCTTATCATCTACATGCTCGTCAACGTGCTCAGGCCGCCAGGTCAGATGGACCCGGCCACGGCGCGGTTCCCGGCCGGTACTAAGCTGCCGACGCTGCATGAAATCCCGGGTCTCGACCTGATCTTCACGACACAGGTTCCAGCGAATATCACGTTCTTCGTCGCGCTTGTCGCCTGCTGGCTCGTCTGGCTTCTGATGTGGCGCACGCGGCTTGGCTACGCGATCCGGGCTTTCGGCCGGTCCGAAAAGGCGGCGGTCTATGCCGGCATCTCGCCATTCCGCGTGACGATGTACGCCATGCTCATGTCCGGCGGGCTGGCCGGCATGATGGCGATCAACAATGTCATGGGCGAGGCCGAGCGGCTTTTGCAGAACTCGTCCGAGGGGGCGGGCTTTATCGGCATCGCGGTGGCGCTGATGGGGCGTAACCATCCGGTCGGCGTGTTTCTCGCCGCGCTTCTCTTTGGTTTCCTGTTCCAGGGCGGTGCCGAGCTTGGCCTCTGGACGTCGATACCGATTGAGCTTCGCACCGTTGTCCAGGGTCTCGTAATCCTGTTCACCGGCGCGCTTGATCACATGGTGCGGATGCTGCTTGGCGCCTTCTTCCGGCCGCGCCGGCTGGAGGTGGCGTGATGGGCGAGTATCTTCCGCAACTGATGCTCGCCTGGTCGATCCAGGTCACAGGCATATTGTCCCCGGGACCGAGCGTCGCGCTGATCCTTGCCGTCGCGACGAGCCACGGGCGTTTGCCTGCGGTGACGACGGCTTTCGGCGTGGCCTGCGGCTCCATCATCCTTGCGGGCGCGACCGTCATCGGCATCTCGGCGCTTTTTGCCGAGGTCGCCGAACTGATGACCGTCGTGCGGCTGATCGGGGCGGGCTACCTGCTGTGGCTGGCCTGGCACGCATTCGCGCGGGCCGCGCGGCCCTCGGAACTGTCCGTCGCCGCCTCCATATCGCGGCGAAGCCCATGGCGGACCGCGCTCGCGGGTTTCTTCCTGCAGGTGTCGAACCCCAAGGCGATACTGTTCTGGCTCGCGATCGCCGCCCTCGGCGGCGCGGGCGACGCGCCCTGGCCGGTGCTGGCGCTGTTCGTCGCGGGAGCCTTCGTGAACTCTTTCCTCGGCCACGCGGCCTGGGCGCTGTTCCTATCGTCGGGCCCGTTCCGGCGCGCCTATTTCCGTGCCCGGCGCGGGATCGAGGCGGCGCTTGGCGCCTTCTTCGCCTTCGCGGCGTTCAATCTCGCGATGGGAAGGAGCTGATCCATGGATTTCGCGACGCTCCTTCAGATCCTCGACTCGACCCTGCGACTGGCGACGCCGCTTCTGCTCGCATGTCTCGCGGGGCTCTTTTCCGAGCGGTCGGGCATCTTCGACATCGGGCTTGAAGGCAAGATGCTGATGGCCGCGATGTGCACTGGCGCAGTGGCCGCGCTGACTGGGTCGGTCTGGCTTGGTGCGCTGGCCGGGATCGGCGGCGCGCTGGTCCTCGCAATGGTGCACGGGGTCGCCTCGATCACGTTCCGCGGTAACCAGCTGATCTCGGGTGTCGCGCTCAACTTCGTGGCCTCGGGCATCACGGTCCTCGTGGCACAGTCGCTGTTCCGGCAAGGCGGGCGGACACCTCCCTTGAGCGGGTCCGCGCGGTTCAACCCGATCGAGCTGCCGCTGGCTGATACGCTGTCGGGCGTGCCCATTCTGGGTCCACTCTATTCCGATGTCCTGTCAGGCCACACCGCGCTCGTCTATGTGGCACTTCTGACCGTGCCGGTGACGTGGTGGGTGCTGTTCCGCACGCGGTTCGGCCTCAGGCTGCGCGCCGTCGGCGAAAACCCGGCCTCGGTCGACACGGCCGGAATTTCCGTCATCCGGCTGCGCTACACGGCGGTGGTGATCACGGGCGTGCTCTGCGGGCTCGCGGGGGCCTACATGGCGGCGGGGCTTCAAGCGGGCTTCGGGCGCGAGATGACGGCCGGCCGCGGCTATATCGCGCTTGCCGCGCTCATCTTCGCAAAGTGGCGGCCGTGGTACGCGCTTTACGCAACGCTGCTTTTCGGTTTTCTCCAGGCGCTCGCCCTCAGGCCGGACGTGATCCGGGGAACGATCGGGTTCGACGTGCCTGTGCCCGCGCTCGACGCTCTGCCCTACGTGCTGACTGTGATCGTGCTCGCGGGATTTGTCGGACGCGCGATCCCGCCCCGTGCGGGCGGCGAGCCCTACGTCAAGGAACGCTGACGCGCCTGGACCTACGTGCGCATCGAAACTGGTCTGATCACCGCGCTGGCGATAGTTTGACATGACCTCTGCATGGGGGCATGAGTGGTCAAGGGTCCTTTCGCCGGCAAGTACGGGTTCCCATGCAGATTTACCTGCCCATCGCCGAGGTTTCGGTCAACGCGTTCCTCCTGCTCGGCCTCGGCGGGATGGTGGGGGTTCTTTCAGGCATGTTCGGCGTGGGCGGCGGCTTTCTGATGACGCCGCTTCTGTTCTTCATCGGCATCCCGCCCGCCGTCGCCGTTGCGACCGAGGCGAACCAGATCGTCGCCTCTTCGTTCTCGGGCGTTCTGGCACATCTGAAGCGCAAGACGGTCGACCTCAGGATGGGCACCGTTCTTCTGATCGGCGGCCTGATCGGCGCCGCGCTGGGCGTCCAGGTGTTTAACATCCTGCGCGGGATGGGCCAGGTCGATCTTCTGGTCAAGCTCTGCTACGTCGTCTTTCTCGGCATCATCGGCTCGCTCATGTTCGTCGAAAGCCTGCGCGCGATCCGGCGTTCCAAAGTTCCGGGCGCGGTGCCGGTCCGGCGGCGCCACAACTGGGTTCACGCTCTGCCGCTCAAGGTGAAATTCCGGACCTCGGGGCTTTACATCTCCGTCATCCCGCCGATGCTCGTCGGGGTCTTCGTGGGCGTCCTCGCCGCCATCATGGGGGTGGGCGGCGGCTTCATCATGGTGCCGGCGATGATCTACCTGCTCGGCATGCCGACGAAGGTCGTGATCGGCACGTCGCTGTTCCAGATCATCTTCGTCACCGCATTCACGACGCTTCTGCACGCCACGACCAACTTCACCGTCGACATGCCGCTCGCTGTGCTTCTGCTGGTCGGCGGCGTCGTGGGCGCGCAGGTCGGCGCGCAGATCGGCACCAAGCTCAAGGCCGAGCAGCTTCGCATCCTTCTCGCGATGCTCGTGCTCGCCGTCTGCGCGAAGCTCGGGCTCGATCTGTTGCTTCGCCCCTCCGAGCTTTATTCGATCGGCGGGATCGGAGGTCATGGCTGATGCGCGTGTGGCTGGGCCTTTTCGCGATGCTTGCGGTGCTTGCACTCCCGGTCGGGGCCGCGTCGGTCGGGTCCGAGACGGTCGTGGCCGGTATGAACCAGAACCGTATCGCGATCACGGCGAATTTCGACGGGTCCGAGATCCTGATCTTCGGCGCGGTGAAGCGCGAAGCGCCGGCACCGGATGACGCGGCGCTTGGCGTCATCATCACGGTGTCGGGCCCGTCCAAGCCGCTTGTCGTGCGCCGCAAGGAGAAGCGGTTTGGCATCTGGGTGAACGTCCACGCAGTCGAGATCGATCTCGCGCCGAGTTTCTATGCGGTCGCGACCTCGGCGCCATGGAACGAGGTTATCTCTGACATCGAGGATCTGCGCTACCGCATATCGGTCCCGCGCGCGATCCGGTCCGTCGGGGCGCCGATGGAGGTTCAGGACGCGATGGCCTTCACGAACGCGCTGATCCGGATCCGCAGGGCAAATGGCCTCTACACGCTGCAGGAAGGTGCCATCGACGTTTCGCAGGACACACTGTTCAACACCTCCATATCGCTGCCCGCTAATCTGACCGAAGGGAGGTACAAGGCGCGCTTCTTTCTGACCCGCGGGCGCCACGTGATCGATGTTCAAGAGACCGAGATCGCAGTGCAAAAGGTCGGACTGGAACGCTTTCTCTACAACCTCGCGCACGCTCAACCACTGATCTACGGGATCATGTCGCTGATCATCGCGATTGCCGCGGGCTGGGGCGCGTCTGCGGTGTTCCGCTACTTCCGGGGCTAGCCGCGTCGCCGCGTCAGCTGCGGCCCGGCACCTGTGAATACAAGGTGGATGCTGCGGAGGCGGCGAACGCGGCCTCGACCGGCCGGGGCAATGTCCGGCGGGTCAGAACGCCCTGAAGGTCATGGTTGTGAGCGTGCGGCTGATGCCCGGAATGTCGAACAGCTTCTCAGTAAGCCAGTGGCCGACATCCGCGTCCTCGGGGATGTAGATCTTGGCGATGAGGTCGTACTCGCCCGAGGTCGAGTAAAGCTCTGACACGACCTCGCGGTCGTAGATATCATTGGCCACGTTGTAGGTCTTGCCGGGCTGGCAGCGGAACTGGACGAATACGCAGCGCATGGAGCTCACTCCCTTTCGTTTGCGTGAAAGCGTAGTGCGTTTTGTGGGCGACCGGAAGGCTTACGCCTCTTCTGTCGAAGCAAGCGTGAGCGCCGCCGCGGGCGCAACAAGATCGTCCGTCGTCAAAGGTTCGGTCGGCCGGGCGAGGCGGTTGCGGACAACCCAGTGCAGCCGCGTCTCGGCCCGCGTGATTGCGACATAGGCCAGCCGCTTCCACAAGGGGATGCCCGCCTCCATCCGGCCTGTCCGCGCGGCGACGAAGAGGTCGGGCGCGAAGACCTGAACATCGGGCCACTGCGAGCCTTGCGCCTTGTGAATGGTGACGGCCGCCCCGTGCAGGAAGGCCGCCCCCATGCGCGCGGCGAAGGGAATGAACGGCTCCTCCTCGTCCGGCAGTTCGATCTTGATGATGGAAGCGGCCGAAACCTGCGGGTCTTCGGCCCCAACGACGTGAAGCCGCGAAAATCCGGGCTTCTTGCCGGGGCCTAGATAGATCACCTGCGCGCCCTTGATGAGGCCGCGCGCTTCGAGGTCGATGCGCTTCTTGCGGTGTTTCAAAGGCAGCTCGAAGCCGTCGCAGATCAGGGGCTCACCCGGTAAGAGCGCATCCATGGGCGCCTCGTAGGCGGCACGGAAGGCTTGGATCAGGCGGATGCGCGTCTGGTTGCGCCAGACGAGAACGGGCGAGCGCGCCATCAGGCCGGCATCGACGCGTTCGGCCCAGCGGATGCGGTCGTCGCGCTTCGCTGCCTCGGCTACCATGCGTTCGAAGCTCTCGAATGTGAGGTCGGGATCGGCGAGCGCGTGGGCAAGGTCGAGGATCGGGTTATCCTCCTCCTGGCGGTGGATGCGATGAAGGTTCAGCTTGCGGCTTTCCGAAAGCCCGTCGAAGACCATCTCGCCCGACTGGCCGACGGGGGCGAGCTGCGCGGGGTCGCCGAAGAGGACAAGCGTGGGGAAGATCTCGCGCAAATCTTCGAGCTGACGTTCGTCGAGCATCGAGGATTCGTCGACGAAGCCGATGTCAAGCGGGTCTTCGCGCCGTTTCCAGCCGAGGATGAAGTCGGAGCCTCTGAGACCGGCTGTGGCCAGCGCGCCCGGGATCGATTTCACCTGATCGTAGAAGGCCTTCGCGCGGTCGAGCGCGGCATCGGTAAGCCCCTCGACCACCGGCCGCTCGCCGTTTCCGTTCAGCCATTCGGCGATCTTCTCGTATTCGGGATCGTAGACCGGTGTGTAGAGGATGCGGTGGATCGTCGTCGCGGGCACGCCACGGTTCCTCAGCACGCTCGCCGCCTTGTTGGTCGGCGCGAGGATCGCGAGCGTGCGCCGGTCCTTGCGCCTGCGGCCTTCGTAGTCGCCCGAGATCGTGTCGACCCCTGCTTCGGCCAGCGCCTTCGTCAGCGCGGCCAGGAGCATCGTCTTGCCCGAACCCGCCTTGCCAACGACGGCGAGGACCTGCGCCTTGCCGGGGGCGTCGGGTCTCGTCTCGCCCTCGACAAGATCGATTCCCGCGCCATGCAGGAGGTCGGCGACGCGGTCCCAGGCTTCGGCCTGATCGTCGGAAAAGGAAAGCGCTGGCACCGCCATGGGCGCGACCCTATCGCCCGACCCCGGGCGATGCCAGCGCCTTTATCCGGCCGCGGGCAGGTCCTTGCGATGACCGAACGCGCGATCAAACCAGAGCTGCGCGACCTCGGGGGAGATGCCGGACTTGCGGGCGAGCCTGCGGCGCACCTCCTCGGAAAACTCCCAAAGCCCGAGGCTGATCGCCTCGGCGCCCTTGCCCTCGGTTCCGAGGACCGCAGGTTCCCATCCGAGGAGGCGGTAGATGCGCACCATGCGCGCGTCGAAGACGCCGACCGCGCGCGCGAGGCCGAGCCCGACACCGAGCTGCGCGCCGCCAAGCATCAGAAGCGCCGACACGTTTGGGGCGGCGTGATCGGCGAGGCAGAAGCGGGTGCATTCCCAGACCCTGGGGTGGGAGAACCTGCGCCCGGCGCTGAGGTTCGAGAAGTGTTCGTTGACCATGGTACGTCCGGTCGTCGGCAGAAAGCGCATGGAGCCGCCATGGCTTCCGTCCGGCAACTGCCAGATCACGTAGGTCGGGTTAAGCGTGTCGTAGTCGTCGCGCTCCCAGCCGTTGTGGTCGACATTCACGGCCCAGCCCAACCGTTCGCGGAACTGCCGGGCGCGGTCGGTAAACATCGTGTCGCGAAGCCGGGGATAGTGGCGAAGTTCTTCGCCGGCGAGGAATCGTAGCATTTCAGCCCTCCGTCTCAATGACGAAGGGCTTAGCGAAACAAGGTTAATTCAGGCCTAGCCGCCCGGTTCGCAGGTGTTGCGGGAGGTTCCCGCGCCTAGCGCCGCTCGGGGATGAGCTGCTGCGCGACGCCCGCCAGCAGCAGGTAGACGGAGGTCACCACGAGTCCCCAGTGGGCAAGCTCACCGGGCGCGAAATCGACCCACGCCGCGCGCGCCGCGAATGCGCCCCAAGCCAGAGCGACGGGCAGCGACAGCCAGCGCCAACGCTCGGTCCGCACGGGATGGATGAACTTAAGGTTGGTGAACATCGACACGGCGAGCCCGATGATGATCGCGAGCATCAGGTAGAAGTTCGGCTCGACCGCGAAAAGCACGATTACAACCATGTTCCAGCAGGCCGGAAAGCCCGCGAAGGAGTTGTCGCTGGCCTTCATCCGCGTATCGACGAAGTAGATGACGCTTGCATAGGTGATGACGATGATCGCGCACCAGCCGGTCCAGCCGGGCAGGAGACCGGATTGGAAGAGCGCGAAGGCGGGAATGAAGACATAGGTGAGGTAGTCGATGATGAGGTCCAGCAGCACCCCGTCATAGGTCGGCCAGTGCGTCTTGACATGGTAGTGCCGCGCGAGCGGCCCATCGATTGCATCCACGGCCAGCGCGACGACGAGCCAGAGGAACATCAGGCTCCATTTGCCTTCGGCCGCCGCGAGCATGGCGAGCATCGACAAGACGGCGCCCGTCGCGGTGAAGAGGTGGACCGTAAGCGCCCTGACCTGCGGAGACATCGTGTCACTCGTTCCCTTCGTTCACGCGCGCGGATGCGCCTTTTCGTAGATGTACATCAGCCGCGCCGTGTCTACCGCCGTGTAGGCCTGCGTGGTCGAGAGCGAGGCGTGGCCGAGAAGTTCCTGGATTGCCCGGAGATCGCCGCCCGCAGCCAGAAGGTGGGTGGCGAAGCTGTGCCGCATCGCGTGTGGCGTGGCCGTCGCCGGCAAGCCCAGTCCGAGACGCGCCCTCTCCATCGCGCGGGCGACAAGGCGCGGGTTCAGCGGGCCGCCGCGATGGCCCCGGAACAGCGCCGAACCGGGCGCCTCGGCGATCGGGTGGGGGCAAAGCGCGACGTAACGCGCCACCGCGGCGCGCGCGACCGGCAGGGTGGGAACGATGCGTTCCTTCCCGCCCTTGCCGCGGATATTGAGGATCTCGGGCAGCGGGCTGTCCGCTCCGGTCAGCCCGAGTGCTTCGGAGATACGGAGCCCGCAGCCGTAGAGCACCGTTGCGATCGCGGCGTCGCGGGCGGCGATCCAGTCTTGGCGCGGCAGGCTGGCCATCTGGTCGATCACGTCGCGCGCGGCGTCTTCGCTGAGCGGGCGTGGCAGCTTGCGCTGGAACTTCGGGCTGCGCGCGGCGAGGACCGCGCTCGGGTCGAAGCCCTCGCGGTCGGCGAGCCAGCGGGTGAAGCGCTTGACGGCCGAAAGCTTCCGCGCGAGCGAGCGCGCGACGCATCCCCGTGCCCGCTCATGGGCCATCCACGCGCGCATGTCGCGCTGGGTCAGCTTGGCGAGCCGGGCGGAGCCGAGTGTGTCCCCCTCATGCCGAGACAGGAAGTCGAGCCATCCCGCTACATCCGAACGGTAGGCCGTGACCGTATTGGCCGCGGCGCCGTCGACACCTGCCAGTTGGGCGAGCCAACGCGCCAGCGCATCGCGCAGGGCGGGGGAAAGAGCGAGGGCCATCGCGCCGGCTCAGGCCAGCCAGCGCCGCATTGCGCGTTCGAATACGCCCGCGAAGAATGTGAGAAGGTCGGTGCCCTGATTGGGGCGGAACTGGTGCGGGTCTTCGGCGCCGAGTGCCAGCATGCCCGGAAGCTTTCCTCTTCCGAGTTCGAGCTTGAGCGCCGCCTCGGACCGGATCCAGGGACCGGACAGGCCGTAGATCGATTCAGATTCCGGCAAGGTCTGGCGCAGCACGATGGACCGGCCGGGCGCGTTGCGCCCGCCAGCCAGGTAGTCTTCGACGAAGCCCGGTTCAGCGATGCAGAGGACTTCGCCCAGACGGTCGAGCGTCGGGTCGTGATCCCTCTGCACTGTTTCGAGCACCAGGCGCACGCAATCGACACGAAGAATCTGCGCTACCTCGCCGCCGAGGTTCTTCACGAAATCCTCGAAATCGACCGGGTCCAGCATCTGCAGGATCGCGCGGTGAACCTGGTTCGTGCCGGCGAGGTTCTCGTAGGCCGCCGCGATGACGGAGCGGTGCGTGTCCTCAAGCCGGTCGAGCCGCGCCTCGAGCCGTTCCATCGCGATACCGCGCAGGTCGACAATGTTCGACCCCATCGCGCGCTCGTTGGCCGCGATCAGCGCTCGCATCAGGTCGCGATCTTCCAGGATCACTTCCGGCTCCGCCAGAAGTTTGTCGCGCAACTCTGCTGCGATAATCGCTGATTCCGCCATGACTGCCCTCGTGCCTACTTGGTTCGTTTTGGGCGACTATACACGATGTCAAACGATTTTCTGCCCGGTTTTTGCCCAGTCGTTCAGAAACAGTTCCAGCCCTTTGTCCGTGAGGACGTGATTGGCCATTGCCTTGATCACCGAAGGCGGCGCGGTCACAACGTCGGCGCCGATCTTGGCGCAGTCGATCACGTGGTTCACCGAGCGGATCGAGGCGGCAAGGATCTCGGTGGAGAAGTCGTAGTTGTCGTAGATCGTGCGGATGTCGTGGATCAGGTCGACCCCGTCCATATGGATGTCGTCGAGCCGCCCGATGAAGGGCGAGATGAACGAGGCGCCCGCCTTCGCGGCGAGGATCGCCTGCGCGGCCGAGAAGCAGAGCGTGACGTTGACCTTCAGCCCCTCCGATGCGAAAGCCTTGCAGGCGGTGAGACCGTCCCAGGTCAGAGGCACCTTGATCGCGATGTTGGGCGCGATCTTGGACAGCTTCAGACCTTCGGCAATCATCGCCTTGGCCTCGGTGGCCACGACTTCGGCGGAAACGGGGCCCGAGACCATGTCGCAGATCTCCTTGGTCACTTCGATGATGTCACGCCCCGCTTTCAGGATCAGCGAGGGATTTGTCGTCACCCCGTCGACCATCCCAAGGTCGTTCAGTTCCTTGATGGCGGCGGTGTCTGCGGTATCAACGAAGAATTTCATTGGCGTTCCCCGGGCTGCATTTGCGTTCGCGCGCTGTTCTAGCGCATGGCCGGTCGGGCCGGAACCCATGATCGGAGGTCGGCTTGGCTGATCAGTCGTTTTTCGACGAGGGCGCGCTCGTCTCTGTTCTGACGACCGAGCCAGTGGGCCGCGCGCTCGACTACCGCGCGCCGGAGGGCGGCTGCTTCGCAGGGGCGTTCGTGGAGGTGCCGCTCGGCCCGCGCCGGGTGCTGGGCGTCGTCTGGGGGGCGGGCGAAGGCGGCTACGACATCGCCAAGGTCCGGCCCGTGACGCTGGTTCTCGACGCCGCGCCGATGGCCGAGGCGATGCGGGCCTTCCTGATCCGCGCGGCGGAATACACGCTGACGCCGATGCCGGGGATGCTCAGGCTCGCGACGCGCGCGCCCGGCCTCGCCGACCCGCCGGGGCCGCGGAGGGTCTATCGGAAAGGCTGGGCGAAACCCGACCGGATGACCGACGCACGTACGCGGGTCATTGCTGTTCTCGACGACTACGGCGGTGCAGCGTTCACTTTGGGCGAGCTCGCCGCGCTCGCCGGGGTTTCGACGAGCGTCGTGAAGGGTTTGGCCAAGCAGGGCGCCGTGGTCGAGGAAGAGGCGCCGCGCGATCTGCCCTATCGGCGGCTCGACCCGGATCTGGCGGGCAAGGACCTGGCGGAAGATCAGGCCGCCGCCACCTGTCAGCTCCGCGCGGGCATTGCCGAGGGGCGCTACGGCACTACGCTCTTGAAGGGCGTGACCGGTTCGGGCAAGACGGAAGTCTATCTGGAGGCGGTCGCCGAATGCCTGCGTATGGGGCGGCAGGCGCTGGTCCTTTTGCCCGAGATCGCCCTGACCGCGGAGTTCCTGAACCGCGTTGAGGAGCGGTTCGGCGCGATGCCCGGCGAGTGGCATTCGGGCGTCACCCAGACCGAACGGCGGCGGCTTTGGCGCATGGCGGGCGAGGGCGGTGTTGGCCTTGTCGTCGGCGCGCGGTCGGCGCTGTTCCTGCCCTTCCGCGACCTCGGCCTGATCGTCGTCGACGAGGAACACGACACCTCTTACAAGCAGGAAGACGGCGTCCTTTACAACGCGCGCGACATGGCGGTTCTGCGCGCCTCTCTATGCGACGCGCAGGTAGTGCTAGCGTCCGCCACGCCCTGTCTCGAGACATGGGTGAATGCCGAGGCCGGAAAGTATTCCCGCATCAATCTGACCTCGCGGTTCGGCGTGGCCGAGATGCCCGGGCTTTCAGCCATCGACATGCGCGCCGAGACTTTAGAGGCGAACCGCTGGATCGGCCCAACGCTCGCCTCCGCCGTTCGCGAGAGGAACGAACGCGGGGAGCAGGCATTGCTGTTCCTGAACCGTCGGGGTTACGCGCCGGTCACGATCTGCCGTGCCTGCGGCCACCAGATCGGATGCGACCACTGCGATGCCCGAATGGTCGAGCATCGTTTCCTCAAGCGCCTCGTCTGCCATCAATGCGGCGAGACGAAACCGATGCCCGAAGCCTGCCCCTCCTGCGCGGCCGAAGGGCGGCTGGCGCCGGTCGGTCCGGGCGTCGAACGGTTGGCTGAAGAGGTGGCAGAACGATTCCCCGAGGCGCGGGTTGCGGTCCTGTCCTCCGATCTATTTTCCTCGGCGCGTGCGCTGAAAGACAAGATCGGCGAGATCGCCGGAGGCACAGCCGACATCATCATTGGGACGCAGCTTGTCGCGAAGGGGCACAATTTCCCGCTTCTGACGCTCGTCGGTGTCATCGACGCCGATCTGGGACTGCAGGGCTCCGACCTCCGGGCGGCCGAACGCACGTTTCAGCTTATGCGCCAAGTGTCCGGCCGCGCCGGGCGCAGCGAGCGTCCAGGCGAGGCGATGCTTCAGACCTACCAGCCCGAACATGCCGTCATCCGCGCGATCCTGTCGGGCGAGGAGGAGGCGTTCTGGCGCGCCGAGGCGGCCGAGCGGCAGGCCGCCGGGATGCCGCCCTTCGGCCGGCTCGCGGGCGTTGTGTTGTCGTCGCCCGATGTGCAGACCGTGTTCGATTTCGGTGCCGAGCTTGCCCGCCGCGACGCGCCGCTTCGCCGCATCGGGGCGCAGGTCTTCGGCCCCGCGCCCGCGCCCGTCGCGCGTGTCCGGGGGCGGCACCGCGTGCGCCTGCTCGTGAAGGCGGCCAAAGGCGCGGCCCTGCAGCCTGCGCTTGCCGAATGGGTGAGGCAGCTCAAGATCCCGAACAATCTGCGCCTCGCGATCGATATCGATCCGCAGAGCTTCTACTGAGGCATTGAGGGTTTCAAATTGCCGCTCTCGCGCACAGTGGCTGTGACCCTCCGCGCGCCTCAAAAGGCTCGCAAAGGCCCGAAAAGAGGCGTAAGGCGACCGAGATGTTCCGCATTCCGACAATCACGCTGAAGGAAGCCGAAGGCCTGCCTCGCTGGCGGCAGCCGGCCTTCCTTCTGTTCCTGATGGCCGCCGCAATGCCAATCGCCTTCGCCACCTGGTCGGCGCTTCTGAACAACTTCGTCAAGGAAGCGGCGGGCTTCACCGGAGTGGAGATCGGCTGGCTGCACACGGTGCGCGAAATTCCGGGCTTCCTCGCAATCGGCGTGATCGTCCTCTTGTGGGCCTTGCGAGAACAGGTGCTCGCGCTGCTGGCGCTCGGACTTCTGGGGGCGGCGACGGCGGTGACGGCGATATTCCCGACGCTCGGGGGCATCCTGATGATCACGCTTCTCTCGTCGATCGGGTTCCACTATTTCGAGACGGTCAATCAGTCGCTTCAGCTTCAGTGGATCGACAAAAAGCGCGCGCCGCAGGTGCTCGGCTGGATCGTCGCCATCGGATCGGGCGCAGCGATGGCGGCCTACGGGTTGATCGTGGTGACCTGGCAGGCATTCGACCTGAGCTACGGTCTTGTCTACGGGATCGCGGGCGGCACGACGCTCGCCATCGCGATCTTCGCCGCCCTCGCCTATCCGCAGTTCGATGCGCCCGACCCGCAATTGAAGAAGTTCATTCTGCGCAGGCGCTATTGGCTTTACTACGTAATGCAGTTCATGGCTGGCGCGCGGCGTCAGATATTCGTCGTTTTCGCAGCCTTCATGATGGTCGAACGGTTCGGGTTCCAGGTGCACCAGGTCACGGCGCTGTTCCTGATCAACTATCTCGTCAACATGATCGCCGCGCCGCTCATGGGCCACGCCGTCGGGCGTTTCGGCGAACGCAACGCGCTCATCTTCGAATACACCGGGCTGCTTTGCGTCTTCCTCGCCTATGGCGGGATCTACTGGTTCGGCTGGGGCGTCGTGCTGGCGGCGGTGCTCTACGTCCTCGACCACCTGTTCTTCTCACTGAGCTTCGCACTCAAGACCTACTTCCAGAAGATCGCGGACCCGCAGGATATCGCGCCCACAGCGGCTGTCGCCTTCACGATCAACCACATCGCTGCGGTCTTTCTGCCGGCGCTGCTCGGCTACCTCTGGGTCGTCTCGCCCGGGGCGGTCTTCGGCCTCGCGGCGGCGCTCGCGGGATTGTCTGTGCTGCTTTCGCTGCTCGTCCCACGGCATCCCGAACCGGGATTCGAAACGGTCTTCGCGCGCGGCCTGCCGGTGGTGGCGGAATGAGTCCACTCCGGTTCATCGCTTCGTGAACGCTTGCCCGATGGCGGCGGTTCAGCCGAAGGACTATATTCGGGCCGAACGCATATACGCAGGAGACCCTCCATGCTGAACGCCCTTTTCGGAAAGAAAGCCACGATGCCCACGGCCGATGAGGCGCTGCCCGGCCGCGCCGAGGCCATTCCCACGGCGGACACCCACTTCATCTCTGGCCGTCCGCTGAAATCCCCGGTGCCCGAGGGCATGGAGGAGGCTATGTTCGGCATGGGTTGCTTCTGGGGCGTCGAGCGCAAGTTCTGGCAGCTCGACGGGACCTGGCTGACGATGGTCGGCTATTCGGGCGGGAGCACGCCCAACCCGACGTATCATGAGACCTGCACTGGGCGCACCGGGCAGAATGAGGTCGTGCGGGTAATCTACGATCCCAAGGTCATCAGCTACGAGGACCTGCTGAAGGTCTTTTGGGAAGGTCACGACCCGACACAGGGCAACCGGCAGGGCAACGACGTCGGAACCCAGTACCGGTCAGGCATCTACACCTATTCCGACAGGCAGACTGAGGCGGCCGAAGAAAGTCGCGAGGTCTATGCGCAACGGCTCAAGGCCGCGGGCTACGGGCCGATCACGACCGAGATCGTGCCCGCGAGCCCGTTCTACTTCGCCGAGGATTACCACCAGCAGTACCTCGCCAAGAACCCCGGAGGCTACTGCGGCGTGGGCGGCACCGGCGTGAGCTGCCCCATCGGTCTCAAGGCCTGACATGGCCCGTTCCCCGCGTGAGATCATGGCGAGCGGGGAGTGGTACTCATGCCTCGACGCAGCCTACGAGGAGATGCGGCGCGCGGCCCGCCGGGCCTGCCATCAGCACGCGACGATGGAGCCTGACGAGCGCGGTGCGTGCGCCCCGCTCGTGGCGGAGCTTGTCGCACTGGGCCGCGACTGCTGGATCGAAGCACCATTCCACTGCTCCTACGGCATCAATCTGACGCTCGGCGACGGCGTTTATCTTAACGCGGGCTGTGTCGTTCTGGATTCCGCGCCCGTGCGAATCGGCACGCGCGCGCTGCTCGGCCCCGGCGTGCATATCTACTGTGCCGACCATCACCGTGACCCGACCAAGCGCCGCGCGGGCATTGAGCGGGCGATGCCTGTCACCGTCGGTAGCGATGTCTGGATCGGCGGCGGCGCGATCCTCTTGCCGGGCGTCTCCATCGGGGAGGGCGCCATCGTCGCGGCGGGCGCGATCGTTTCGCGCGACGTCGCCCCCAGATCACGGGTTGCAGGCATCCCTGCGCGGGCGCTATAGCGCCGCATCACGCCGCCTTGCCCCGGGAACAATCATGGCCACGTTTTCTGCGCTCACAACTCTCCCCGCCAGGGAACCGGCCGAGGCGCTCGCCGAAGCGATGGAGAAGTTCCTGCCCGAGCCGAGCGGAATCGGCTGCTCCGAGATCGAAGACGGAACGGGCATGTTCGAAGTCGGCGTCTACTTCGACGACCGGCCCGACGAGATAGAGCTCGCACTCATGGCGGCGATCTACGGCGCGAAGCCATTTGCGGTCTCTGAGATTCCGGAGACCGACTGGGTCGCCCACGTGAAGCGCGAATTGCAGCCGGTGGAGGCCGGGCGCTTTTTCGTCTACGGTAGCCACGATGCCGATCGCGTGCCCGACGGTCGCGTCGCGCTTCTTATCGAGGCGGCGATGGCGTTCGGGACCGGCCACCACGCCACCACCAAGGGCTGCCTTCTCGCGCTCGACCGGCTTGACCAGGCCGGGTTCCGGGGTGGCAACGTGGCCGACATCGGCTGCGGAACGGCGGTTCTGGCGATGGCTGCGGCCTCGATCTGGCCCAGCCCTGTGATCGCGGCCGATATCGACCCCGTCGCGGTCGAAGTGGCAGAGGCTAACGTCGCTGCCAATGGGCTCGCGAGGCAGGTGCGTTGCGTCGAGGCGGCGGGCTTCGATCATTCCGAGATCACGGGGGCGATGCCCTTCGACCTCATCTTCGCCAATATCCTGAAGGCACCGCTCATCGAACTTGCCCCCGCCATGGCGCGCGCAGTTCGTTCCGATGGTTACGTGATTCTGTCAGGAATCCTCGACAATCAAGCCGACGATGTGTCGCGGATCTACGAAAATGTTGGATTCTCGCCAATCAGCCGCGACGATATCGGTGAATGGGCGACATTGGTTCTGAAACGCGGCCAATGACACCGTGCTGACCATATCCGCTGTCGCTTGCCCCATTTCTGCCATACTTCGTCCGCAGCCTCGGACGTAGCGGGGGCGACAGGATCGGGGGATCGACATGGTCGATCGCAATTTGCAGAACTTCCATGGCCGCATCGGCCGTATCGAGCGCATCCACAACGCCGGCGGCGGTTTCGAGGCCGAAGGGGCGCTCGGCATGTCCTACTACAAAGCGCGCCACCGTCCGGCGCGGCGCTTCGGGCTGCTTGGCCCGATCGCGCTTGTCCTGATCGCCGTGCTCGGAATCAAGGCTGCGGTCTACGCGTCGCTTGGCGCGGAGCTCTACGAAGAGCGGATCGCGGCGCTGCGCGCGGGGACTACGGCCGATCAGGTCGGGGCGTATGTCCTTCAGGCCGATCCGATCACGGTGGCCATCGCGGAACGCATCCGCGCATTCATCTACTGACGGGGCGCTCCGCCAAACCGACAGTTTGCAGCGCGCCAACAGAAAGGCCGTGACGGGTTTCCCCCGGCACGGCCTTTGGCGACTCCGAGGTCGCGAAACGGCAACTGTTTCCGAATGATCAGTTGCGCGGCGCGATCGAGTCGATGTCGCCCCGAACCAGGCCGATATCGTCGAGCTCACGGTCGGTCAGGTGGTTCAGTGCGTTGCGCGTCACGCGCGCGTCGTTCCAGCCGACAAACGCATTGACGAGGGCACCGAAGAGGCCGGAGAAGTTGCCTGCGGCAGGACGGTTCGTTGCAATTACGGACATGGTCTTCATCCTTCTATCCGGGCTAACCCACCGTGGGCTGACCCGCTTTCAGGACGGCAGATAGACCTCGCGCCGTGCGGCGGCAAGTGATGCAATTGCAGATCAGCCATGCACGGATTGCATGTCTGAAACCTTCGATAACACTCTGGAAATAAATCGATTATCCGGATGTCGGAAATGTCGATTTCAGTCTGCGCGATGTCGAATTCAGGCCTCGCTGATCACGCCTTCGAGACAATCCCTCACGCCCATTCTTCCTTTCCGATGTTCGCTTTTCGTGCTAGTCGTGAGAAAAAAGCAACATGTGAGGGAGCAGATGCGCGTTCTCGGGATCGATCCGGGGCTTCGGAACCTCGGCTGGGGTGTGATCGAAGTCGCCGGATCGCGACTCAGCCATGTCGCCAATGGCATCATCCGCTCCGAGGGCAAGGAACTCGCGGTGCGGCTTCTGTCACTTCATGCCGCGCTTGCGGAAATCGTGGCGCTGCACCGGCCCGACGCGGCGGCCGTCGAGCAGACTTTCGTCAACAAGGACGGCGCGGGGACGCTGAAACTCGGCCAAGCTCGCGGGATTGCGCTCCTGGTGCCGGCGCAGGCGGGCCTCAGCGTGGGTGAATACGCGCCGAACGCGGTCAAGAAGGCGGTTGTGGGCGTGGGCCATGCCGACAAGGCACAGATCGCCCACATGGTGCGCCATCAACTGCCAGGCGTGGCGCTTGCAGGTCCGGATGCGGCCGATGCGCTCGCCATCGCGATCTGCCACGCCCACTATCTGCAAAGCGCAGGCCGATTGGCGGCGGCGATCCGGGGCGCGGCATGATCGGGCGCATTGCAGGAGTCATCCTGCACCGCGCGGCCGATCACGTTCTGATCGACGTTCGCGGCGTGGGCTATGTCGTCCATGTTTCCGACCGTACGGCGGCGGCCTTGCCGCCCGCAGGCGGGGCCGTGGCACTCTATACCGATCTTCTGGTGCGCGAAGATATTCTGCAGCTTTTCGGCTTTCCGACGCTCCTCGAGAAAGAGTGGCATCGGCTGCTGACAACGGTGCAGGGCGTCGGCGCGAAGGCGTCTATGGCCATTCTCGGCACGCTCGGCGCCGAAGGTGTCGCCCGCGCCATCGCGCTCGGCGACTGGTCGGCGGTCAGGGCCGCGCCGGGGGTCGGGCCGAAGCTCGCCCAGCGCGTGGTGATGGAACTGAAGGACAAGGCGCCGACAGTGATGGCGCTCGGCGGGGCCCTGACGGTCGATGTCCCGGCAGGTGAGGTCGTGGTCGAGGCGCCGGCGTGGAAGACGACTGCGCAGACTGCCCCCGTGCAATCGGCCGCCGCCACTGCCGAGGCTCTGTCGGCGCTCGTCAATCTCGGCTACGGCCAGGGCGAGGCCGCCGCCGCCGTGGCCGAGGCCGCAGGTGCAGCGCCCGAGGCAGGGACGTCCGACCTGATCCGGGCGAGCCTCAAGCTCCTCGCGCCGAAAGGGTAAGACATGGAACCCGATCCCACGCTCCGCCCCGCGCCGCAGCCCGAGGATGCCGACCGGGCGCTGAGGCCGCAGGCGCTTCAAGACTTCATCGGTCAGGAGGAAGCGCGCGCCAATCTTCGTGTTTTCATCGAAAGCGCGAAGCTGCGTGGCGAGGCGATGGATCACACGCTCTTCCACGGCCCACCCGGCCTCGGCAAGACCACGCTCGCGCAGATCATGGCGAAGGAGCTCGGCGTAAACTTCCGCATGACCTCCGGACCAGTGCTGGCGCGGGCGGGCGACCTGGCCGCGATCCTGACCAATCTCGAAACGCGCGACGTTCTCTTCATCGACGAGATCCACCGGCTGAACCCGGCAGTCGAGGAGGTGCTTTATCCCGCGATGGAGGATTTCGAACTCGACCTCGTGATCGGCGAGGGACCGGCCGCGCGGACCGTAAGGATCGAGCTTCAACCCTTCACACTCGTGGGGGCGACGACGCGGCTCGGCCTCTTGACCACGCCGCTCCGGGACCGCTTCGGCATCCCGACGCGCCTTCAGTTCTACACTGCCTCCGAGCTTGACCAGATCGTGGCGCGCGGGGCGCGGCTGATGGGGATCGCGGCCGAGCCTGAGGGCACGCGCGAAATCGCGCGGCGGGCGCGGGGAACACCGCGCGTCGCCGGTCGACTTCTGCGCCGGGTCGTCGATTTCGCGCTCGTGGAGGGCGACGGGCGGCTCACGCGCGAGGTGGCGGACGGGGCGCTAACCCGGCTCGGGGTTGATCATCTCGGGCTCGACGGGGCGGACCGGCGCTACCTTACGCTGATCGCGGAGAATTACGCCGGCGGGCCGGTCGGTGTCGAGACGCTGTCGGCGGCACTGTCGGAGGTGCGGGACGCGATCGAGGAGGTAATCGAGCCGTTCCTGCTCCAGCAGGGGCTGATCCAGCGCACCCCGAGAGGGCGGATGCTGGCGGGCAAGGCCTGGACCCATCTCGGAATGGCCACGCCAAAGGCGCCGGGGCAGGGCGACCTGTTCGTGAAATGAGCCGGTTCTCACGCGCAATGGCGCCATCAAATCATTGAAAAAAAAGAAAATATAGTTACGTTTGTCGCTGCTAACCGGTCGCCGGGGTCATCTGCGCCTGCCCGCGAGGTGGATCATCGACCAGGCGCGGTCGGATCATCCGAAGAGGCGGAGGGGGCGGCGTCGCGCGCAGTTGAGGCAGCGCACGAAAGCCACTATGGCTCGTCGCCGGATACGGAGGCCGCATGGACCCGCAGGACATCGAAGCGCTCTTCACCCGCTCATCCGGCGAGTATTTCTTCGCGCGTTGGGAACGGCCCATCGCCCCGGTAGTATTCGGCGTCGACAACGCGACGCTCGCGATGGTCAAGGGCGCGGTCGAGGCGGTCGTCACGCTCGCCGGTCACAGGATGGCCGAGACCGATCCCGAGCAGGGCGCCAACCTGATGATCTTCTTCTTTCGCGATTGGGCGGAGCTTCTGGCCGTGCCCGATCTCGACCGGCTGGTCGAAGGGCTCGGCCCGCTGGTGGCCCGACTCCGGGCGGAGGATGCAAACCAGTATCGCCATTTCCGATTTGAGGAGACGGGCGCCATCCGCGCCTGCATTGTGTTCGTCCGCATGGACGAGGATCTGGCCGGACTGCCCGCGGATACGATCACGCTGAGCCTTGCCGCCCAAATCATCCTTCTATGGTCGGACCGGGCATTCCTCGACCGTTCGCCGCTCGCGCAGTCGGGCGGTGAGGTTTTCCTGAACCCCGACATCGCGGCGCTGATCCGGGCGGCCTACGATCCCGTGGTGCCCGCTGTCTCCCATGATGCAAGCCACGCGCTCCGGTTGGCGGCGCGGTGCGGGTAGGCCTTTCGCTTCCTGCCCCGAAACAGCCGGCAGCGGCAGAGAGCCTGCGGCGCGCAGCCGACGATCTCTTTACGGCGGAGGCGTCGCCGCAGGATCACCGCCCAGTTTGGCAACCGCGCCCGCCGATTGCTGACCAGACCGAGTCGTGGGCCAGAATTGGCCTGCCCCCGCCGGGGCCCGGAGGGACGGCATGTCAGAATCAGTCGGGCTCTGATACTGTGCCGCCACTGCCGCAAGGGGTGTACTGTCGCCCCACGGCAGCACCGCATAATCGTTCAAGGGGAGGCTTTGACGATGCATGCCATCACACGGACCTACACTGGAAAGGGAGCCGCGGAGCTGACAAAGCTTCTGATCGCGCGGAAAAGCGAGGTCGAAAAGCTTATCGGTGACGTTCCGGGCCTGGTCAGCTACGACCTGATCGAGACCAGGGACGGATGCTTCACAGTCACCGTCTGCAAGGACAAGGCGGGAACCGACAAGAGCCTTGCCGTGGCCAAGGACTGGCTCAAGGCCAATGCCGCGCAGCTCGGCGTCGGCGCTCCGGCGGTCGCCGAGGGCAAAGTAGCGATCCATCTTGGCGCGAAAAAGCCGGCTGTCGCGTAGCGACGGCGATTGCCAGACCTGATATAGCCGATTGCGGAGGAGTTGCGGCGCGTCCTCAAGGGCGTCAGCCTTTCCGCGCGCGGAAGAAATGGACACGGGCGGGCACGCAAACGCTGTCCGCCCGTTCGTAGCGGGCGAATTCCTTCGCCACGGCGGTTGCGATCGCGATGCGGTCTGCTTCCGTCCCGTTCTTGTCGCGCATGAGGCGCGACACGGGGCCGATGCTAGTAGCAAGATCGGCGGCGTCGGTTGCTGTGCCGGCGCATACGAGATGCGTATCCACCGTCTCGTCTACAATATTCGTCAGTCCGGCGTCGCGCAGGATACCCGCCACATAGCCGGGTTCGGCGAAAGCAAACTGTCCCGGCTCGCGCGGTGGATCGGGCGGAACGGCGCCGAGCCGCGCCATGCCTGCGGATTTCGTCACATGGCTCCAGGGGTTGTCCGCAGCGGGCGCCCAGGTTGCGAAGACAAGGGGGCTGCCGGGCTTCAGTGCGCGGGCGAGGTTCGCGAAGGCCGCGACCGGGTCGGCAAAGAACATCAGCCCGAAGCGCGAGATGAGAAGGTCGTGCCGGTCTTCTGCGAAGTCCTGCACCTGAGCGTCGGCGCGCGTGAAGGACACGTTCACGCGTCCGGCCGCGCGGCGGCGCGCCACGGCAAGAAGTACATCAGAGATGTCGACGCCCTCGACCTGGCCGCTCTCTCCGACCCGGTCGGCCGCGCGCAGCGCCGTGTCACCGCAACCGCAGCCGACGTCTAGCACGCTCTGCCCGGGTTGCGGCGCGGCGCGGGCCAGGAGTTCATCGGTGATCAGGCCGAAGAGGTGATCGAGCCGTTCGTGGTGGTGCGCCCATTTCTGGCCGGGAACGTCCGTCCAGAAGAGCGCCTGACCGGCATTCGCGCTGGTCGCCTCGGGCTGCGGATTCATGCGCTACCCCTCCCCTTGTCAGGCGAGTAGACCACGGCGCTCCGCCTGAGTGCAAACCGTCCGGTCAGCCGGTGATCTGCACCTTGCCGACGAGGCGTGCACCCTTCTCCGAAGACAGCGTTTGGGCCTTTACGTCGGACTTCACCTCGGCGGTCTTGTCGAGCGAGAGCGAAGTGCAGTCGATGCGTCCAGAATGATTGCCCTGAATGGTGACCTCGGTCGCGCTGATCGCGCCGTCCACCTTGCCGGCGACATGTACCTCCACCGAACGCGACGTGATGTCGCCGGTCACCCGACCTTTCACTTCGATATCGCCTTCGGGCGAAGCGATGTTGCCTTCCACGGTCAGGTCTTCTTCGATGACGGATCGGGACATTGTGGCTCCTCGGGCTTACTTCGGGGGCACGCCGCAGGCCGGCGCTTTGGTTCTGGCTACACAAGAATTGTGCTCGTGCAAAGCCGTTCCCGTTGCATGCGGCGAGGATGTGCCGCTTGTCCGGCCCCGGACGGGGCGCTAGGGGTAGGGCGTTCGTCTGGAGGCGGCCCCGTTGATCCATCGCTTTTCGCTTCGCGTCTACTACGAGGATACCGACCTGGCCGGGATCGTCTACTACGCCAACTACCTGAGATTCATTGAACGCGCGCGCAGCGAATGGGTGCGCGGGCTGGGCATCGACCAAGGGCGGCTGAAGTCCGAGGAGGGCATCGCATTCGCGGTGCGCCGCGTCGAGGCGGACTTTCTCAGGCCCGCGAAATTCGATGACGTGCTGACCGTCGAGACCCGGCTCGGCGGCGTGACGGGCGCGCGCATCATGCTCGATCAGGCTGTACTTCGCGGGAACGAGCGGTTGTTCCAGGCCGGGGTGACGCTTGTCTGCCTGAAGGATTCGGGTACGCCGGCGCGACTTCCGGCGGATGTCCGCCGATCAATCACGGCGAGTGAAAACTGAGCTTCGGGGATTTCCCGCCGGTATCGAGTTCGTGTTGGCATTCCTCCTTAATCCCGGATAGAATCACAGTTAAGAGAGCCGCGAAAACGTGGCCCAACCGGCGAGCAGTGAATAATGGAAACCGAAACCCTTGCCCTGGCGCAGGAGATGGACTTCTCCTTGTTGGCGCTCTTTTGGCGCGCCTCCTTCGTCGTTCAGGCCGTCATGGTCCTTTTGACGGTCGCGAGTTTCTGGTCGTGGGCGATCATCGTCCAGAAATTCATATCGTTCCGGCAGGCGCGTCACGACGCGGCCCGCTTCGACCGCTCGTTCTGGTCGGGCGAACCTCTCGACGAGCTTTACGATAAGATCGGCAAGCAGCCGCGCGGCGCCTCCGAGAAGATTTTTTCGAGCGGGATGACCGAGTGGCGCCGCTCGCACAGGGAGGGCGGCGAGTTGATTGCAGGCGCGCAGGCCCGGATCGACCGCTCGATGGACGTCGCCATCGCCAAGGCGACCGAGACTCTCACGCGGGGCCTGCCGTTTCTCGCCACCGTGGGCTCCACGGCGCCGTTTGTCGGGCTTTTCGGCACCGTCTGGGGCATCAAGGTCGCGTTCGAGCAGATCGCGATCAGCCAGAACACCTCGCTTGCCGTCGTGGCACCGGGGATCGCCGAGGCGCTTGTCGCGACCGCGCTCGGACTTCTCGCCGCCATTCCGGCGGTAATCTTCTTCAACAAGCTTTCGACCGACAGCGACCGCATCATCGCAGGATACGAGGCGTTCGCCGACGAATTCGCCACAATCCTGTCGCGCCAACTGGATTCCTGATCAGATGGGCGCGGGCGTGATGAAACCGGGCGGCGGCGGACGGCGCCGGCGCGGGTCGCGGGGCAAACCCGCCGTGATGAGCGAGATCAACGTCACGCCCTTCGTGGACGTGATGCTGGTGCTTCTGGTCATCTTCATGGTGGCAGCACCCCTTCTGACCGTGGGCGTACCCTTGGACCTGCCGGAGACCGCCGCACAGGCCGTCGCGAGCGAGCAGCAGGAGCCATTGACCATATCGGTGCAGGATGACGGTACGATCTCGGTCCAGAACACGCCGGTGGCGGAGGACGAACTGATCGGCAAGCTGAAGGCGATCGCGGCCGAGCGGACGGATGGCAAGCTCTTTCTTCGCGCGGATGGCAAGATCCCCTACGAACGCGTCGTACAGGTGATGGGCGCACTCAATTCCGGCGGCTTTACCGAGATCGTGCTGGTGACCGATGCGGGCGGGCCGAGTTTCGGCGCCGGGGCGGGGAACTAGGGCGGATGCCCATGGACCGGGCAAAGCGCACGGGCGTCATCGTATCTGGGATCGCGCATGCAGCGGCGATCCTGTGGCTGATCGTCGGCGGAATCTTCCGGTCGCACGACCTGCCGCCCCCGGTCGCCACGGCAGAGGTGGCGCTGATGTCCGAGGCGCAGTTTGCCGCCCTTCAGGCGGCGCAGCCGACTGCACCCGAGGAGGCCCCGGCCGCGCCCTCGGTGCCCGAAGCGCCCGCCGCCGAACCCGCACCCGAGGCGCCCGCGCAGGATGCCGCGCCCGAAACGGCGGCGCCGACAGAACCCGAGCCCGAGCCTGAACCCGATGCCGCGCCCGATGTCACCGAACTTGCGCCGCCCGAGGCGGAGGTCAGCGACACGCCTCCGACGCTGCCCGCGCCGCCGGTCGAGACGCCGTCCGAGACGCCTGACGACGTGATTCAGCCCGCGCCACAGCCGAAGCCCGCCGACATCGTCGCGCCCGATCCGACCGACGCGCCGCAGCCCGAGCCCGACGTCGCGCCCGAGGCGGTCGTCGAGACGACGCCTGAACCCGCACCCGAACCCGAGCCGCAGGAGCCCGAAGAGGCCGCGGCCCCGCGGGATACCGGCGACGTGATTCGCACCGAGGAGAACGAGGACGTGACCGAGGCCGCCTCGGCTGCGCCTCAGGCCTCGCCCCGGCCGCGCGCACGGCCCGAACGGCCGGCGCCCGCGCCCGAGCCTGCTCCGGCCGAGACCGCCGCCGAATCGGCGCCGACCGAGTCCGAGACCGCCGCTGCGCCGGAGCCCGAAGCGCCCGCAACTCAGGACGCGGTCGCCGAGGCGCTGGCCGAGGCGCTCGCGGGCGAGGCATCGGACGAGCCGGCACCCGGTACGGGCACCGCGCCTTCCGGTCCGCCGATGACAGGCGGCGAGAAGGATGCGCTCGTCATCGCGGTCAAGCAGTGCTGGAACGTCGGCGCGCTCTCCACCGACGCACTCCGCACGATCGTGACTGTGGGCGTCGACATGGACCCGTCCGGCAAGCCGATCAGCGGCTCGATCCGGATGATCGGCTACGAGGGCGGCACCGAGGCCTCCGCTCAGCAGGCCTACGAGACGGGCCGCCGCGCGATCATCCGTTGCGGCCAAAACGGCTATCCGTTGCCGCCCGAGAAATACGACTACTGGCGTGAGGTTGAAATCGTCTTCAATCCGGAAAAGATGAGGATGAGATGACCCGATCCGCGCCCCAGCCAGTCCACCCATCCGTACCCGCAGAAAGGGGAATGTCATGACCTTCACCCGGACGCTTTGCCTTGCGCTCGCCCTTCTGGGCCTTGCCGCGCCCACCGCGCAGGCTCAGGACGGCCCGCTCAGGATCGTCATCGAGGACGGCGTGATCGAGCCCTTGCCCTTCGCGATGCCGACCTTTGTCGCCGAGAACTCCGGTGCTGCCGAGGCGGCCGCGAACATCACACAGGTGATCGCCGCCGATCTTATTGGAACGGGGCTGTTCCGCGAGATCCCGCCTTCGGCCTATATCAGCCAGGTCACGAACTTCGATGCTCCGATCGCCTATCCTGACTGGAAGGCGATCAACGCTCAGGCGCTCGTGACCGGCGCGGTCGCAGCGACGTCGGACGGGCGGATCAACGTGAAATTCCGTCTCTATGATGTATATTCGGACGCTCAGCTCGGCGACGGTCTTCAGTTCGGAGGCGCGGCGGGCGACTGGCGGCGGATCGCGCACAAGGTCGCGGACCAGATCTATGCTCGTATCACCGGCGAAAGCGCCTATTTCGACAGCCGCGTTGTCTACGTCTCCGAAAGCGGGCCGAAGGACAATCGGCTGAAACGGCTTGCGATCATGGACTATGACGGGGCGAACGTTCAGTACCTGACCGATTCCTCAACCATCGTGCTTGCACCGCGGTTCTCGCCCGACGGAGAAAGAGTGCTTTACACGTCGTTCGAGACGGGGTTCCCGCGCATCAAGCTGATGGACCTTGCGACCGTGAGCGCGCGGGCGCTGGCCGAGCTGTCGGGCAACATGACTTTCGCGCCGCGCTTCTCGCCAGACGGCGGCACGGTTGTATTCTCGCTCGAGCAGGGCGGCAACACGGACCTCTATTCGATGCAGCTTTCGTCGGGTCAGATGGCGCAGCTCACGAACGCGCCGTCGATCGAGACTGCGCCGTCATTTTCGCCCGACGGCAGCCGGATCGTCTTTGAAAGCGACCGGTCGGGCAACCAGCAGCTTTACATAATGCCGGCGGGCGGCGGCGAGGCGACGCGGATCAGCTTCGGCGAGGGGCGCTACGGCACGCCGGTCTGGTCGCCGCGCGGCGATCTCATTGCCTTCACGAAGCAGAATGCGGGCCGCTTCCATATCGGGGTGATGCGCACCGACGGCAGCGAGGAACGGCTTCTGACCGCGTCCTTCCTTGACGAGGGGCCGACCTGGGCGCCGAACGGGCGGGTCATCATGTTCACCCGCGAAAGCCCGGGCGCCGGCGGCGGCGCACAGCTCTTCAGCGTCGACATCACGGGCCGCAACCTCAGGGCGGTGCCGATGGAGGGTGGCGCGTCCGATCCGGCCTGGTCGCCGCTTCTGCCCTAAGAAGCCGCGTTTCCAACGCAATCGGTCGATGATATGGTAACGGCCATCGAGCCAAGAACAGAGGCGGTAAACCCGATGAACAAATTCTCCACGATCTTCGTCCTCGCGGGCGCCCTGGCGCTGGCGGGCTGCAACAACCCCGACCGCTACGGTGCGGGCGGCTTCGGCGCCGACGCAGGCGCGGCCGGGGCGGCTGGCATCACCTCGGGCGGGCTCGGCGATCCGAACGACCCCAATTCGGTTGCCTATTTCAACCAGACAATCGGCGACCGGGTGCTTTTCGCGGTCGACCAGTCGACGCTGACAGCCGAGGCGCAGTCGATCCTTGCCCAGCAGGCGGTCTGGCTGAACCAGCATCCCACCAATACGGCGATCATCGAGGGCCACGCCGACGAACAAGGCACGCGCGAATACAACCTCGCGCTCGGCGCTCGGCGTGCCTCGGCGGTGCAGCAGTACCTGATCTCGCAAGGTGTTCTGGCCTCGCGGCTCCAGACCGTGTCCTACGGCAAGGAACGCCCGCTCGCGGTCTGTTCGGATGAGGCCTGCTATTCGCAGAACCGCCGCGCGGTGACCGTGATCGGCGCGGGCGCGGGCGTCTGAGGCCAGCACCGTGATCCGGACCTTCCTTCTTTCGCTCGCGGTCGGGGCGGCGCTCTGCGCCCCGACCACCATGCCAGTCGCCGCTCAGGAGCAGACCCAGACGCTTGCTGACATCCGGACCGACCTTGCCCGGCTAGCGGGTGATCTGCAGGCGCTGAGAGCTGAGCTCGTCCAGGGCGGGTCGTCCGCGATGCAGGCGGCGGGCGGAGCCTCCGCGCTCGAGCGGATGAACGCGATGGAGGCCGAGCTTTCGCGACTGACCTCACGCACGGAAGCGCTGCAGAACAAGATCGACCGCGTCGTGTCGGACGGCACGAACCGGGTGGGTGACCTCGAGTTCAGGCTTTGCGAGCTTGAGGACGGCTGCGATCCGGCGAACTTGCCGATCACTGCCACCTTGGGGGGCGGCGGGGCGGCGGCGGGGACCAGCGTGACCGCCACGGCCCAGTCGACGCTGACCGGGCAGGGCACGACTGGCGGGCCGGAACTTGCCGTGAGCGAAAAGGCGGATTTCGACCGGGCCAAGGCCGCGCTCGACGCCGGCGACTACCAGGGCGCAGCAGAGCAGTTCGCGGCCTTCACGCAGACCTATACCGGCGGACCATTGACCGGCGAGGCCCAGTATCTGCGCGGCGAGGCGTTGATCCAGGCGGGCCAGACAGCGGATGCGGCGCGGGCATATCTGCAGTCGTTCTCCGGTCAGCCGGACGGTCCGCGCGCACCATCGGCGCTTCTGAAGCTTGGCGCGGCGCTCGGCACGCTCGGCCAGACTCAGGAGGCCTGCGTGACGCTCGGCGAGGTCGGCGTGCGCTTCCCGACCGCGCCCGAAGCGGTCGAAGCCGGAACGGCGATGCGCGCGCTCAACTGCCAGTGACGTCGGGCGACTGGCCGCTGTCGGAAGGCGCCGACGCCTTCCTGCTTCAATTCGTCGCAAATGCGCTTCCGGGGGAGGCGCCGGCAACCCTCGGCGTAGCCGTTTCTGGTGGAAGCGATTCCATGGCGCTTCTGAGCCTCGCTCTGCGGGTCCAGGCGCATCGCGGCGGCGTTGTCTGTGCGGTGACGGTCGATCACGGTCTGAGGCCCGAAGCCGCAGATGAGGCGCGCTCCGTCGCGGCGTTTTGCCGGTCGATCGGGGTCGAGCACGACACGCTCCGCTGGGACCACGGCGAGATCGAGGGCAACCTTCAGGACCAGGCGCGGCGTGCGCGCTACCGGCTCATCGCCGACTGGGCGCAGCGCGAAGCCATCGGCCATGTCGTGCTAGGCCATACCGCCGACGATCAGGCAGAGACGTTTCTCATGGGGTTGGCGCGCGAGGCCGGGATCGACGGGCTGTCAGGCATGCGGAAGGCGTGGGTTCAAAACGGCACCCACTATTCACGGCCGCTGCTCGGGGTCACCCGGACGAAACTCAGGGACTATCTGAACCGGCAGAATATCGACTGGATCGAAGACCCGTCAAACGTGGATGAACGGTTTACACGGGTGAAGGCACGCCGCGTGTTGAAGACGCTGAAATCGCTTGAAATCACAGTCGAAAAGCTTTCCGGCGTCGCGGTAAATCTTGGCCTCGCCCGGCAGGCGGTCGTCGAGTCAACCGGCGAAGCGGCGAAGAAGGTGGCGAAGACGTCGGCGGGAGAGGTCGTGCTGGATCGGGCCGCGTTCCAACGCCTCGGGCACGAGGTGAGCCGACGCATTCTGATCAGTGCACTGCGCTGGGTCTCGTCTTCCGAATACGCGCCCCGTGCCGATGCTGTTCTGCGCGTCCGGCATGCCATCAAGGAGGGGCGCGACGCCACGCTGTCGGGATGCAAGATCAAGGTCGGCGACGCTGATGTGCGGATTGCTCGCGAACCGCGCGCTGTTGCAGGACTTGAAGCCCCGACGGACCAGATCTGGGACGGCCGCTGGCGATTGATGGGCAGGCACGACCCACGGCTGACAGTGCGCGCGTTGGGCGCGGAGGGTTTGCGCAGATGTCCCGACTGGAGCAGGACCGGCCACAGCCGCGCGGCGCTGATCGTCTCCCCGGCGATCTGGCGGGGCGATGCTCTCGTCGCCGCGCCGGTCGCGGGTCTGGACAACGGCTGGGCGGCGGAAATCGTCGCGGGTTATCACTCATTCCTCATATCGCATTGAACCCCGCCCGCTTATCTCTATTTTAGGTAGGAGCCACGCGCCCGCGCGCGAGGTCCATTGTTTGTTTGGAGGACATCCCTTGGGTAACGCGAGAAACATCGCCTTCTGGGTCGTGCTGTTCCTATTGATCCTGGCGCTGTTCAACCTGTTCGGCAACGGGCAGACCACGATGAACTCCCGCACGCTCACCTATTCGGACTTCATCTCGAAGGTCGAGGCGGGTGAGATCAGCGCCGTTGTGATCGACGGCGAACAGATTCAAGTTCAGGCCCGCGACGGGACGACGTACGTGACGATCAAGCCGGACGGGGGCGAGCTGAACGACAACCTCGTCGAGACCCTTCTGGCCAAGGACGTGGCGGTGAAGGCCGAGCGTCAGCAGCAGTCGGGATTCTTCTCTCTCCTCGGTGTCTGGCTGCCGTTCCTCGTGCTCATCGGCGTCTGGATCTTCTTCATGAACCGGATGCAGGGCGGCGGACGCGGCGGCGCGATGGGTTTCGGCAAGAGCCGGGCGAAGCTTCTGACCGAGAAGCATGGCCGGGTGACCTTCGACGACGTCGCGGGAATTGATGAGGCTAAGGAAGAACTCGAGGAGATCGTCGAGTTCCTGCGCAATCCGCAGAAATTCTCGCGCCTCGGCGGCAAGATCCCGAAAGGCGCGCTGCTCGTCGGCCCGCCGGGCACCGGTAAGACGCTTCTCGCGCGCGCCATCGCCGGCGAGGCGGGCGTGCCGTTCTTCACAATCTCGGGTTCCGACTTCGTCGAGATGTTTGTGGGCGTGGGCGCGAGCCGCGTGCGCGACATGTTCGAACAGGCCAAGAAGAACGCGCCCTGCATCGTCTTCATCGACGAGATCGACGCCGTGGGCCGGAGCCGTGGCATCGGCTATGGCGGCGGCAATGACGAACGCGAGCAGACGCTGAACCAGCTTCTGGTCGAGATGGACGGGTTCGAGGCCAATGAAGGCGTGATCATCATCGCGGCGACCAACCGGCCGGACGTTCTGGACCCCGCGCTCCTGCGACCCGGCCGCTTCGACCGGCAGGTGCAGGTGCCGAACCCCGACATCAAGGGCCGCGAGAAGATCCTTCATGTCCATTCCCGCAAGGTGCCGCTCGGTCCCGACGTCGACCTGCGCATCATCGCGCGCGGCACGCCCGGCTTCTCGGGCGCGGACCTCGCCAACCTCGTGAACGAGGCGGCGCTTCTGGCGGCGCGGATCGGCAAGCGGTTCGTCACGCTCGAGGATTTCGAGAAGGCGAAGGACAAGGTCATGATGGGGCCGGAGCGGCGGTCGATGGTCATGACCGAGGACGAAAAGAAGCTGACCGCCTATCACGAGGCGGGCCATGCCATCGTCGGCATCCACGTGCCGCAGCACGACCCGGTCCACAAGGTCACGATCATTCCGCGCGGCCGGGCACTTGGCGTCACCTTCTACCTGCCGGAGCGCGACAAGCTGTCGCTGACGCGCGAGGCGGCGCTGTCGAAGCTTGCCTCCGCGATGGGCGGCAAGGCGGCCGAGGAGCTGGTCTTCGGCGAGGACAACGTCACGAACGGCGCCTATTCTGACATCCAGCACGTGACCCAGCTCGCGACCGCGATGGTCAGCCAGTGGGGCATGTCCGAGAAGCTCGGCAACATCAACTATACCTCGACGCAGGAAAGCTTCCTCGGCAGCCAGTCGCATTTCAATGCCTCGGACGAGAGCCGCGAGATCATCGACCAGGAGGTCCGACGGCTCGTGGACGAGGCCTATGAGCGCGCGAAGCAGATCCTGCAGGAGAACTGGCAGGAGATGGAAAACCTCGCCCAGGGGCTTCTGGAGTACGAAACGCTGACCGGCGAAGACATGATGCGCGTCATCCGCGGCGAGCCTCCGAAGGCCGGCGACGACGACGAGGACGGCTCGGACAAAGGCAGCGCCGTGCCATCCCTGACCGCGATTCCGAAGACCAAAAAGCCGAAGGCGCCGAAAGGCGGCGGGCTGGAGCCTGAACCCTCGACCTGAAGAGGGTTCGGGCGCCGCGCGAAAGGAACGGCCATGCCGGGTCGCAGTGACTGGAACCCCGAAAGCTATGCGCGCTTCGGCGATTTGCGGCTGCGGCCCGCGCTGGATCTTCTGGCACAGGTAGGCGATTTGCCGGAGGGCGACGTTGTCGACCTCTGTTGCGGCAACGGCGCGGCGGGCCCGGCGCTGGCCGCGCGGTTCGGCGATACGCGGCGCATCTTCGGCCTCGACGCCTCGCCCGCGATGCTCACGGCGGCGCGGAAGGTCGGCTGCTATGACCGCCTGACCCAAGCCGATGTCGCGGAGTGGAGACCGGACGCCTCGGTGGCGCTGATCTTTTCCAATGCCGCCTTGCACTGGATTTCTGATCATCACCGGCTGATGTTGCGGCTCGCTGACTACCTTGTGCCCGGCGGTGTCCTCGCGGTGCAGATGCCCCGTCAGTATGGCGCGCCTTCGCACCGTTTCCTGCGCGATTTCGCTGCCGAGATGTTTCCCGACCGGTTCGACCTGGCGAAGTGGAAGGCACCTGTCGCTCCGCCTGTGGAGTATCACCGGTTGCTCGCGCCCCTCGGCCAAGTGAATGTCTGGGAGACGGACTATGTTCATCGTCTAGAGCCGGCGGAGGTCGGACATCCCGTCCGGAAGTTCAACGAGTCGACCGCGATGCGCCCGTTCCTTGAGCGGCTCGAGACCGCCGAAGTGGACAACTTTATCCGCCGCTATGATCAGGCGCTCGAGGCGGCCTATCCGGTCGAGGCGGACGGGTCGGTGCTGTTCCCGTTCCGCCGGCTGTTCTTCACGCTTTCCGTCTGAAAGACGATCCCCATGCCCGTGCTCGTCCCGACCGAATCATACGCCACGATCGTCTGGCTCGGCCATGTGGCCGACCGTGGCGCGTCGCTGCGCGCCAAAGCCTTGCGGGAAATCGCCGCACAGTTCGAAGGCTTCGAGGGCGAAGCGCATTCGGGGCTCACGCGTCCATCGTGCAGCCGCGTTGCAGAGCTCTATCCCGAAGGAACGGAAGTTCGGAACACGCGCCAAGTGACGATCCTGAGCCGCGAAGAGCTTGGGGCGATCGCGGCGGAGATGGGGCTGACCGAACTTGATCCAGGCCTGCTCGGCGCGTCGATGGTCGTGGAGGGCGTTCCGGATTTCAGCCATGTGCCACCTTCGTCGCGGCTTCAGAGCGAGAGCGGCGCGACGCTGGTCGTCGACCTGGAGAACGGGCCCTGCATCTGGCCAGGCAAGGAGATCGAGAAGGACCATCCCGGGTTCGGGTGGAAGTTCAAGTCCGCCGCGCAGGGGCGTCGCGGCGTGACCGCCTGGGTCGAACGTCCGGGCGTCTTTCGGGTTGGCGCACGTCTCCGGCTATTCGTGCCCGATCAGCCGGTCTGGTCGGGCGACACGCGATCACGCTGAACAGGACGGCCCGCGAAATCGTCGCGACACGCGGCGCGGTTAACGCGGGGGGCGGGTGTCGTCGAACTCCGCGGTCAGAAATCCGGACGCCATACGGTGCCAAGAATCGGGCGACTGTTCGGCTGCGTGGCGCCTGTGTTCCATCGTACGCCCGTGTTTCCGATCCGAAACGGGTCGCAACCGACGCTGGCGGTTCCGGCGGTGGAAACGTCGCAATCCAGCCTTGTTCTGCGGCGCCGCTTGGCTATAGCCGGGTGCAACGCAAGAAAGCGACCGTGGCCGAGGGAGAGAGAATTTCATGGCTTTCAAGACCGATATCGAGATTGCCCGCGAGGCGAAGAAGAAGCCGATCCAGGAGATCGGCGACAAGCTCGGCATCCCGGGCGAGCATCTTCTGCCCTACGGCCACGACAAGGCGAAGGTCAGCCAGGAGTTCATCACCTCTCTCGAGGGCGGGAAGGACGGCAAGCTTATCCTCGTCACCGCGATCAACCCGACGCCTGCGGGCGAGGGCAAGACGACAACGACCGTGGGCCTCGGCGACGGTCTGAACCGGATCGGCAAGAAGGCGGTGATCTGCATCCGCGAAGCGTCGCTCGGGCCGAACTTCGGCATGAAGGGCGGGGCGGCGGGGGGCGGCTATGCGCAGGTCGTGCCGATGGAGGACATGAACCTCCACTTCACCGGCGACTTTCACGCGATCACCTCGGCGCACAACCTGCTGTCGGCGATGATCGACAACCACATCTACTGGGGCAACGAGCAGGAAATCGACATCCGCCGCGTCTCCTGGCGCCGGGTGATGGACATGAACGACCGCGCGCTGCGCGAAATCGTCTGCAATCTTGGCGGCGTCGCGAACGGCTTCCCGCGCCAGACCGGCTTCGACATCACGGTGGCTTCGGAGGTCATGGCGATCCTCTGTCTCGCGAAGGATCTCGATGACCTGCAGGAGCGGCTCGGCAGCATCGTCGTGGCCTACCGGCGCGACAAGACGCCGGTCTATTGCCGCGACATCAAGGCCGACGGCGCGATGACGGTGCTTCTCAGGGACGCGATGCAGCCGAACCTCGTCCAGACGCTCGAGAACAACCCCGCCTTCGTCCACGGCGGACCGTTCGCGAACATCGCGCATGGCTGCAACTCGGTCATCGCCACGAAGACGGCACTGAAGCTCGGCGACTACGTGGTGACGGAGGCGGGCTTCGGCGCCGATCTCGGGGCCGAGAAGTTCTTCGACATCAAGTGCCGCAAGGCCGGGCTGAAGCCCGCCGCAGCGGTCATCGTCGCCACGGTCCGCGCGATGAAGATGAACGGCGGCGTCGCGAAGGCCGACCTTGGCGCGGAAAACGTCGCGGCGGTGAAGAAGGGCTGCTCCAATCTCGGCCGCCACATCGCCAATACCAAGGGCTTCGGCGTGCCGGTCGTTGTGGCGATCAACCACTTCGTCACCGATACCGACGCAGAGGTCCAGGCGGTGAAGGACTACGTGGCCGAGCAGGGCTCGGAGGCGATCCTCTGCCAGCACTGGGCCAAGGGTTCGGAAGGGACCGAGGAGCTGGCCCGGAAGGTCGTGCAGATCGCCGAGAGCGGCAGCGCGAATTTTGCCCCGCTCTATCCCGACGACATGGGCCTCTTTCAGAAGATCGAGACTGTCGCGAAGCGGATCTACCACGCCGACGAGGTCCTGGCCGACAAGTCGATCCGCGACCAGCTGCATGCCTGGGAGGAGGCCGGCTACGGCAACCTGCCGGTCTGCATGGCCAAGACCCAGTATTCGTTCACGACCGACCCGAACCGCCGCGGCGCACCCACGGGACATTCGGTGCCGGTGCGCGAGGTCCGGCTGTCGGCCGGCGCGGGCTTCATCGTCGTCATCTGCGGCGAGATCATGACGATGCCGGGCCTGCCGCGTACGCCCGCGGCGGAAGTGATCCGCATCAACGACGCGGGCGATGTCGAGGGTCTGTTCTGAACAGGGTGCGCCGGGGCGGGGCATCGAACCCCGCCCCGGCGCGCGTCTTGCGCAGCCCCTGAAGGGTGCGCATTCCGCCGGGCGCCTGCGTCCGGCCGGCAAGCTGAAGGAGAGTGGGGATGAGTGCGAAGATCATCGACGGCAAGGCGTTCGCCGCCAAGGTGCGCGGCCAGGTGGCCGAGCATGTCGCGCGGCTGAAGAAGGAGAACGGGATCACCCCGGGACTGGCGGTGGTGCTGGTCGGCGAGGACCCGGCGAGCGAGGTCTATGTCCGCTCGAAGGGCAAGGCGACGGTCGAGGCGGGGATGAACTCCTACGAGCACAAGCTGCCGGCGGAGACTTCGGAGGCCGAGTTGCTCGCGCTGATCGACAAGCTCAACAACGATCCGAACGTGCACGGGATTCTCGTGCAGTTGCCGCTGCCGAAGCATCTGAACTCCGATCTCGTCATAAACTCGCTCGACCCAGCCAAGGACGTGGACGGCTTTCACATCTCGAATGTCGGGCTCCTGGGCACCGGTCAGAAATCGATGGTGCCCTGCACGCCTCTGGGGAGTCTTATGATGCTGCGCGACCATCTGGGCTCTCTCTCCGGTCTCGACGCCGTGGTCGTCGGGCGCTCGAACATCGTCGGCAAGCCGATGGCGCAGCTTCTTCTTGGCGACAGCTGCACCGTCACGATCGCGCACAGCCGCACGAAGGATCTCGCCGGGGTCTGCCGCAAGGCCGACATCCTCGTCGCCGCCGTCGGACGGCCCGAGATGATCCCCGGCGACTGGGTCAAGCCGGATGCGACCGTGATCGATGTCGGCATCAACCGGATCGAACGCGACGGCAAGACGAAGCTTGTGGGCGACGTGCAGTTCGAAAGCGCGGCCAAGGTCGCGGGCGCGATCACCCCGGTGCCCGGCGGCGTCGGCCCGATGACAATCGCCTGCCTCCTGGCCAACACGGTGACCGCCTGCTGCCGCGCGAACGGGCTCGCCGAGCCGGAGGGTCTGACTGCCTGAACTCAGGCCGGATCGACAGGCACCATCGTCCCCTGCAGGAGCGCGACGAGCTTGCGCTTGCCATCGGTCTCGGCCTCCACCTCGGCGGTGACGACGGTCAGCCGGCGGCCGGCCCTGACGACGCGGCCGGTCGCGATCAGGCAGTCGCCTAGGGCGGGGGCCATGAGGTTTATCTTCATCTCGGCGGTCATCACCTCGGACCCGTCCGCCATCAGGGTGAGCGCCGCATAACCGGCGGCGGAATCACCGAGCGCGAAGGTCAGCCCGGCATGACCCGCGCCGTGCTGCTGGCGGGCGTTCTCGCGGACCGGCGCGGCGATGACGCAGCGCCCTGGCGCGACCGCGACCATTTCCGCCCCGAAGGTCGTCATCAGGCTCTGCGCGCCGAAGCTTTCGCGCACCTTCGCCTCGCGCGCCGGATCGATCGTGTCGGTCATGCTGTCTCCTTCCGCCGCGGCATCGGGACGGGCCGCGCGACGCGCCCGGTGAGGATCGCGAGAGCGCCTGGCGCCATGAGGTCCGAGAGCGGGGCGTCGTGCGAGTTCAGACCGCCTGTATAGGTTCCGTATGCGGGCAAGACGACGCGCGCGCCATCGACGAGGAAGCAGCGCCGCGCCTGTCCGGCGAGCCGCGCCTTCGGGTGATAGTGCCCCGAGATCTCGCCGACCGCGCCCCGCCGGGCGATGTGGCGGAAGATCAGGGATCCGAGCGTCAGTTCCGCTCGATGTTCACCGCCCAGCGCGACGGGACCCGGATCGTGGTTGCCCTCGATCCAGATCCAGCGCCGCCCGGCCATGAGCCGCGCGATCCAGAGCGTGTCGCCTTCGCCGAGGCGCGCGGCCTGAAGGTCGTCGAAGCTGTCGCCGAGGCAGATCACCGTGCGGGCGCGGGTTGCCTCGATATCGGTCTCGAGGCGGCCGAGCGTCTCCGCGACCTCGTAGGGCGGCAGGAGCGCGCCCGCGCGGCGGGCAAAGCGCTCCGACCGGCCGAGATGCAGGTCGGAAACCGCGAGGCACCCTTCGGACCGCCAGAAGAGGGCGCCCGAGGGAAGGGCGAGCAGGTCGGCGCCGGCAAGAGTGAAGGCGTGTGCGTTCATGTCTTGTTCCTGCACGGGAGGACGAAAAAAGACAACCGCTTCTTTTATCTTGCTGAAGATACCTCTTGGGGGTCCGGGGGCGCGAAGCCCCCGGGCGTCAGCCCTCAGCCAAGCCCGGCCTCTTCCATGAGCCGCTGCGCCGCCTCGTCCAAAAGGCGCTCGCGCGCCGCGCCTTCGACCGGGACCCTGCCGACTTCGAGGAACATGGGCGCCGCGAAGGGCGTCACCCGCGGCAGGGCGAGATGATCGATGCGCGGCCAGACGCGGTCGAGCATCGCCTCGATCCGGCCGAAGCTCACGAGGCCGCGCATCGCCTCCTCGCGCGTGACCTGCAAAAGCAGGTGATCGGGATCGTAGCGGCGGAGCGTGTCGTAGAGGATGTCGGAAGAAAACGTCGCCTGCCTGCCGGATTTCCTCTGGCCGGGATGGTTGCGGGCGATGAGCCCCGCGATGAGGGCCACGTTGCGGAAGGTCCGCTTCATCACCGCGTTGCCGGCGAGCCAGGTCTCCAGCCCCTCCCTGAGCGCGGCCCGGTCGAAGAGCGGGGCCGGGTCGCCAACGGGATCGAGCCCCCAGATCAGGGTCGCGTAGTCGGTGGCGACGAAGCCCAAGGGGTTCAGCCCCTCTTCCTCCATCCGCTTGGTGATGAGGAGCCCGAGCGTCTGCTGCGCCGCCTTGCCGGCGAAGCCGTAGATGCAGAGATGCGCGCGGCCCTCGGCGGGGAAGGTCTCGGTGAGAAGCCGGTCGGGCGCGGGCAGGCGCGACATCTCGCGCTGGAGGCTCAGCCATTCGGCGGTGTGAGCGGGCAGGTCGGGCCAGCTTTGCTGGCGGAGCATCCTGAGGATGCGTTCGGAAAGCTGGGTGGAGGTGGAGAACTTGGTGCCGGAAAAGACCGCGATCTTCGGCTCGCGGCCGGGGGCAGGCGAGACCTCCAGCACCATCTCGCGCAGGCCCACGTAGCGCACGACCTTGCCGCCGATCAGGAAGGTTTCGCCCGGCGTGAGGGTCGAGGCGAAGGCCTCCTCGACCTCGCCCAGAGGCTGGCCGCCGTGGCGGTTCTGCCAGCGCACCTTCACCATCTCGGCATCGGTGATCGTGCCGATGTTCATGCGGATATCGCGTGCCGCGCGCGGGTCACGAAGGGTCCAGAGCCCGTCGCGCAGCATCAGCCGCTGCCAGCGGTCGTAGGCCCTGAGCGCATAGCCGCCGGTCGCGCAGAAATCGAGGCAGTCGTCGAAATCGGGCCGCGAGAGCGTCGCGTAAGGCCCCGCGCCGGTGACCTCGGCGTAAAGATCATCCGCGTCGAACCCGCCGGAACAGGCGGCGATCAGGATATGCTGGCACAGGACATCGCGGGGACCGGGACCGCGCGGGTCGCCGTCGAGGTCGCGTTCCTCCACCGCCTGAAGCGCGGCCTGGCATTCGACGACTTCCCAGCGGTTGGCGGGCACCAGCAGCGCCTTCGACGGCGCGTTGTAGCGGTGGTTCGCGCGCCCGATCCGCTGCACCAGCCGCTTGACGTTCTTCGGCGCGCCGACCTGGATCACGAGATCCACGTCGCCCCAGTCGATGCCGAGATCGAGCGAGCCGGTGCAGACGACCGCACGCAGCTTGCCCGCCACCATCGCCGCCTCGACCTTCTCGCGCGCCTCGCGGGCGAGCGAGCCGTGATGGATGCCGATCGGCAGGCCCTCTTCGTTCGCAAGCCAGAGGTCTCGAAAGAAAAGCTCTGCCTGCGCGCGCGTGTTGTGGAATATGAGAGTCGTCCTGTGGCGGCGCACCTCGGCGAGTACTTCGGGGATCGCGTAGCGCCCGCCGCCGCCCGCCCAGGGGGGCGGGGTATCGGTCATCAACATCGAGATGTCGGGATCGGGGCCGGGATCGGCATGGATGATCTCGCAGGGATCGGGGTGGCCGGCGAGGAAGCGGGCGATCGCGGCGGGGTCCTCCACCGTCGCCGACAGCCCGACCCGGCGGAGACCGGGCGCGAGGCGGGAGAGCCGGGCCAGCGACAGCATGAGTTGATCGCCGCGCTTGGATTCGGCGAGCGCGTGGACCTCATCGACGATGACGCGGGACAGGCCGGCGAAGATGCGCGGCGCGTCCTCGTAGCTGAGTAGCAGCGCGAGGCTTTCTGGCGTTGTCAGCAATATATGGGGTGGGTCGGCGCGCTGGCGGAGGCGCTTGGTGTAGCTCGTGTCACCGGTGCGGTCTTCGATCCGGATTGGCAGGCCCATATCGCTCACCGGTCTCGTGAGGTTTCGCCGAATATCAGCGGCGAGCGCCTTCAGGGGCGAGACGTAGAGCGTGTGGAGCCCCGCTCGGCTGCCATCGGCGAGTTCAGCGAGGCTCGGAAGGAAACCCGCGAGCGTTTTGCCGCCGCCCGTCGGGGCGACCAGCAGCAGCGCGGACGCCGCCGCGCGGTCATAAAGAGCCTGCTGGTGGGGGTGGATCTGCCAGCCCCGGGCAGCGAACCAGTCGGTGAAAGGGGCGGGCAGGGCGCGCATGAGCCCAGTCTATGCCCGCCGCCGGTCGCTGAAAAGTCAGTGGATCGCGCGCGACTTCATGCTGCCGAAGAGCGTCTCGAACGCGCCGGGCGGCGTCAGATGCGCGCTCGTAAGTGCGGTGTCGAGCGCGCATTCGACGTCCTTGATGAGCGTGCTGACGCTGAACTCCCCTCCCGAGCCCGGCTGCATGAACTCGATGATCTCCTGGGCAAACGCGGCGGGGGTTTGCGCGAACGTGTCGCCGGTCATCTCTATCATGCGCGCCTCGTCGATGCCCTGCGCCTCGGCCCAGTCGAGCGCGATGCGGGTCATCGCGTTCGATGACGCCGCAAGGAAGTCGTTCATCACCTTGGCGGCCATCGCCGTGCCGAAACCGCCCATGCGGATCGCCTGGCGGCCGAGATGATCGAAGATGGGCGCCATGTGCCGGAGGTCCTCGACCGGCCCGCCCAGGAAGAAGCTTACCCGCGCGTCCGATATGGCGCGGGCGCCGCCCGCGAAAGGGGCGTCGATGAGCGTGATCCGGGCCGCGATCCGACCACGAAGCGCGCGCACGTAGCGCGGCGACAGCGTGGCCGAGATCACGATGCGGCAAAGATCGGGCGCCGTCTTCGCGAAGGCTTCGTTCTCGAACAGAAGCGCCTCCGCCTCTGCGATGTCGCGTGGCAGAAGAATCAGCGTGTCGATGCCTGCGGCGAAGGTCTCGGCCGCAGTCTCGCCCGTATCCGGGCCAAGCGCTGCGCCGTATCCCGATGCCGCGACGCCGGCCTTGCGCAGGTGGTCGAGAAAGGGGCGCGCGGCACGGCCGCACCCGGCTATGCCAATGCGCCGCATCAGTGAATGATCTTTTCGTCTCGGACGAACATGTTCGCCCAGGCCCGGTCGATGAGTTCGGGGGTCATCTGGTAGGGGATGCCCTCGAATTCGCAGATCGCGATCATCTGGTCGATCAGGAAGACCGGCTGGTAGTTCGCGTAGATGTTTTCGATCGTCGGGTATTTCACCTTGAGCAGGTGGAGAAGCGCCTTTTCGTCAAGCGGCATCTTCTTTTTCTTCGCCACCATCGCGAAGATCTTCAGGAACATCTCCTGGTTCGGCCCGTCGATCTTGATCTTGAAGAAGATCCGGCGCAGGGCCGCCTTGTCGAAGATCTCGTTCGGGTGGAAGTTCGTCGAGAAGATCACGAGCGTGTCGAACGGCACCTCAAACTTTTCGCCTGACTGGAGCGCGAGGATGTCGCGGTTTTCTTCCAAGGGAACGATCCAGCGGTTGACGATCTTCTGCGGCGGTTCCTGCTGACGGCCAAGGTCGTCGATGATGAAGACGCCGCCGGTGGCCTTCATCTGCAAGGAGGCGGTGTAGGTCCGCGCGGTAGGGTTGTAGGTGAGGTCAAGCATGTCGAGCGAAAGCTCACCACCCGTGATCACCGTCGGGCGTTCACACAGTACATAGCGGTTGTCGAAGCGGTTCGACGAACGCCGAAGCGAGTTCGGGTCGTCTTCGGACTGTTCGGCGGCGGAATGCACGATCGGGTCATAGACGGTAATGACCTGGCCCGCATATTCGATTGCGCGGGGAATGAAGATCTTGTCCCCGATCGCGTCGCGGATGCCGTTCGAGATGGAGGACTTACCGTTGCCCGGCGGCCCGTACATCAGGATGGAGCGGCCTGCGCCGACGGCCGGACCAAGATGGTCGAGCAGCTCGTCCGGCAGGATCAGGTGACCCATCGCGCTTGTGAGCTGCTGGCGCGTCATCTGGACATTGCGGATCGACTGCTTCTTGACCTGTTCGTAGTACCGTTCGAGGGGCACAGGCATCGGCCCGTAGTACTCGGACTGCGACAGCGCGTCGAGCGCACGCGCCTTGCCCGCATCGGCAAGCTGATAACCCATCTCGCCGCCCGAATTGGCGTGCAGCGTACCCGTCGCCTCGAGAAGCTTCTGAGTGCGCGCGAGGTCAATGAGCTCCTGAGCGACCGGGATCGGCAGCGCCACGGAGCGCGAGATCGCGGACACGGTTTCGATGTTCATGCGGAACATCGTCTTGAGAAGGATGTCGCGCATCATTACGGGCGAGAGGCCGGTTTCTTCCAGCGATCGGGGCGCAGTCGGCGCGATCACGTTCGGCACCTGCATGTTCATGGGTTCAGACCTTCCTCGACAGCCGTTCGGTCGCGGCAGGCCCCTAGGAATTCCGCAGAACGATCCCCTTTTGGCCCCGCGATGGGATTCACATAGGCACTTTGCCGAGCTAATGTGGCCAAAAAATGGATCAAATTAGCCATCGAGGCACAAATGAGCAGACAGCACACGCTATTGTTGATGGCCTTTCTAGGCCTCCTGATCGTGGTGATGGGAGGGGCCCCGATCCTGAAGGGCGGCTTCTACATCGGCAAGCACGAAGGCGACACGATGCACCTTGCCGAGCTTGTCCTCAGGATGGCTGACGGGCAATGGCCGCACCTCGATTTCATGACGCCGATCGGTGTTCTGGCGTTGGCGCCGATCTCGGTCTTCGTCAAGGCAGGCGCGGGTCTCGGGCACGCAATCTTCTACGCCCAGATGCTTGTCGCGGCGCTGCTTCTTTTGCCGGTGCTCCGGGTTGCGGCCAGCCGGCTGACGGGCCTCTGGCCGTTCCTCTACGGCGGCTTCGTGATGCTTCTCTGCCTCGCGCTCGTCCACGGCGAGGCGCAGAGCGCAATTTCCATCTCGATGCACTACAACCGCTGGGCCTGGGCAGTCGCCTACGTGATCATACCGCTCGCCGTGCTCGCGCCAGTGGGCGCGCCACGGCCATGGCTCGACGGGGCGCTGATCGGGCTGGGACTTGCCGCGCTCGTGCTCATGAAAGTGACCTATTTCGTGGCTTTCGCCCCCGGCATCCTCGTGGCGCTGCTGGCGCGCAAGCAGGGCCTGGCGATTCTTGCCGCTATTCTTTCAGGGCTCGCTGTCGCGGCAGTCGTGACGGTACTGGCCGGGACGGAGTTTTGGCTCGCCTATCTGAAGGACCTGCTGACCGTGGCGACGGGCGACAGCCGGCAAGCGCCGGGCGACAGCTTTACCAACGTGATCGCGGCGCCGCTTTACATGGGCGGAAGTCTCACGCTGATTGCCGCGGTGATCTTCCTGCGTCAGGCAGGGCGCGCGGTCGAAGGGCTGGCGCTTCTGGTGCTGATGCCCGGGTTCTTCTACGTCGCCTATCAGAACTTCGGCAACGATCCGCAATGGCTTTATCTCGTCGCGCTCTTGGTCTTCGTGTTGATGCCGGGACCGGGCGTGCAGAACGGGTTTGGCTGGGACTTGCGCGACGCGCTCAGGATCACGGGTATCCTGGCGCTGGCCTTCGGCGGGCCGTCGGCGATCAATCTCGCCTTCAGCCCCTGGCGTCACCTCGCCGCAGAGACCGAGGACACGGTGCCGCTCCTGACACGGCTTCCAGCGCATGACGACGTGCTGACGACCGAGCCGCGCGCCTACACCGCAAACCTCGCACGCCCTTACGATCTGCCGGGCGATCCCTACGAGCGCTACCGCCCATTCACCGAACGCGCCGATGCCGCGTTCTTGAACGGCGAGGAACTGCCCGAATGCCAGGTCGAAGGAGCGATCGGAGGGTGGTTTGAACTGGTGACGGAGGATCTGGAAGTGGCGGGCTTTGGTGGCGCGGCGCTGATGGGCACCGACCTCTATTCCGCCTACTGGATGTTCGGTGACTTCAAGAACGTGCGGGGCGCCGCGCCCTGGTACTACGGCGGGATACCTGGCGTGGAGAATGCCGATTACCTCGTCGTACCGCTCTGCCCGATGGCGCTGAGGCTGCGCAATGCGATGATGACATCGCTCGAGGAGGACGGCTGGACTCTCGACGAGAAGCGGCGGACCGAGCTTTACATATTAGTGGCGCCGAGCAGGCCCTGAAGCGCGCGCAGGAGCGGCGGGAAGGCCATGAGCGCCATGTAGGTGACGAAGGTTCCGACGAGAGCAAGCCCCATCGGAAAGTCTTTCCGCGTCCAAGAAACCCAGTCTGGCGTCATCGCGCGCACGGCGGGAACCGCCCGCATCAGCCGATGCGCGGCGAAGGCGCCGAGAAGGAAGGCTGCGAAAAGCGGGATGATCAGCCCGAGATGCCCGACGAACACGAAGGGCGCCGCCGCGGCGGCGAATTTCGCGTCGCCCGCCCCCACATTGGCGACAGCGTTCAGCAAGAACCCGATCGCAAGTACCACGGCGAAGTTCAGCCAGCGCCAAGCCCAGGGCTCGAACGGGATGACGACTAGCCCGACGACGATGTAGACGGCCAGCATCGCTATCACCGCCTTGTTGGGGATCTTCATCCACTTGAGGTCGGTCCAAGCGACCCAGGCGCAGATCGGCAAGGTAAAGAGGAACAGGACTAGGTAGACCTGCGGCGGCGTCAGTTCGATCATCGTGTCAGCCGTTCGTCACGCTGCGGTTCAATGTCTCAAGCGCGCGGGCCGCCTGTTCGAAGTGGCGCGGGCTGGTTTCCACCGCGTCTTCGAGAAGGCCCTTGCCGATTGTCACGTCGCCCTGCTTGATCGCGGTTAGCGCGGCCGTGTAGAGCAGCTCGGCCCGTTCCTGCTGGGTCATTGGCACGATCGGCATGTCATATTTGCGCTGCGCCGCACGGGCGAGGACGAGGTTGTTCTTCGTCGTGAAGTTCGAACTGTCGTAGGTCAGCGCTTCGCCGAAGAGTTTCTCCGCCCCTGGGTAGTCGCCACGCGTCAGCTTGGAATAGCCCCAGTTGTTCAGGACGCCAGACGGCCTCGTGGTCAGGCCGAATGCGGTGTCGTAGAAGCTGTCGGCCTTTTGCCACTTCTTGTTCGCGTCGGCTACCATCGCCTCGAGCCGATAGCGGTCGAAGGTTTCATGCGTTGGCGGGATCATGTTGAGAGTCTCTTCGGCCTTCACCCATTCGTTCGAGCGGATATAGGCGTCCGCAAGCGACACGCGGTCCTCGTTCGTGCCTTCAGTGCTCGTGACCACCATCTGCCAGACCTTGGTGGCCTCGAGCGGCTTCTTGGCGCGAATGAGAGACTTGGCGAGCCCGCGCTTGATGTCGATGCGGTCGGGATGCTGTTCGGCGGTCCGCGCGAAATACGCGACCGCTTCGTTGGGGTCGGCGACAGTCAACATTACGTCGTTCAGGTTGGTCTCGTCGATGACGTTCACGCTCTCGATCGCGCGCTTGACGTCAGCATCGGAGGATTTCTGGCAGGCCGACAAAACCGTCGTCCCCGCGATGCAGAGTGAAATCAGGAGAGGGTGGCGCATTCTATGCGTCCTTTTCTGCTTCGTGCCTCAAGGTGTGGTGAGGAGCAGAAATTGCCCGTGTCCGCGTCTCACCAACTCGAATTTTTGTTCATTAGGAACATCATAGGAAGGTTTTTCAAGCTTGGCGAGCGCGAGGCGCAGATTTTCGCGGATGGCGTCCGATTGGCCACTATCGAGCGCGAAGGCCGTGCGGAACACCCTGCTCGCCTCTCCGATCTGGCCGCGCTCCATCAGGACGACGCCTAGGTTGTTCCAGGCGGGCACGAATGTCTCGTCGACCTCGACCGCGCGGCGCAGGATACGCTCAGCCTGTCCCAGCCGGCCGAGCTTGAGATTGGCCGAGCCGATCGCGGAGAGGACATCGACGGTCATGCCATGTTCGGCCGCGCCGCGCAGATAGGCCCTGAGCGCCAGCTCGTATTCGCCTGCCGCCATCAGTCGGTGGCCGACGATCAGCCCGTCGACCGCCTCCGCACCGCGGACCGGCCCGCTCGGCGCGAAGGGCGAGGGCCCGTTCGACGGAAAACCGCCTGTCTGCTGACAGGCGGTCAGAAGGCCGATCGCGGCCAGTAGTCCCGCGGGTCTGACGATCATGTTCTCAAGGGCTGAAGTTCGCGAAGAGTTGCAGCATATCGTAAACCGACGGACCCACAAGGATCATCAGAAGGGGCGGCACGGTGAACATCATCGTGCCGAGCGTCATCTTGGTCGGCAGCTTGTTCGCGGCCTCCTCGGCGCGCATCACGCGCTTGTCGCGCATCTCGGACGCATAGACCCGAAGTGCGTCTGCGATCGATGTGCCGAAGGTCTGCGACTGGATCATCACGGTCACGAACGAGGCGACGTCGGGCACGCCCGAGCGGTCGGAGAAGCCGCGCAGAACCGTGGATTTGTCCTTGCCGGCCTTGATCTCCTGGGCAACGATCTCGAATTCCTCGGCGAGCGCGGGATAGCCGCTGGCGAGTTCCCGCGAGACGCGAATGATGCCCTGATCGAGCGACTGGCCGGCCTCGACGCAGACCAGAAGCATGTCGAGCGCGTCGGGGAAACCGTTCTGTATTTCGCCCTGCCGCGCCTGCACACGGCGTTCGATCCAGTACTTCGGCAGGTAGTAGCCGATGGCACCGGGGACGACGACGGAAAGGATGAGAACCGTGGTTGACACCTCGCCCGTGGCCGAGGCGACGATGGCGTAGATCACGCCGATCAGCAGGAACACGATGCCGAGGATGAACTGAACCGCGTGGAACGTGCGCACCGCGTTCCGGCCGCGATAGCCCGCGCGCGTCATCTTCAGCCGCGAGGAGCTCAGTTCCTCTTCGGTCTTGGGTTCGAGGAAGGTCGCGAATTTGTCGAGCTTGTCGGTGCCTTTGGAACTGCGCAGCGATTTCTTGGTTGGCCCACGAGTGGTCGCCCGGCCGCTGCCCGCACGGCTCGATTCGCGCAGTTTCGCGTAGGGGTCGGCCCGCTTCTTGAGCATCGTGGGCAAGGTGACCGCGACCAGGACGATGCCGAGGATCGCCACCGCGAAGAGCGGGCCTAGCGGGCCCATCGTTTCGAGCAAGAGGTCGTTGATCGCTGTCAGCATGTCAGCCGGGCCCCCTCAGACCTTGATGTTGACCATCATCTTCATGAAGATGACGTTGATCGTGAGGAAGGTGAAGACGATCAGTGCGGCAGGTACGAAGGCAGCCGTGTTCTTCACCGTGTCGAAGTAGTCCGGCTTCAGGATCTGAATGATCGCCAGCACGACGAGCGGGAAGGCCGACAGGAACATGCCGGACCATTTCGCTTCGGCCGTGATCGCGCGAACGCGCCGGAACAGCCGGAATCGAGCCCGGATCACCTTAGCCAGACCGTCGAGGATTTCGGCGAGGTTGCCGCCCGACTGCTGCTGGATCGTAACGGCGACCGCGAGGAAGCGCAGATCCTGCATGTCCATGCGTTCGGCGAGATCCTTGAGCGACTCCGAGACTTCGCGTCCGTAGGCGGATTCGTCGGCGATCATGCCGAACTCGGTACCCAAGGGGTCGGGCACTTCTTTGGCGACGATCTGGATCGCGGAGGAGAACGGATGGCCGACCCGGAGTGAACGTACCATGAGCTCGACGGCGTCGGGCAGTTGCTCCTCCACCATGTCCATGCGCTTCTTGGCCTTGCGGTGGATCCAGAAATAGACCGCGCCGACGCCCATCACGATGGCCACGGCGACCTGCACCGGGGTCGAAGCCGCGGTGCCGATCCGAAGCCCGAGGAATGCAACGACCGTCAGAAGTGCCATTATCCCCACAAGCGCGCGGGGCGAGAACGCGATATTGGCCTTCTGCGCCTTCGTGGCGAGCATCGAGTAAAGCGGAATGCCCTTCGCCCTCAGATGCTGGCTGGCTTCCTTGCGGAGCTGTTCGAGCACCTGTTCGCGCTGACCGCCCTTTTCGAGCAGGTCGAGGCGGCGGTTGACCTTGGAGTTGAGCGAGATCGACTTGCCGAAGACGACGAGATAGATGCCCTCGACCAGCAGCAGAACCGCCAGAAAGATCAGGCCGTAGATGATTGGCGTCGGGCTAATGATCATGCGCGTTACTCCGCGGCGATGGGTTCGTAGATCGACGGCGGCAGATCGTAGCCCCACTGACGGAAGCGTTCGGCGTATGCCGAGCGGACGCCGGTCGCGGTGAATCGGCCGATGATCTTGCCGTCGGGCGCAAGCCCGAGCCGTTCATACCGGAAAATCTCCTGCATGGAAATCACGTCGCCTTCCATGCCGGTGATCTCGGTGATCGAGGTCATGCGGCGCGAACCGTCCTGAAGACGCGACGCCTGCACGATGAGATTGACGGCCGAGGCGATCTGCGCGCGCACCGCCTTGATCGGCATCTCGATACCGGCCATCGAGATCATGTTCTCTAGTCGGCTAATACCGTCACGGGCGGAGTTCGCATGGATCGTGGTCATCGACCCATCATGGCCGGTGTTCATGGCCTGAAGCATGTCGATGACTTCCTCGCCGCGCGTTTCGCCGACGATGATGCGGTCGGGACGCATCCGGAGAGCGTTTCTGAGGCAGTCGCGCTGCGTGACCGCGCCTTTGCCTTCGACGTTGGCCGGGCGACTTTCCATCCGGCCCACATGGACCTGCTGAAGCTGAAGTTCCGCCGTGTCTTCGATCGTGAGGATACGTTCGGAGTTGTCGATGAAGGATGACAATGCATTGAGCGTGGTCGTCTTACCCGAGCCCGTACCGCCCGAGACGATGATGTTCAGGCGCGTGGAGACGGCTGCCTGAAGGTAGGCGGCCATTTCCTCGGTGAACGCGCCGAAGCGGACGAGATCGTCAACGGCGAGCTTTTCTTTCTTGAACTTACGAATCGAGACGAGCGAGCCGTCGACCGCGATCGGAGGCACCATCGCGTTGAAACGCGAACCATCAGCGAGACGGGCGTCCACATAGGGGTTTGATTCATCGACGCGCCGGCCGACGGCGGAGACGATTTTGTCAATGATCCTGAGAAGGTGGCGCTCGTCCTTGAACGATGTGTCGGTCAGTTCGAGCTTGCCGTCGCGCTCGACGAACACCTGCTGCGGGCCATTGACGAGAATATCGTTGACGGTCTCATCCTGCAGCAACGGCTCAAGCGGGCCGAGGCCCATCACCTCGTGGTAAAGTTCCTGGAAGAGCGTCGAACGCTCTTCCTTGTTCAACACGACGCTCATTTCCTCGAGCGCTTCCGTGGAGATCGATACGATTTCCTGACGAAGCTCGGATTCAGTCGCGTGTTCGAGCGCGCCGAGATTGAGGTTGTCGAGCAGTCGCTTGTGAAGCTCGACTTTCAGCTCGCCGATGCGTTCCCTGCGCTTGCGGTCCTTTTCCTGCGCGCCGACCTGCGCCGGCGTCTTCACCGCGGCCGACTGACGCCGGACGACGCCGGAGCGCGCATCGGGCTGAGCCTGGGCGACCTCGTCGCGCTTCGGCGCGGCGGCGGGTGCGGCGGCTTGAGGCTTCTTGTAACGCGAAAACATGTCTGTCCCCCAGGGGTTAGGCGTTGCCCGCCTCGGCAGCCTTGTTCAGGTCGTAGAGCGACTTGGCGAGCTTTGCGATCTCGCGACGCAGCGGGTTCTTCGCGGCCGTTTCGGCGAGTGGCAGGCCGTGGTCGTTCGATTGCGTCACCGGCTTGGCGCCGTCGGGCAACTGCAGCTCGATCGTGATGTCGAGGCTTTCGGCCAGCCGCTTGACGCGACTCTTGCCCGACAGATCGGTGAACTTGGGCGCCCTGTTCAGCACATAGCGCAGCTTCTCATAGGGCAGCTCTTCGGCCTTGAGCGCGCGGATCATCCGGAGCGCGTTCTGTGCCGAACGCATGTCGAGCTCCATTGTGGTGAAGTAGACGTGGGCGTGGTTCAGGACCGCCTCGGTCCACTGCACGACGGTCGAGGGCATATCGACGACGACGAAGTCGAAGTTCGCCCGCGCCACGTCGAGGACGCGGTTGATGTCCTCCGACGTGACAATGTCCAGAGGCAGCATTTCGGACGGTGCCGTCATGACATGCATCTTGTCATTGAAGCTCAGAAGCGCCTGGAGGAAGCTGACATTGTCGACGGACGCGGTGTCGGACAGCATCTCATAGACGGCCTCGCGGCGGGGCAGGTCGAGGTAGGTCGAGATCGAGCCGTACTGGAAGTCGAAATCTAGAAGGCAGACACGCGGAGGATTGTCCTTCTGCACCGTCGCCAATTCCCACGCGAGGTTCACGGCGAGCGTCGTGGCGCCGGTGCCGCCCGCGAGGCCGTGGACCGCCAGGATCACGCCGTCGCGGTCGCCGGAGGGCTTGAAGCTCGCAGCGGTCGCGCCGTGGGCCAGAACCTGATCGGCCGCGGGCGCCTTGTGAAGCCGTTCGATCGCCTCATGGAGCGCGTTTTCGGGCAGGGGGTAGGGGACGAAATCGTCCGCGCCGAGCTTTAGAAGCTGATGTAGTGCGATCGGGCTGACCTCTTGGGCGATGAGGATGATCTTGATCCCCTTCTCCTTCGCGGTCGTGATGATTCCCGTGATCCGTGCGAGATCGTCCTCGTCCTCCGAATCGACCGCGATGGCGACGAAGTCGAGCGAATCGGCATCCGGCTGGTTCAAGAACAGAACGGCGTCGTCAAAGGTCAGGTCACCCCAGCTTTCGCCGAGCTCGGTTTCCATGTCCTCGATAAGAAGGTCGAAGTTACTGACATCACGCGAAATAGTGCACGCGACAATTGGCGCCGGCTCAGGCTGCAACGCTGCTACACTGCTCATTCCCACACGTCCTTTCCACGGGGCGTCGGTTCTGGCTCCTGATGGTCGCGAAAGCGAATCGCCTCAGGTCCAAATCCGTCCACCCGGCGCGACTCTCTAGCCCCGCCATTACTCCCGGGTTTCGAAACTCCGTGAAAATCTTGGCAATATTGGGGCTAAAAGATCGAAATTATGCGGTATCGGGAGACGATCAAAAGAAAGGGGCGGGTTTTGTTGATTGAACCCGCCCCTTCCACGAAACAATTGATGGTGACGACTAGCCGCCTGTGCCGGCAGCCTGACCGCCGCCTGAGACCTCTTCCTGCTGATGGGGCGGCTGCGCGCTTGTTACATATTCGCGCCAGATCACGTCGGCATATTTGCCATTGAGAACTGTCGGGTGACTGCGGACGAAGCCGGAAACCTCGGTCACCGCTCGGCGGTTGCGCCGTTCGGGTGTCTGCACGAAGACCAGAGGCTGGGTCTCGCCCTGCGAGACGACCGCTTCGAGGCGCGAGCGGCTGATCCCCTGGCTTGCCAGATAGGACACTACAGCTTGCGCGCGGCGGAGGCCCAACTGCTTGTTATAGCCCTCGCTGCCGACCAGATCTGTATGGCCGAAAACCCGGAATCGCACTTCGGGGAACTGCCGGATCCAGTCCGCCTGACGGCTCAGAACCGTCTGGGCCTGACCGTCGAGAGCCGAGCTGTTGAAGGCGAAATTGACCATGTTCGGTACGTCGGCGGCGAACCGCCGCGTCAGGTCGATCGCGTAGGACCTCTCGCCCGAGTGGGTCAGCGTATTCGTCATCGTCGCGTTGCCGAAATCGGCGGTTTCAATCTCAGATCCTGCCTCAGAGTAGAAGGCGCGGGCGATGTTGGTTTCCTTCGAGCAGCCTGCAAGCACCGCGAGACCGGTCGAAAGCAGGAGAAGGCTGATATGCTTTTGCATCGTCTTACTCCATCACATAGCCGTAGGAGCCGGAATAGTCCTGCTTCGCGACTTCGCCGATACCGCCACCGCGCGAGGCGCGATTCGTGGCAGTCTTGCCGAAGAGGAACAGTTCTGCCTCGGTGGGCGGGCGGACCCGGTCGGTCGGCAGGGCGAGCGCCTCGCCGCGGACAGGGCTCACAAGATGCGGCGTGATGATGATCACGAGCTCCGTTTGCGAGCGCTGGAAACTGGCGCTGCGGAAGAGCGCACCAAGCACGGGAACGTCGCCGAGCCAGGGCACCTGGCCGTTTTGATCGTTGAAGTCATCCTGCAAAAGCCCCGCGATGGCAAAGCTTTCGCCGTCGCGCATCTCGACCGTCGTCTCGGCCTCGCGGCGCTTGAAGGCGTCGAGCGTGATGCCTGCGGCCGTCACGGAGACCGTTGTGTCGATGCTCGACACGGCCGCGTTGATCGCGAGGTTGATGATGTCGCCGTCGACGACGCGCGGGGTGAAGGCCAGTTCTACACCGAAGGGCTTGTATTCGACCGTGACGGTGTTGTTCAGGTTGCGCACCGGGATAGGATACTCGCCGCCGGCGAGGAACCGTGCTTCCTGTCCCGAAAGGGCGGTGAGGTTCGGTTCGGACAGCGTGCGCACGAGGCCCTTGGATTCCAGAGCCTCAAGTAGAATACCGACCTGGAAGCTGCCGAGGTTGAAACCGACCGCGCCCTGGCCGATCGCGGCGGTGTTGAGGCTGAATCCCGCGCCGGTCCCGGTCGTGCCGCCGGACGTGAGCCCGCCGCTGCCAAGGCCGATCGACGTCGCGAGATCAGACGTCGATCCGTTGACGGTAAGGCCGCCCGACAGCTCTTTCGTGACCGAGCGCTGCATCTCTGCGAAGCGGACCTTCAACATGACCTGCTGGACGCCGCCCACATTCATAAGATTCGACACGCGGCCGGGGGCATAACGCTCCGCAAGATCGAGCGCGCGGTCGAGCTTCGCGACTGACGACACGGTGCCCGAAAGCACGATACCGTCATTCGCGGTGCGAACTTCGATCTGTTCGCCCGGAATGATCTGCTGAAGCCGTTCCTTGAACTCGGCCACGTCGAGCGAGACCTGGACGTCCACGTTGGTGATGAGCTGCCCGTCCGGGGCAAGTAACGTCAGGGTTGTGCGCCCGGGCGCCTTGCCGAGCACGTAGATCGACCGATCCGACAGCGTCGAGATGTCGGCGATGCCCGGATTGGCGATCGAAAGTTCCGCGAAGGGAGTTTCGCTCTCGACGATCACCGCCCGGTTCATCGGCACGGCGAGCGCGCTCGAAACCGAACCGCTCACGATTTTCAGGGTTTCCGCCTGTGCGGAATGTATAGTCGTCATCGTGAGCGTTAGGCCCACGAATCCTGCCGCGATATAAGCTTTCATGCTCATGTGACCTGCCTCTCCGATCACGCCTCGTTGGTGGGTCTTTGCTGCCCAGATTGCCGACACAATGCGGGAGGTGTGGATTATTTGCAAGAATCAACCGTTTGCAGCGATCTCTTTATGTGGGGCACGGGCAACAGTCACACAGGACTTGCGCAATGCGAAGCACCGGCCACTATATGCGGTGGCCGGTGCTTCGACGCTTGGAAATGCTCAGTTCAGTTCGTGCAGGGGATGACGGTCTCGACGATCTCGCCGCCCTTGTTGGTGCGGATCGTGCAGACCCTCTCGGGCGCGGCTTCGGGCTCGGGCGCCGCCTCGACGATGCCGAGTAGGCTGTTACGGTCGATCTCGATGGCGCCGACCTCCTGAATGTCGCCGGTCCCTACGAGGGCGAGCGTCAGCCGGCCGGTCTGCTGTGCGAGCGCGAGCGCGGCGACCTGCTCCGGCTTGGCCTCCACGGTGACCGTGCGCGCGATCATTGTCTCTTCGCTCCGGTCTGCATCCGCGCTCTGGTTGATCGCGATAAGGCGGACCGCTTTGTCGATCAGCTTCGTGACATCCTGATTGCCGATCCGGCCTGACCAGTAGATGTCGACCCGGTCGCCCGGGCGCAGGAAGCCGGAAACGCCTGAGGTCACGTCGACGTTAATCGCGAACGCGCGCATGCCGGGCGAGAGGTTGGCGTTGATCCCGGCATCGACGCCGGGCTCTGTTATCTTCGCAGACAGCAGCGGCTCGAAGGGCTCATAGCTCCGAAGCGCGGCGCGGGGGCGCGTTTCGCCCTCCCAAAACACCGGCGTGACGTTCTGGGTGCCATCCTGCGGCGCGACGATCTTGTTGTACACACCCGCCGGCACCTTGCCGGCCTCGACCTTCACGACGTCGAGATCGGCGCGCGTCAACCGGTCGCCGTATTTCAGGGCCTTCTTGGCCACGACCACATCGACGAGACGCGGCGCCCGCGCCCGCTCGGCGGCGAGGCGATCCCGCTCTGCCTGGGTCTGGGCGATGTAGTCCTGCGCCATGTACACAGCGAACCCCGCCAGCGCGACCCCCAAGACCAGCACCAACCCAAATACCAATCGCATTGAACTTCCTTTCGTCAGCAAGACCCGGGAATCGGCCACCCTCCGGTCGCACACGGGCCTCCTTAGCGCGCAATTTCTCCGCGGAATACGGCGAAATGGTGGTCAAAGCGCGCCCGAGGGGTGGAATTTTGCCAGTACAGGAAACATTCGGCAAGTAGCCGCCCAGAAAGGCGAAGGACGCCCCGGCGCGCGGGGCGTCCACTTACCTTATTGCGTTCCGCCAGACAAGGCGGACAATCGATCAGAACGTGGTGTTGACCGTCTGGCTGGACAGGTAGTTCTGAACCTTTTGCCCGATGCTCGTCATGTTGCCCTGAATGCCGGCCATCGCAATCGCGACCAAGGCACAAACGCTCGCCGTCAGCACGACCCAGTCGACCGTCACGGCGCCGTCTTCCTCAGCGCGGAAATCAAAAATCTTGTCCCAAAGCTTCATCACTTGCTCCATCCTGATCGAGCGCTCGCCCGCCCGGGCTTACAAACTCGCTCTATCGCCCTTTGCCCTTGGGATGAATTAACACAGCCAAGATGGCATGATTTGGGCGCTTGTCGTTCTTTTTCGCGCTGGGTCAACCCTTTGGGAAACATTGCGTTCTGTTAGCCGAAACGAAAACCGCGCCCCGAGGGGCGCGGTCTCATTCGATCTCGTCGAAACCAGGATCAGAGGCTGGTGTTGATCGACTGGCTCGAGAGGTAGTTATTGATCTTCGTGGTCAGCGAGCCGGTGCCCTTCTTGACCGCGGCCAGAGCCGCAACGCCGAGGCCGACGACAGCAGCGGTCAGCACGACCCAGTCAACCGTCACGGCGCCGTCTTCTTCGTTGTTGAACTTCTTCGCAATCTTAAACAGTTTCATGTCACTCTCCATTAGGTTCGCTTCTAGCTCCATCCGCGAACCGTGTGGGGTGTTGTCCAGGTCCCGTTTCCGTCGCGGCGTGTTAGTGTTTTGCCCACCAATCGTGACCCAAACTGGGCGGTTCGCGTACATTTCCATGCTTTTGAAGGAGATTCTGGAAACGGCTCTTTGCCTCTGTTTCGCGAGCAACATCAATGGCGGAGAAAGCGCGGATCCTCGGTGAAAATGCCTCGGACCGGGGTTTGACCGCCGTCAGCAACCGTATGCGTACTCTATTTGCCGCTTCCTAGGGGGCGCCGCGAACTTCGGATACGGCCGTGGCCGGCGCCGCCGCGTCTCAGCTTTAGTAAGGTGCCGCCGTCGCGAACGGAGCGAGCTCGGCGGGGCCCTGGCATTCGGCGATCTTGCCGGCCAGAGGTGCCTGTCTCTGTCGTGAGGGCTTCTGGCTCCGGTACGCGACGGGATGCACAAATCCCGCTAGAGCGGGAGCCGGTGCGGGAGCGCGGTGCCGTGCCCGGCCAAGCGCGGTTCAAGCGCCGCCTTTGGATATGAATGTGGCCCCCAACGCGAAAACCGCGCCCCGAGGGGCGCGGTCTCATTCGATCTCGTCGAAACCAGGATCAGAGGCTGGTGTTGATCGACTGGCTCGAGAGGTAGTTATTGATCTTCGTGGTCAGCGAGCCGGTGCCCTTCTTGACCGCGGCCAGAGCCGCAACGCCGAGGCCGACGACAGCAGCGGTCAGCACGACCCAGTCAACCGTCACGGCGCCGTCTTCTTCGTTGTTGAACTTCTTCGCAAGCTTAAACAGTTTCATGTCACTCTCCGTTAGGTTCGCCCGTTCACCATCCGCTTCAGAACTCGCCGGGTCGACTTCGCCGAACCCGTGTCCGTTGCGGCATGGGAGCATTTGGCGGGTCAAACGTGGCAGGAGTTGGGCAGTGTTCGTACATTTTGAAGTTGGGTTAACTTTTTCGTGCGGTGCATTTAGAACATTGTTTTTAAACGGAAATAATACGGAATAAGTTGGCAATTTCTACTCAGCGCTGTTGCCAAAAGGCCGAATCGGCCCGGATTCCTCCCCGATCGGGCGCGAAAAGCTGGCCCCTATACGCGGTTTTTGCGAGAAAAAGATCAACAAGAATGAAAACGCAGGCAGGATAGGCAGTTCGATGCAGCTTCACAGGCTCGCAGTTTCATGCGTCACGGCCGCCCTGTTGGGTGCAGGCGCGGCTGCGGCGGAAACCGCGCCGCAGCCCTATTCCGACTTCACCTTCAAACGCATCTCCGCGCCGAGCGCCTCGGGGTCGAAACGCATCACGGTGCAGATCGACCCCGAGGAGCAGGCACGCCGTCTCGCGACGCCACAGCTTCCGCCGCCGGAAAATCCGATCCCCCGCGGCGGAGCGGCGCCGGGCCTCCTGCCGGCTGCGCCGTCCGGGCCGAGCGAATACGACTGGTACTGGGACAACGTTTCGCCTGCGCTTGGCGCTGGTGCTGGGCGCTTTCCGCTAGCGCTCGCGGCCCTCACGCAGGGCCCGGAGGGCTCTGCGGTCGCCGCGCCCCGGCTACAGCATATGCAGGACATCGCGCGGCTCCATGGCCGCGAGATCCTGGCCGCGACGATAGGTACCGAGGTTTCGCCCGCCCTCGTCCTGGCCGTGATCGGGATCGAGAGTGCGGGTCGGGCCGATGCGGTTTCTTCGGCCGGGGCCGTCGGGTTGATGCAGCTCATACCGGCCACGGCCGACCGCTTCGGCGTTGCCGACAGCGCCGACCCGATCGACAACATCAAGGGCGGCGTTGCTTATCTCGACTGGCTGATGAATGAGTTCGGTGGCGATCCGCTCATGGTGCTTGCGGCCTACAATGCGGGTGAAAACGCGGTTAAGAAGAACGATGGTGTTCCGCCCTATGCCGAAACCCGCGCATATGTGCCCAAGGTGCTCGCCGCATGGACGGTGGCGCGCGGTCTTTGTGTGACGCCGCCCGAGTTAGTGTCGGACGGTTGCGTCTTCGCCGCGAATGGATGAGTTTGCCCACATGACCGACGTGAAGCCCCTCGTCCTCGACGTGGATGGCACCTTTCTGAAGACCGACATGCTGTTCGAGACCTTCTGGGCCGGTCTCGGACACGATCCGGGCGCGACTTTGAAGGCGACGCTGGCCAATTTCACACGGCCTGAGCGCCTGAAGGCCGAGCTTGCGGCGATTGCGCCACTGCGGACCGACCTTCTCCCGGTCAACTCGGAGGTAGCCGACCTTGCGCTTAGAAGCCGGATGGCGGGGCGCGAGGTCGTCCTGGCATCCGCCTCCGACCGAAGCCTCGTAGCGCGGCTCGCCGAGGAATACGGCCTGTCAGATACTGTTTTCGCATCCGACGGCGAGATCAATCTCAAGGGCGCGGCCAAGGCCGGGGCCCTGGTTACCGCTTATGGCGAGCGCGGCTTCGACTATGCCGGCGACTCGGCCGCTGATATTCCGGTCTGGGAACAGGCGGAAAACGCCCTGGTCGTAGGGCGAGTCAACTCGGCGCGGGCGCTTACGGCAGAGGGTCGGAACGTCGTCGAACTGGATGGCGGCTGGCATCCGGCGGCGCTCTTGCGGGCGATGCGGCCGCACCAGTGGGTCAAGAACGTACTACTGTTCCTCGCCATGATCGCAGCTCACCGCTTCGATCTCGCGACGCTGATCCCGATCGTCTGGGGTATCGTTGCCTTCTCGGCGGCAGCTTCGTCGATCTACATCGTCAACGATCTTCTGGACCTCGAAGCCGATCGCCTGCATCCGACGAAGTGTCGCCGCCCCTTCGCGAGCGGCGACGTCCCGATCAGGGTCGGCATGGTGGCCTTTGCCGGTCTCGCTGTCCTCGCGCTCGGCGTCGCTGCCGCGCTCAACTGGACGTTCTTCGGTGTGGTCGTGCTCTACATGGTCACGTCGCTCGCCTATTCGCTGAAGCTCAAGCGGATGCGCTGGGTCGACATCGCAACGCTCGCGGCGCTCTACACGATACGCGTTGTGGCCGGAGCGGCGGCGGGACAGGTCGACGTCTCGATATACATGCTGATTTTCATCTTCCCGATCTTCATCACGCTCGGCTGCGTGAAGCGCCTGACCGAGCTTACACTCGCCACCTCGGATGAGAGGTTGCCGGGCCGGGGTTACGGTCGGCTGGACCGCGGCGATCTTTTGAACGTGGCTGGGCTCGGCATCGCGGGCTCCGTCCTCATCTTCTTCCTCTATTCGGTCAGCGAACAGGGCCGCACGCTCTATCCCACGACCTGGATACTTTGGGTCGCGATGATTCCGATGACGCTATGGCTCGTCCGCATGGTACTTCTTGGCTGGTTCGGCAAGCAGGACTATGACCCGATCGTCTTCGCAATGCGCGACAAGTTCGGCATTGGGATCCTGATGATCACACTGTCGCTGATGTTCTGGGCAGCGGGGTTGTGGTCTCAGTGGTTTGGCGGCTGAGGGGTGCGTCAGCCCGCCTCGTTTTTCCGGGTCAGCCGGTACACGCCCTCGGGCAGATTGAGCGCGGCGGCCAGTTCGCGCACCTGGGCGATCGACATGACGATCTTCACCACCTCGTCACGGCGCGGATCGTATTGCTCGATCGTGACGCATTCGGCAAAGCCCTGGATCGTCACATCCTCTTCCAGATGCGGGCTGCCCTCGTCGACGAGGGTGATGACTGTGGCGTCGAAGTCGTGCTCGATCGTGAACATGCGCCCAGCCTAACGCGGGTGATCGCCGGCCTCAATGGCCCGGGAGGCGGGCGTTGGGCCTTTCGCGGCGGCCTGCGGGGCGCTAAGCTGTCGACGGGCAGTTCGAAGCGGTCGGCAAGACCCGGGAGAGGCGCATGAGAAAGCTGATCGTCCTTATCGCGTTGGGGCTGGCGGGTTGCGTGGAGAGCGTGCCGCAGCAGGCGGTGCCAGTGGAGCCGCTGCCTGTGTCGGGGGCGCCGGTCATGCCCTTGGTCGCTGCGCAGAACTTCGTGTCGGTCGTGTCGCGGATGGAGCCCGTGATCGAACGCGAATGCCTGGCCCGCATCGGTCCGGCCAACTGCAATTTCCGCATCGTCGTCGACGAACGCCCGGGCCAGCCGCCCAATGCTTACCAGACGCTCGACCGGGCCGGGCGGCCTATTATCGCTTTCACGCTTCCGCTGATAGCGGAGGCGCGCAATACAGATGAGCTTGCGTTCGTGATGGGCCACGAGGCCGGCCATCACATCGGCGAGCACATCCCCCGCCAACAACAAAGCGCGCTCGCAGGCGCGCTCATCCTCGGGACGCTGACAGCCGCGACAGGAGGCGACCCGGCCGCGATCCAGTCGGCTCAGGATGTCGGCGGCGCTCTTGGCGCGCGGCGCTATGCGAAAGAGTATGAGCTTGAGGCTGACGCGCTTGGCACAATAATGGCCTGGAGGGCCGGCTACGATCCCGAACGCGGTGCGGCCTTCTTCACGCGCATTCCTGACCCCGGCAACCGGTTCCTCGGCACGCACCCCCCGACTGCGAGCCGAATCGAGACGGTGCGCCGCACGCTTGCGAGTCTGCGCTGAACGCACGCTCGCCCGAATTCGCCGGTTGATCTGAATCAAGGCAGCTTCGCGGAATTTCGCGATCCTGAACTCCGTGAAGCCAAACGAGGTACTCGGGCCATGGGCAAGGTGGTTGCTTTCGCGTCCGCGACAATCCGGGACGGCGTTCCCTATTTCCTGACCGACCGCGAAACGCGTCGCCACGGTGTAGATGTCGGACGCGCCATGCAATCGGGAATATTGACCGCCGACGATTTTCGCGCGCTCCTCGCCCATTGCCGTGCCTGTCCGGACCGACAGGGCGAGCGGACGGCCGAGAGCGGAGCGCTTCCCGACTGCACGCCGCCCAAGTGGTGCGCCAATATCGCGGTCATCGAGGGGCTGCGCGGCATCGTGTGACGCCTTGCTGTCTCCGGCAGCGGACGATCGACTGCGGTTTCGCGCGGCGGTTCAATGCCAGCCCGACCACGGTGTTTGGAGCGGTGGAAATCTTGACCAGCCGAAGCTAAAGTTTCGTCCGAAATGGGGGCGGGAGTGTTCGAATGCGCGGTTTGCTGGTCTCAGAACTCCACCGCTTCTGGAATACCTGCATCTGGTCCCTGCAGGGTTGGCGGGCCGCCTGGACCTCGGAAAAATCGCTTCGGCAATGGACCGCGATCAATATCTTCTCGGCGATTCTGGCCTTCGCGCTTGACCTCGGCGCCGGCGAGCGGGCGCTGATCCTCGCCTTGGGGCTCCTGATCCTGGCGGCGGAGCTTTTTAACACCGCTATCGAGGGCATGGTGGACCTCGCGTCGCCCGACCGCGACCCGCGGGCGGGCAAGATCAAGGATTGCGGATCGGCGGCCGTCGCCCTGACCGCGATTGCGGGCGGGCTGGCGTGGCTCGCGATCCTGCTGGGGTAGGGGATACCGGTATCGGCGAGCGGGGCGGTCGATGCTATTGTGGTAGGCGAATTGCAAGGGAAGGGTGACTTGCAGTGCGCCGCTCTACTGGCCGCGGCGCAACGGACCCGCCGCCGCGCTCCCCGGCGGCGGGTCTTCTACGAACTGATGGGGCTGCCCCAAAGGTCGTATTCGCTGGCCTCTTCGATTTTGACCGTCACGATATCGCCCGGCGCGAGCCCCTCGAAACCATCGTCGATGAAGAGGTTTCCATCGATCTCGGGCGCGTCGGCCTTCGTCCGGCAGGTGGCGCCCTCGCTGTCCACAGAATCGACGATAACCTCGGTCCGGCTGCCCACCTTCGCGGCGAGCTTCGCCTCCGAGATCGCCTGCGCCTTCTCCATGAAAAGCTGCCAGCGGTTCTCCTTGACATCCTCCGGAACGTGATGGGGCAGCGCATTGGAGCGCGCGCCGGCGACGTTTTCGTAGCGGAAACAGCCGACGCGGTCGAGCTGCGCCTCGTCAAGCCAGTCGAGAAGCGTTTGGAACTCCTCCTCCGTTTCGCCGGGATAGCCGACGATGAATGTCGATCTGAGCGTGATCTCCGGACAGATTGCGCGCCAGGCGGCGATTTCATCGAGCGTCTTTGCGGCGGCCGCTGGGCGGGCCATGCGCTTCAAAGTCTCGGGATGGGCATGCTGGAAGGGAATGTCGAGATAGGGCAGCACCAGACCCTCGGCCATCAGGGGAACGAGGTCGCGGACATGCGGATAGGGATAGACATAGTGAAGCCGGACCCATGCGCCCACGCTGCCCAGATCGCGGGCAAGGTCGGTGATGTGGGCGCGGTGGCCCTGCGTCTCGCCGTGCTTCAGGTCGAGCCCGTAGGCGGAAGTGTCCTGGCTGATGACCAGTAACTCCTTTACCCCGGCTGCGACGAGCCGTTCGGCCTCGCGCAATACCGCATGGGCCGGGCGGGAGACGAGCCGGCCGCGCATGTCGGGGATGATGCAGAAGCGGCATTTGTGGTTACAGCCCTCGGAGATCTTCAGATAGCTGTAGTGCCGGGGCGTGAGCTTCACGCCGGTCGGAGGCAGGAGGTCGACGAACGGATCGGGCGCGGGTGGCACGGTCTTGTGGACCGCATCTAGGACCTGCTCGTACTGATGCGGGCCGGTCACGGCAAGGACGGAGGGATGCGCGCCAGTAACATAGTCGGGTTCGGCACCGAGGCAGCCGGTGACGATGACGCGGCCGTTCTCGGTCAGGGCCTCGCCGATCGCGTCGAGGCTTTCGGCCTTGGCTGAATCGAGAAAGCCGCAGGTATTCACGATCACCGCCTCGGCGCCCTGATAGTCGGAGCTGATCGCGTAGCCCTCGGCCCGGAGGCGGGTGAGGATGCGCTCGGCATCCACGAGCGCCTTCGGGCAGCCGAGCGAGACCATGCCGATCCGGGGCTGGCCGGCCCGGGAAGGCAGGTCGGGGATCGCCGGGCGGGCGAGGTCGGGGCGGAGATCGGGCGGGTTCTGAGTCATCGGGGGGATATAGCCCATCAGGCGGGGTGCGTGAAAGAGGGTGCGTTTCACGAGTGAAGCGATAGCTAACTTATTGATATAAGTATATTTCCACTATCACGTTAACCATTCGGTAAGTATGGAATGAACAATTGTGCAACCGTGGGTGCCCGACGCTCCGCTTTGTGGGACGTCCGATTATCGCAGAATCGGACGAACCATAGAGCCGTCTTTCGCAGCAAGTAGCTGCTCCTTCCGTGCATCGGGGGTGCAGCGTGCAAAGCTTTCTTGGAAAAGTCACAACGGCCGCTTTGCGGACTTACCGGACTTTCTCCCACGAAGCTTTTGCTCACGCAGAAACCGCTTGCACACGCGGCACGCCAGCCGCTGCAATGCAGCCCGTGCCGGCAATCCGGCCATTAAAGCCAATGCTATGGCGCGGCGGACTTTTGCGACTGCGGCAAACGCAAGTGCAGAGACTTCGAATCGGCGTTGGAGTGGATCGTCGAGGAGATCCCCGGCATTTTCGAGCAGCTCCACTATGCGCTTCAGGACTACACGAACTACGACAACTATCGTGCCGGCATCAGAACTCGAAAGAAGAGCGGCATGAACAACACCGACGGCAACAATAGGGGCGGATTGGACGCCGCATAGAATTCCTGTGCGGCGTCCGCGGACGGTCGGAAATCGGCGCGTCGCTATTCTGCATGGTCAAGGCGAGCACGCCGGCGCGCACAAGCGGACGGCATGTGCCGAACGGCGCGGCCCTTAGATTGCAGATTTACGTCGGACGTTTCGCCAGCAGGAGGAGACCTCCAAAGACCATCACTCCCAGTCCGGAAGCCCCCTGGAGCCAGTTCAGGTTCGAGGCCGCAGTGCGGGCGGCCAGCGCTCCACCTGAGGCATAGACCGTGATCGCCAGAGCCTCGAGGAGGATAAAGAGCGCTCCGAGGAGGGTATAGCTCTCGGCGTAGGCGTCCAACGCGACGAACTGCGGAAAGAACGCCGCAAAGATCAGGATCGCCTTCGGGTTACCGATGGCGACGAGAGCTTCCTGCCTGAAAGCATCCGACAGGTCCGGGCGGGCACCGCAAAGATCGCTACGAGGCATCGCGCCGGATGACTTCAGCGTCTTCCAGCCCAGCCAGATCAGGTAGGCGGCACCGACCACCTTGACGGCGGTGAAGACAAGCGCCGAGGTCGACAGGATCATCCCCAGACCCAACGCGCTGACGATGATCATGGGAACGAACACCAGGAGTCGGCCAAGGCTGGCGGTGAGCGCAAACCCGATGCCATGCCGCGCACCGTTGGTCATCGCGATGAGGTTGTTCGGACCAAAAGCGAGGTTCAGCGCAAAACACGCCGGGACAAAGAGTAATAAATCGGTCATCGTCGCTCCTTTCATGTCTTCGGCCAAGGCATAGCCGCCCTGCCACTTTTCATTTCAAACATGATCCGCACCACGGATCCTTCGCGCAGCGGGGCATGTCACTCGTGCAAGTCCGGAACGGACGCTACGGGATCGGCAGTCCTTGAAGTTTCAGGAACGAGAGCTTGTCCCAATAGCCCCGTTGGAAAGTTGTTTCACCACCGACCACCGTGAAAATGCCGCAGCCTCTCAGGCCGTTCGGATCCTGCCATTCCAGGACAACGACATCGCCGGCATCGTGAAGCTGATCCACGATGCAGACCATGTTTGCCGTTGAAAACTCGCGTTCGAACATCTCCCGGATGGCCTCGCGGCCCGTTACCGGCTCCTGAGTCACCTGGTGATTGACCGCGTCGGAACTGTAGAGACGTGCCAACGCCCCGGCATCGCCGGCATTGAAGGCTTTCACCCACTTTCCAATCAGTTCAGCAGGCGTCATTTCCAGGCTCCAACCTTTTCAACTGGGGTGGCGAACGCGGCGTTTCTGAGCGCCGCGTTCGATCCCGGGCAGGGTTACGGATAGGTGGCAATTGACTGATAGTGCGCTATGCAGCTGTCACTTCCGTCGCCCTCTTCCATCACCTCGAAGAATGCGTGGCACACCGCCGATGTCTTCTCCTTCTCCATTACATCCTCCAGATCCGCCGCGCTGCGGAACTGTACGATGTCGATGTACTTGCCATCGCCGGTGCGGACCAGTTCGCGGCGGAGCACGCCCGGCTCGGCTGCAACGAAGTTGGCCTGAAATGCGGCCGAGGCGGCCAGAAGATCCGCTTCGGTCTTTCCCTTGGCCAGCGTGAACGGGGCAAGAACTGTGATTTTGTCGGTCATTTGGGTTCTCCTTTCCTCATGGTGATTGGCGACATGTCAAATGCGCCATTGCGGGCGTTTGCTGCATGATCCTTCATTGTGATGGCTCCCGGTGTGCAGCGGAGGTCACGAGTTCTGGTTGGCCAGGCTGTTCGGTGCCAGCCGGGCGGCCAATCTGCTGCGCGGCGGCCCGTGCCGGGACCCTGTTGTGGGGCGCCGGCGCTTCGCCCCGTTCGACCGCGTCGAGAAACGGAACCATCTCGGCCGCGACGGAGGCCGGGTCTTCCCAATGCGGCGCGTGCCCGGCCCAGCCGAACCGCTTTCGCGTGACATTACGGACGGAGGCCGCGAACAGATCCTCCTCGTCATGACACATCTCGTCGAACGCGCCCGAGAGGACGAGCGTCGGCATGATGAGCGCGCGAAGCCGATCGGAGAGATCGGTATCGAGCAGGGCATGGAAAGTGTCCCGCCAGACCCTGGCCGGAACCTTGAGGCTTTCGACAACCACGCCCGAAAGAAATGCCGGATCGACCGCCGGGGAACTCGTGCCTTCCTGCCAGGACCGGACGAAGGCGGGGTCGAGTGGATCCTCCAGGGAGGAGAACGTGTCCCGGCAAAGCTCTGCGATGACCGGGTTCCGCGAGGGATTGACGAAGATGCCGATCAGCACCAGCGCCGAGGCGCGCTCGGGCCACGAAGCGGCGAATTGCTGGGCCACCAGTGTCCCGAGGGAGTGGCCGACGATCGCAGCGCGTGTGATTCCCAAGGCGCTCAATGCCGCGGCGAGGTCATCGGCATGATCTTCGATCCGGTACGCCGCTTCGGGCTCGGCCGAGTCGCCGTGCCCTCGATAACTGAACGCTATTGTCCGGTATCGGTCGGGCACGTGCGCCAGAAGTGGCAAAAAAGACCTCCAGCTGTCTGTCGCTCCGTGGAGGAAGATCAGCGGGGCTCCCCGAGGGTCGCCGCCTTCAGCGCCGTCAAGGGTCAGGCCCAAGGGGGTCGTGACGGAGAGTTTTCGTGGGTTCATGATGTGTTTCCTTGTCCAAGTGCATGTGAGGTGAAGCCGCCGGGGTGGTGCCTTGAGGTGACGGGTGTGGCGGTCCCGCGGCCACGAAAGGGATTCGGGGCGTCAAGCGGTATCCATGCCTGCCGCCCCGAACCGTCAGGGTTTGAGCTGCGCGTGATCCTGGGATGTCTCGATCACGAATTGTATGCGGGTGCCGAGGCCTTCGCTCATTCCGAGGTTGGTCTGGACCAGCACACCTTCCAGACCGGCGTAGTCACCGAGCCCACCCGTGATGACGCGCGGCATCGGAACGCCGTAGTCCGCCAGCTCGGCACCCTGAGCAATGATCAGGTCGCCATCGTCGAACTGAAAGACCTGGCGGCTGATAATGAAGGTCCCGGTGGTCGTGTGGGCCCCGTCACCCACGAACCGGCCGTCACAAGTCCATGTGCCGATCACCTTTTTGGGGAATACCGGCGAGCCATCGGGGTTCACGCCCTCGAGGCCGCCGTCCAGCGTGCCGGCCTCGTAGATATAGCCCTGCGTCACGAAGGGGTTGCCATAGGCCGGCAGCCCGTCGTCATGCACGGGCGTCGGCGCGAAGAGGAACCGGGTATGGTCCTCGGCGACGTCAAAGCGAGTGAGCGGGTCGGCCCAGGCGGGCACCGCAAGAGTGAGTGTGGCGAGTGCCACTGAAGATAATTGTCTGAGCATCTTGGATCTCCTGAGTTTGGCGGCCGGTTGGATTCTCTCGCGCGGTCGGGCAGCCGTTTCGGTCGCGCGAATTAGTCTTGGATTGATGGATGGCCGAAAGCGCGCACCATCTCAGCCAAAGCGTCCATGCCGCACGGCATGGCGGATTCCGTCGCGGGTTAGCCCCATGTCGCGCAGGAGATAGTTCGGCATATCCTCGAGATCGCGGATGGCAATTCGCTTCCTCCTTCTCTCCTTCAGTTCATGCAACCAGGCGCGAAGCCGGCCGTTTGCCGCTCCGGATTTGCCGTTCGCGATAGCGATGGTAGCGGTCATGTCCGTTGCTCCTTTTCTTGAACAGTTTCGAAAGTTTCATCTCGGCGCCGACGCCGGTCACGCCGCGGCGGCGAGGTCCTCGGCCCGGCGTTTGAAGAGCCGGCTGAGCGGGCTGTCGTGCCGACGATCAAACCGCTCGTCGGCCAGGGCCTGCGCCAGCGGGGCGTCGCCGGTGCGCAGCGCGGCCTCGATCAGCGTGAGATCGAGTACGTCGCGCTGGGCATGGCTGCCGCCGAAGTGGTGAGCGATGGAACGCACCGGGCGCAGCAGGCCGATCGCGCGGCGATAGTCGCCGTCCCCGAAGGCCAGAATCGCCTGCGTCGCCGCGAGACCGACATCCGCCGCAAACCCGGCGTTGTCGCCGGGGCGCTGCATCGCTTCCCGCTGGGCGGCCAGCACGGCCTCGACCGCGTCGCGACGTCCGGCGCCCACGAACGCCATGGCGGCATGCACGTCGTTGAAGGCGTAGGTGCTCGTCGCCACCAGCGGCGCCCATTTGTCGGCAAGCGCCGCCCAGCGGTCGCCTGTGTTCACACCGCGCAGCAGCAGCCGCCAAAGCAGGGCCGAGGCGTCCACCAGTTCGATCGCCAGACCGGAACTGTTCCCGTCGATCTCGCCGTCGAACAGCGACAGAACGGTCGGGAAATCCCCGAGCTCAAGGTGGTAAAGCGCGAGATGCCACCAGTTGTGCACCTTGAAAAAGCTGTCACCGGCCCAGGCGTCGCTGCCGCGCATCCAGGCGATGCCTTCCTCGGTGCGGTTCTGCATCTCCAGCACATGGGCAACCGCATGTTGCGCCCATCCGTTTCTCGGTTCGAGTTCGACGCCTCGCCGTCCTGTCGCCTCGGCTCGGGCATAGTCACCGGTCTCTTCCAGACCAAAAGCGTGCATCCCGAGCGTCGCGTGGTAGTCTGGCATGTCCTCGTTCCAGTACGGCAGCGCGCGGGCGATGCGGTCGCGCAGCATCCGACTATGGCCGGTGAAGAAGTCGATCTGGTGACCGGCGAGCAACGCCAGGCTGTCTCGGGGATATGCAATTGTTACGTCTTCAAGCACACGCCCAGCCTCGTGCCAGCGACCCTCGACCAGATGGCCGATTGCCGCAGCGTGGCCTTTCTCGCGCTCGGTGCGGGCGGTCCTTAGAAGGTTGGCATGGTACTTCCGCGCCGCCGGCAATGCTCCCGGTTCGGTCCCCAGAAGATTCAGCCATGCCATGACCGCGTGCGCGAGGGCGAAGTCGGGTGCCTCGGCGAGGGCGTTTTTGGCGCGTGCCACGGGATTGCCCCGGTAGCACAAGAGTTCGGCAAGTCCGCTTTCGAGTTCGGCGGCGGCTGCCGATGTCGCGCCGGAAAGCGCGAAGCCTTGGGCATCCTTCAGCATTTCTTGTTTCCTTCCTATCGACTGTTTTTCAACAGCGCGTTCGCATTGGTGATGCGGTTGTTATGAACCCGTGTAGGGAATCGCGTTAGAAGGGCATCCGACGAGAACGGTGAATATCGGACAAGGAGGCGGCGACAGCCACGCGGCTTAGAGCCGCGCGCACATGAATCGGGGTCGGGTTTGAGAAATACGAGGCTGGGGAGTTGATCCAGGCCGTCCGGAGTCGTCCTGATTTCCAGGCGCCGCGACAGTTGGCGTGTTGTCGCGGCGCAATCGTGGCCGAGCGTGCCGGACGTGCTCAGCGAGAAGCGGTCAGACGACGGATTGTCAGCAGACTCGCCACCGCGGTCCCTGTCACCAATCCGAGCCACAGGCCGGTCACTCCGAGCCCGCCGACCTCGCACAGGAGGACGCCAACGGGCGCGCCGACGACCCATTGGCCGAAAAGGCTGTATGTCATTGGAGCGCGCGCGTCTTTCTGCCCACGCAGAAGACCGGTGGCGGCGGAACCGGGCGTGCCAAACAGCTCCAACACTGCCAGAAGAAGAAGCAGTCCCGTTGCCAGCGAGGCGGCGGCCGCGCCCGTCGGCGTCGTATCAAAGAACGCTGCGGCCAAGGGGGACGCGGCGAGCGCGAGCGTCAGGCAAAGAAAGATTCCGGCTGCGAGCGAGAGCCCCACGCTGCCTGCGGCAACGGCTCGGGTCGTGGCGCGGTCTGCGACGCTCTCGGCGCGGGCCATGCGGACGAGCGAGGCCTGGAGCAGTGCCGCCGGGATAGCATAGGCGAAGCCGGCCGCGCGAAGAGTCAGGGTGTGCGCCGCCACGTCGCCAGCGCCAAGCCGGGCGGCATAGAGCGTGGCGACAAGGAAGATGCCGACCTCGCCGACGGAGGCGATTCCGATTGGCAGTCCGACACGGAGTACGGAGGTCACCTCGGCGCGAGATGGCCATGCCCGGCCCGGCGGCAACGGCTTTCTGACACGACGGTGGATCGCCGACAGAACCCCCAGGGTCGCCGAGGCAACGAGAAGAGACGAAACGCCTGCCCCGGTCGGACCAAGGGAGGGAACAGGCGCGAGGCCGGCCATGAAGATGTAGTTCGCGGCGGCGTTCAGGGGCAGCATGCTCAGCGTGACGTAAAGGAACAGTCGAGGCCGCTCAGCCGAAGTGAGAACCGTTCGATAGAGCGCAACACCCAGCATTGGCACGAGGGTCAGCGCCATGGCGCGGGTATAGCCGCGCCCTGCGTCCAGCAACTCCGCATCAAGCTCCGCCAGGGCGAGCCAATTCGGCGCCGTCCAGACGATGGGCATGGTCAGCGCCGCGACGCCGCTGACGACGAGCCAGCCAGAGCGGTGGAGCCTTGCCCGCTCCAGACATTCATTCCGGGCGACCGCCGCGGAATAAAACGGCGCGACGCCTGCAACAATGCCTGCGCCGAGATAGAAGATAATCGAGTAGAGGTCGCTGCCGACCGCGACAGCCGCGAATGCCTCGGTCCCGTACATGGCGGAAACCATGGTGGCGTCGGTGATGCCCATCCCCATGTTCACAAGCGAGATCAGCATGATCGGCACGGCGAGGCGTAGGAGAGCGCGGACTTCCCCGGCGGCCCGGGAAAGGGCTGCGAAATTCTCAGGTGATCCGACGGCAGGGCTCCTAGACAGGAATGTCCCCGCTTGTCTGGTCGTGGCGCGCGCTCCCGCTCTTGCCGGATCGCTTCGCCGGAGTGCACCGGCATCGGGCTGCGGATCGGGTCGAACCGACCCCGAGGACTGTCGCAACGACATCCCGGAATTGTCAGCAGCGATGGGTGTTCGGTCCGCGCCACGGAGTGCAATGCTTTGGGACGCTTCTAGCATCTTAAGTCCTTCCGTATCGATCGCGCGCTGAAAGGGCGGTCCAGGTTTGTTCGTGAGCTTCCTATGGACCGGCGATGGGACCGATGTTAGAAGGGCGATCGACATAAACGGTGAAAATCAGACACAATGACCTCTAAAAACACGCCCACATCAATTCGGACTGTCGTTGTCGGCGCACCCGTCGCCGTAACGGCAATCGCATTCTCTATTCTCGATGTGCTTGCGTCGGCCGGCCGCGGCTGGGAGACGTTGCATGGTGAGCAGCCTGGGCCGCCCAAGTTTCAAGGCAGCCTTCGCACACTTGACGGTCAGGAATACCGGGATGTGAATGGCCGCGTCGTGATGCCCGATGGAAGGCTTGACAGCGGGGCAACGCCAGATCTGATCGTAGTTCCAGCTCTAGACCTCGATCCGCGGAGCCCTCTTCCTGACCTGCTGCTTCCCGTTGCCGCCTGGGTCGCGCACTGCCACTCCCAAGGTTCCATCGTCGCCTCCGTCTGCTCTGGAGCCATGGTTCTCGCGGCATCCGGTCTGCTGGACGGTCAGGAGGCGACGACACATTGGGCCTTTGCTGATGGCCTCGCCCGGCGATTTCCCGCAGTGAAAGTCAGGCGAGAACGCATCTTGATCCCGGCAGGCGAAGGACATCGTGTCATCACCGCCGGGGGCACTTCGGCCTGGACCGATCTTGTCCTCTACCTGATTGGCCGGTTTTCTGGAGAGGTGACGGCGCGACATGTTGCAAAGTCGTGGCTGCTTGATCCGCATTCTGTCGGGCAGTTGACATATGCGTCGCTCGCGGCTGGCCGTCAGCATGAGGACCGATTGGTTGCGGACGGCCAGGCCTGGGCGGCGGATCACTATTCACACCCGACACCGGTCGCTGCGATGGCGGAACGAAGTGGCCTGACCGAGCGGAGCTTCCTGCGCCGGTTCAAGCGAGCCACCGGTTTGACGCCCGTGGAGTACGTTCAGAGGCTGCGCATCGAGGAAGCCAAGCAGCTGCTCGAGACCACGAAACTGCCGATCGACGAGATTGCCGCGGAAATCGGATACTCGGAACCATCGAGCTTCCGCTCTGCTTTCCGCAAGCAGGTCGGCCAGCCGGCAACGGCCTACCGACGTCGCTGGTCAATGATTGCTCATACCGAGTGACCCGACACCACGAAGGCAAAGCTTTGGGTATAACGTCGGAAAAGGCAGGCAAGCGTATCCGGGCGGAGGCAGCGCAGCTTCGCATCGGGACCAGCGGCGATTCGATCGAGATGGTCGCGCGCAAGGTCGGTTTCGGCAATCCGTAGCGGATGCGCCCAGCATTTCTACGGTTCTATGGGCAGCCGCCAAATTCGGTTCGGCCCGCGGGTAATGTGGCGTAATTGGCGGTTCATTAACATTACGCACTGCACGGAAACAGCGTCCTTTGAATATCTCATGAGATGGCGCAGAAAGCAGACGGTCGACCTGCTTGATCGAACGGCACCAAAGTCCGCGACCAGGCGTTGCTTCAGAAATTTGGCGGCGCTTGACCTAAACGGCCGCATTAACTTCTGCCAAGCAGCGTAAGTTTTCTGCGTCGGCGCAGCGAACTTTCCTCTGCGAGCGCACGCAGCGGGAGAATGACACATCCGCAAAGGGCTCATAGTCGCCATTGCGACTGACCTGCAAACTCCCGCGCACTAACCCATAGCGCGCCTCGGTGCCCGCGAGCAAGCCGTAGGGTGGGGTTCTACCCCACCAAGCCTCGATCACATAGGACCACCCGCGTGCCCACACATGGCACCACCCCCCACCCCTCTCCGCTTGCGCGTCGGGCGTTCGGCGCTGACGATCTTCAATCGGAAGATCGTCCGGGCGCGCCTCGCCCCCCGTGAAACCGCGCTAAAGTTTCTGAACAGAATTCACGAAATGAAACGATTTCATTCTCTTACCAATCCCTTCACGCGCCATATCCCGTGACCGGGCGCCCAGTTGCCATTCAGGACTGAGTGAAGCGGCGGGCCAGGCTGGCGTCAGCCCCCGGCAGCGGCTCGGCGCCAGTTTCGGGGTCAGAGAGCCAAGCTTCGGATACAGGCAGCAGACGGCGATAGGCGGCGGCAACGCGGGGCCGTGCGGGACCAGGCGGCACGGGCGCGAGCGGGGCGGGCAGGTCTGGCCAGCGGAGCGAGATCCTCCGCCAGCGGTGGATTAGAAGCGTGCGCGCCGCCATCGCGTCTCCGGGGCTCAATTCGGCCGGGTCGAGACAGTCGAGATCGGCAAACAGCCGGTCGAGCGCGGTGCGCTGTTCGGGCGGCATCAGTTTCGTGCCGATACCGGGGGCGCACCTGAGACCGCCGGTCACCGACAGCGCGGTCCCGGCCTTCGCCTCCGGCCCCGAGATCAAACTCAGCCCGCCGCCAAGCGAAAATCCGTCGGCCGCGTCCTCGGTGAGCGCGAGCGTCCAGACGACCGGCGTCTTGGCCGGCGCGGCATAGATGCGCCGGGCGGCGGGCTCGTACTCGGCGAGCCCGCGCGCGCTCAGCCGGTAGTGGCTCACCCGTCCGGTCCGCTCGCGGACGACCCAGCCGTCCCGCGCAAGCCGCGAAAGCGCGGTGCGAAGCGCGCCGGGCTCGACGCCGAGCCGGCCGAGAATAAGCGCGAGCCGGGCAAGCGCCACGCGGCCGCCGCGCGGCTGGACCGCGTCGCCCATCACGGTAATGACGAGCGACCAGACCCGGGGGCGTCCTTCGGCGTGCAGCGCGTCAATGAGCGGGGCGAGAGGGTCCATTCCCCGGCTTTAGCCTGAACGCGCGACCATGGTCAAAAGCTCATATTCGGCGACCGGCTCGTCTGACTGGTTCAACACTGTCACGGACCATGCAACCTCGCCGTAATCCTCCGTCCGACGGGTCTTTCGCTTCACGGTCAGCCGCACGCGGATCGTGTCGCCGGGGCTCACGGGCTTGCGGAATCTCAGCCCGTTCAGCCCGGTATTGGCGAGGACTGGGCCCGGTGCCGGGTCGACAAAGAGCCCGGCGGCGAACGAGAGGATCAGGTAGCCGTGGGCGACACGGCCGGGAAAGAACGGGTTCGCCTTCGCGGCCTTCTCGTCCATGTGAGCGTAGAACGTGTCGCCGGTGAATTGGGCGAAATGTTCGATATCTGCCAGCGTGACCTCGCGCGGCCCGGTCAATATCGTCTCGCTGATCTCGAGCGCGTCGAAATCGCGCCGGAATGGGTGGGCGGGACCCTCATGGCTCTTGTCGCCAGGCGCATGTTCGCCGGTGATGGCGGAAAGCATCCGCGGGCTGCCCTGCACCGCCGTCCGTGCCATGTAGTGCAGGACGCCGCGCACGCCGCCCAGCTCCTCGCCACCACCCGCGCGGCCCGGCCCGCCATGGATCATGTGCGGCAGGGGCGAGCCGTGGCCAGTCGCTTCGGCCGCACTGTCGCGGTCGTTCACGTAGATGCGGCCATGCCAGGCGGCAGCCTTGAGGGCATAGGTGCGGGCGATGTCAGGGTCATGCGTGAAAAGCGAGGATACGAGGCTGCCGCCGCCGAGATTGGCGAGCCGGGCCGCATGGTCGAGGTCGCGGGCGGGCAGGATCGTCGCCACCGGGCCGAAGGCCTCGGTATCGTGCACCGCGCGGGCGGCGTCGGGATCGTCGCAAAGGTAGAGCTCGGGCGCTGCGAAGGCGCCCTCTGCGGGTGCGCCGGAATGGCGGAAGGCGAGCCGGGCCTCGGCCGCGATCTCCGCGGCGCGGGCGGCGACGTCCTGCTTCTGTCCGGTGGAGACGAGCGCGCCCATCCGGGTAGCCGGATCGGCCGGGTCGCCGATCGTGATATCGGCGAGTCGGGCGGACAACGCGTCGGCGACGGCTCGCGCATGCGCCGCTGGCGCGATCACGCGGCGGATGGCGGTGCATTTCTGACCCGCCTTCACCGTCATCTCGACCGCCGCCTCCTTGATGAAAAGGTCGAACTCCGGCGTGCCCGGCCCAGCGTCGGGGCCGAGAACGGCGGCGTTCAGGCTGTCCTGCTCGGCGATGAAGCGGGTGGAGGCGGCCAAGAGGCGCGGGTTCGCTCGAAGCTTCAGCGCGGTCGCGGCGGAGCCGGTGAAGCTGATGACGTCCTGCGGCCCGAGCCGGTCGAGAAGATCGCCCGTGCCTCCTACGACGAGCTGCACCGTGCCTTCGGGGACGAGCCCACTTTCGACGATCATCCGGAAAGCCGCCTCGGTCAAATAGCTTGTCTGGGTCGCAGGCTTGACGATCACGGGTACGCCCGCGATGAGCGCGGGCGCGAGCTTTTCGAGCATCCCCCAGACCGGGAAGTTGAACGCGTTGATCTGGACAGCGACGCCGCGAAGCGACACGGCGATGTGGCGGCCAAGAAACGTTCCCGTCCGCGACAGCCGCTCTACCTCGCCGTCGAGATGGATCGCACCGTCCGGCATCCCGCGCCGCGCCTTCGACGCCATCGTCAGCGCGGTCATGATGCCGCCCTCGATGTCGATCCAACCGTCCTTGCGGGTCGCGCCGGTCAGCGGGTTGAGCGCGTAGAGCTCCTCCTTCCGTTCCTGGAGCATCAGCGCCACGGCCTTCACCATCCGCGCCCTGTCGTGGATGTTCATGGCGCGCAGCGCCGGACCGCCGGTGCCGGTTGCCCACTCCACCGCCGCACCGAAGTCGAGCTCGTCAGAGCCCGCGCGTGCGATCGCTTCCCCGGTCACGGGGCTCTCGATCACCTGGGCCGAAGCGCCGGGCGGGATCCAGCGCCCGGCGATGTAGGAGGATGGGGTGAGCATGGCGGCCTCCGGCGTTTCCGGGCAGTCTAGCGCGGCGGGATGCGCACGCAACACTCTTGACCGTCCGGTCGAATATGTAGCAGCATCGCGGACGGAGGACGCCCATGACACCGCAGGACCGCGCCGAGCGAAGCGCCGCCACAATGTGGGCGGGCGACGCGGCCTCGAAGCTTCTCGGCATGACGCTGGACGCCGTGGGGCCGGGACGTGCGGTCCTCTCGTTCACGGTGGGGCCCGAGCATCTGAACGGCCACGGTATCTGTCACGGCGGCTACATCTTCACGCTTGCCGACAGCGCCTTCGCCTTTGCCTGCAACAGCTACAACCGCATCGTCGTGGCGCAGCACAACGCGATCACCTACCTCTCGCCGGGGCGGGAGGGGGAGCGGCTGAAGGCCGAGGCGGTCGAGGTAAGCCTGAATGGCCGCTCGGGCACCTACGACGTGACCGTAACGGGCGGCGACGGGCGCAAGGTGGCGCTCTTCCGCGGTGCCTCCCGGCAGGTCGAGGGCCAGCATTTCGAGGAGAAGTCATGACCGAGGCGTTTCTCTGCGAGGGTCTCCGCACACCCATCGGGCGCTATGGCGGGGCGCTGTCATCGGTCAGGCCCGACGATCTTCTGGCCGGCGTGATCCGGGCGGTGATGGCGGCGGCGCCGGGCCTGCCGGGCGAGGCGGTGGACGAGGTTATCATCGGCTGCGCCAACCAGGCGGGCGAGGACAACCGCAACGTGGCGCGGATGGCGGCGCTCCTGTCCGGGCTGCCGCGTGACGTGCCGGGCGTCACGGTGAACCGGCTCTGCGGGTCGGGGCTCGACGCGGTGGGCATGGCCGCCCGCGCCGTCCGGCTGGGCGAGGCCGAAGTCGTCATTGGCGGCGGCGTCGAGAGCATGAGCCGTGCGCCCTTCGTCATGCCCAAGGCCGAGGCGGCGTTCTCGCGCAACACCGAGATTTACGACACCACCATTGGCTGGCGCTTCGTGAACCCCGCCCTGAAGGCGCAATACGGCATCGACTCCATGCCCGAGACCGCCGAGAACGTGGCCGAGGAGTTCAACGTCTCGCGCGCCGACCAGGACGCCTTCGCACTCCGCTCGCAGACCCGGGCGCTCGCCGCCATCGCCTCGGGCCGGATGGCCGAGGAGATCGCGCCGGTCAGCGTGCCGCAGCGCCGGGGCGTGCCGGTGGTGGTCGAGCGCGACGAACATCCGCGCGAATCCACCGCCGAGAAGCTCGCAGCGCTGCACACGCCGTTCCGGGTGGGCGGAACGATCACCGCTGGCAATGCCTCGGGCGTGAATGACGGCGCGGCGGCGCTGATCGTGGCCTCGGAGGCGGCGGTGACGCGGCACGGGCTAATCCCCAGGGCGCGGATCAAAGGCATGGCCTCGGCGGGCGTCGCGCCGCGGATCATGGGGATGGGGCCGGTCCCGGCGACCGAGAAACTCTTGGCGCAGCACGGACTTTCCATGAAGGACATCGGTCTCATCGAACTCAACGAAGCATTCGCCGCCCAGGCGCTCGCCGTGCTGCGCGGGCTCGGGCTGCCCGATGATGCGGAGCAGGTGAACCCGAACGGCGGCGCGATCGCGCTCGGTCATCCGCTCGGCATGTCCGGGGCCCGGCTGGCGCTGACGGCGGCGGTCGAGATGGGCAAGCGCGGGGCAGAACACGCACTTTGCACGATGTGCGTGGGCGTCGGACAGGGTGTCTCGCTTCTGTTGGAGCGCCCGTAAGGAGGCCGCGATGAGGGATCTGACACCGGACCGCAAGACGCTCGACCCGATCGAGATCGCGAGCCGCGACGAGATCGAGACCCTTCAGCTGAAGCGTCTGAAATGGTCGCTAAAGCACGCCTACGATCACGTGCCCTTCTACCGGGAAAGCCTCGACGCGGCGGGCGTCCATCCCGGCGACCTGCTGACGCTTTCCGACCTTGCGAAGTTCCCGTTCACGACAAAGGCCGACCTGCGCGCCAACTATCCCTTCGGCATGTTCGCGGTGCCGCGGGAAAAGGTGGTGCGGCTGCACGCCTCGTCGGGCACGACAGGTAAGCCCACGGTCGTCGGCTACACGGCGAAGGACATCGGCACTTGGGCTGACTGCGTCGCGCGGTCGATGCGTGCGGCAGGGACGCGGGCGGGCGATGTCGTCCATGTCGCCTACGGCTACGGGCTCTTCACCGGCGGCCTCGGCGCGCACTACGGGGCCGAGAAGCTCGGCTGCACGGTAGTGCCCGTCTCGGGCGGCGTGACCCCGCGCCAGGTCCAGCTGATCGAGGATTTCGGCGCCACGACGATCATGGTCACGCCGTCGTACATGCTCGCCATCCTCGACGAGTACCGCGCGCAGGGGCGGGACCCGCGCGAGAGCCCCTTAGAGGTCGGCATCTTCGGGGCCGAGCCCTGGACCAACGCGATGCGCGCCGAGATCGAGGGCGCGTTCGACATGCACGCGGTGGACATCTACGGGCTTTCCGAGGTCATCGGTCCAGGCGTCGCCAACGAATGCGTCGAAACGAAGGACGGGCTGCACATCTGGGAGGATCATTTCTACCCCGAGATCGTTGACCCGGAGACGGGGCAGCCGGTGGCCGAGGGCGAGAGGGGCGAGTTGGTCTTCACCTCGCTCACCAAAGAGGCGATGCCGGTCATCCGCTACCGCACGCGCGACCTCACGCGGCTCCTGCCCGGCACGGCGCGGTCGATGCGGCGCATGGAGAAGGTGACGGGGCGGTCGGACGACATGATCGCGCTGAGAGGCGTGAACGTCTTTCCGACACAGATCGAGGAGCAGGTCCTGAAGATCGCGACCTTCGCGCCTAACTTCCAGATCGAACTTGGGCGCGAGGGACGAATGGACGCGATGACGGTCCATGTCGAGGCGGCGGAGGGGCATTCAGACGCCTCCGAACGGCTCGCAGCATCGGTCCAGCTCCAGTCCGCGGTGCGGGATGCGGCGGGGGTCAAGGTCGCCGTGCAGGTCTCCGATCCGGGCGGGCTGCCGCGCAGCCAGGGCAAGGCAATCAGGATCGTCGACAACCGCCCGAAGGACTGAGCCGATGCCGAGGGGCCTTGCGCGCGATCATGAGGACAAGCGCATGGCGATCCGGGCTGGCGCGGCGAGCTATTTTGCCGAGCACGGCTTCGGCCGCGCCTCTATGGCGGGCGCGGCGCGGGCCTGCGGCGTGTCGAAGGCGCTGCTCTACCACTACCACGCCTCGAAGGAGGCGCTGCTCTTCGACATCCTCGACATGCATCTCTCCCGGCTCGTCGCGACGGTCGGCGCGGTCGCTGAGCGCGCGCCCGAGCCGCGGCTCCGGGCCCTCGTCAGGGCGATCCTTCTGGCCTACCGGGATGCCGATGCCGAGCATCGGTTGCAACTCGACGCGCTCTCCGCCCTGCCGCCCGGGCAGCGGAGCATCCTGCGCGGGCATCAACGCAGATTGGTGGAGGCGATGGCCGAGACGCTTGCCGCGCTGAGGCCTAACCTTTCCGGCGACAGACTTTTCGCCGCGACGATGTCGGTCTTCGCCATGCTGAACTGGTTCTTCCTCTGGCATCGCACCGGTCAGGGCCTTTCGCGCGAAAGCTACGCTGAACTGGTCGCCAACATGGTGCTGGGCGGGCTGCCGGCGATGGCAGACTGACCGCTGCCCGATCAGCCGCAGCGGACTCGTGCGATCCGCCCGACTCCGTCAATCTCGATATTGAGACGTTTCGGGTTGTAGTCCATCGTGACTGCCTGGCCCGGATGGATGACCCGCATGGGCGCCGGGAAGGTCATCGCTGCAAGAATGTCTTCCGATTGACCGACCATGAACTGCAGGTCCGCCGCCCCGCAGGCGTCCGCCCCGCTGCCGGGGCCCGGCTCGGGCTCGACGGTGGCCACACAGGCGCCGAGCCCGAGCGTCGCCACTGCCAAGAAAGTCCAATCGATCCGCATCGTCCTATCCTTGTGCCGAATGCCGAATTCGCTCATCCTCCTCGAAAACATAGCAGGGAGACTGGACAGATGAAAAGCCGCGCCGCTGTTGCCGTTGCCGCTGGAAAACCGTTGGAGATCATGGACGTCGAGCTTGCCGGGCCGAAGTCTGGCGAGGTGATGGTCGAGATCAGGGCGACGGGCATCTGCCACACCGACGAGT